>NZ_JBITDT010000013.1:0-185525 GCF_044454415.1 Micromonospora sp. NPDC051543
AACTCAACGGCCGCCCCCGCCAGACCCTGGGATGGGACACTCCCGCAGAAGCCCTTGATCGGCTACTGCTTGCACCGACACCCTGAACCCGCCGCGGTCCGGATGACGCGAACCTCTTGATCAACCCCGCTGGGTGGGGAGGTGGACCGTGAAGGTTGAGCCTTTTTCGGGGGTGCTTTCGGCCTGGACCGTGCCCTCGTGGGCTTCCACCAACTTGCGGACTATGGCCAGGCCCAGGCCGCTGCCGCCGGTCTGCCGGCTGCGGGACTTCTCCGCCCGCCAGAAGCGGTCGAACACCCGGGGGAGATGCTCGGCGCTGATGCCGCTGCCCGTGTCCGCGACGGCGATCCTCACCTGCCCGTCGGCCGTCCCGGCGCTGATGGTGACACGCCCGCCGTTCGGAGTGTGGCGTACCGCGTTGCCGACCAGGTTGCCGACGACCTGACGCAGTCGCACCGGGTCGGCGTACACCTGCGGGTCGGCGTCGAGGAGCACCGACAGCGTCACGCCGGCCAGGTCGGCCTGCACGCGGTACGCCTCGGCCACCTGGCCCAGCAGGTCGGCGAGGTAGACCGTCTCGGGGTGCAGCCGCAGCGCGCCCGCCTCCGCCTCGGCGAGATCCTGCAGGTCGGCGATCACGTGTTGCAGCAACGTCGCCTCCTCCAGCAGCGACGACACCAACCGCCGGTCCAGCGGTGCCACGCCGTCCTCGGCGGCCTCCAGCCAGCCCCGGATCGTGGTGACCGGGGTGCGTAGCTCGTGGGCGATGTCGCTGACCATGGCGCGTCGGAGCTGTTCGAGGCGTTCGCGCCGCTCGGACATGTCGTTGAACGCCTCGGCCAGCCGGGCGATCTCGTCCCGGCCGGTGACGCGGACACGGGCCGCGCCGTCGCCGTCGCGCATCCGCTGGGCAGCGCCGGTCAGCGCGTGCAGTGGACGGGTCAGCCGGACACCGGCCAGCACCGTGACGCCGACGGTCACCAGCAGCACGAGACCGGCGACCGCCACGATGCGGGCCTGGTTGGCGCGGGACAGGTCGAAGGTCGTGGTGGGCCGGCCGCCCGGATCGGAGACGAACAGGCTCGCCGCCGGCGCGACGTACGGGAGGAGTTGTTCCCTGCGGCTGGTGCCCAGACAGGCCTTGACCGCCTCGCTGTGGTCCTGGTCGGCCTCGGTGACGTCGGCGCGGCTGCTCCGCGTGGGGGCAGGCTGCGTCTTCCACGTCCAGTCCAGGTCGACCCTCACGGGCGCCAGTTTGCGACGGGCCAGGCAGGTGTTCACCAACGCGTTGAGCTGCGCCAGGCCCTTGCTCTCGGTGGCGGTCGGGTCGGCCAGCTTCCGCCGCGACTCGCCGCAGATGGCGTCGTCGCCCAGCTCGGTGCCGGGGGTCTCGATCCGGGGCCGGCCGGTCGGCCCCTGCGCCACGACGGCCGCGATCCTGGGCCGTACCCGAAGGCACAGCACGGCCTGGTCCGCCCGGTCGAGCAGCGTGCGGCGCTCGTCGGGCGGGAGCAGGTACGGGCCGGCGGCGCGGGGGTCGATCCGCGCGGCGTCGACGACCGCGGGGGAGCCCGGGGTCAGCGTGGTGTCGACGGCGAGCGCGTCGATGGTCGCGGAGGGCTTGGTGGGCAGCGGACCGGCCTGCGGCGCCGAGTCGGCGAGCGGCGTACCCGACTCGGTGGTCAGGGTGATCCGTCGGCCCACCCGCTCGGCGAGCGGTCGCAGGGCGGTGTCGACACCGTCCCAGCTCGGGTGGGTCGCCGCGTAACCGATCAGGGTGTCGTAGATGCGGGCGTCGTCGGCGAGCGCCTGGCCCTGTTCCTGCCGGATCGCCCCGGTCGTGGTGCGGACGGCCAGCCAGGCCGTGGCGGCGATCGAGCCCACGGCGATGAGGACGGCCAGCGCGAGCAACCGGAGCAGCAGGCTGCGGTGCAGCGGCACCTTACGCCGCATGGTGGCTCGCCTCCGCCAGCTTGTAGCCGACGCCGTAGACGGTCAGCAGGCGGACCGGTCGGCGCGGGTTCGGCTCGATCTTCCGGCGCAGGTTCATGACGTGGACGTCGACGGTCCGGCCGGTGATGTACTTGTCGAAGCCGTGCAGGTGGCTGAGGAGTTGGTCCCGGGTGAAGGCCCGTCCCGGCTGGGCGGCCATCGCCTGGAGCAGTTGGAACTCGCCCGGCGTGCAGTCGACGGGTCGTCCGTCGACGCGTACCTCGTGGCGGATCGGGTCGACGTGCAGGTCACCGACCCGCAGCACCGGGTCGGCCGCGTGCGTCGTCCGCTGGCTGCGGCGCAGCAGCGTCCGCACCCGGGCCACCAGCTCGCGGGGGCTGTACGGCTTGGTCATGTAGTCGTCGGCGCCCAGGTCGAGGCCGAGCAGCAGGTCGTCCTCGGTGGCGCGGGCGGTCAGCATGAGCACGGGCAGGTCGGATTCGCGGCGCAGGATGCGGCAGACGTCCAGGCCGTCGACCTTCGGCATCATCACGTCGAGGATCAGCAGGTCCGGCGGGCGTTGGCGAAGGTGCTCCAGGGCGGCCCGCCCGTCGCCGACGACGACGACCGTGTGCCCCTCCCGCTCCAGGTAGCGGCGGACCAACTCGGCCTGCTTCTCGTCGTCCTCGGCTATCAGCACCCGCGCGGTCACGGCAGCGACTGTACGTGTTGCGGGCCGTCCTGAGCCGCCCTCGGCGACGCCCGTGAGCTGGGGCTACCGGATGAGGACCGCTTCCTGACAGGTCTCTGACAACTGTTCGTGAGGCTGCCGCCATGACGAACGCACCACGACGAGCCGGGCTCGCCGCGCTCACCCTGTTCGCCACGGTCCTCGCCGGCTGCGGCGGTGAGAAGTCCGCCGCCGACGGTGCCGCCGATGTCGCCTCCCTCGCCACGGCGTCCGCCACGCCGAGCACCTCCACGTCCGGCGCGACCACGATCGGTCGGCCGCAGTTGCGCCTGGACACGACCGACGAGGAGGAGAACCGGCTCTGGTACGCGTACCACCTCTGCCTGCGGGACAACGGCGTGAAGGAGAACAAGGGCCGCTCGGCCGGCGCTACGGGGAGCGGCCCGGGCATCTCGCTCGACCAGAGTGGCGAGCCGAAGGCGGCGTACGTGGCGTGCGCCAACAAGCTGCCCCTTCAGCCGCCGGAGCTGGACGAGAAGAGGAACCCGAACTACGAGAGCCAGTGGAACGACTACGTGCAGTGCCTACGGGGTCGCGGCATGAAGATCCACTCGCTCCCGGACGGCTCCGGCTGGACGTACGACGACGGGGTCGCCGACCCCTCGGGCGGCTTCGACGGACCGGCGCTCTCGCAGGTGGAGCGCGAGTGCACGATGGAGGCCTTCGGTGGACGGTAGGCCGAAGCGGCGGACCGCGCTCGTCGTGGCCGTGGTGACAGTCGTGGTCGCCGTCGGCGCGGGCGTCACGGCGCTGACCCTGCGGCGGCACGACGACGGTACGGCGAGCGGCCCGCCGCCGGTGACGACGGCCACGGTGAGCCGCACCGACCTGTCGGACAGCCGCTCTCTCGACGGAACGCTCGGCTTCGGCCCGGAGCGGGTGGTCAAGGGTGCCGGCGAGGGCGTCGTCACCCGCCTGCCGAAGGTCGGTGACACGGTGGCCCGGGGCACGCCCCTGTACTGGGTCGACGACCGACCGGTGCCGGTGCTGTTCGGCGGCACCCCGCTCTTTCGTACCCTCGACAAACCCGGCCTGGTGGGCAGCGACGTGCTGATCGTGCGGGACAACCTGAAGGCGCTCGGGTACGCCATCGGCACGCAGCCGACCCGCGCGAAGGACGGCACGAGGATCGGCCCGGGTCGGGCCCTGCTCACCGACACGCTGGTGGCCGCGATCAAGAAGTGGCAGCAGGCACTCGACGTGGAGCCCACCGGCCGGATCGAGGTCGGGCAGGCGGTCGTGCTGCCGGGGCCGGTCCGGGTGAGCGCGGTGAAGGCCCTGCCCGGTGACCCGGTCGGCGGTGAGTTGGTGGCCGTCACCGAGAAGGTCAAGCTGGTGACCGTCGCGGTCGAGGCGACCGAGGTCGGCAGCATCCGGGTGGGCGCCACGGTCGCGATCACCCTGCCCGACACGACCGAGGTCCCCGGCCGGGTCGCCTCGATCTCCCACACCGTGCAGGGCGCAGGCCCGGACGCGGGGACCGGTCAATCCGGCCCACCCAGGGTGGACGTCCTCGTCACGCCGGCCAAGGCATCGGACGTGGGGAAGCTGGACGCGGCGTCGGTCCAGGTCACGTTCACCACGAGCGCCCGCCGGAACGTGCTGGCCGTACCGGTCGGCGCGCTGGTGGCGCTCCGCGAGGGCGGGCACGCCCTCCAACTGCCCGACGGCGGGCTGCTGGCCGTGGAGACCGGGATGTTCTCCCGGGGGCTCGTCGAGGTCAGCGGGGACGGTGTCACCGAGGGGCTCACGGTGGTGACCGCCGCGTGAGCACGGTCATCCCCTTCCCGGTCCGGGACGCGCCGACCGAGGTGATCCCGGCGTACCCGGAACCGGTCCTGCAACTCGACGGGGTGAGCCGGACGTACCCGGGCGGCGTCACCGCCCTGGACGACGTCTCGCTGACCGTACGCGCGGGAGAACTCCTCGCCATCGTCGGACCGTCCGGGTCCGGCAAGTCGACCCTGCTGAACATCATGGGCACGCTCGACCTGCCCACCAGCGGCCGGGTACGCGTCGCCGGGCAGGAGGTGACGGACCTGTCCGACCGGCGGCTCTCCGCGCTGCGGGGTCGGTGGCTCGGCTTCGTGTTCCAGCAGTTCCACCTCGTCGGAGGGCTCGACGCCGCCGAGAACGTCGCCACCGGGCTGCTCTATGCCGGCGTACCCCGTCGTCGCCGTCGCCGCACGGCCATCGACGCGCTGGCCCGGGTCGGCCTGGCGCACCGGGTCGACCACCTGCCGCACCAGCTCTCCGGCGGGGAACGCCAGCGGGTCGCCATCGCGCGGGCGCTGGTCAACGACCCGGCGCTGGTCCTGGCCGACGAGCCGACCGGCGCCCTGGACACCGCCAACGGCGAGGCGGTCCTGGCGCTACTGCTGAGCCTGCACGCCGAGGGCACCACCATCGCCATGATCACCCACGATCGGGACCTCGCCGCCCGTACCCCTCGGCAGGTGGACATCCGCGACGGGCGGATCGTCTCCGACACCCTCGACAGGACGCACCGATGACCACACCCACGGCGGCACCCGGCGGCCGGCCGCCCCGGCTCGCCCCGAGCGACGTACTCCGGCTCGGTCTGCTCGGGCTGACCAGCCGGCGGATGCGGGCGGCGCTGTCCGCCCTGGGCATCTCCATCGGCATCGCCACGATGATCGTCGTGGTCGGCATCCCGGCGTCCAGCCAACGCGACCTCATGGACCAGCTCTCCGCTCTCGGCACCAACCTGCTGCGCGCCGAACCCGTGCCGGACCAGGACCCGCCCGTGCTGCTGCCGGCGGAGTCGGTGGCGATGGTGGACCGGATCGGGCCCGTGGAGACGGTGAGCGCGGTCGCGAACACCCACGTCGCGGTCCGCCGCAACGACCTGGTGGACCGCTACGACACGTCGGGACTCACGACCCTCGCCGCGCGCCCGGATCTGCTGGCCACCGTCAACGGACGGGTCCGCGTCGGCCGGTTCCTGGACGACGGCACGGCCCGGCTGCCGACCGCCGTCCTCGGCTACGTGGCCGCGAGCCGGCTCGGGTTCGCCACCGTCGACCCGGCCCGGCCGCCCCAGGTGCTCGTCGGCGAACGGTGGTTCACCGTGATCGGCGTACTCGATCCGCTGCCCATCGCCCCCGACCTGGACCGGTCGGTGCTGGTCGGCTGGGACGCGGCCCGGAACCTGCTCGGCTTCGACGGGCATCCCACCGTCGTGTACGTGCGGGCCCGCGAGACCGCGCTGGAGGACGTGCGTGCCGTGCTGCCGGCCACCCTCGACCCGCAGTTGCCGGGGCTGATCCAGGTCAGCCGCCCCTCGGACGCGCTCGCCGCCAAGCGGGCCACCGAGAACACGTTCTCCGCGCTGTTTCTCGGGCTGGCCGCCGTGGCGCTGCTGGTCGGCGGGATCGGGGTGGCCAACACCATGGTCATCTCGGTGCTGGAGCGCCGCCGGGAGATCGGTCTACGCCGGGCGCTCGGCGCGAACCGGGGCCAGATCCGGGTGCAGTTCCTCACCGAGTCGGTGCTGCTGTCCGTGCTCGGCGGGGCCGCCGGAGCGGTGCTCGGCGTGCTCGCGACGGTCGGGTACGCCAGCTACCAGGGCTGGCCGCCGACGATCCCGGTGACCTCGGTGGCCGGCGGCATCGCCGGCGCGATGGTGGTCGGGATGGCGGCGGGCGTCTACCCGTCGATCCGCGCCGCCCGCCTCACCCCCACCGAAGCGCTCGCCAGCGCGTGATCAGCTCGACCGCTGGGCGCGCCAACGCGAGAGTGCCAGGGTGGCGGAGTAGCCGGCCAGGACGATCACGTGGAACACGTACAGCCACAGGAGCACGGCGACGCCCGCGCCGATCGGGTCGAAGCCGCCGAACGGCACGCCGAGGTCCAGCGGCAGGGACGCGAACAGCACGAAGCCGTGCAGGAACCCGGAGAGGTTGGCCGCCGTGAACGAACCGATCGCGAGGGTGGAGAGCCAGTCCGGCGACGCCGGCCCGACCACCCGGAACACCCACATCAGCACCGGTGTGAGCACCAGCCAGACCGCCAGGAAGGACAGCACGATGCCCAGCACGCCGACCCAGCCACCCTGACGGACCAGGCGGGTGGTGAGCGGCAACGCCAGCAGGATCGACAGCAGCAGCGCAGGGGCCGGCGCGAGCAGCGGCAGCAACAACAGCCGTCCCCGCCACCCCACCAGGTGCTCGTCGCTACGCGGCGCCGCCACCGACACGAACGCCCGGCGCAGCCCCTCGCCGTAGAGCGACGCCGGCAGCAGTGAGGCCAGCGCCAGCAGCGGGGTCAACTGCACCCCGGCGTCGACCAGTGCGGCCACCGCCCGGGGCGCGCCGATCGCCGTCGGCAGGGCCTCCACGGCGTACGACGTGAGTCGGCGTACCCGATCGGCGCCCGCGATCAGCGAGGTGAGCCAGAGGGCCAGCAGCGCCACCGGGACCACGGCGATCGCCCCGTAGAAGGTGATCGCTGCGGCGTGCAGCGACAGGTCGCGTCCGCGCACCGGACGGAACGCGGCACTGATGATCCGTTTCGCGCGCTGCCAACCGCTGCCCATCGGCTTCTCCTTCCCTGTCGTGCGGGCGGTCACTCCCTAAGATCGCCGTTCATGACCGTTGTCACCACCGAACGCCTGAACCTGCGCGACTGGACCGACGACCCGGCGGATCTGGCCCGGATCTACGACATCTACTCGCGGGCCGACGTCACCCGGTGGTTGAACGTGGTCGGCCTGCCGATGAGCGACCCCTCGCAGGCGGCCGAGCGGCTGCGGTTCTGGCAGGAGCGGCACGCCAGCGACCAGGGACGGTACGGCACCTGGGCGATCGAGGTACGCGACACCGGGCAGGTGGCCGGAACCGTCCTGCTCAAGCCGCTGCCGGGGCGCGACGGGACACGGCGTACCGACGACATCGAGGTGGGCTGGCACCTGCACCCCGATTCGTGGGGTCACGGCTACGCCACCGAGGCGGCGCGTGCGCTCATCGCCCGGGAGTTCGCCACCGGCACCTCCGAGATCTACGCGGTCGTGTCGCCGGGCAACGAGCCGTCGATGGCGGTCTGCCGGCGACTCGGCATGGCGCACGTGGGCCGGCGCACCGACTGGTACGGCGGCGAGGCGCTGGAGACCTTCGTCCTGCGCTGACCCGCGAGCACGCCCATCAATAGTCACGTGGGTCGAAGTGTTGACGCTCCCGTAGCACGTCAGTAACCTTTGGCCAAACTCGTGCAAGATTTCGACAAAGCGATGCTTGGTTTCGTGCATCCCTTCGGAAATCCTCGCTAGTCGTGTCTTGCATGTCGCCGCACCCCTCACCCCCAGCCGCGGTCACCCCCGCCCGCGGCAACCGTCCCCCGACGACAGGACAGTCATGAGACGACGAGCGACACTGTTCAGGATGGTGGCGGCGACAGTCGCGACCACGCTGATCGCGACCGCCCTCGCGAACCCGGCCCTCGCCACTGCGGCCTCCGCCGCCCGCCCCGCCGACCAACCGGCCGCCGCCAGCAGCGCCCTCGCCGCGGCGGCCACCAACCTCGCCCAGGGTCGTCCCACCCAGGAGAGCGGGCACGCCGACGTCTACGACTCGTCGAAGGTCGTCGACGGCAACGCGGGCAGCTACTGGGAGAGCGTCAACAACTCGTTCCCGCAGTGGGTGCAGGTCGATCTCGGCTCGTCACAGTCGGTCAACCAGGTCGTGCTGAAGCTGCCGACCTCGGGCTGGGGCACCCGTACGCAGACGTTGAGCGTGCGGGGCAGCGCCGACGGTTCGTCGTTCACCGATTTGGTGGGGTCGCAGACCTACACCTTCAACCCGGCGAGCGGCAGCACCGCCACGATCAACTTCAGCGCCACCGCCACCCGCTACGTCCGGATCACCATCACCGCCAACAGCGGCTGGCCGGCCGGGCAGCTCTCCGAGCTGGAGGTGTACGGCAGCGGCGGCACCACCCCCGACACCACCGCCCCCAGCGCGCCGGGCAACCTCTCGTACACCCAGTCGGGCACCACCATCAGCCTCGCCTGGGTCGCGTCCACCGACAACTCGGGCGGTAGCGGTGTCGCCGGCTACGACGTCTACCGCAACGGCGCGTTCCTCCAGTCCGTCGGTACCGTGACCACGTTCAACGACACGCAGCCCACCACGGCGACCGTGTCGTACTACGTCCGGGCGCGTGACGCCGCCGGCAACGTCTCCGGCAACAGCAACACGGTGACCCGCACCGGCAGCGGCGACACCACCGCGCCGAGCGTGCCGGGGACGCTGTCGCAGAGCACGTCGGGCAGCACGATCACGCTCACCTGGGGCGCCTCCACCGACACCGGTGGCAGCGGCCTGGCCGGCTACAACGTCTACCGGGGCGGCAGCCTGATCGCGACGCTGGGCACCGTCCTCACGTACCAGGACAGCCAGCCGACCACGGCGACGGTGTCGTACTACGTCCGCGCCCGCGACGGCGCCGGCAACCTGTCCGGCAACAGCAACACCGTCACCCGGACCGGCAGCAACCCCCCGGCCTGCACGAACGTGGCGCAGGGCAAGAGCATGACGGCGAGCGGCTCCACCTTCACCTTCACCCCCGACAAGGCGAACGACGGGCAGCTCGGCACGTACTGGGAGGGCGCGGCCAGCTACCCGCAGAACCTCACCGTGGCGCTCGGCGCGAACCACTCGATCTCCGGCGTCACCGTCAAGCTCAACCCCGACTCGTCCTGGGGCACCCGTACCCAGACGATCCAGATCCTCGGCCGCGACCAGGCGTCGTCGTCGTACACCAGCCTGGTGTCGGCGGCGGCCTACCAGTTCGTCCAGGGCGTCAACACGGTGACCATTCCGGTCAGCGCGACCACGGCGGACGTGCAGTTGCGGTTCACCGGCAACACCGGCGCTCCGTCCGGCCAGGTGGCCGAGCTGGAGGTCTGCGGCACGCCGGCCCCCAACCCGGACCTGGTCGTCAGCTCGCTGTCCTGGTCGCCGACGTCGCCCAGCGAGGTCTCCGCGATCACGCTCTCGGCCGTCGTGCAGAACATCGGCACCGCCGCCGCGGCGGCCACCACGGTGAACTTCAGCCTGGCCGGGGCCCTCGTCGGTAGCGCCACGGTGGGCGCGCTCGCCGCCGGTGCCTCGACGACCGTTTCGTTCAACGCCGGTACGCGACCGATGGGCAGCTACGCCGTGTCGGCGGTGGTCGACCCGACCAACACGGTCGTCGAGCAGAACAACGGCAACAACAGCCTCACCGCGGCGTCGCCGCTTGTGGTGGCGCAGGCGCCGGGGCCCGACCTGCAGGTGCTGAGCATCGCCTCGAACCCGCCGAACCCGGCCGTCGGGGCGTCCGTCACCTTCACCGTGGCGGTCCGCAACCGGGGCACCACCGCGACCGGCGCGACCACCGTCACCCGACTGGTGGTGGGCAGCACCACGCTCAACACGAACACCGCCTCGATTGCCGCCGGCGCGACGACCACCGTGGCCGTCAGCGGTAGCTGGACCGCCACCAGCGGCGGCGCGACCATCACCGCCACCGCCGACGCCACGAACGTGGTCGCCGAGACCAACGAGAGCAACAACACCTTCAGCCAGTCCATCGTGGTCGGACGCGGCGCGGCGGTGCCGTACGTCTCGTACGAGGCGGAGGCCGGCCGTTACTCGGGCACGCTGCTGGAGGCCGACCCGCTGCGCACGTTCGGGCACACCAACTTCGCCAGCGAGTCCTCGGGCCGCAAGTCGGTACGCCTCACCGGCACCGGCCAGTTCGTCGAGTTCACCTCGGCGAACCAGGCCAACGCCATCGTGGTGCGCAACTCCATCCCGGACGCGCCCGGTGGCGGCGGCATCGAGGCGACCATCAGCCTCTACGTCAACGACGTCTTCTCCCGCAAGCTGACCCTGTCGTCGAAGCACAGCTGGCTCTACGGCAACACCGACGGGCCGGAGGCGCTGACCAACACCCCGCAGGCCGACGCCCGCCGACTCTTCGACGAGTCGAACGCGCTGCTGTCGCAGTCGTACCCGGCGGGCACCCGCTTCAAGTTGCAGCGCGACTCGGGCGACACCGCCTCGTTCTACGTCATCGACATGATCGACCTGGAGCAGGTGGCCCCGCCGCTGAGCCAACCGTCCGGCTGCACCTCGATCACGCAGTACGGCGCGGTCCCGAACGACGGGCTCGACGACACCGCCGCCATCCAGCGGGCGGTGACCGACGACCAGAACGGCGCCATCAGCTGCGTCTGGATCCCCGCCGGTCAGTGGCGGCAGGAGCAGAAGATCCTGACCGACGACCCGCTGAACCGGGGCATGTACAACCAGGTCGGCATCAGCAACGTCACCATCCGGGGCGCCGGCATGTGGCACTCGCAGCTCTACACGCTGACCGAGCCGCAGAACGTGGTGGGCGGCATCAACCACCCGCACGAGGGCAACTTCGGCTTCGACATCGACAAGAACACCCAGATCTCCGACATCGCCATCTTCGGCTCCGGCCGGATCCGGGGCGGTGACGGCAACGCCGAGGGCGGCGTCGGTCTGAACGGCCGGTTCGGCACCGGCACCAAGATCAGCAACGTCTGGATCGAGCACGCGAACGTGGGCGTCTGGGTGGGCCGCGACTACGACAACATCCCCGACCTGTGGGGGCCGGCCGACGGGCTGGAGTTCAGCGGCATGCGGATCCGCGACACGTACGCCGACGGCATCAACTTCAGCAACGGCACGCGCAACTCGCGGGTGTTCAACTCGTCGTTCCGGACCACCGGCGACGACGCGCTCGCCGTCTGGGCCAACCCGTACGTCAAGGACCGCAGCGTCGACATCGCGCACGACAACCACTTCGTCAACAACACCGTCCAGCTGCCCTGGCGGGCCAACGGCATCGCCATCTACGGCGGCTACGACAACTCGATCGAGAACAACCTGATCTACGACACCGCCAACTACCCGGGCATCATGCTGGCGACCGACCACGACCCGCTGCCGTTCTCCGGCACGACGCTGATCGCCAACAACGGGCTCTACCGCACCGGCGGCGCGTTCTGGAACGAGGACCAGGAGTTCGGCGCCATCACGCTCTTCCCCTCGACCCGGGACATCACCGGCGTCACCATCCGGGACACCGACATCATCGACTCGACGTTCGACGGCATCCAGTTCAAGAACGGCGGCGGCAACATGCCGAACGTCGCCATCACCAACGTACGGATCGACAAGTCGAACAACGGTGCCGGCATCCTCGCGATGAGCGGCGCGCGCGGTAACGCCAACCTGACGAACGTGACCATCACCAACTCGGCCGACGGCAACATCGTCATCCAGCCGGGCTCGCAGTTCGTCATCAACGGCGGCTGACCCGCCGCTTAATCAACACGGTTTCAATGAAATCGGGGTGTCCGCGAGCCGCGGACACCCCGATTTTCATGAATCCGAGTCGATCGCCATTGCGCAGCGTCCGTCGTGGGCGTCGGGCCGCCGGCACCGGCCCGCGCCGTCGAGCCGGGCGTCACAGAACACTCGGGTACGCAGAAACTGTGCGTCCTCCTCGCTGAGCGTGGTCTCGCCGAAGTCGACGACGGTGAGGTGACCGAGCGAGTCGCGCAGCGCCACGGCCAGGGCGGTGACCTCGTCGAGGCTGGTCAGCGTGGTCGGCAGATGGATGATCCAGCGGGGCGCGGTTGCGACGTTCATGGCAGGACCACCGTTCCGCCGTCCACCAGCGTCTGGATCTGGCCGTCGGTCAGCCCGCGCTCGTGCAGGACGCGGCGGCCCCAGCGGTGCAGCCGGCACGGGTGCCGAGCGTCATCCCTGCGGCAGTGCTCGCCGTCCGGTCGCTGCACGGGGGCGTGCACGCTGATCGCCCGCAGTGCGAACACGACGTCCTCTTTGGTCACGTAGGGCGGCAATGGCAGATCGTCGGTCGCTTCCATGGCCGTCCTTCGGTGGGATTTTCGCGGTCGCCGTCATCAATGAGGGTCATTCCACTGATGGCCCAGCACAATCTTTCGGAGCAGAATCCGGACCAAGGGACGAGGCGTCTTACGCGACGACAGTCAGGGAGATGACGTGGACGACTCCGGCAGCACAGTTCCACGCAGGCAGCTCGGCAGATATCTGAGAGAGCTTCGCGAAAACGCGTACGTGACGGTCACCGCGGCGGCCAAGGAATTGGAATGGTCGGCACCCCGGATCTGGCGGTACGAGACCGGCCAGGTCTCCATGCACCCGAACGACGTGGCGGCCATGTGTCGCGTCTACGGCGCGTCCCCGGAGACGATCGAGACGATGCGGTCGCTGGCTCGGGAGACCAAGGCGCACGGTTGGTGGCACAGCTACGGCGAAGCGATCAAGGACTGGTTCAAGCTCTACGTCGGCCTGGAAGCCGCCGCCACCCGTATTCGCAAGTACGAGGCGGACCTTATCCCCGGGTTGTTGCAGACGGTCGAGTACATGACCGAGGTGATCGCCACCGATCATCCGCAGATGAGCGAGGCGGATCGCCGGGCGAAGGTGGACGTGCGGCTGCGCCGGCAACGCCTGCTGGCCCGTGCGATACCGCGTGCTCCGCGCCTCGACGTGATCCTGGACGAGGCGGTGCTGCGCCGGCCGCTGCGGGATCGCGCGGCGATGGCCCGGCAACTGGACTCCCTGGTGGTGTCGTCGCGGCAGCACAACATCGGCATCCGGGTGTTGCCGCTCGCCGCCGGCCTGGTCCGCTGGGCGCAGGCCGGCACCTTCACCATGCTCGACTTCCCGTCCGACGTGCGCGAGCCGGAGCCGACCACGATCTACATGGACGGGCCGTGCGGCGCGGTCTACCTTGACAAGACCCACGAGATCGAGATCTATGAGGACGCCTGGCGCTCCCTTGGCGAGCGGGCGCTGAGCGCCGACGAGTCCCGTGAGCTGATCGCGGCCACAGCGAAGGAGATGACCCATGGAGCGTGACGGAGTCTGGCGCACGTCCACCCGATCCGGCGGCGAGGGCGACTGCGTCGAGGTGGCCGGTTTCGCCGACACGGTCGGCGTCCGCGACAGCAAGGACCGGCAGGGGCCGACGCTGACCTTCACACCCTCGGCTTGGGCCGCGTTCGTCCAGTTCACGGCGGTGCACCAGCCCGTGCAATGATCACGGCCGGCTCGCTCGCGGGAGGCTGAGAATCACGATGGGTGTCGTCGCGACCGGTCTCTGCCTCGCCGTACCCGCTGTGTTCGTGCTCTGGCTGTGGGGCGGACCTCTATTCACCGGCAGGTGGAGGACCCCGGGCTGGTTTGTCGCGACGGCCGGGCTTTCGATCGCTGCCGCCGCCGTCACCTGGTTCGTCGGGGCGTTCGCGGGTTCCTCCATGAGCTCGGAGGAGTCTTGCCGACAGGCCGGCGTCAGCTACGACAGTGCCTACCGCGCCGTGCACTGGCGTGAGTCGTCGCGATGGTTCCCCCTGCGCGATCGATGCAATGCCACCTACGACCTGGTGCCCGTCTGGGTCAACCCGGCCCTGGTGCTGCTGTCCCTGCTGGCCGTCTCCTGCATCGGCGCAGCGGTCTGGCTGGCCGTCGTACGGCACCGGACCACGACGAGCCGGCGGCGCCGCCCTTGATCGACACGGTTTCGGCGATGTGGGGGTGTCGGGGAGCGGG
Organism: Micromonospora sp. NPDC051543; assembly: GCF_044454415.1. NCBI lineage: Bacteria > Bacillati > Actinomycetota > Actinomycetes > Micromonosporales > Micromonosporaceae > Micromonospora > Micromonospora sp. NPDC051543. The sequence continues at coordinate 14,317 of NZ_JBITDT010000013.1, forward strand.
GATACCGCCAGGCCGGCGATGTGGTGTTGATCTTCGCGCTTCTCGGCTGCGGTAGGGCAGCATGCTGGGGATCTCCGGGAAGGGGCCCGTCGTGACCGATCACCACACCTACCTGAACGTTCACTCCCGCTGTGCAGCGACCTTCGATCTTTCAGTCAGATTGCCTGACCAGGTCTTTCGTGAGATCGAGGGGGAGTCGCTGTTCGGTGAGTTCGACGCGGTCCTCGCCCCGGATTTCTGGCCGGCGCTCTCTGCGATGGCCCGCTGGCATGGCGACGAGCGCGTCGAGCTGTTGGTCCTGGAGCCGGATTGCGATACGTACTACCTGTCGGAGTACGGGTCGTACCCGGCGCTGTCGTTGTCCGTCGAGGCCAGCGAGGACGACTACTGGGCGCTGATCGGCCACGAGGCCGCCAGCGACATCTTCGGTTCGATCGCGATCTCGGCGAACGTCATCGCGGTGACCGGACCGTCCCGCAGATGGGGGTGCTGGGGCGAGCGGGATCCCGAAGTAGCGGTCTTCCGGGGGTTCCCGACCTCGGCCGTACGCCGCGAATGGCAGGAGCGGTTCGGCCCCATGCTGGACGCGGGCGGCGCGTTGCAGGAGTACCTCCCGCTGGCCTTCCGCGGTAGGACCGTTCCGGACGTGTGGGCCGCGACCCTGGCCACCAACTACGGCGACGGCGTGGTGCCTGCCCGGCCCGTGGATCAGAACCAGTGCGGCTGAGCGTGCGGCAATCGCGCGTCGGACGGGGTGTGCGATGACGCACATCGTGGGCGGCGGTGGCTAGGCTGACCTGAGCATGATGGTCCGCTGAGGGGGTGAGCCCGGATGGCCCAGGCAGCGTTCGCGCCGGAGCCGGCGCCGCAGCACACCGAGCCGTCGTTCGACGTGCTGCGGTGGCATGACGAGCCGTGGACCGCGCAGCTCGCCCTCGACCTGTTGCCGGAGACCAACGGCCCCAAGGTTGAGGTCCTGAGCGGAAGCGTGATCGTGACACCACATGCCGGGTACGACCATCAGGACGCGGAACTGGACCTCGCGTTCCACCTCAAGCAGGCAGCCCGCCGGGCCAAGCTGTGGCTCTACCTTGAGACGAACATCGTCTCGGGCCAGGACCTGTTCATCCCGGACATCGTCATCCTCGACGCCCCGGGTGGCGGTCGAACGACCATGGCCATCGACCACGCCGTGCTCCTCGGGGAGATCGTCTCTGCCGGAAACCGGCGAAAGGACATCATCGACCGGCCGCGTGAGTACGCCGCCGTCGGCGTGCCGTTCTTCCTCCGGGTCGACCTGCGCAATCGGGTCCCCACCATCGCGCTGTACGAGTTGACCGAGGGCGAGTACCGGCCGGTGGCCGCCGCTGCGGCCGGGACGCGTTTCGTCATGCGGGAGCCGTTCGAGTTCTCGATCGACCCGGCCGACCTGCTCGGCGAGGAGGCGACACCCGACGAGCCGGCCGGGGAGGGGTGAGGCCCGCACGCGCTTGATCGACTCGGGTTCGGTGATGTGGGGGTGTCCGGGAGCTGCGGATACCCCGAGGTCGGCGAAGTCGTGTGGATCAAGGTTGGCGGCGGCGGGCGGGGTGGGCTGAGGCTCCCAGCGGGCACACAGCGGCGGTGGGGGAGAATGGTCCGGTGACTTCCCCCCGCGATCTTGTTCTGCTCGGGTCCACCGGTTCGATCGGCACACAGGCCATCGACATCGTCCGGCGTAACCCGGACCGGTTCCGGGTGGTGGCGATCGGGGCGGGTGGCGGCAACGTCGAGTTGCTCGCCGCGCAGGCCCTGGAGCTGGGCGTCGAGGCGGTCGGGGTGGCCAAGGCGTCCGCCGCGCAGGACCTGCAACTCGCGTTCTACGCCGAGGCGAGCCGGCGCGGCTGGGCCACCGGCGACTTCAAGCTTCCCAAGATCGTGGCCGGGCCGGACGCCATGACCGAGCTGGCGCAGTGGCCCTGCGACGTCGTGCTCAACGGGGTGGTCGGCTCGCTGGGCCTCGCTCCTACGCTGGCCGCGCTGCGCGGTGGTCGTACTCTGGCGTTGGCCAACAAGGAGTCGCTCGTGGCCGGCGGCCGGCTGGTCAAGGCCGCGGTGACGCGGCCGGGGCAGATCGTGCCGGTGGACTCGGAGCACTCGGCGCTCGCGCAGTGTCTGCGGTCCGGGTCGCGCGGCGAGGTGCGGCGGCTGATCGTCACGGCCAGCGGCGGCCCGTTCCGGGGGCGGCGGCGCGACGAGTTGACGCAGGTCACACCCGAGCAGGCGCTCGCGCACCCGACGTGGAACATGGGCCCCGTCGTCACGATCAACTCGGCGACCATGGTCAACAAGGCGCTTGAGGTGATCGAGGCGCACGAGCTGTTCGACGTGCCCTACGGCGACATCACCGTCATGGTGCACCCGCAGTCGGTGATCCACTCGATGGTCGAGTTCGTGGACGGGTCGACGATCGCCCAGGCCAGCCCACCGGACATGCGACTGCCGATCGCGCTCGGCATCGGCTGGCCGGACCGGGTGCCCGAGGCTGCCGCCGCCGTCGACTGGACGGCAGCGCACACCTGGGAGTTCGCGCCGCTGGACGACGAGGCGTTCCCGGCCGTGGCGCTCGCCAAGGCCGCCGGGAAGGCCGGGCGCTGCCGCCCGGCGATCTACAACGCGGCGAACGAGGAGTGCGTGGCGGCGTTCGTTGCCGGGCGGCTGCCGTTCCTCGGCATCGTCGACACCCTCGGACGCGTGTTGGAGGAGGCTCCGGACTTCGGCGAACCAGGTACCGTCGAGGACGTGCTCGCGGCCGAGTCGTGGGCGCGCGCGCACGCGCAGGAGATCATCGCGGGTTCGGTGGAAGGAGCTTGATGTCTAACCTGCTCGGGGTGGTCCTCTTCGCCCTGGCCATTCTCATCTCGGTCAGCCTGCACGAGGCGGGTCACATGCTGACCGCCAAGGCGTTCGGGATGAAGGTCACGAAGTACTTCGTCGGTTTCGGCCCCACGATCTGGTCGTTCCAGCGGGGCGAGACCGAGTATGGCATCAAGGGCATCCCCCTCGGTGGCTTCTGCAAGATCGTTGGGATGACGCCGCACGACGACGACGTCGACCCGGCCGACGAGCCGCGTGCGATGTGGCGGTTCCCGGTGTGGAAGCGCACGATCGTCATGTCCGCGGGCTCGATCACCCACTTCGCGCTGGCGCTCGTCACCATCTGGCTGGCGGCCGTCACCCTCGGCCTGCCCAATCCCAAGTTCCCCACGAACGACGCGCAGGTCCGGCAGGAGCCGGCGGTGATCGCGCTCTCCGACTGCGTGCTGCCGAAGATCGACCAGCGCGCCTGCGCCCCCGGTGACCCGGCCAGCCCGGCGGCCCAGGCCCAGCTTCGCGACGGCGACCGGATCACCTCACTCAACGGCAAGCCGGTCAACAACTACGGTGAGATGCTCACCGGCCTGCGCGCGTTGAAGCCCGGCGAGACCGTGAAGATCGGGTACGTCCGCGACGGGCAGGCCGCCGAGACCAGCACCGTGCTGGCCCAGACGGAGCGTCCGCCGCTCGACAACCCGAAGGGCACCGTCGGCCCGGTCGCCGCGCTCGGCGTCGGGCTCACCATCACCACCCCGAACCTCGTCACGTACGGTCCGGTCGCCGCGTTCGGCGCCACCGGCGACTTCACCCGCGGGCTGGCCGTCGGCACCGTCGAGGCGTTGCAGCGGCTGCCGCAGAAGGTCCCCGCCCTGTGGACCGCCATCACCGGCGGCGAACGTGACGTGGACACCCCGATCAGCGTGGTCGGGGCCAGCCGCCTCGGCGGCGAGGCGGTCGCCCACGGGGCCTGGCTGATGTTCATCCTGCTCTTCATCTCGCTGAACTTCTTCATCGGCGTGTTCAACCTGCTCCCGCTGCTCCCCCTGGACGGCGGCCACATCGCCATCGCCTGGTTCGAGCGGGCCCGCTCCTGGCTCTACGCGCGGATCGGTAGGGCCGACCCGGGTCGGGTGGACTATCTCAAGCTGATGCCCTTCACGTACGCGGTGATCCTGATCGGTGGCGTGTTCACGCTGCTGACCATCACCGCGGACGTCGTCAACCCGATCACGCTCTTCCCAAGGTGAGTGCTGAAGTGACCGCTATCAGTCTCGGCATGCCCGCTGTGCCGCCCCCGCCGCTCGCACCCCGCCGGGCCAGCCGCCAGATCATGGTCGGCTCGGTGCCGGTCGGTGGCGGCGCGCCGGTGTCCGTGCAGTCGATGACCACGACCCTCACCTCCGACGTCAACGCGACCCTGCAGCAGATCGCCGAGCTGACCGCGTCCGGCTGTCAGATCGTCCGGGTGGCGGTGCCGTCCCAGGACGACGTCGAGGCGCTGCCCGCGATCGCCAAGAAGTCGCAGATCCCGGTGATCGCGGACATCCACTTCCAGCCCAAGTACGTCTTCGCCGCCATCGACGCCGGCTGCGCGGCCGTCCGGGTCAACCCGGGCAACATCCGGCAGTTCGACGACAAGGTCAAGGAGATCGCCGCAGCGGCCTCCGCCGCCGGTACGCCGATCCGGATCGGCGTCAACGCGGGCTCACTGGACAAGCGACTGCTCGCCAAGTACGGCAAGGCCACCGCCGAGGCGCTCGTCGAGTCGGCGCTGTGGGAGTGCTCGCTGTTCGAGGAGCACGGCTTCCGCGACATCAAGATCTCGGTGAAGCACAACGACCCGGTCGTGATGATCCGGGCGTACCGGCAGCTCGCCGAGCAGTGCGACTACCCGCTGCACCTCGGCGTCACCGAGGCCGGGCCGGCCTTCCAGGGCACCATCAAGTCGGCGGTCGCCTTCGGCGCGCTGCTCGCCGAGGGGATCGGCGACACCATCCGGGTGTCGCTCTCCGCCCCGCCGGTCGAGGAGATCAAGGTCGGCAACCAGATCCTGGAGTCCCTCGGCCTGCGCGAGCGCGGCCTGGAGATCGTCTCCTGCCCGTCCTGCGGCCGTGCCCAGGTGGACGTCTACAAGCTCGCCGAGGAGGTCACCGCCGGCCTCGAAGGGCTGCCGGTGCCGCTGCGGGTCGCGGTCATGGGCTGCGTCGTCAACGGTCCGGGCGAGGCCCGCGAGGCCGACCTCGGTGTCGCCTCCGGCAACGGCAAGGGCCAGATCTTCGTCAAGGGGCAGGTCGTCAAGACCGTGCCCGAGGGGCAGATCGTGGAGACGCTGATCGAAGAGGCGCTGCGTATCGCCGACGAGATGGGCGCGGAGCTGCCCGAGGAGCTGCGCGGGCTGGTCACCGGCCCGACGGTCACCGTGCACTGAGCCAGTTCGACGAAAGCGGGCCGTTCCCCCTCGGGGAGCGGCCCGCAGTCGTTCCGGCGCGCTGTTTCCCCTCGGGAGCGGCCCGCATTCGTCCCGGCGCAGCTCAGTCGGATTCGGCGAGGATCGCGTACAGCCTGCGTCGGGTCTCGTCGAGGACCTGGGCCGCCCGCTCACGCTGGTCGTCGGTGCCGTTCATCATCACCTGCCGCAGGGCGTTCATCGCCTGAGCGCCGGAGTCGCGGATGTCGTGCCAACTGCTCACGGTGTCCTGAGCGACGTCCGCCCAGGGCGGCGTCTGCGCGGCGGCGGTGGCCTCGGCCTGACCGTCCTCGGTGACGGTGAACCGCTTCCGTCCGCCGCTGGACTCCTCGGTGCTGGCGGCGATCACACCCTCGTCCTCCAGGAGTTGGAGCGTGGGGTAGATCGAACCCGGGCTGGGCCGCCAGGCCCCGCCGGTGCGGGAGTCAATCTCCTGGATCATCTCGTAGCCGTGCATCGGCCGCTCGGTGAGCAGGGCCAACACCGCGCCACGGACGTTGGGGCGTCGCCCCCTGCCTCGGCCGTGCCCGCGACCGCGGCCGCGCCCGCCGTGCTCGTGGCCGTGCTCGTGGGGGCCGGGCGGGACCGGCGGGAAGCCGAAGCCCCGCATCCGAGCCTCGTGCATCGGGTGGTGCTGTCGATGGAACCGCATGGGGTTCTCCTTCTCTACGTACTGTCGCTGATGCATCAACGATATATCGGCAATGCATCACCGACAAGTCGGGGGGAGTATGTCGGGGCTGCAAGAGCTGTGGCACTCCGCCGCCGGCTGGGGAATCTCCTTCGGGCTGGCGCCGGCCGACGCGCACGGGCAGTACCAGGGGACGTACGGCATGGGTTACGAGCTGGGCAAGATGCTCGCGCCCGTCGTCGTGACCAGCCTCGCCCTGGGTTGGGGCGTACCGGGATGGCTCGTGCTGGCCGGGCTTTTCCTCCTCCTCGGCGCCCTGGTGTCCCCGGTCGTCCAGTGGGCGGGCCGCACCCGACCGGCCAGCCGGGTCAGCGAGCCGGCGACCATCTGAGGTCGGGCTCGCCACTCGGCCGGCGGGGCGGGGGTCGATCTGGCAGGCTGGTAGTCGTGCTGACGGTGCCGGTACGGCAACTGGGGGAATCGGAGCGCCGCGCGGTCGAGCGCCTGCTCGACCGTGACCCGTTCGCGGGCGCGCAGGTCGCCGAGCGCATCGCCGCGCGCGGACTGTCCTGGTGGCGGGCTGAAGGGCGGATCCTGGGGTACGGCGCCCGGCGCAACCTCGAATCACTCTGCTGGCTCGGCGGCAACCTGACGCCGGTGCTCGCCAGCGACGCCGCCGTGTCGGCCTTCGCCGACCTGCTCGCCGGGGAAGACCGGCTCTGCTCCTCGATCGTCGGCCGTGCGGACGCCGTCCTCGCCCTCTGGGACCGGCTCTCCCACACGTGGGGCCCGGCCCGCGACGTCCGTCCCAACCAGCCGCTGCTGGCCACCGACACAACGCCGGCCGTTCCGGCCGATCCAGAGGTACGCCGCGTTCGCTCCGGCGAGGTCGACCGACTCTTTCCGGCGGCGGTCGCCATGTACACCGAAGAGGTGGGCGTCTCCCCGCTCGCCGAGGACGCCGGACGCAGCTACCGACGCCGGGTCAACGACCTGGTCCGCGCCGGCCGCGCGTACGCCCGGTTCGTCGACGGCAAGGTCGTGTTCAAGGCCGAGTTGGCCGTCGTGACCAAGCGGACCGCCCAGGTCCAGGGCGTCTGGGTCGCCCCGGAATGGCGGGGCCGTGGCATCGCCGCCGCCGCGATGGCCGCCGTGGTGTGCGACGCGCTGGCCCGGGTCGCTCCCACGGTCAGCCTGTACGTCAACGACTTCAACCTCCCGGCCCGCCGAGTCTACGAACGCTGCGGCTTCCAACCGGTCGGCACGCTCGCCACGGTCCTCTTCTGAAGCATCTTGCTGGGAGTACGGCGATGGCCGGCACCCGTTGTCGGGTGCCGGCCATCGGTGGTTTCTTAGCTGTTCCAGTTGTGGGCGACGAGGTCGGTGGCCTGCTGCTCCCACTGGGCGTAGGCGTCGGGGTAGGCGGAGACCTGGACGGTCTGGGCGGCGTCGGTCAGGGGCATGTCCTGCCAGCCGTCGACCTGCTTGAGGCCCTTGAGGAACGCGGTGGTGGAGTATTCGGGGTTGGTGATCTGCTCGGGGGTGCCCCAACCGGAGGTGGGGCGCTGCTGGAACAGGCCGAGGGAGTCGTGGTCGTTGGCGTCGCCGAGGTGGCCGAGGTTCTCCAGCTTGGACTCCTGCAGGCTGGTGGCGATGGAGATGACCGCGGCCCGCTCGGGCAGACCCGCCTTCTTCGTGGCGGCGATGATGGCCTTGACGTTGGCGGTCTGCTCACCGTTGAGGGTGATGTGGGACTGGTCGCCCTGCGGCTTGGGTGCGGTGGTCTGCACCGCGACGGCGGCGGGTTTGGCGTCCACGGCCGGGGTGGCGGCGTGGGCGGCGATGGGGCCGGCGAAGATGCCACCGGCGAACGCGAGACCAGCGACGGACAGCATGCTCTTGCGGAAGATCGTGTTCATGGGGGTTGCTCCTTCGGGGGTAGGAAACACCCACACCACCCGTTCGGGGGGATCAGGTGACGCGGGGTGTCAGCACCTCGTCCGGGCGCTCAAAAAGTTTGGGGGGCCTGCGAGCCGGGGGGCTCGTGGCGGCCGGTCCGTGTGTAACGACCTGCCGGCCGGGGCCATTCCCGGGGGCTGGCGATCCGGGGGGGATCGGGGGTTGCCGCGCCGGGACCGTGTGTAACGACCTGCGGTCCGGGGTCATTCCCCCGGGGGGTGGGCGGCCTGCGGGCGGGTTCCTCGCAGCGGCCGGTCCGTGTGTAACGACCTGCCGGCCGGGGCCATTCCCCGCAGGCGGCGGCCCTGTGATCAGGGGGTGCTCGTCGCGGCGGGTCCGGGTGTAACGACGGGCGGTCCGGGGCCATTCCCCGGGCCGGGGGGCGGTGGTGACCCGCCTTTGCTCTGCTTCAACCGAGGAAACACCTGCCGTCCGATAATCGGACACTGGGTGTCTCCTGGGTTGAAGCAGAGCAAAGGACGCGCGGTGATGAGGCCCGACCTGACGGGCGGCGGGCGGTGACGTGCGCTCCTGCGATCGCCGGGGGGCCACGACGGCCGGACGCGCCAACGACCCGCCCGCCGAGGCACACCCGGTCACCCCGTGAAGACGCCCACAGCCGGACATACCGCCGGCCGGGGCGATCGGCGGGGCGCAACCGAGCGGTGATCGGCTCGACGTCGCCGAAGTCGGGGTGTCCGGGGCCGGATGACACCGCGATATCGGTGATCTCGTGTCGATCATGCTGGTCCGGGGTGGGGCCGATTGGGCATGGTGCCGATCTGGTGCCGCCGGGGTGCGCCGGGCTGCGCGGGGTGACGCATTGGAGTTGGTCGGTGGTGATCCACACGAGATCGCCGAAGTCGGGGTATCCGGGGCCGGTTGATGCCCCCGGGTCGGCGATGTCGAGTCGATCATTGCGGTCCGGGGCCGGTCGATACCCCCAGATCGGTGATCTCGTGTCGATCATGTCGATCCGGGGTTGCGCAGGTCTCGCGCGCCCGTTGTCGGCGCACCGTGCATCGGGGGATGTCCTGCTCAGGGGCGGCTAAATCGGTTGAAGGGACCGGGGAGCTGCCGGCACGCTGGGTGTTCCGCCACCCACGTCCGGAGGAACTTTCCATGCGCCTGCTCCGTGATCTGTGGGACACCTCGCCACGCCGTCTGACGCTCGTGGCCATCCTCATCGTGCTGGGCGCCGCCGGTCAGGCGGGCGCGTCCGCGCTCGCCGGCTCGGTGCTCGTACACCGGTCGGCCGTTTCCTTCACCGTCCTCGCTGCCGCGTTGGCCGCCGTGGTGCTCAGCGACCTGGTGGTGAGCCTGGTGATGGCCGGGCTGACCGCCGACTGGTCCGCCGACGTCCGTCGGCGGCTCTGCCGGGTCGCGCTCGGGCAGGATCTGCCGAGCCTCGAGACCACCCCGGTGGGCGAGCTGCTGGACCGCATCGACGGGGATGTCTACCAGGTGGCGTCGGCAGTTCGTAACCAGGGTTCGCGGCTCGCCCAGGGGCTCTGCGTCGGTCTGCTGTCGATGGTCGTCGCGCTCGCCGTGTGGTGGCCGGCCGGCATCGCGATGCTGCTGCTGACCGTGGTGCTCGGGGCGGGGCTGCGCCGGCCCACGGCACGGATCGGTCCGGCCCGGATGATCGAGGAAGAGGCATGGTCGGACCTGGCGGCCGTGATGGAGGAGGCGGTGCACGGCCAGGACGACGTGCGGACCAGCCTGGCCCAGCCGTACGTGCTGCGGCTCTATGCCCGGCGGGCCGCCGCCGTGCTGTCCCGTGGCCATCGGGTCTGGGTGCTCTCCGCCAAGGTGGCGACCGTCGCCACCGCCACGATCCGGGTCGGCGTCGGCGCGGTGGTGCTCGGCGGGGCCTGGGCCCTGGCCACCGGCCGGGTCGACGCCGCCCGACTCACCGCCATCTGGCTGCTCGCCCTGGCCTTCGGGGCCACCGCGGAACACGTCGGCCGGATGGTGCCCGAACTACAGGAGGCCCTCGGCGCGTGGGCCCGCGTCCAGTTGCTCCAGAAGGTTCGGCAGGAACCGGTTGGCGGGGCCACCCCGGTCGAGGGCGACCTGCGCATCCGGGACCTGACGTTCGGGTACGAGGTGAGCGGCCCGGAGAGTGGTCGGGGTCCGGCCCTGCGCGGGCTCAGCCTCACCTTCGCGCGGGGGCGCTCGTACGCCCTGATCGGGCGTACCGGGTCGGGCAAGTCGACCCTGGCGAAGGTGCTCACCCGGGCCGTGGACGTGCCGCCGGGCACCGTCTTCCTCGGCGGCACCGACCTGTGCGACCTCGACGTGGAGGAGTTGCGCCGCTGGGTGGCGCTGGTGCCGCAGCGCACCGAGATCGTGGCCGGCACGCTGGCCGAGAACGTCGCGCTCTACGACCCGGAACTGCTGGACGCCGCCGCCCGGGCGCTCGACGAACTGGGCCTGGCCGGCTGGATCGCCGAGCTGCCCGACGGGTTGGCGACCCGGCTGGGGGAGGGCGGGCACGTGCTCTCCGCCGGCCAGGAGCAGTTGGTGGCGTTCGCCCGGATCCTGGTGCGTGACCCGCACGTGGTGATCCTCGACGAGGCCACCGCCCGGTTGGACCCGGTGACCGAGGCGCGGGTGCAGCGGGCCACCGAGCGACTGCTGCGCGACCGGATCGGCATCGTGATCGCGCACCGGCTCTCCTCGGTGCGCCGCTGCGACGAGGTGGTGGTGCTCGCCGACGGCGCGGTGGTCGAGGCCGGTCCGTTGGAGACGTCGACGCGGTTCGCCGAGTTGCTGGCGAGCAGTCACGCCGCCGTCTACGCCGGCGGGGCGTCGGCGTCCCGCACCGGCGGCGGCACCGACCTCCTGACCGGCCCGAGCATCGCCGCCGCCGACCTCCTGGCCAGCCCGAACACGGCGGGCACCGACCTGCTGCCCGGCCCGAACGCGGCCGGCCCGAACACGGCCGGTCGGGACACCGCTGGTTCGGTCGATGCGGCGGCGGCGGCGGGGGCCGGGTCGGTGCCGGCGTCGCGTACCGAGCCGCCGCCGTTGCCGCCGACGCCGCCGGCGCGGACCTTCCGGGAGATCATCCGGCTCTGCACCAACGATCCCCGGTACGGAGCCGCCGCGATCGCGCTGTTCCTCGGGCTCAGCCTGCTCGGACTGGACGGTCCGCTGCTGCCGTGGCTGTGGGCCGACCTGGTCGACGGATCCGGCAGTCCGTACCTGCCGGCGTTGGGCATCGTGGCCGGGCTGCTGGTCACCCTGCCGCTGCCGTTCTACACGCATGTGTGGTTCCCGCACTGGTGGGTGCGGCAGATGCTGCGGATCGGTCTGCGGCTGGTGCACGGCCAGACCGGCCCTCGCCGGGTCAGCTCGCACAGCCCGGCGGAGGTGGTGGCCCAGGGTGGCGACACCGAGCGGGTGGTGCAGCTCGCCGACAACGTGCTGGACCAGACCGTGGCGGTGGTGCTGGTGGTGGCCATGACGGCGGTCACCGGCAGCGTCGTACCGGGGCTGTTCTTCCTCGGCACGATGGTGGTCTCCGGCCTGGCCGCGACGTTGTTCGGGCCGAAGCTGGAGCGCGCGGCGCGGGCGACCGTCGCGGCGCGGGCCGCCTTCGCCACCGCGCTGGTCTCCGCGCTCTCCGCGGCGCGGACGGTCAAGCTCGCCGGTGCGACGTCGGCGGTGCTGCGTCACCTGTCCGACCTGGACGTGCTGCGCAGTGACCGGCAGCGCCGGGAGATCGCCGTGCAGGTGTGGTCCCGCTCGACGCCGGCGGTGGTCAGCGGGCTGCTGCCGATCGGCGCGTGGGCCCTCTACCTGGGCGGCGAACTGTCGGCCGGCACGGTGCTGGTGGCCGTCTCCACGCTGGGTGCGGCCCGGTGGTTCGCCTGGACCACCGCGTCGTTGATCTCCCAACTGCCGTCGGCGCGGGTGTGGACCCGGCGGACGGTGGCGATGACGGGCGTGGGGGCGTACTCGGTGGGGGTTCCGGCGGTCGACCTGGCCGGCGGCACCGCGCCCGCGCCGACGCCGCCGCCCCGCCGCCCACTGCGCCGGTTGGAGCTGCGCGGCTTCTCGGTGGTGCACTCCGACGGCACGGTCGCCGTGCGCGACGTGGACCTGACGGTCCAGCGCGGGCAGTTGGTGCTGGTCGTCGGGCCGGTCGGAGCGGGCAAGTCCTCGCTGCTGCGAGCGCTGGCCGGCATCGTGCACCACACCGGCGAGCTGCGGTGGAACGGTGACACGGTCACCGAGCCCGAACTGTTCCTGCGCCCGAACCAGGTGGGGTACGTCGGCCAGCTACCCCGGGTGCTCTCCGGCACGGTGGTCGAGAACATCGCGCTCGGCCACCAGGTGGACGCGGCGGACGCGGTCAGCACGGCCCAGCTCGACCACGACCTGGCCGCCGCCGGGGGTGGGCTGGGCCTGCTCATCGGGCACAAGGGCACCCGGCTCTCCGGCGGGCAGCTTCAGCGCCTGGCCCTGGCCCGGGCGCTGGCGCCGCGTACCGAACTGCTGGTCGCGGACGACGTGTCGTCGGCGCTGGACGTCACGACGGAGCTGGCGCTGTGGCAGGCGCTGCGGGCGCACGGCGTGACCGTGGTGGGGTCCACCGCCAAGCGTGCCGCGTTGGTCCGGGCCGACCACGTGGTGGTGTTGGGGGAGGGCACGGTGGTGGCCCAGGGGACCTGGCGGGAGCTGGAGGGCGACTGGTCGCACCTCGCCGGCTGAGAGCGCGTACGGGCGGCTGTCCGGATCGACAGCCGCCCGTACCGCGTTCGGATCAGGCGCGGGCGTACTGGGCGGGACCGCTGTACGCGACGCCGAGCTTGGCGGCGGCGCGGCGCGGCCAGTACGGGTCGCGCAGCAGTTCCCGGCCGAGCAGCACCAGGTCGGCCTCGCCGCTGGCGACGATCTGCTCGGCGTGCTCCGGCTCGACGATCAGGCCGACCGCGCCGGTGGGTACGCCGGCCTCGCGGCGGATCTGGGCGGCCAGCGGCACCTGGTAGCCGGGGCCGAGCTGCGGGATGCGCTGCTCGGTGCTGACGCCCCCGGAGGAGGTGTCGACGAGGTCGACGCCGACGGCGGCCAGCTCCCCGGCGAGCACCACGCTGTCCTCGACCGTCCAGCCGCCCTCGACCCAGTCGGTCGCGGAGATCCGGGTGAGCACCGGCACGCTCTCGCCGACGGCGGCGCGTACCGCGCGGGCGACCTCCAGGGTGAGCCGCATCCGGCCGGCCCGGTCGCCGCCGTAGGAGTCGGTGCGGTGGTTGGTCAGCGGCGACAGGAACTCGTTCAGCAGGTACCCGTGCGCGGCGTGGACCTCCACGGCGGCGAAGCCGGCGGCGAGGGCCCGCTCGGCGGCGGCGGCGAACGCGTCGATGACGCCCGCGATGCCCGCCGCGTCGAGCGTGGTCGGCGTCCGGTAGCTGGGGCTGAACGGGTCGGCGCTCGGGGCGACCGGCGTCCAACCGCCCTCGGCGTCCGGCACCCCGCCCTTGCCCGAGTCCCACGGTCGGTAGGTGGAGGCCTTGAAGCCGGCGTGTGCGAGCTGAACCGCCGGCACCGCGCCGTGCGCGGCGACGAACGCGGCCACCGGCCGCCAGGCGTCCACGTGCGCGTCGGACCACAGCCCGGTGTCCTGCGGGGAGATCCGACCCTCGGGGAGTACGGCGGTCGCCTCGGTCAGCACCAGTCCGGCCCCGCCGATCGCGCGGGTGCCGAGGTGGACGAGGTGCCAGTCGGTGGGCAGGCCGTCCGGGCCGGCGGAGTACTGGCACATCGGTGCCATGGCGACGCGGTTGGGCAGGGTGACCCCACGCAGGGCCAGCGGTGTGAACAGGGAACTCATGTGCTCATCCTCTCGGTACGACGACGGACCCCGCTGTCGAGGGGTCCGTCGTCGTGGGAAAACGGGTCAGGCGGGTACGGGGTTCAGCTCCGGGCGGGTGTCGGCGGCCACGGTCTCCGGCTCGGTGAGGTCACGTCGGCCGGCCGAGTCGTACGCGGCCCGGTCGAGGGTGCCCTCCCGGGCGGCGACGACGGTCGGCACCAGCGCCTGCCCGGCAACGTTGGTGGCGGTGCGCATCATGTCCAGGATCGGGTCGATGGCGAGCAGCAGGCCGGCCCCGGCCAGCGGCAGGCCCAGCGTGCTCAGGGTGAGGGTGAGCATCACGATCGCGCCGGTCAGGCCGGCGGTGGCCGCCGAGCCGACCACCGAGACGAAGGCGATGAGCAGGTAGTCGGTGAGGCCGAGCTGCACGCCGAACACCTGGGCCACGAAGATCGCGGCGAGGGCCGGGTAGATCGCGGCGCAGCCGTCCATCTTCGTGGTGGCGCCGAACGGCACCGCGAACGAGGCGTACTCGCGGGGGACGCCGAGGCGCTCGACGGAGCGCTGGGTCACCGGCATGGTGCCCACCGAGGAGCGGGACACGAAGGCCAGCTCGATGGCGGGCCAGGCGCCGGCGAAGAAGCGCAGCGGGTTGAGTCGGCCGGCGAGGATCAGCACCAGCGGGTAGACCACGAACAGCACGATGGCGCAGCCGACGTAGACGGCGGTCGTGAACTTCGCCAGCGGAGCCAGCAGGTCCCAGCCGTACGAGGCGACGGCGTTGCCGATCAGGCCGAGCGTGCCGATCGGGGCGAGCCGGATGACCCACCACAGGGCCTTCTGCACGATCTCCAGCAGCGAGCGGTTCAGCGCCACGAACGGCTCGGCGGCCTCGCCGACGAGCAGAGCCGCCGCGCCGATGACGACGGCGAGGAAGACGATCTGCAGGACGTTGCCCTCGACGAACGCGCCGACCGGGTTGGTGGGCACGATGCCGGTGAGGAAGTCCGTCCACGAGCCGGTCTTCTTCGGCGCGGCCGCGCCGCCCAGGTCGAGGGTCACGCCCCGGCCCGGGTCGACGAGCAGGCCGAGGCCGATGCCGATGCTCACCGAGATCAGCGCGGTGATGCCGAACCACATGAGGGTCTTGAGGGCGAGCCGGGCGGCGTTGGCCACGCCGCGCAGGCTGACCACGCTGACCACGATGGCGGTGAAGACCAGCGGCGGTACGGCCAGCTTGAGGAGCTGGACGAAGAGGGAGCCGACAGTGTGCAGGGTGGTGGTCAGCCAGCTCACGTCGTTGGCGCGGGCCAGGAAGCCGAGCGCCACGCCGAGTACGAGGCCGAGCAGGATCTGCACGGAGAAGGGGATTTTGCGCAGGCCGAAGGGCATGGGATGTCCAAGTGGGGTGGTCTGGTCGGGGTAGGCGTGTGGAGGACGGCTACGCCGGACAGATGCCGCTGGCCTGCAGTCGGAGATCGACATACAGGCGGACGGTGAGGCCCCAGACATTGTTCATCGTTGGTCGACGATACGCCGATAAGTTCGATCTGCAAGGTGTGATGCTCGTGACGCTCCTTACAGACTTCTCTCGCGGAAAGTCAGGGCCAGTGCGGTGCCGGTGGCCACGCCCCACAGCACGGCCAGCGCGAGAACCACCCGCTCCACCACGCCCACCAGCGAGCCCCGCCCGACCACGAGCATTGCCAGGCCGATCGTGGCGCACAACGGCAGGGCCAGCGCCGCCGTCACCGCGGCCAGACGGCGTACCACCGGCCCGGCCGGCCCGGACACGGCCAACGCCACCATGGCGAGGACCACCGCCGCCGTCGCCGCGATGCTCGCGCCGCCGTGCACCAGGTCGGCAACCGTGGTCCGCTCGAACGGCGGCAGCGGGCATCCGGCAGAGCAGGTCACCGCCCCGGAGACCGCCGTGAGCACCGCGCCGCCGGCGAGCAGCGCCGGCGCGACCCGGACCCCGGGCGGCAGCGCCGCGGCGATCAGCAGCAACGCGCCGGCAAGGGCCAGAATCCCGATCCGGTACGTCACGGCGTGCGCGCTGCCCGCGATACCGGCCTCGCTCACGTACCCGGTGAAGCCCGGACCGGGACCGGCGACCACCGCGACCGTCACCGCGACCGCCCCGGCCACCGCGCAGCCGGCGGCAGCGGACGCGGCGACCCGGCGGGCCAAGCTCCCCTGGCCGGGAGGCGTCGTGGCGGTGCCGGCCCGACCCGGCTCAGCCACGTCCGTGCGGCGTCGTCCAGCCGGACTCGTCGGGCCCCAACGGCACGATGCCGGTCGGGTTGATCTCCCGGTGGGTGCCGTAGTAGTGCCGCTTGATGTGGTCGAAGTCCACCGTCTCGCCGAAACCCGGCGTCTGGAACAGGTCCCGGGCGTACGCCCAGAGCACCGGCATCTCGGTCAGCTTGTTCCGGTTGCACTTGAAGTGCCCGTGGTACGCCGCGTCGAAGCGGACCAGCGTGGTGAACAGCCGCACGTCCGCCTCGGTGATCGCGTCCCCCATCAGGTAGCGCTGGCCGCCCAGCCGCTCGGAGAGCACGTCCAGCCGGGCGAAGAGCGCCCGGAACGCCTCGTCGTACGCCTCCTGCGAGGTCGCGAAGCCGCACCGGTAGACGCCGTTGTTGACGTCGGTGTGGATCTCGGCCATCAGCGCGTCCATCTCGGGGCGCAGCGCGACCGGGTACAGATCCGGGGCGTCGGGGGCGTGCAGTGACCGCCACTCGGTGGAGAAGTCGAGGGTGAGCTGCGGGTAGTCGTTGGTGACCACCCGGCCGGTCAGGGTGTCGACCAGCGCCGGCACGGTGACCCGGCCGGTGTAGTCCTCGTCGGTGGCCAGGTACGCCTCGGAGAGGAAACGGACGCCGAGGACCGGGTCGAAGCCGTCCGGGTCGAGCGCGAACGCCCAACCCCGCTCGTCCCGGATCGGGTCGACGGTGCCCAGCGAGATCGCGTCGTCCAGCCCGAGCAGGCCACGCACGATCCTCGCCCGGTGCGCCCACGGGCACGCACGGCACCAGATGAGCCGGTACCGGCCGGCCTCCAACGGCCAGCGGTCCTGCTCGTCCGGACCGCCGCCGGGAGGGGAGGTCGAGTCGGCGGTGACCCGACCGGTGAACCGGTTGGGCTGACGGACGAACGCGCCGCCACGGCTGGTCTCTGCGCTGAACTGGGCCCGGGCCATGCCGTCAACCTATCCGTTGCCGGCGTGGATATCCTGGCGGCCGGCAGCCCCCGCGATCCGGTGGGCGTGCCCCACCCCCCGCCGTCTGCACCCCTGAAGGACTCGCGATGACCGTGGCATACCTGGTGGCCGGTGTCCGTACCCCGATCGGCCGGTACGCGGGCGCGCTGGCCGGCGTCCGCCCCGACGACCTGGCCGCCCACGTGATCCGCGAGCTGGTCGCCCGGCACCCGTCGGTGGACTGGGCCCGCGTCGACGACGTCGTGCTCGGCTGCGCCAACCAGGCCGGCGAGGACAACCGCAACGTGGCCCGGATGGCGGCGCTGCTCGCCGGGCTGCCCGAAGAGGTGCCGGGCAGCACGGTCAACCGGCTCTGCGGCTCCGGCCTGGACGCCCTCGCCACCGCCGCCCGCTCCATCGTGGCGGGGGAGGCCGAACTGGTGATCGCGGGCGGGGTGGAGAGCATGAGCCGGGCGCCCTTCGTCGTGCCGAAGGCGACCTCGGCGTACTCCCGCTCCGCCGAGATGTACGACACCACCCTGGGCTGGCGGCTGGTCAACCCGCTGATGCGCGACGGCTGGGGGATCGACTCGATGCCCGAGACGGCGGAGAACGTGGCCGCCGAGTACGGCGTCGACCGCGCCGAGCAGGACGCCTTCGCGTACCGCTCGCAGCAGCGCGCCGCCAAGGCGCAGGCCGACGGCCGGTTCGCCGAGGAGATCGTCCCGGTGTCCGTTCCCGCCGGCCGTCGGGAGACCCGGCTGGTCGAGGTCGACGAGCACCCGCGCGAGACGTCGCTGGAGAAGCTGGCCGCGCTGCCCACGCCGTTCCGCGACGGCGGCACGGTGACCGCCGGCAACTCGTCGGGCGTCAACGACGGCGCGGTGGCCCTGCTGGTGGCCGGCGAGGCCGCGGTGCGGCGGTACGGCCTCACCCCGCTGGCCCGCGTCGTCGGCGCGGCGACGGCCGGCGTGCCGCCCCGGATCATGGGGATCGGCCCGGTGCCGGCCACCCGCAAGCTGCTCGACCGGACCGGCGTCGACCTGGCCGCGGTGGACGTCGTCGAGCTGAACGAGGCGTTCGCCGCGCAGTCCGTGGCGGTGCTGCGGGAACTGGGACTGCCCGTCGACGCCGAGCACGTGAACCCCAACGGCGGCGCGATCGCGCTCGGGCACCCGCTGGGCGCGAGCGGCGCGCGGCTGGCGCTCACCGCCGCGCTGGAGCTGCGCCGCCGGGGCGGCCACCGGGCGCTCGCCACCATGTGCATCGGTGTCGGTCAGGGCATCTCGCTGCTGCTGGAATCCGCCACCTGAGTGCGGAAAGTTACGTGAGGGGATCTCCCGTACGCGGTGGCCGGCGGCCTAGAGTGGTCCACACCACACGACCCGCGGGGTCGGCCGGCGGCCGCGTACGCCCGTCGACGCCGGTGCCGCCTCGCGCCGCGGCGACGAACTGGGGGGCACACCGATGCCGGACGCACTGCCGACCGAGATTGACCTGACCCGGCCGAGTGCGGCCCGGGTGTACGACTACTTCCTGGGCGGGGCGCACAACTTCGAGATCGACCGGCAGTTGGCCGAGCAGATCGCCAGCATGACCCCGAACCTCGCGGCCACCATGCGCTCCGGCCGCGAGTTCCTGCGCCGCGCCGTCCGGGCGCTGCTCGACGCCGGTATCGACCAGTTCCTCGACATCGGCTCCGGCATCCCGACCGTGGGCAACGTGCACGAGGTGGCTCAGGCGGCCAACCCGAAGGCCCGGGTCGTCTACGTCGACATCGACCCGGTGGCGGTCGCGCACAGCCGGGAACTGCTCGCGGGCAACGACCTGACCGGAGTCATCCACGCCGACCTGCGCGAGCCGGAGCGGATCCTCGCCGAGACCCGACGGCTCGGGTTGATCGACTTCGAGCGTCCCATGGGCATCCTGCTGGCCGGGGTGGTGCACTTCGTTCCGGACGCCTACCGTCCCGACGAGATCCTGGCGACCCTGCGGGCCGCCGCCGCGCCGGGCAGCTTCCTGGTCGTCTCGCACTCCACCTTCGAGGACCAGCCGCAGGAGATGCTGGACGCCCAGCGCCTCTCCTCCCGGACCGACACCGAGATCACCCTACGCTCCCGCGCGCAGGTCACCGGCTTCTTCGGCGACTGGACGGTGCTCGAACCGGGCGTCGTGCACATGCCACTGTGGCGCCCCGACTCGCCCGAGGACGTCGACGAGCACCCCGAGCGGTTCGGCGCCTTCGGCGGCGTCGCCCGGTACGACCAGCCCGCCGGCTGACCCCGTGGCCGCCGTCCCGGACCCCACCGGGGTCGACGTCGGCCGGACCGGTGTCGAGGCGTACGCCGCTGACTGGGCCCGTGTCGTACGCCGCATCGGTTTCGTGCCGCTCAGCGCGGCCGAGACCGAGCGGTTGCTGCTGCTGCACACCGTCCGGCTGGCGGAGATCGTGCGCGCCGAGCCGTTCAGCGCCCGTCCCGCCGAGGAGGTGGGGCGGGCCCTGGTGGAGGCGCACCTGACCGAGCCCCGGGCGTTGGAGTGGTCGCTGCGTGCGCTCGGTGACGACTTCCCCGCCCGGGTGCTGGCGGCCGACGGTCGACCCGCCGATCTGGGCGACCGGATCGCGGCGGCGCAGGGCGCGTTGGCGGCCGGGTTCGCCCGTGCGCTGCGCGACCGCACCTTCGCCCAACAGGAGCGCATCGCCCGTTCGGCGTGGCAGGCGCGGGACGAGGTCGAGCAGGCGTTGCGCGACAGCGAGGCGCGGTTCCGGGCGGTCTTCACGGGCGCCGCCATCGGTATCGGCATCGCCGGGGTGGACGGGCAGATCATCGACGTCAACACGGCCTTCGCCGAGATGCTCGGCTACTCGATCGAGGAGCTGCGCCGGATCAACGTGGCGGCGCTGTTCCACGCCGACGACGCCGCCGGCATGTGGGAGCTGTACCAGGAGCTGATCGAGGGCAAGCAGGACTCGGCCCGGGTCCAGAAGCGCTACTACCGCAAGGACGGCAGCGTCGTGTGGACGGATCTGGCCGTGTCGCTGATCCGGCACGACGACGGCCGGCCACGGTTCACCGTCGCGATGATCGAGGACATCACCGAGCGGTACGAGCTCCAACAGCGGCTGCGCTTCCAGGCACTGCACGATCCACTCACCGGGCTCCCCAACCGGACGTTGTTCTTCGAGACGTTGGGCCGGGTCTTCGACACCGCCGCCCCCGGCCAACGAGTCGGGGTGTGCTTCCTCGACCTGGACGGCTTCAAGGCAATCAACGACAGCCTCGGCCACGACCTCGGCGACCGGCTGTTGGTCACGATCGGCCGGCGGCTCGCCGAGTGTGTGGCCGACCGGGGTCACCTGGTCGCCCGGATGGGCGGCGACGAGTTCGTCATCCTGGTCGACGGCGGTGGTGACGTCGAGGACGCGGTGGCGGTGGCGGAGGCCGCGCTGGCCGCCGTCGCCGCGCCCGTACACGTCGGCGACCAGCAGTTGGCGGTCTCGGCCAGCGTCGGGATCGTGGACTGCCCGGCCGCGGAGACCACCGCCTCGGAGCTGATGAAGGCCGCCGACACGACGCTCTACTGGGCCAAGGCGGCCGGGCGGGGTCGGTGGGCGGTGTACGACCCGGAGCGCAGCGCCCGTGACCTCGCCCGCTCGGCGTTGGTCGCCGGACTGCCGGCCGCGCTGGACCGGGGCGAGTTCGTGCTGCACTACCAGCCGATCGTGTCGCTGCTGGAGGGCACGATGCTCGCCGTGGAGGCGCTGGTCCGCTGGGAGCACCCGGAGCTGGGTCTCATCGGTCCGGATCACTTCATCGGCCTCGCCGAGGAGACCGGTCTGATCGTCCAGCTCGGCGAGTGGGTGCTGCGGCAGGCCTGCCGCGACGCCGAGCGGTGGTGGCGGGAGTTCCCCGAGGCGCGGGTCGTGGTCAGCGTCAACCTGGCCGCCCGGCAGGCCGACGACCCGGCGATCGTCGCGACGGTGGCCGACGCGCTCGCCACCAGCGGTCTGCCGGCGGAGCTGCTGCAACTGGAACTGACCGAGAGCGCCGTCATGGGCAGCGCGGGCGAGCCGCTGCGCAGCCTGCACCGGCTCGCGGCGCTGGGCGTCCGGCTCGCGGTCGACGACTTCGGCACCGGCTACTCCAACCTCGCGTACCTGCGGCGGCTGCCGATCCACTGTCTGAAGCTGGCCGGCCCGTTCGTCGAGGGCATCCGCGCCGACGGTACGGATGAGGCGGCGGACCACCGCGACGAGCGGATCGTCGACGCGTTGGTCAGGTTGGCGCACGCGTTGGAGCTGTGGGTCACGGCCGAGGCGGTGGAGACCGGCGTGCAGGCGGAGCGGCTACGGGCCCTGCGCTGCGACACCGGGCAGGGGCGGTACTTCGGCGCGCCGGTGCCCGCGCAGGACATTACGGCTCGGCTCCGGCAGGCTACGGCGTGAGGCGCGCGGGCTGGCCGGCGACGGACGGCGACGGCGTGAGCGGCGGGCCGGTCCGGTCCGCGTGGTGCCGACGGAAGGCGACGGCGTGAGCCTGAACGACTCGCAGACGGTGGTGACCGTGGTGGCCGCGCTGGCCATCGTGGCCGGGCTGGCGGGTGTGGTGGTGCCCGGCCTGCCGGCGCTCCCGCTGTGCTGGGGCGGGGTACTGGTGTGGGCGATCTTCGGCGGGGCCGGCCTCGCGGGTTGGGCGGTGTTCGCCGCCGCCACGCTCGTCGCGGTCGGCGGCATGATCGTGAAGTATCTCTGGCCGGGGCGGAACCTCAAGCGGACCGGCGTGCCGACGTCGTCCCTGCTGGCCGGGGGCGCGCTCGGGCTGGTGGGGTTCTTCGTGATCCCCGTGGTCGGCCTGCTGCTGGGTTTCGTCCTCGGGGTGTGGGCGGCCGAGCGGCTGCGGCTGGGCAGCAACCGGCTCGCCTGGCCGTCCACCGTGCAGGCCCTCAAGGCGGTCGGCCTGTCCATGCTGGTGGAGTTCCTGGCCGGCCTGACCATCGGCGCCCTCTGGGTCGGCGGCCTCCTGCTGACCTGAGCGGATCCGCGACGGGCGGGGTGCCCGGCCGTCCGGCCAGGCACCTCGCCCCGACCGTCGGCCTAGTAGTCCTCGGAGCGGGTGAACTTGCGACTGCCGTTTGCTCCGTCCTGAACCCACACGGTCACCCGGACCTTTTCGTTGGGCGTGGGGTTGGCGTAGTTGCCCCCGTCGCAGGTGTTGACGCCGCTGGCGGCCTCGGCTCTGGCGATGATTTGGCCGGTGCGGACGATCTTCATCTCCGCCTTCGCCCGGTAGCCGTCCTTCGCGTCGTCGCAGACCGACAGATCCCAGGCGTTGTAGACACTCAGGTACGCCGTCGCGGAGCCGTTCGTGGTCCCGACGACGATCTCGTAGAGGGCGGCGGTCCGCGCGGCAGCGGTGCCCGCCTGGGCCGCCGTCGCGCCGACGGGCAACAGCATGAGCATGGCCAGGGCGATGGTTGAGATCCTTCGCAGCACTGGGCGTCCTCCCGATCGTGTGCCGGCCGCAATCAGGTCGGCCGGATGACTCCACGGTGGGGGCGCCGGATCAACCGGGGCAACGGTGGTGGGCGTTCGGGACGGTTCCGAACAGCCGGCCAGGGCCGGGCGCGGCGGCGCGGGGCGCCTTTGTCGGATACGGCGGGAGGCCGTACGCGAGAGAGAGGCGGCGCCCCGCGCCACCGGGTGCCGGACGTTGCCGAGCGCCCGGCGGAGCCCGTCGCGATCGGGCCTGGTCACGGGTAACAGCATGCGGTCGTCCACGGTCCGGTGGCAACGGGATTAGCGGGACGGCACCCACGACGTATTGACCGCCCCTGATCATCGGGACGACACTTTGCGCACTCGTTCACGGAACCACCTCAGGGAGGTGCGCAGTGGCCACGACGCCCGTTCCGACCGCAGAGCAACCAATGGACGACGACGCCCGGCGACTCGCCGAACTCGGCTACAAGCAGGAACTGCGCCGCAAGTGGAGCGGCTTCTCCAACTTCGCCATCTCGTTCTCGATCATCTCTATCCTGGCCGGCTGCTTCACCACGTTCGGCCAGGCGTGGAACAACGGCGGGCCGGTCGCCATCTCCTGGGGCTGGCCGCTGATCTCACTGTTCATCCTGATCATCGGCTTCTGCATGGCCGAGCTGGTGTCGGCGTACCCGACAGCGGGCGGCATCTACTGGTGGGCGGCGACCATGGGTCGTCCGGTGCACGGGTGGTTCACCGGCTGGTTGAACCTCATCGGCCTGGTCGCCGTCACCGCGTCGGTCGACTACGGCTGCGCTACCTTCCTCAACCTCACCCTGTCGGCGCTCTTCGACGGGTGGGCCGGGACGCTGCGGCAGGCGTTCGTCCTGTTCGTGATCATCCTGGCCCTACACGGGCTCATCAACATCTACGGGCACCGGATCATCGACGTACTCCAGAACGTCTCGGTCTGGTGGCACGTGGCCGGCGCGGCCGTCGTGGTGGCCATCCTGGTGTTCGTCCCGGACAACCACCAGAGCTTCCAGTTCGTGTTCACCGAGCGGTTCAACAACTCCGGCTTCGGTGACGGTGACACCGGCGGCCTGACGTTCTGGTTCTACGTGCTGCCGCTGGGCTTCCTGCTCACCCAGTACACGATCACGGGCTTCGACGCCTGCGCGCACGTGTCCGAGGAGACCCGGGGCGCGTCCCAGGCCGCCGCCAAGGGGCTCTGGCAGTCGATCTTCTACTCGGCGGTCGGCGGCTGGATCCTGCTGCTGGCCTTCCTGTTCGCGGCCACCGACGTCGAGGCGGTCAACGCCGCCGGCGGCTTCTCCGGCGCCATCTTCGAGTCCGCGCTGACCCCGGTCTTCTTCAAGATTGTCATCATCATCTCCACCATCGGGCAGTTCTTCTGCGGCATGAGCTGCGTGACGTCGATGAGTCGCATGGCGTACGCGTTCAGCCGCGACCGCGCCGTGCCGGGCTGGCGGCTCTGGTCGAAGGTCGACCGCAACGGCACCCCGGTCAACGCGATCATCGGCGCCACGATCGCCGGCCTGGTGCTCACCCTGCCGGCGCTCTACGAGAGCTCGGCCGGCATCCCGATCGCCTTCTACGCGGTGGTCTCCGTCGCGGTGCTCGGCCTCTACCTGTCCTTCCTCATCCCGATCGCGCTGCGGCTGCGCATGGGCGACCGATTCGTGCCCGGTCCCTGGACGCTGGGACCCAAGTACAAGCTGCTCGGCTGGATCGCCGTCATCGAGATCGCGGTCATCGCCGTGTACTTCGTGCTGCCGATCGTGCCCGCCGGGGTGCCCGGCAACGACGAGTTCACCTGGTCGGCGGTGAACTACGCGCCGCTGGCCGTCGGCGGGGTGCTGCTGGTGGTCGCCGTCTGGTGGTACGCGTCGGCCCGCAAGTGGTTCACCGGCCCCGTCCGTACCGTCGAGGAACGTGCGCCGGCGGCCGAGCCGACGCCTGTCGACGGCCCGGCCTGACCCGCGCCCGGCGGGGTGGCCATCGCGGCCGCCCCGCCGGGTTTGCCGCCCGCGCCGGCGGGGGCATTGACGGTGATCCGGTTTGCCAGTAGACCTTGGTGATGGAGGCCCGCTCATGAGGAATGCGCCGCTCACGCTGGAACAACTGCGGGTCGCCGTCGACGATGGCGAGATCGACACGGTGGTGCTGGCCCTGGTCGACATGCAGGGCCGGTTGCAGGGCAAGCGGTTTCACGCGCCCTTCTTCCTCGACCAGGTCGTCGAGGGCGGCAGCGAGGGCTGCAACTACCTGCTGGCGGTGGACGTCGACATGAACACCGTCGACGGGTACGCGATGTCGAGCTGGGAACGCGGCTACGGCGACTTCGCCATGGTGCCGGACTTCGACACCCTGCGCCGGGTGCCCTGGCAGCCCGGCTCGGCGATGCTGCTGGCCGACCTCGCCTGGCTGGACGGCTCCGGTGACGTGGTCGCCTCGCCCCGGCAGATCCTGCGCCGGCAACTGGACCGGCTGGCCGAGCACGGGCTGACCGCGTACGCCGGCACCGAGCTGGAGTTCGTGCTGTTCCGCGACTCGTACGAGGACGCCTGGCGGCGCGGCTACCGCGACCTCACGCCGGCGAACCAGTACAACGTGGACTACTCCCTGCTCGGCACCGCCCGGGTGGAGCCGCTGCTGCGACGGATCCGCACCGAGATGGCCGGCGCCGGGCTCACCCCGGAGAGCGCCAAGGGCGAGTGCAACCTCGGCCAGCACGAGATCGCCTTCCGGTACGACGAGGCGGTGGCCTGCGCCGACCACCACGTCATCTACAAGAACGGCGCGAAGGAGATCGCCGCCCAGGAGGGCATGTCGATCACCTTCATGGCCAAGCCGAACGAGCGGGAGGGCAACTCCTGCCACATCCACTTCTCGCTCCGGGACGCGTCCGGCTCGTCGGCCATGCTCGGTGACGGGCCGGCGCACCTGAGCGAGACCGGGCAGCAGGTGCTCGCCGGGCTGCTCGCCACCATGCGGGAGTTCAGCCTGCTCTTCGCCCCGAACATCAACTCCTACAAGCGTTACCAACCGGGCTCGTTCGCCCCGACGGCGCTTCGCTGGGGCGTCGACAACCGCACCTGCGCCCTGCGGGTGGTCGGGCACGGGCAGGGCATGCGGGTGGAGAACCGGGTGCCCGGGGCCGACGTCAACCCGTACCTGGCGATCGCCGGGCTGGTCGCGGGCGCGCTGCACGGCATCGAGCAGGGGCTGGAGCTGGGCGCGGAGTGCACCGGCAACGCGTACGACGACCCGGACGCCGAGCGCGTCCCCACCACGTTGCGCGACGCCCTGACCCTGTGGGAGAAGTCCGACGTGGCCCGCGAGGCGTTCGGCGACGAGGTGGTGGCCCACTACGCCAACCAGGCAAAGGTGGAGCTGAGCGCATTCGACGCGGCGGTAACGGACTGGGAGCTGACCCGTGGCTTCGAACGCCTCTAGCCCGGGGCCGTCCTCCGCCGCGATCTTGCACTTTCTGTCGTTGGTTTGGGATGACCCACGGCTTATGTCGGCACAGAAACTGCAAGATCGCGGGGGATTGGGCGAGGGGTGGGGCGCGTGAGCGTGCTTGTTGATCCGGCTTCCGGGGTGGGGTTTCGGGAGGTTGTCGGGGCTTCGGTTGGGGACGTCGACGCCGCGATCTCGCGGGCCGCGAAGGCGTTTGCGACGTGGCGGGACGTTGCTCCGGGGGATCGGGGGCGGTTGTTGCGGCGGTTCGCCGCCGTTGTCGACGCGCATCTGGACGAGCTGGCCCGGTTGGAGGTGCGCAACTCCGGGCACACCATCGGCAACGCCCGCTGGGAGGCCGGCAACGTCCGCGACGTGCTGGACTACTACGCCGGTGCGCCGGAGCGGTTGACCGGCCGGCAGATCCCCGTACCCGGTGGCCTCGACGTCACCTTCCACGAACCGCTCGGTGTGGTCGGCGTGATCGTGCCGTGGAACTTCCCGATGCCGATCGCCGCCTGGGGGTTCGCCCCGGCCCTCGCCGCCGGCAACACGGTGGTGCTCAAACCCGCCGAGCTGACCCCGCTCACCGCGCTGCGCCTGGCCGAGCTGGCCCGCGAGGCCGGCCTGCCCGAGGACGTGTTCACCGTGCTGCCGGGCGAGGGCGCGGTGGTGGGGGAGCGGTTCGTCAGCCACCCGGCCGTCCGCAAGATCTGCTTCACCGGCTCCACCGAGGTCGGCACGCGCATCATGGCCGGCTGCGCCGCCCAGGTGAAGCGGCTCACCCTGGAGCTGGGCGGCAAGAGCGCCAACATCGTGTTCGCCGACGCCGATCTGGAGACCGCCGCCGCGACCGCGCCCGGCGCGGTCTTCGACAACGCCGGCCAGGACTGCTGCGCGCGGTCGCGGATCCTGGTCCAACGACCGGTGTACGACCGGTTCCTGGAACTGCTCGAACCAGCGGTACGCGCGGTGCGGGTCGAGGACCCGTCCCGCGACACCGCCGAGATGGGCCCGCTGATCAGCGCCGCTCAACGGGACCGCGTCGCCGGTTACGTGACCGGCGCGAACGTCGCCTTCGCCGGCTCGTGCCCGGACGGCGCCGGCTTCTGGCACGCGCCCACCGTGCTGCTGGCCGACTCGCCGGCCGACCGGCACTGGCGGGAGGAGATCTTCGGGCCGGTGGTCTCGGTGCTGCCGTTCGACGACGAGGCCGACGCGGTGCGGCTCGCCAACGACACCGAGTACGGCCTCTCCGGCTCGATCTGGACCCGCGACGTCGGGCGCGCGCTGCGGATGGCGCGTGCCGTCGACTCGGGCAACCTCAGCGTCAACTCGCACTCCTCGGTGCGCTACTGGACCCCGTTCGGCGGGATGAAGCGCTCCGGACTCGGCCGTGAGCTGGGCCCGGACGCGCTGCACTCCTTCACCGACGTCAAGAACGTGTTCATCGCGACGAAGGAGTGAGGCCAGTGCAGGGTCGGTTGCAGGACCGGGTGGCTGTGGTCACCGGAGCGGGCAGCGGGATCGGGTTGGCCACCGTCCGGCGGTTCGCCGCCGAGGGGGCGCGGGTGGTCTGCGTCGACATCGACACGGAGGCCGGCGAGAAGGCCGCCCAGGAGTGCGGGGGCGAGTTCGTCCGCGCCGACGTCGCCGACGAGGCGGCGGTACGTGACCTGTTCGACGGGGTGGCCGAGCGGCACGGCCGGGTGGACATCGCGTTCAACAACGCCGGCATCTCCCCGCCGGACGACGACTCCATCCTGGACACCGGCCTGGACGCCTGGGAGCGGGTGCTGCGGGTCAACACCACGAGCGTCTACCTGTGCTGCAAGTACGCGATCCCGCACATGCGGCGGCAGGGCAAGGGGTCGATCATCAACACGGCCTCGTTCGTGGCGTTGATGGGGGCGGCGACGTCGCAGATCGCGTACACCGCGAGCAAGGGCGGGGTGTTGGCGATGACCCGCGAGTTGGGTGTGCAGTTCGCCCGCGAGGGCATCCGGGTCAACGCGCTCTGCCCCGGACCGGTGGCCACCCCGCTGCTGCTGGAGCTGTTCGCCGCCGATCCGGAGCGGGCCGCCCGCCGGCTGGTGCACGTGCCGATGGGTCGCTTCGGGCAGCCGGCGGAGATCGCCGCCGCGGTGGCCTTCCTGGCCAGCGACGACGCCTCGTTCATGACCGCCGCGCAGTTCGTCGTCGACGGCGGGATCACCGGCGCGTACGTCACTCCCCTATGAAGCGGCCACTGATCGGGATCAGCGCGTACGCCGAGCCCGTCGACTGGGCCGTCTGGCGCGGTGTGCGGGCGGTCCTGGTGCCCGAGGCGTACGTGCGGGCGGTGACCGCCGCCGGTGGCCGGGCGGTGGTGCTGCCCCCGGACGACGCCGACGCCGACGTGCTGGCGGTCCTCGACGGGCTGCTGCTGGCCGGGGGCGCCGACGTGGGCCCGGGGCGGTACGGCCAACAGCCGCACCCGCGGACCGAGGACCGGCCGGAGCGGGACGCCGGTGAGCTGACGCTGCTGGCGGCAGCCCTCGCCGCCGACCTGCCCGTGCTCGGGGTCTGCCGGGGGATGCAGCTGCTCGCCGTCGCCTACGGCGGCACCCTGCACCAGCACCTGCCGGACGTGCTCGGCTCCGAGGCGCACCGGCCGGCGCCGGGCGTCTACGGCGCCCACCCGGTGCGCTTCGCGCCGGGCAGCCTCGCGGCGCGGACCCTGGCCGGGGTCGAGCAGGTCAACTCGTACCACCATCAGGCGGTCGCCACCCCGGGCCGGCTCACGGTGACCGGCTGGGCGGCCGACGGTGTGATCGAGGCGGTGGAGGATCCGGACCGCGCGTTCGTGCTGGGCGTGCAGTGGCATCCGGAGAACGAGCCGGACCCACTGCCGATCACCGCGCTGGTCCGGGCCGCCCGGGGGTCCGGCCCGCCGGTGAGTGATCAGGACGAGGAGGTACGCGTGGCGGAGTCACCGGTGCTGTGACGCAGGTCGCCCCCGCCGCGTGGGTCGGGCGGTGGGAGGATCAGGGCATGGGCAAGGTCTATCCGGAGATCGACGGTCGTCTGCGGGAGTTCATCGCGGCCCAGCAGGTCTTCTTCGTGGCTACCGCGCCGTCCGGTTCCGAGGGGCATGTCAATGTCTCACCGAAGGGCATGACGGGCACCTTCGTGGTCCTCGGCCCGCACCGGGTGGCCTACCTCGACTATCACGGCAGCGGGGCGGAGACCATCGCCCACCTGCGCGACAACGGCCGCATCACGCTGATGTTCTGCGCCTTCGACGGGCCGCCGAAGATCGTGCGCCTGCACGGCAGGGGTCACACCGTGGCGGTGACCGAGGCGGGCTTCGCCGACCGTCTCGCCGAGTTTCCCGCTCCACCGGACGTGCACGCCGTGCGGGCCGTCATCACCGTCGACGTGCAGCGGGTCAGCGACTCCTGCGGCTACGCGGTGCCGCTGATGGACTACCGCGCGGAACGCGACCTGTTACTCACCTCACACTCCCGCCGTACGGCCGATGATCTGGTGACCTATCGCGCCACCAAGAACGCCGCGAGCATCGACGGCCTGCCGGTCTTCTGAGTGGTCAGAGCCCTCTGAGCCCTCGTCGGCGGGCCGCGTCCGTCGCCTGTTCCCGGGTCGCCGACGACCGGACCGCCACTAAACAGCGTCCACGGGTCGTCATGCGTTACGTTGCTGGTCCGCCGGGGTACAAGTCGGAGCACGGCGCTTGAAGATCAACGGCTGCGGGGTACGGCCGAGGCGGGGAGGCTGCATGAGCTCGGCCCAGGGGGGCGCGGACGCGGGGAGTCCGTTCGCGTACGGCCACGAGGTCCCCCCGCTGTTGGCCGCCGCCTTCGCGAACGGCGGTGAGCTGGGCGAGCGTCTCCGCGCCTTCGACTGGGCCACCGCGCCACTCGGCGGGCCGTCGCACTGGCCGACCGCGTTGGCCAGCGCCGTCGGCATGATGCTCTCCTCCAGCGCGCAGATCGTCATGTTCTGGGGCGACGACCATCTCGCCTTCTACAACGACGCGTACCGGCCGACCATCGGCAGCAAGCACCCGCACGTGCTCGGTCGACCGGCCCGACACCACTGGGCCGAGACGTGGGACGTCCTCGGTCCGCTGCTCGAAGGCGTCCGCAGCACCGGGCTCTCCTACCGGGGCGCCGACCACCCCTTCCTGCTGGACCGCTCCGGTTTCGTCGAGCAGACCTACTTCGACGTCTCGTACGACCCGATCCGCGGCGCCGACGGCTCGGTCAGCGGCGTCTACTGCATCGTCAACGAGACCACCGGCCGGGTGGTCGGTGAACGCCGACTGCGGGCGTTGTCCGAACTGGGCGCCGAGCTGGCCGACGTGAGCAGCGCCGGCGAGCTGGGCCGGACCGCCGCCGACGTGCTCGGCCGATACTCCGCCGACGTGCCCTTCACGCTCATCTACCTCGCCGACGACACCGGTCAGTTCCGGTTGACCGGGGCCAGCGGCGTCGATCCGGCGGCGGTCGACGCGCCACCGGCGAGGTTCGCCGAACTGGTCGCCGAGGGCGCCTCCGCCACCGTGCGGGTGCGCGACCTGGTCGCGCAGCGACCGGCCGACGCCTCCGACGTGGCGCTCGTGCTGCCCGTGAAGGCGACCAATGAGACCGTCGGCGCGCTGGTCGTCGGCGTGGCCCGCCTGCTGCCGCTCGGCGACGAGTACCGCGACTTTCTCGACCTGGTGGCCGCGCAGGTCTCCCGGGCGGTCGGCACCCAGCGGGCGTACGAGCAGGAGCGCGCCCGGGCCGCCGAACTGGCCGCGCTGGACCGGGCGAAGACCAACTTCTTCGCCAACGTCAGTCACGAGTTCCGCACCCCGTTGACGCTGGTGCTCGGCCCGCTGGAGGACATGCTGGCCGACCCGGAACTGCCAGCCGCCTACACCGACCGGCTCGTCGTGATGCACCGCAACGCGATGCGGCTGCTCAAGCTGGTCAACACCGTGCTCGACTTCTCCCGGCTGGAGTCCGGCCGGCTCGCGGCCCGCTACCAACCCACCGACCTGGCCGACTACACCGCCCGACTGGCCAGCACCTTCCGCTCGGCCACCCAGCGCGTCGGCCTGCGACTGGTCGTGGACTGCCCGCCGCTGCCCGCGCCGGTCTTCGTCGACCGGGACATGTGGGAGAAGATCGTCCTCAACCTGGTGTCGAACGCCGTGAAGTTCACCTTCGACGGCGAGATCCGCGTCCGGGTCCGGGCCGACGGCGATCTCGCCCGGCTGGATGTCGTCGACACCGGCGTCGGGATCGTCCCGGACGAACTGCCGCATGTCTTCGAGCGTTTCCACCGGGTGCCCGGGGCGCGCGCCCGTACCCACGAGGGCACCGGTATCGGGCTGGCGCTGGTCCGCGAGCTGGTCGAGATGCACGGCGGTACGGTCGGGGCGACCAGCCAGGTCGACGAGGGCAGCACCTTCACGGTGACCGTCCCGTTCGGGTCCGATCACCTGCCCGCCAACCGTGTGGTCGCGTTCGCCCCCCTGCCGACGGGCGAGCCCGAGCAGGCCCGGCTCTTCGTGGCGGAGACCGCCCTGTGGGCCGCCGAGGACGCCACCGGGGAGGCCGGCCAGCAGCCGGCCGACGTCGCCCCGGGCGGTCGGATCCTGGTCGTCGACGACAACGCCGACCTGCGTGAGCACGTCACCCGGTTGCTCTCGCCGACCTGGGAGGTGGTCACCGCCAGCGACGGTCTGGCGGCCCTGACGCTGGCCCGTGAGGGCGGGTTCGACCTGGTGCTCAGCGACGTGATGATGCCCCGGTTGGACGGGTTCGGTCTGGTCAGCGCGCTGCGCGCGGACCCCCGTACCCGTGATGTGCCGATCGTGCTGCTCTCCGCCCGCGCCGGCTCCGCGGAGGCGGTCGCCGGCCTCGCGGTCGGCGCCGACGACTACCTGACCAAGCCGTTCTCCGGGCAGGAGTTGGTCGCCCGGGTCCGGGCGAACGTCGAGCTGGGTCAGCTACGCGGCCAGATCATCCGTCGTCTGCGGGCGCTGGCCGACGCGGCGGTGGCGGTCAACACGGCCCGGTCCACCGGCGACGTGCTCCAGGTCGCCGCCCGGCACGCGCTCAGCCTCGCCGAGGCGGCCCGGGTCGTGGTCAGCGCGGCCGGCTCCCGGTTCGAGGCCGACGCCGGCGGTGACACGGCCGCCGATCCGACCTTCGTGACCCCGCTGACCGGGACCAGCCGCGAACAGCTCGGCGAGCTGCGGGTCTGGCGGGCCGCCGACGACGACGCGCAGGCCGACGAGGCCGCGCTCACCCAACTGGCCCGGCTGGTCGGCGTCCGACTGGAGAACGCCCAGCTCTACGAGGCCGAACACCACATCGCCACCACGTTGCAGCACAGTCTGCTGCCGAGGTCGCTGCCCCAACTGCCGGGCGCCGTCGTCGCGAGCCGCTACCTGCCGGGCAGCGCCGACGTCGAGGTCGGAGGGGACTGGTACGACGTGCTCGCGCTCGACGGCGACAACCTGGTGCTGGTCATCGGCGACGTGGTCGGCAAGGGCGTCCAGGCCGCCGCGGCCATGGGCCAGCTGCGCAACGCGCTGCGGGCGTACCTGCTCGAGGGCTTCGACCCGGGTGAGTCGCTGACCCGGCTCAACCGGCTGGTCGTGTCCACTGAGGAGTCGTCGTTCGCGACGGTGGTCTGCCTGCTGTTCAGCCCCCGTACCGGCCGCCTGCGCTACGCCAGCGCCGGCCACCCGTCCCCCCTGCTGATCCGAGGAGACGACGTGGCGTTCCTGCACGACCGTGCGCTCGGCCCGCCGGTCGGCGCCATCCCCGGCGCCACCTACCGCACCGTCGAGGGTGAGCTGCCCGCGGGCAGCCGACTGCTGCTCTACACCGACGGGCTGATCGAGGACCGTCACCTCGGCATCGACGCCGCCCTGGCACAGTTGCGGGTCGACGCCGCCGCACCGAGCCACCACGTGGCGGATCTGGTCGACACGGTCGTCGAGCGGGTGACCGGGCGACAGCGTCGCGACGACGTGGCGGTGCTCGCCGTGGAGGCGGCGGAGCTGAACCGGTTCGTGTTGCGGCTGCCGGCCGACCCGACCCGACTGAGCGTGCTCCGCAAGCGCCTGGAGGACTTCCTCGTCGCGCACAACGTCGGCGAGACGGACCTGTTCGACCTGACCGTGGCGGTCTCGGAGGCCGCCGCGAACGCCATCGAACACCCCGTCCAGCCCGCCGAGGCGGTGATCACCGTGGAGGTGGCCATCGAGGACCAAACGGTGATCGCCACCGTGCGGGACACCGGCCAGTGGCGGGAGTCCACCGACTCCGGCTTCCGGGGGCGCGGACTGTCGCTGATCAAGGCGTTGGGTGACCTGATGGTGCGGCGTACCGACGAGGGCACCGAGGTGACGCTGCGCCGGCAGTTGCAGGGCTGACGGCGCGCGGCCGGGGCTCAGACCGGATCGAGCCAGGGCTGGTCGCCCAGGCCGGAGATCTCCAGCACGCGGCGTACCTGCCGGGACGGCAGCACGGTGAGCGCGCCGGAGAACCGCTGGGCGAGCCGGACCACCGCGTGG
This sequence comes from Micromonospora sp. NPDC051543, assembly GCF_044454415.1. Lineage (NCBI taxonomy): Bacteria > Bacillati > Actinomycetota > Actinomycetes > Micromonosporales > Micromonosporaceae > Micromonospora > Micromonospora sp. NPDC051543. The sequence continues at coordinate 47,803 of NZ_JBITDT010000013.1, forward strand.
ATGGCCGCCGAGTCGAAGAAGGTCACCGCGCGCAGGTCGAGGGTGATCCGGCTGGCGGGCTCACGTAGGGCGGTCTGCAGCATCGTGTCGGCCGTCGCCATGTCGACCTCGCCGGTCACCACCACGTGGAGGTGCTCTCCGTCGATCTCCGCGCGGGCGGAGAAGACGGGTGGTGCTCCCCCTTGATCCACGCAGACACGATGGCACAGCCGCCCTGGCGGGGCAACAACCGCTCCCGACCGGCCGTGGCGCGGGTCACCGACTGCCACGGCGATAGGCTTGCGGCATGACCGTCCGTGCGCCGCTGACCCCCGGCACGCTCTCCCCGACGCGACCGGTGCCCGCCCACATTCCCCGCCCGGAGTACGTGGGTAAGAAGGGCCCGCAGCCGTGGCACGGCTCGCACGTGCAGACGCCGGAGACCATCGAGAAGATGCGGATCGCCAGCCGCCTCGCCGCCCAGGCGACGCAGCTCGCCGGCGAGCACTGCAAGCCCGGCGTCACCACCGACGAGATCGACCGCGTGGTGCACGAGTTCCTCTGCGACCACGACGCGTACCCGTCGACGCTCGGCTACCGGGGGTACCCCAAGTCCTGCTGCACCAGCCTCAACGAGGTCATCTGCCACGGCATCCCGGACTCCACGGTCCTGACCGACGGTGACATCATCAACGTCGATGTGACCGCGTACATCGGCGGTGTGCACGGTGACACGGATGCCACCTTCTGCGTCGGCGAGGTCGACGAGGAGGCGCGGCTCCTCGTCGAGCGCACCCACGAGGCGATGATGCGCGGCATCCGCGCGGTCGCGCCGGGTCGCCAGATCAACGTGATCGGTCGCGTCATCGAGTCGTACGCCAAGCGGTTCGGCTACGGCGTGGTCCGCGACTTCACCGGGCACGGGATCGGCGAGACCTTCCACAGCGGCCTCTACGTGCCGCACTACGACAGCCCCCGACCGACGGACGTCATGGAGCCGGGGATGACCTTCACCATCGAGCCGATGATCACCCTCGGCACCTACCAGTACGACATGTGGGACGACGGGTGGACCGTGGTCACCAAGGACCGCAGGTGGACCGCGCAGTTCGAGCACACAATCGTCGTCACCGACGACGGCCACGAGATCCTGACGCTCCCGTGAGCGCGAGGAACGCAGCGAAGCGGAGTCCCGCAGTCGCGAACGAAGGGCATGCGCCGTGACGGAGACCCCCGCCGCCCTGCGTGAGGCACACCACGCGGACGTCTCCGGTGGCTGGCTGCGCCCGGCGGTCTTCGGCGCGATGGACGGCCTGGTGACCAACATCGCCCTCATCGCCGGCGTCGGCGGCGGTGGCGTCTCGCCGCACAGCATCGTGCTGACCGGCACCGCCGGCCTGGTGGCGGGCGCGATCTCGATGGGGCTCGGCGAGTACACCAGCGTGCGCTCGGCCAACGAGCAGGTCGCCGCCGAGGTCGCCAAGGAGCGGCGCGAGCTGGAACGGCACCCCGAGGCCGAGGCGCGCGAGCTGGCCGACGCCTGGGTGGCCCGGGGCCTGCCCCGCGACCTCGCCATGCAGGTCGCCGAGGCGGTACGGCGCGACCCGGAGGAGGCGCTGCGGGTGCACGTCCGCGAGGAGTTGGGCGTCGACCCCGACGACCAGCCGAGCCCGTGGGCGGCGGCGATCTCCTCGTTCGTGTTCTTCTCGCTGGGGGCGCTGATCCCCCTGCTGCCGTACCTGCTCGGTGCCACCGAGCTCTGGCTGGCGCTCGCCGTCGGCGGGCTCGGGCTGTTCGCCGCCGGCGCGGTGGTGGCCCGGTTCACCCACCGACCCTGGTGGACCAGCGGCCTGCGTCAACTCGTACTGGGCGCCGCGGCGGCCGGGGCCACCTACCTGGTCGGTTCGCTGATCGGGGTGCAGGGCGGGCTGTGACGCCCGGTCAACCGCCGAGCAGATCGTCGATCGTGCCGTCGACCGGGCGGCCGCGCGCCGCCAGCTCCTCGGCCTGCCGGGTCAGTACCGCACCGACCTCGGTCATGTCCGCGCCGGCCAGACCCGTACGCCGCACCGCGTCACCCGGATCGCGGTAGTAGGTGCGACCCAGCAGGCCGGTCACGGTCGCCGCGGCCAACCGCGCCTCACCGAGCATCAGCAGCGCCTGGTCGGTCTCGTACCACTCGGCCAGTCGGGCCGCCCGCGCGTGCGCGGCGCTGCCCCGGTACCAGGCCTGCCGTGCCGCCGTGCTGAACTCCGCCGGCCGGGCCCGGGCGAGTCGGCCGAGGTGCTCGTCGCGCAACGTCCGCAGCCAGCTCGTCGGGTCGAACAGCGACCGGGTGGTGACGTACCGGTCGGCCGTCAGCGGCCACAACGGAGACAGCATCCGGGCCTGACCGAGGTAGTCGTCGGCGGCGGCCACGGTCAGGTCGACCAGCACGCCGTCTACCCGCCGGGTCGCCGGCGGCGGCCCGCCTCCCGGCCGGTAGGTGACCACCAGCATCCCCACCTCGCCGTTGCCGCCACCGTCGTCGTCGCCGTGCGCCAGGGGGCCGTGGACCGCGATCGCCAGCACGTCGGCCGGGAAACGTCGCTGGACCGCCTCGGCCACCCGCTCCGCCACCGACCACCGCCGGTCGTCACCTAGCGCGCTCACGGATCTGGCACTGTTCGCGACTGCGGGGCTCGCAGGACCGGCTCACTCCTCGCGCTCACGGGTCCACAACCTCCCCCTGGGGCGACTGGCGTCAGCCTAGCCAGCCGACGGCGGGCTGGCCGGCCCGCCGCGCCCGGTCGGCACCAGCCGGAAGATGCGGATCTCACGGCCCCCGGCCCGCTCGACGTACGTGCGGTACGCCGGCCACTGGGCAACGAGCAGGTCCCACAGACGGTCCCGCTCGGCCCCGGACGCCGGCTCGGCCCGCACCGGGAGCCGGCGGCCCTTCACGTCCACCTCGGCGGCCGGGTCGGCGAGCAGGTTCATCGCCCAACCGGGCTGGTGGGTCTGACCCCAGTTGGAACCGATCACCACGTACGCGTCGCCGTCCGGCACGTAGAGCAGGGGGTTGCTGCGCGGTTTGCCGGACCGGCGGCCGGTCGTGGTGATCACCAGGGACGGCAGCAGGCCGAGCGCGACCACCCGTCCGCGGGTGAGCCGGCCGACGATCCGGTCGGCGGGTACGAGCAAGCGGGCGGCGGTCCCGAACCAGCGGTGGTGGCCGAGTCGGCGGGTGAGGGTGGTGAGCGCTGACACGCGGATCAGTCTGCCGGTTGCCCCGCACCGACGGCACCCCCGGACGGTCCGCTTCCGATCGTGCGGTCGAGGACTCAGTCCAGGCGACGTTCGATCGGCAACCGGGCCCGGGTGAACAGGCCCGCGCCGAACATCGCCACCACCGGCACCAGCACCAGGACGCCCAGCGCCGGCCACGGCACCAGGTAGGGGTACGGCTCCAGCGCCGGCCAGGCCGTCGCGTACTCCCGGTTGGCCGAGAACAGCACGATCGCCGCCGTGCCGAGACCGGCCACGATGCCGAGCACCGAACCGAGAACCGCGATCACCCCGGCCTGACAGATCGCCAGCAGTCGGCGTACGGCGGGGGCCGCGCCGACCGCCGCGAGCGTGGACAGTTCGGCGCGGCCCTCGGCGGCGGCGAGCGCCGTGGCGATCCCGGCCGCGCCCATCGTGATCACTCCGGCCGCGGCGGCGAGCAGCAGCAGCAGCGGCGAGTCGTCACGAGGGGCGGCACCCTGCTCCACCTGGAGGGAGAACGTTCCGAAGCCCCGCAGGTCGGCGGTGAACCGGTCCTGGCGGCGTTGGCTGGGCGGCGTCGACGTGTTGATCACCCAACCGTTCGAAACCGGCTTCAGGGCGAGCTGCCGGGCTGCTGTCGGGGACAGCAGGAGGCGAGGCTGGCCTCTCGTCGGCGTCAGGGCGTACCCGGGCAGGTCCCAGCGCGTGGTGGTCACCTCGTCCCGGCCGGCCCGTACCTCGTTCACCTGCACGGTCACCAGGCCGTCGTGCAGGTATTGCGGATCGGTCACCACCACGCCCCCGGCGTGCAGCACGGCGATCGCGGCGGTGGTCGCCGCCGGGTCGGCGCCGGTGAGGAGCGGCAGCGCGCTTCCGTCGTCCACGAGCGTCTGCACGTAGCTCCCGAAGTAGTCCGCCGAGCGGTCCCGGCAGCGCGGGTCGGCCAGCGCCTGCCGACGTTGGGTCGCGGACAGGTTGTCCCCGGGCTGGAAGGGGCAGGCGTGATCCGGCAGGAGTTCCGGTACGACGTAGCAGTAGCTGGCCGGGCCGCCCACCGACGGGCAGGCCGTGCCCTGCACCAGGGCGACGGCGCTGGCGCCGAAGTGTTGCCGGGCGGCGGCGCTGACCTGCTCCAACGACGGTTCCGGCCGCAGCGCGGGGTCATCGCGGTTGACCAGGACGTGACCGGTGGGCAGCAGCGGCTGATAGGTGCGGGCGTCGCGGACCGCGTCGCTGGCCAGGTAGCCGCCGAGCGCGACGCTGCCGGCCACCGCCGCCATCACGGCGCAGATGGCCGGCGCCGCGGCGGCCCGGTTACGGCTCGCGTCGCGCAGCGCGATCCGCGGCGCCGGCGGCAGCACCCGACCGAGCCGGGCGAGCCCGCCGATCAGGGTGGGTGTGCAACAGACCAGGCCCAGCTCCCCGAGGATCAGACCGGCCAGGATGACCGCCGGGGACGTCCGACTGGCCCCGAACGCCGCGAGCGCCGCTCCGCCGACGACCAGCGCCAGTCCGCTGACGAGCGCCCGGGCCCGGGGCGGGGGAGGGGTCCGTCGACCGGCGAGCCCGGCCATGACGTCCTGCCGGGCCGCCGTCCAGGCCGGCGCCAACGCCGCGAGCACTCCGGCCAGCACCGCGACCCCGCCGAGCACGACCAGGGCCAGCGGCCAGCAGCGGTACGCGCCGAAGCGGGCGCCGAACACGTACTGCTCCATGAGCGGACGTCCGGCGAACGCCGCGCCGACACCGAGCAGCAGCCCGGCCGCGGCGCCCAGCACCCCCAGCACCACCCCGTCGGCGAGCACGACCCGGCGGAGGTGGGCCGCGTCACCGCCGGCCACCGCGACCAGTGCCAGGTCTCGGCGTCGACGGCGAACCCCGACCGCGAACGCCGGCCCGACCAGCAGCACCACCTCCAGCAACCCCAGCCCGACGATCAGCACCATCGTGCTCAGGTCGCTGGCGTCGGCGGGCCCGACGTACCCGATCAAGCTCCGGGAAGACGTCGTCGAAGCCGGCACGTGGCGACGCGCCACCACGACTCCGCGTTCGTTGAGCCGGGCGACCATCGCCGCGTCGACGGTGCCGGGCACGTCGATCAGCCACCGACTGTCCGGCTGCCCGTCGGCCCGGCCGACGGCCGCCGGGTGCAGCGCGATCACCGGGCCGAGGTCGTCGGGGAACTCGACCACACCGACCACCGTGTACGTCCGGGTCCGGTCGGCGGTGGGCACCGCCTCGCCGAGGCGTCCGTCGAGCCGGCGCAGCGCCGTCGGACTCAGCGCGACCTCTCCGGGTTGCTGCGGCGCCCGCCCCGAGCGGAACCGCACCAGACCGCGGGCCAGCGGGTCGCTGAGGTCGAGGATCCAGGCCTGGAGGGTCTCGTCACCGCGCGGGCCCCGCACCGTCACCGGGCTGCCGGCACGTATCTCGGTGACCCGGCTGCCGGGGCCGAGCAAAGCGGTCACCTCGTCGGCCGTGGTCGGACGGCTCATCGCCGACTGGCCGTCGTCACGGGGGTACCAGGTGTCGCCCCACTCGTCCTGGACGACCGGGGCGTCGGCGAACCACCGCAGCTCCGCGTCGGCGACGCCGAGCCGGCGGTCGAGCTGTTCCCGCGGTGTCAGCTCGGCCATGTCGTAGCTCGCCGCCAGGAAGGCCAGCACCAGCACCGGAAGCGCGATCATCGCCAGCACCAGGGCGGTACGCCGTCGCGCCCGTCGTGACTCCCGGCGGGCGATCCGCAGCGCCGCCCGCCACGAGCCGGTCAGTTCGGCGAACCGTCGCCGCCGCCCGGGTTCGAGCGGTGTCGGTGGCCCGACCGGAGCGTCGACGCTGCGGCCTGTCACCGGCGTCCGGCGCAGGGTCAACGGTCGCTACCGGAGAGGAGCTGCTCGACGCTGCCCAGCGGCGCGGTCGTGTCGACCAGCACGCCGTCGCGCAGGAACACCACCCGGTCGGCCCAGCCGGCGTGCCGCGCCTCATGGGTGACCAGGATGCCGGCGGCGCCCGCGTCGACCCGGCGGCGCAACAGGTGCAGCACCGCCTCACCGGTCTGCGAGTCGAGCGCCCCGGTGGGTTCGTCGGCGAGCACCAGCCGTCGCTCGCCGACCAGCGCGCGGGCGATGGCGACCCGCTGCTGCTGGCCACCGGAGAGTTGATCGGGGAAGCGGTCACCCAGCGCCGGCAGGCCCACCTCGGTCAGCGCGGCCAGGGCGGCTGCCCGGGCCCGCCGGCCGCCGACGCCGTCGAGTTCCAGCGGGAGCGCGACGTTCTCCAGCGCGCTCAGGCTGCCCAGCAGGTTGAGGTGCTGGAAGATGTAACCGATGCGCCGTCGGCGTAGCTGCGCCAGCCCGCGGCGGTCCAGCGCGCCGAGCGGCTGCCCCTCCACCCGGACGTCGCCCCGGGTCGGGCGGTCGAGGCCGCCGGCGAGGGCCAGCAACGTCGACTTCCCGGAACCGGACGGCCCCATCACGGCGACCAGCTCGCCCGGCCGGACGACGAGGCTGACACCGCGCAGCGCGTGCACCGCCGCCGGGCCGACCCCGTGGGTGCGGTGGACGGCGCGCAGGTCAAGCACGGCGTCGTCCGATCCGCTCACCGTCGCGCCTCCTCGTCGGCCCACCGTGCGGCGTCGGACGCGTCGCCGGCGCCCGGTCGGGGAGGGCTGCCCGGTGAATGCCGCACCAGACTGCTCTCGCAGTGGTCCAGCCAGCGCACCTCGGCCTCGGCCTGGAACACCATCGAGTCCAGGACCAGCCGCCACGGCAGGTCCTCCGGCCGGTCGTTGCCGTACTTCAACCTGGTCAACTCCTGCAACGCCCGCATCGTCGCGCTGCGCTGGGCCTGCACCACCGAGCGGACGTCCACGCCGGGCGTGGTGAGCGCCAGGGCCAGTTTGATCGCCAGCTCGTCGCGCGGCCGGTCGGTGCGGCTGATCGGCGTGGCGAACCACAGGGTGAGGTCCGCCCGGCCGGCGTCGGTGATCTCGTACGGGCGCTGCCCGGCCTCGCTCTCCGGCAGCGGGCGCACCAGACCGTCCCGTTCCAGCCGGGCCAGCGTGGTGTAGACCTGCCCGATGTTCAGCGGCCAGGTCGAGCCGGTCGACTCCTCGAAAGCGGCGCGCAGCTGGTAGCCGTACATCTGGCCGCGTTCGAGGAGGGCGAGCAGCCCGTGACGGATGGACATGGCAACGGAGTATGCATACCTGGTATGGGCTCCGCAACCGGGGCGGATCGGTTCAGCTCGGGCGGCCGGGAAATGCGACAGTCGGCGGGGCCACCCCGGCGGCCTTGCGCCACTTGGTGGCCCGTACGGCGTACTCGACGAGGGCGGCCAACGCCTGGTCCCGGTCGGCGCCGGTGGTGGACGCCAACGCGGCACGCCAGTGCGCCGCGGTGCGCTCCTCCACCTCGATGGCCAGCCGGAGGGCGCTCGCCCGATTGGTGACCGGGAACGGCAGCGCGTAGCCGGCCCGGCCCGGTGGAACGGTGCCCCCCGCGGCGCTCAACTGCACCACCACCGCGTCGCGTCGGCGTCGGTGCGCGGCCTCCGCCTGGTGCGCGGCGTCGCGAACCGCGCCGGTGAGTCGGACCCCGATCCGCCCGTACGCGTAGATGGCCGCGTACTCGGCGGTGAGCGCGGCGGCGAGGGCCTCCTCGGCGGTGGGCAGCTTCACTTCAGTGCCTCCTGGTGGGTGGCCCGCGCCGCGGCGATCGATCCGAGCAGCGCGGCCCGTGCGGCGGGCGCGGCGGCGCAGGCGGCGGTGGCGGACTGCTGGGCGGCCTTCTCCCGCGCGCGAAGGTCGGCGAGCGCGCCCGCGGGCTCGGTGGCCGCGGTGGCGCTCGGGTCGACGGCGGGTGCGGACGGCAGGGTGATGCCGACGACCCGGGCGAGTTCGGTGGCGTGCGCGGTGTGCGTCTCGGCGATGGGATTGAGGCGGTCGGCCAGGTCCGGGTGGGCGGCGGCGCTCGCCCGGTACGCCGTGGCGAGGCTCAGTGACTCGTCCACCATCGACCGCAGTGGGTCCGGCGGTGGCGTCGGTTCGTCGTCACGGTCGAAAAGATCACAGCCTGTCAGCGGCGCCACCGCGCCGCCGAGCGCCAGGAGAGCGCCGGCTCGTAGAAGCTTTCGCCGAGATTGTCCGAATACTTGGTCGCGCTGAGTCGTTCTGCCGATCCCCACCGGGCAAGTCAACACCATCAGGTCGGGTCCGGGCGTCACCGGCGTCGGTGCGCCGCCCGGCCCGCCGCCCGGCAGGCGCGTTACGCTCTGCGCAGCCACCGGCGCGTCCGCTCCGGTGGCGTGCCGGCATGGCGGGACGACGTCCCGATCGACCAGGGAAAGGGTGCGTACATGACGCAGCGTGGCCGTGCCACCAGGTCGACGGGTCGACCCCGCGACGGCGCGGGCCCCCGCGCTCCACGTGGCGGCGGTGATCTCGCGGCCCGACGCACCCGGTTGCGGACCGTGATCGAGCCGGTGGTCAACGGCGTGGGCTACGACCTGGAGGACCTGTCGGTGTCCCGAGCCGGACGCCGGCACGTGGTGCGGGTGATCGTGGACGCGGACGGCGGGATCGACCTGGACGCCGTCGCGGACGTCTCCCGCGCGGTCTCCAAGGCGCTGGACGCGGCCGAGGAGGCCGACGGCGACATCGTCGCCGGGGAGTACCAGCTCGAGGTCAGCTCGCCCGGCGTGGACCGGCCGCTCACCCTGCCCCGGCACTGGCGACGCAACGTGGGCCGACTGGTCAAGGTCACCGTCCGGGGCGCCGCGGCGCTGCCCGGCCAACGCGGCGAGCAGCCCTCGGGGGACCGCCAGGTGACCGGCCGGGTGCTCGGGGCCGACGACGAGGGCGTACGGCTGGAGACCGACGGCGGCGAGGCCCGGTGGGCGTACGCCCAGCTGGGCCCGGGCCGGGTTCAGGTCGAGTTCACGCGCCTCGCCGAGCTGGGTGAGCCGGACGAGTTCGACGACGTGGACGAGACCGACGAGTACGACGATGCAGACGACATCGACGACGATGATGATGTGGAGGACGAGGAGAGGTGAACATCGACCTCGCGGCGCTGCGCGCACTCGAGCGCGAGCGGGAGATCCCGTTCGACACGATCCTCGCGGCGATCGAGACCGCGTTGCTGACCGCCTACCGGCACACCGACGGCGCCGAGCCGCACGCCCGGGTGGAGATCGACCGTAAGTCCGGCGCGGCCCTGGTGTACGCGCAGGAGATGGACGACGACGGCTCGCTGGTGCGGGAGTGGGACGACACCCCGCACGACTTCGGCCGGATCGCCGCCATGACCGCCAAACAGGTGATCCTTCAGCGCCTGCGGGAGGCCACCGACGAGGTGCACTTCGGCGAGTACGTGGGCCGCGAGGGTGACCTGGTCACCGGCGTGGTGCAGGCGCACGAGACGCGTACCGAGAAGGGCATCGTCAGCGTCGACCTGGGCAAGTTGGAGGGTGTCCTGCCGCAGTCCGAGCAGGTGCCCGGCGAGCGGTACGCGCACGGCGAGCGCGTCCGGTGCGTGGTGGTGCACGTGGCCAAGGGCATGCGCGGGCCGCAGATCACCCTGTCCCGCTCCCACCCGGCGCTGGTCAAGAAGCTGTTCGCGCTGGAGGTGCCGGAGATCGCCGATGGCACCGTCGAGATCGGCGCGATCGCGCGTGAGGCAGGTCACCGTACGAAGATCGCGGTCCGCTCCACGACCCCCGGCGTCAACGCCAAGGGCGCCTGCATCGGTCCGATGGGCCAGCGGGTGCGCGCCGTGATGAGCGAGCTGCACGGCGAAAAGATCGACATCATCGACTGGTCGGATGACCCGGCCACCTTCGTCGGAAACGCGTTGTCGCCGGCCAAGGCGCTGCGGGTCGAGGTCGTGGACCTGGCTGGCCGGGCCGCCCGGGTGACCGTCCCCGACTTCCAGCTTTCGCTCGCCATTGGCCGCGAGGGGCAGAATGCCCGCCTTGCTGCCCGGTTGACCGGTTGGCGGATCGACATTCGGTCCGACGCGGAGCAGATCGCTCCGGCGGCGCGGGGGGCGGCGGATCAGGTGCCGGAGCCGGGCGGCGCGATCTCGGGCAGCTAGGGGTAGACTTCTTCCAGTGGTACGACGCGCGCAGCCGGAGCGCACCTGTGTGGGCTGCCGGAAACGTGCGCCGGCCAGCGAATTGCTGCGGATCGTCGCGATCAGGGACGAGGCTGGTCACAGCCTCCGGCCTGATCCGCGCCGCAGGCTGCCGGGTCGGGGAGCGAACATGCACCCGGATCCGGCCTGCTTCGCGCTGGCGGTGCGGCGCCGCGCCTTCGGGCGAGCGCTGCGGATCACCGAGGTCCTCGACCACGGTGTGCTGGCAGAGCACGTCGATGCGCCAACCACTACGTCCGGTCAGCCCGACCGGGCGAGGGTCGCTAGCAGGGTAGGACGACCGACATGAGCACACGATGAAGTCCCTGAAATGACCAGGCTTCAAGTGCACGAGTGAGGTCGCTGCGGGTGCTGCCCGCACGACCTCGGAGTGAGGAGTGCAGTGGCAGGCAAGGCCCGCGTACACGAGCTTGCAAAAGAGCTCGGGGTCGAGAGTAAGACCGTTCTCGCCAAGCTCAAGGAGATGGGCGAGTTCGTCAAGTCCGCGTCCAGCACGGTCGAGGCGCCCGTCGCCCGACGGCTGAGGAACGCATTCGTCGCGTCCGCCGGTGCTTCGGCGCCGGCCGCCCCGTCGGCGCCCGCGCCGACGCCGGCTTCGACGCCGACCCCGACGCCGTCACCGACCCCGGGCGCGCCCCGGGTCTCGGCCAAGCCGATGCCGCCTCGGCGGCCGGCCGCGCCGGTGCCCGGTCCGAAGCCCAAGGGTCCGGTGCCCGGTGCGCCGCAGACGGCGGCCCCGGTCGCCAAGCCGGCGAGTGCCCACGACATCGAGGTGGCGGCCGCCGAGGCGCGCGCCGCCGCGCTGAAGGCTGAGCAGGAGGCCGCGGTCAAGGCCGCGCAGGCAGCCCGCCAGCAGCAGCGTGACAACCCCGTCCGCCGGGAGCCTCCGGCCGACGGCAACCGGCCCGGTCCTCGGCCGGGTCCCGCGGCGATGCCGCCCCGTCCCGGTTCACCGGCAGCTCGTCCGAGCACGCCGGCTCCGGGTCCGGGTGCCCGCCCCGGCGGTCGTCCGCCGGCGCGCGGCGCCGGCAACAACCCGTTCGGCATCCAGGGTGGCCAGCAGCAGCGGCCCCCGGCCGCCGGCGCGGGTGGCCCCCGGCCGAACAGCCCGGCGGGTATGCCGCCGCGGCCGAGCCCGAACTCCATGCCGCCGCGGCCCAGCCCGGCGTCCATGCCGAGTCAGCGTCCGGCCGCCGGTCGTCCCGGCCCCGGTGGCGCGGGTCGCCCCGGTGGCGGCGCGGGTCGTCCCGGTGGCGGTGGCGGCGGGTTCCGTGGCGGTCCCGGCGGTGGCGGTGGCGGCGGTGGTTACCGCGGCGGCCCCGGTGGCGGCGCGGGTGCCGGCGGTGGCGGTGGCTACCGTGGCGGTCCCGGCGGCGGTGGCGGTGCTCCCGGTGGCGGTTTCCGTCCGGGTGGTCCGGCCGGTGGCGGCGGTCGTCCGGGTGCGGGCGGTCGTGGCCGTGGCGGCGGCGCCGCGGGTGCCTTCGGGCGTCCGGGTGGTCGGCCGACGCGCGGTCGCAAGTCCAAGAAGCAGCGCAGACAGGAGTTCGACAACCTGTCGGCTCCGACCATGAGCTCGGGTGCTCCCCGGGGTCAGGGTCAGGTCGTCCGGCTCTCCCGTGGCGCCTCGCTGTCGGACTTCGCCGACAAGATCAACGCCAACCCGGGTTCGCTGGTCCAGGAGATGTTCAACCTGGGCGAGATGGTCACCGCGACCCAGTCCTGTTCTGACGACACCCTGCACCTGCTGGGTGAGCACCTGGGCTTCGACATCCAGATCGTCAGCCCGGAGGACGAGGACCGCGAGCTGCTCGCGCAGTTCAACATCGACCTCGACGCGGAGGTGGCCGAGGAGCGTCTGGTCAGCCGTGCGCCGGTGGTGACCGTCATGGGTCACGTCGACCACGGTAAGACCAAGCTGCTCGACGCCATCCGTAAGGCGAACGTGGTGGCCGGTGAGGCGGGTGGCATCACCCAGCACATCGGTGCGTACCAGGTCCACGTCCCGCACGAGGGCGAGGACCGGGCGGTCACGTTCATCGACACCCCGGGTCACGAGGCGTTCACCGCCATGCGTGCCCGTGGTGCCCAGGTCACGGACATCGTGATCCTGGTCGTCGCGGCCGACGACGGCGTGATGCCGCAGACCATCGAGGCGTTGAACCACGCCAAGGCGGCCGACGTGCCGATCGTGGTCGCGGTCAACAAGGTCGACAAGCCGGACGCCAACCCGGACAAGGTCCGCCAGCAGCTGACCGAGTACGGCCTGGTCGCCGAGGAGTACGGCGGCGACACCATGTTCGTCAACGTGGCCGCCAAGCCGGGCATCGGCATCGAGGAGCTGCTCGAGGCCGTCCTGCTCACCGCCGACGCGTCGCTGGAGCTGACCGCTCCGATCGACGGGCCGGCGCAGGGTGTGGCCATCGAGGCGCACCTGGACAAGGGCCGCGGTGCGGTGGCGACGGTGCTGGTGCAGAAGGGCACCCTGCGGGCGGGCGACTCGATCGTCGCCGGTGGGGCGCACGGCCGGGTCCGGGCCATGCTCGACGAGAACGGCAACCAGCTCTCCGAGGCTGGTCCGGCGCGTCCGGTCATGGTTCTGGGTCTGACCGCGCCGCCCGGTGCGGGTGACACGTTCCTCGCCGCGGCGGACGACCGTACGGTGCGGCAGATCGCCGAGCAGCGCCAGGCACGGCGGCGGGCGGCGTCCTTCGCCAACTCCCGTGGCCGGGCCACCCTTGAGACGCTCATGGAGCAGCTCAAGGAGGGCGAGAAGACCTCGCTCAACCTCATCCTCAAGGGCGATGTCTCCGGTTCGGTGGAGGCCCTCGAGGACGCGCTGTTCAACCTCGACATCCCCGAGGAGGTCCAGCTCAAGGTCCTCGACCGGGGCGTCGGCGCGATCACGGAGAGCAACGTCATGCTCGCCAGCGCGTCGTCCGAGCCGGTCACGATCATCGGCTTCAACGTGCGGGCCTCGAACAAGGTCCGCGAGATGGCCGACCGCGAGGGCGTGGAGATCCGGTACTACACGGTCATCTACCAGGCCATCGAGGAGATCGAGGCAGCGCTCAAGGGCCTGCTCAAGCCGGAGTACGAGGAGGCCGAGCTGGGCACCGCGGAGATCCGCGACGTGTTCCGCTCGTCCAAGATCGGCAACATCTCCGGTTGCATCGTCCGGTCGGGCATCATCCGACGCAACGCGAAGGCTCGGCTGCTTCGGGACGGGACGGTCGTGGCGGACAACCTCACGATCACCTCGCTCAAGCGGTTCAAGGACGACGCGACCGAGGTCCGCGAGGGCTTCGAGTGCGGTCTGACCCTGGGTGGTTACAACAACGTCCAGGTCGGCGACGTCATCGAGACCTTCGAGATGCGGGAGAAGGTTCGCGCCTGATCCGGCAGTGACACGCTGATCAAGGGGTTTACGCCGACCGGCGTAAACCCCTTGATCATGCGGGGTGGGGTGGCGGTATCGTCCGGGGCGATGTTCACCGGAACCGCGGTCTTCGACCTGCTGCTGCCGGGCGACTCCCGGTCGCTCAAAGCCAAGAGATCATATGTACGGCCGATCGTGGCGGCCCTGCGCCGCTTCGAGGTGTCGGCCGCCGAGGTGGGTGCGCTCGACCTGCACGGTCGGGCGGAGATAGGGGTGGCCGTGGTCGCCGCCGAGGCGGCGCACGTCCGCGAGGTGCTCGACTCCTGCGAGCGCCTGGTGGCCGCCCGTCCCGAGGTCGAACTGTTGTCGGTTCGACGCCGGTTGTACGGCGTGGACGACGACTGACCCACGGGCCCGGCGGTGCCCGGCGACCGGCGCCGCCGCGAAGGTAGTGTTCGAGATGTTGGCCGGTCGGCCGGCGGCCTCCAGGGCCGCCGGGCCGGCCGGGAGCGGGACGCCGTGGAGGTGGCGAGATGTCTGATCCGGCCAAGGTACGCCGGCACGCGGAACGAGTGCGTGAGCTGGTCGCTTCGGTGGTGCGGAGCCAGATCAAGGATCCGCGCCTGGGCATGATCACCATCACCGACGCCCGGATCACCGCCGACCTGCGCGACGCGACGGTCTTCTACACGGTGCTGGGTGACGCGGTGGCCCAGGCGGACACCGCGGCGGCTCTGGAGAGCGCCAAGGGGTTGCTGCGCAGCACGGTCGGTAAGGCGCTCGGGCTGCGGCACTCGCCCACGTTGACGTTCGTTCTCGACGACGTGCAGGACCAGGTCAAGCACATCGACGACCTGCTCGCCGCCGCCCGCAACGCCGACGCGGAGGTGCAGCGGCTCGCCGCGCGCGCCGAGTACGCGGGCGACGCGCAGCCGTACCGCGTCGAGGACGAGGACGAGGACGACGAGACGGGCGAGGAGGCCGACGCGGCCGCCGACGTCACGGAGACTCCCCGGGGTGGGGCGGCGCGGTGACGGGCGCCGCCGGTGCCCAACTCGCCGCGACGGTCGACGTCGGCCCGTCCGAGGCGGACTGGGCGGCGGCCGAGGCGCTGATCCGTGCTCTCCCGTCGACCGGCCGCGTGCTGCTGATCTGCCACGTCAACCCGGACGGCGACGCGTTGGGCAGCATGCTCGGCTTCGGTCTGGGCCTGCGTCAGTTCGGCGTACAGCGTTTGCAGGCGACCTTTCCCGGGCCGCCGGAGGTGCCCGAGCCGTTGCGGGGTCTGCCCGGGTTGGAGCTTCTGGTCCCGGCGGGCGACGCCGACCCCGCGCCGGACCTGGTGATCTGCTTCGACGCGGCAAGCGAGTCGCGCCTCGGTGCGCTGGCCGACCGGCTGTCGACGGCCGGTGCGGCGCTGGTGCTCGACCACCACGCCTCGAATCCCGGCTTCGGCACGGTCAACCTGATCGACCCGGGTGCCGCCGCCACGTCGGTGGTCGCCGATCGGCTCCTGGCGCGGCTGGGCGTGACGACGGACCGGGCCATCGCCGAGTGCCTGTACGTGGCGCTGACCACGGACACCGGCTCGTTCCGCTTCGAGGCGACCACTCCGGCCGTACACCAGATGGCCGCCCGGTTGCTCGCCACCGGCATCTCGCCCGGTGACATCTCCCGGCGCGTCTTCGACACCCGGCCCTTCGGAGCGGTTCGGCTCTTCGGCGAGGTGCTCGGCCGTGCCTGTCTGGAGCCGGCCGCCGCCGACGGCCGGGGCCTGGTGTGGACTACCGCCACCCTCGACGACCTGGCCCGTCACGACCAGCCGCCGTACGTGCTGGAGGCGCTCATCGATTCGGTGCGGTGCACCGCCGAGGCGGACGTGAGCTGCGTCCTGAAGCAGACCGCGCCCGACGAGTGGGCGGTGTCGATGCGCAGCAAGGGCGCGGTGGACGTCAGCCGCGTGGCGGTCGCGATGGGCGGGGGCGGCCACCGGTTCGCGGCCGGGTTCACCGGCCGGGGGAGCGCCGAGCAGGTCGTCGAGGCGATCCGCGGCGAGTTGGTCGCGGCGCTGATCTAAGGCGTCGGCTGACCCCCGGCGGCCCGCCCGCTGCGGTGGCGCTGTGTGGTGGGCACGCAAGTTCAGGGTCAGCTCCGGGGGGTGTTGGCCTTCCCGCGCTGGGTGAGACCGGGAAGAATTGCGGGATGGAGCAGCCGCACGACCTCACCGTGGAGGCCCCCCGAGCCTGGGACCGGCCCGCCGTCTCCGTTCCGGTTCTCCTCTGCCTGTCCCTCGTCGGGGGCCGGTTCGCGTCCTTCTCCACGGAGGCGAATCTCTACACGCTCGGCACCGGCGGGGTGTTGATCTGGCTCGGTCTGAGCAATCGGGTGCCTCGGCGTCCGGCACCGCCCCGGCTGGGCGCGGGGGCGGCGTGGTGGGCCCTGCCGGTCGTGATCTTCGGGGTCTTCGAGGGCGTCACCTTCGTACTCGCGGTGGGCGACGACTTTCCCACCTTCTCCCGGCTCGCCGACCCCCTGTTGGAAGATCATCTGACCCGGTCGGTGGCGTGGTTCGCCTGGTTGGCCGCGTTCTGGGGATTGGTGCGGCGATGATGCGGGCCCTCGCGATCGGCGGTTTCCTGGCCGCGCTCGTCCTCTTCGCCGTCATCGAGGTGCTGGCCCGCCGGGAGGGCTCCCGGATCCCCACGATGAGCGATGTGTGCGCGTATGTGATGCGCTACGAGGTCGGCTCGGTGCCGGTGGGCAGGATCGGTCTGTTCGGCTTCTGGTGGTGGTTGGGCTGGCACTTCCTGGCCCGGTGAGGCGGGTTGCCGATGGTCCAAATGGCGGGAACCGTGGGCAGCATATGGACCTGAACGATAACTTGGGAAGTGGCCGGCGCCACGGTGTGGTGCAGGTCGTGGGTGGTGGTGCCACACCTCGCGCCGCCTCCCTCCAGGGTCGGACCGACCCGGGCTCGCTGCCCAGTCGGCTGCTCCGGTAACCCCGGACCGCCGTGGGGCGCTCAGCACGACCGCCCGTGAGGGCTGCCGCGTGCCGGTGGCTCGCACCCTGGAAGGAGCGCCACCATGCCGAACAAGCCCAAGCCCGAGACCACCGACGACGCTCGCGAGCAGGCCCGCCGCGCGCTGCAGACGTCGATGGACACCCGCCAGTAACCCCGACCCGCGCAGGCCAGGGCACGCAACACCCCCCGGTCTGCCGATCTTGCACTGCTGTGGTGACAAAGCTGGTCCAAAGGCGCACTTCGCAAGCACAAAGTGCAAGATCGACGAGGGTGGGCGCCGCTCCAGGCGCACCGCGGCGGTAAGCCTCTGACGCGCTTGCGATCCTTACCGGGCTCGTGTCAGGATCGTCGGCGATGAGCCAGACCGCCACTGTCGACCGATCCGCCTCGCCACGTCGGATCGCGAGCCTCGCCCTGCCGGCGCTCGTGGTGCTCGCCGCCGAGCCGCTCTACGTGCTCGTCGACACGGCCGTCGTCGGACACCTCGGTCGCGTACCGCTCGCCGCGCTCGCCGTCGGCGGCACGGTGATGACGCTCACCGCCTGGCTCGGAACGGTCGTCGCGTACGGCACCACGGGGCGTTCGGCCCGTCGCTTCGGCGCCGGCGACCGGACGGCGGCGGTGGCCGAGGGAGTGCAGTCGTCCTGGCTGGCGCTGGGTGTCGGACTGCTGGTCGCGATCGGCATGCAGATCGGCGGGGGCGCTCTGGCGCGTACTCTCGCCGGAGGTGGTGGCGACGTGGCCGGCGCCGCCGCTGCGTGGCTGCGCGTCGCGGCGCTCGGCGCTCCTGGCCTGCTGCTCGCCGCAGCCGGCAACGGCTGGCTGCGCGGCGTGCAGGACACCCGCCGCCCGCTGTACTTCGTGCTCGGCCCCAACCTGGTCTCCGCCCTGCTCTGCCCGCTGCTGGTCTACCCCGCCGGCCTGGGCCTGGCCGGCTCGGCGGTCGCCAACGCGGTCGCCCAGACCCTCTCCGGCGTGCTCTTCGCCGGGGCGCTGGTCGCCGAGCGGGTGTCGCTGCGGCCCCGGCCGCGCCTGATCCGCGACCAGTTGGTGCTCAGCCGGGACCTGCTGATCCGGGGCGTGGCGTTCCAGGCCAGCTTCCTCTCCGCGACGGCGGTCGCCGCCCGCTTCGGCGCCGCCGCCGTCGGCGCCCACCAGATCGCCCTGCAACTGTGGTTCTTCACTGCGCTGGTGCTCGACGCGCTCGCCATCGCCGCGCAGTCCCTCATCGGTGCCGCGCTCGGGTCGGGCGACGCGGCGGGCGCGCGGGCGCTGGCCCGCCGGATCGGCCTGCTCGGCGGCGTCTGCGGCGTCGCCTTCGCGGTGGTCATCGCCGCCGGCGCGGGCGTCGTGCCGTCCTGGTTCAGCTCCGACGCTCAGGTACGGGAGCAGGCGATGGTCGCCTGGCCCTGGTTCGTCGCCATGCTGCCGCTGGCCGGCGTCGTGTTCGCGCTCGACGGCGTGTTGATCGGCGCCGGTGACGTCCGTTACCTGCGCAATCTCACCATCGTGGCGGCGCTCGGCGGCTTCCTGCCGGCGATCTGGCTGGCGTACGCGCTCAACCTGGGACTCGGCGGCATCTGGGCGGGGCTCGCGCTGCTCGTGGTGATCCGGCTGGTCGGCCTGCTGCTGCGGATGCGCTCCGGCGGCTGGGCGGTGGTGGGGGCGGTTCGCTGACCCGCTCGCCGGTCAGCAGCGGACGGTGGTCGGCGGGGGCGCGTCGAGATCGAAGATCGTGTCCGGGTCGCCGGCGGGTCTCCGATCCCCGTGCGTGTCGGCCATCCAGAACTGCTCCTGGATCCAGCCGTCACGGAGCTTGCCGCAGTCCGCGTTCCAGGTCACCGCCTCCGCCGAGACGATCCACAGGCCACGAGCGGAAGCCGGCACGTCCTTGGGGTGCGGCACCTTCCACACCACACGGTCACGCAGCGCCACCACACTGGCGCCGGCCGGCGCCCGCAGGTCCACGTCGAAGGGGTACGCCCACACGAACTCCGTGTCGACCTCCAGCATCCGGGTGCCGTTCTCCGTGGTGGCCCGGTAGCTGACCCGTCCGTCGGCTCGGATACCGGGCTCCCACTCCGAGGGCGACGCCATCCGGGTCGCGTACCGCAGGAAGGCGTTGCCGGTGAAGTCCGACCTGAGCTGCTCGCGAATGTCCGGGGCGAGCAGCCGGAGGAACGGTTCCGGCTCGCCCGAGAGCATGGACGTGTCCAGTCGGCTCTCGATCAACGCCTTACGCACCGTCTCCAACGCCGCCGCTACCTGGGCCTCGGTGAAGGGCCCGGTGGCCTTCGCCACCGGCATCCGCACGGCCTGTTCACCGGGAGCGAAGGCGGCCGCCGGTGAGCCGGCGAACAGGTCCCGCGGTTCGCCCACCCTGCTCAGCGGCGGGGTGCCGCTCGGGGTGGGAGTCGCCGAGGTGGACGCGCGGACGCCATCGGCCAGCCGGTCGACGATCACCAGGCCCCCGCCGACCATCGCCAGGGCCAGCAGCAGTCCAAGTCCCAGCATCAGCGAGCCGTTGTGCCGGGCGGAGAAGAAGCGGACCCGTTCCCAGCCGGCGGGCTGGTGCTCGGTCTGCGCCGAGCTCATCCATTCCGGTAGCGCGACCGGGTGGACCTCCGCGACAGCGGCCGGCGGCGAGGGCGGATCGGTCGGGCCCGGGGGTGTGGGCTCGTTCGGCGCATTCTGCGTCATGGTTCTTCCCGTCAGTAATCGCCGCTGGCGGCCAGCGCGAGCACATAGTAGGCGGCCGTCACCAGGGCGGTGCCGAGGACGCCGGCCACGAGAAAGGACAGCACGGCGACGAGGTGTGGATGCGTCTCGCTCCACCGAGCCCGGTCGCGCCGGCGCCAAGTCGCGCGGCGGGCCGTCCGCAGCGCCGGCGAACGTTCGATCAGGTCGTCGACGTAGCGTGCCGGGCTTCGCCGCTTCGGTGTCGGATGCCGCATCCAGTGCGGCAGATCGACCCGGGCGTGGTGCTCGTGGGCCGGACGGCGGTCGGGGGTCATCGGAGTCCTGGTCCTCGTCTACGGGAGCGGGCGGGTGATCTTCGCACCTTCGGGAAGTCGCTGGCCGACCCGTGGGACAAACCGGCCGAACCAGCGAATCGGCCGGACCTGCGCAAGCGGAGGCTCTGGTCACGGCGGGCGTGCCCACGCAGCGCGCGGTCCGGGTCGTCTGGCAGGCTTGGCCGACGTGAGCACCGATGGTCTGATCGTCGTCGACAAGCCCGGCGGCATGACGTCGCACGACGTGGTGGCGCGGTTCCGCCGACTGGCGAAGACCCGGCGGGTGGGGCACGGCGGCACCCTCGACCCGATGGCCACCGGCGTACTCGTCATCGGCGTCGGCCGGGCCACCCGGCTGCTGACCTACGTGATCGGTGCGGGCAAGAGCTACACCGGCACCATCCGGCTGGGCCAGGCCACCGTCACCGACGACGCCGAGGGCGACGTGATCGCCACGACCCCCGCCGGTCACGTCACCGACGAGGCCGTCCACGCCGCGCTGAGCGCGCTGAGCGGCGAGGTCGACCAGGTGCCGAGCGCCGTCAGCGCCATCAAGATCGACGGGCAGCGGGCGTACAAGCGGGTACGCGACGGTGAGAGCGTCGACCTGCCCGCGCGTCGGGTGACCATCTCCCGGCTGGAGGTGCTGGCGATCCGCCGCGGCGAGCCGGACGTGGTGGACGTGGACATCGACGTGACCTGCTCCTCGGGCACGTACATCCGGGCCATCGCCCGGGACGCGGGCCTGGCCCTCGGCGTCGGCGGGCACCTCACCGCGCTGCGGCGGACCGCGGTGGGTGGCTTCGCCCTCGCCGAGGCGGCCACCCTCGAGCAGCTCGAGGAGCGCGCCCCGGAGGTGGTGAACCTGCCGCTCGACGCGGCGGCCGACCGGTTCTTCCCCCGCCGTGACGCGACCCCCGACGAGGCGAAGGTGCTCGGCCACGGCGGGCCGCTGGATCCGGCCGGCATCGCCGGGCCGTACGCCGTCTTCGGCCCCACCGGAGGTCTGATCGCTATCGTCAGCGAGCGGGACGGCCGGGCCCGCGCGGAGATCGTGCTCGCCCCGGCCTGACGGCGGGACGCAGGTCCGCCGGCCCCCCGGCCGGCGCAGTCGACCCGCCGACGGGCGGGACAGCAGGGGAGGATTGGCATGCAGCGGTGGCGGGGGTACGACGCGGCGCCCGGAGGATGGGGGCGCTCGGTCGTCACCATCGGCGTCTTCGACGGCGTGCACAAGGGGCACCAGGCGACCATCGGGCACGCCGTGGCCCGCGCCCGGGAGCTGGGCGTGCAGTCAGTGGTGGTCACGTTCGATCCGCACCCGGCCGAGGTGGTCCGCCCCGGCTCACACCCCGCGATCCTCACCGAGCCGGGCCGCAAGGCCGAGTTGATCGAGGCCCTCGGCGTGGACGTGCTCTGTGTGGTGCCGTTCACTCCCGAGTTCTCGCGGCTGACGCCCGAGCAGTTCGTGCACGACATCCTGGTCGAGCACCTGCACGCGGCGCTGGTGGTGGTCGGCGACAACTTCCGCTTCGGGCACCGCGCGGCCGGCGACGTGGCGCTGCTGGAGCGGCTGGGCCAGACCTTCGGCTTCGGGGTGGAGGGGAGCCCGCTGATCGCCGCGGCCGGCACGGTCTTCTCCTCCACGTACATCCGCTCCTGCGTCGACGCGGGCGACGTGGGCACCGCGGCGGACGCGCTGGGTCGCGCGCACCGGGTGGAGGGCGTGGTGGTCCGTGGTGACCAGCGCGGCCGGGTGCTGGGCTTCCCCACCGCGAACCTGCTCTGCCACCGGTACGCGTCGGTGCCCGCCGACGGGGTGTACGCGGCCCGCATGATCCGCCGGGGCCAGCCCGAGCCGCTGATGGCCGCGGTGTCGGTGGGCACCAACCCGACCTTCTCCGGCCGGGAGCGGCGGGTCGAGGCGTACGCGCTGGACTTCTCCGGTGATCTCTACGGCGAGCGACTGGCGCTGGACTTCGTGACGCACCTGCGCGGTCAGGTCCGGTACGACTCGATCGAGCCGCTCATCGCCCAGATCGAACAGGACGTCGAGCGCACCCGACGCGCGCTGGGCTGATCATCCGCCGGGCCACGCGGGCCCTTGGCCGGGTGTTACCGGCGGGTGCTGGTAGTCTTGCGGAGACGTCGGGTGACCGGCGTGGGGCCTCGCGTGCCTGCTCGACGCCGCGGGTGCGAGGAACCGGTCCGTTCCCGGTCTCGTCGGGACGACGGACACCTACTTGATCAACCCACTGAAACAGGGAGAACATGGCGCTCGACCAGGAAGCCAAGGCCAGCATCCGCGCGGAGTACGCGACCGCCGAGGGCGACACCGGTTCGCCGGAGGTGCAGGTCGCGGTCCTCACCAAGCGGATCGCCGAGCTGACCGAGCACCTGAAGGTGCACAAGCACGACCACCACAGCCGCCGTGGGCTGCTGCTGCTGGTCGGCCGTCGCCGTCGGCTGCTCAACTACGTCCAGAAGAAGGACATCGCCCGCTACCGGACGCTCATCGAGCGGCTCGGTCTGCGCCGGTGACGTGACGGGGGAGCGGCCGTACGGCGGCTCCCCCGACCCGCGTCCCACCTGAAAGAAACACGGGCCGCGCGACCACCCGAGAGGGAGCCGGTCAGCGTACCGGTCTCCGGTAGTGGCCCCCGGGAACCCGGCAGCACGCCGGCCACCCGGGCGCTTCGATCGAAGACCGGCCGGCTGAGCAGCTCCCCGACGTCGTGGGCCCACGACGCGAAGGAGCACGACAGCACATGACCGAGACCAAACTCGGCACCGAATCCCGCACCGCCGTGATCGACAACGGGTCCTTCGGCACCCGCGAGATCACCTTCTCCACCGGTCGACTGGCTCGCCAGGCCGCCGGTTCCGTCATCGCCCAGCTGGGCGAGACGGTCGTCCTCTCCGCCACCACCGCCGGCAAGCAGCCGAAGGAGCAGTTCGACTTCTTCCCGCTGACCGTCGACGTCGAGGAGCGGATGTACGCCGCGGGCCGCATTCCCGGCTCGTTCTTCCGCCGCGAGGGCCGGCCCAGCGAGGACGCCATCCTCACCTGCCGCCTGATCGACCGGCCGCTGCGCCCGTCGTTCGTCAAGGGCCTGCGCAACGAGGTCCAGGTCGTCGAGACCATCCTCGCGCTCGACCCGGCGCACCCGTACGACGTCGTGGCGATCAACGCCGCCTCGATGTCGACCAAGCTCTCCGGTCTGCCGTTCTCGGGCCCGATCGGCGCGACCCGCGTCGCGCACATCGATGGCCAGTGGGTCGCCTTCCCGACCCTGGAGGAGCTGGCTCGCGCCACCTTCGACATGGTCGTGGCCGGCCGCACCCTCGAAGACGGCGACGTCGCGATCATGATGGTCGAGGCCGAGGCCACCCCGAACGCCGTGACCCTGATCGCGGGCGGCGCCACCGCGCCGACCGAGGAGGTCGTCGCCAGCGGCCTGGAGGCCGCCAAGCCGGCCATCCGCGAGCTGTGCCGGGCGCAGGCCGAGCTGGCCGAGGTCGCCGCCAAGCCGGTCGCCGAGTTCCCGGTCTTCCTGGACTACCAGGACGACGTGTTCGACGCGGTGGCCGACGTGGCCCGCGCCGAGGTCGCCGAGGCGATCACCATCGCCGGCAAGGCCGACCGCGAGGAGGCCCTGGACCGGGTCAAGGCTCGGGTCGCCGAGGAGCTGGGCGCTCGGTTCGAGGGTCGGGAGAAGGAGCTGTCCGCTGCCTTCCGGTCGCTCACCAAGTCCGAGGTGCGCAACCGCGTGCTGCGCGAGCAGGTCCGCATGGACGGGCGTGGCCCGCGCGACATCCGGGCGCTGACCGCCGAGGTCGGCGTGCTGCCCCGGGTGCACGGTTCGGCGTTGTTCGAGCGCGGCGAGACCCAGATCCTGGGCGTCACCACGCTGAACATGCTCCGCATGGAGCAGATGGTGGACACGCTGTCCCCGGAGAACCGCAAGCGCTACATGCACAACTACAACTTCCCGCCGTACTCGACCGGCGAGACCGGCCGGGTCGGCTCGCCGAAGCGGCGCGAGATCGGCCACGGGGCGCTCGCCGAGCGGGCGCTGATCCCGGTGCTGCCGTCGCGCGAGGAGTTCCCGTACGCCATCCGGCAGGTCTCCGAGGCGCTCGGCTCCAACGGCTCCACCTCGATGGGCTCGGTCTGCGCGTCGACGCTGGGCCTGCTCTCCGCGGGTGTCCCGCTGAAGGCGCCGGTCGCCGGCATCGCGATGGGGCTCATCTCCGACGAGGTGGACGGCAAGACCCAGTACGTGACGCTGACCGACATCCTCGGTGCCGAGGACGCGTTCGGTGACATGGACTTCAAGGTCGCCGGCACCCCGGAGTTCGTCACCGCGCTGCAGCTCGACACCAAGCTCAACGGCATCCCGTCGGACGTGCTGGCCGCCGCGTTGCAGCAGGCCAACGAGGCCCGGCAGGTCATCCTCGGTGTCATGAAGGCGGCGATCGAGGCTCCGGCCGAGATGTCCGACTACGCGCCGCGGGTCACCACCGTCAAGATCCCGGTCGACAAGATCGGTATGGTGATCGGCCCGAAGGGTCAGACCATCAACGCGATCCAGGACGAGACCGGCGCCGAGATCTCCATCGAGGACGACGGCACGATCTACGTCGGCGCCACCAACGGCCCGTCGGCCCAGGCGGCCGTCGACCGGATCAACGGCATCGCCAACCCGACGCTGCCGAAGCAGGGCGAGCGGTTCCTCGGCACGGTGGTCAAGACCGCCGCGTTCGGCGCGTTCATCTCGCTGCTGCCGGGCCGCGACGGCCTGCTGCACATCTCCAAGGTGGGCGACGGCAAGCGGGTCGAGCGCGTCGAGGACTTCCTCAACGTCGGCGACCGGGTCGAGGTCGAGATCGCGGACATCGACGCCCGCGGCAAGATCTACCTGGACAAGGTCCGCCCGGAGGGCGCCGAGGCGCCGGCCGCTGGTGAGGCCGCGGGTGGCGACCGCCCGTCCGGCCGGGACCGGGGCGACCGGGGTCCGCGTGACCGGGGTGACCGCGAGCGTGGCGGCGACCGGGGCGGGCGTGGCCCGGAGCGCGGCGGCGAGGGCGGCAACGGCGGCGGCGAGGGTGGTGGCGACGGCGGCGAGCGTCCGCGTCGCCGGACCCGGCACAGCTGACCACCAGCACCTGTGACACCCACCCCTCGTCGAACCGGGAGCACCACGTGAGTCGGGCCTTCAGTGCGCCGTTTCCACCGGATCGACGGGGGGTGGCACCGTCTCGGGACACCGCGGCGGGCCGCTCCGGCGGCACCGCCCGCGCGGTGACCCGGACGCTCAGCGACGACCCGCTGGGCGGCACGATACGACGTACCGTGCTGCCCAGCGGCCTGCGCGTGCTCACCGAGGCGATTCCGGCGATGCGCAGCGTCTCGTTCGGCATCTGGGTGGCGGTGGGCTCGCGGGACGAGACCCGTCCGCAGGCCGGCGCCGCGCACTTCCTGGAGCACCTGCTCTTCAAGGGCACCCACAAGCGGACCGCGCTGGAGATCTCCTCGCAGATCGAGGCGGTCGGCGGTGAGACGAACGCCTTCACCACGAAGGAGTACACCTGCTACTACGCCCGCGTGCTGGACGAGGACCTGCCGCTGGCGATCGACGTGATGTGCGACCTGGTCGCCGACTCCCTGCTGGAGCCGGCCGACGTGGAGACCGAGCGTGGCGTGATCCTCGAGGAGATCGCCATGCACGACGACGAGCCCGGTGACGAGGTGCACGACCTCTTCGCCCGCGCCGTCTACGGTGACCACCCGCTGGGTCGGCTGATCTCCGGTACCGAGGAGACCGTCACGCCGATGACCCGCCGGCAGATCCAGACCTTCTACCGGGGGCGCTACACGGCCCCGCAGATCGTCATCGCCGCCGCCGGCAACCTCGACCACGCCGCCGTGGTCAAGCTGGTCCGCCAGGCCGTGCGCGGCACGCCGCTGGACAGCGACCCGGCCGCGCCGGCCGCACACCGCGCGGCCACCCCGGCGGTACGCACCAAGCCGGCCACGACCGTGGTCGAGCCGAAGGAGACCGAGCAGGCGCACGTCATTCTCGGCTGCCCGGGCATCGACCGCATCGACGACCGGCGCTTCGCCCTCGGGGTGCTCAACAACGTCCTGGGCGGCGGCATGTCCAGCCGCCTCTTCCAGGAGATCCGCGAGCAGCGCGGCCTCGCGTACTCGGTCTACTCCTACGCCAGCCAGTACGCCGACAGCGGCCTGTTCGCCGTCTACGCCGGCTGCGCCCCGGGCAAGGTGGACGAGGTGCTGGCCCTGACCCGCGCCGAGCTGGCCCGGGTGGCCGCCGACGGGTTGACCGAGGCCGAGGTGGCCCGGGGCAAGGGCATGAGCAAGGGGTCGTTCGTGCTCGGCCTGGAGGACACCGGTTCACGGATGAGTCGGCTGGCCAAGGGGGAGCTGCTCTACGGCGACCTGATGCCGGTGGACGAGCTGCTCCGCCGGGTCGACGAGGTCACCGTCGAGGACGTGAACACCCTCGCCGCCGAGTTGCTGAGCCGGCCGATGTCGCTGGCCGTCGTCGGTCCGTTCGGCGAGGGCGACTTCTCCAGCTGAGGCCGTACGGGATCTGTCCCGGCCGGAAGGGCACGTCCCGATTGGGATAGGTTGTGCCCCGTGACTGACGAGCAGGAGAAGACCCGGGTCGGCGTTTTCGGTGCCCGTGGTCGGATGGGCGTCGAGGTCTGCAAGGCCGTCGACGCCGCTGACGATCTCGAACTGGCCGCCGCGATCGACCAGGGCGACGGCCTCGACGCCGCGTCCGCCGCCCAGGTGGTCGTCGACTTCACCACGCCGGACGTCGTCATGGACAACCTTCAGTGGTGCATCGAGCAGGGCATCCACGCGGTCGTCGGCACCACCGGCTTCACCGAGCGGCGGCTGGAGCAGGTGCGTGGCTGGCTGGCCGACAAGCCCGAGGTGGGCGTCGTCATCGCCCCGAACTTCGGTATCGGCGCGGTGCTGATGATGCAGTTCGCCGCGCGGGCCGCCCGGCACTTCGAGTCCGTCGAGATCATCGAGCTGCACCACCCCGGCAAGCTGGACGCCCCGAGCGGCACCGCCACGCACACCGCCCGGCAGATCGCCCAGGCCCGCGCCGAGGCCGGCCTCGGCCCGGTTCCGGACGCGACGAAGGACGAGGTGCCGGGCGCGCGGGGCGCCGACATCGACGGGGTACGCGTGCACGCGGTACGCGCCACCGGACTGGTCGCCCACCAGGAGGTGCTGTTCGGCGGCACCGGCGAGACGCTGACGATCCGGCACGACTCCTACGACCGGGTGTCCTTCATGCCCGGCGTGCTCCTGGCCGTCCGCGCCGTCCGCACCCGCCCCGGCCTGACCATCGGCCTGGACCCCCTCCTCGCCTAACCCCGAGCCCGCCCACCAGCGCCGACCCGCCCGCCCTCCGCGATCTTGCAGTTTCTGTCGCGACAAAGGCGGGCATTCCCGCCCATCTCGGCAACACAAACTGCAAGATCGCGGCGGCCTGGGCGGCGGGCCTCGCCTCGCCTCTCCGCCGGCTGGGCGGGGCGGGGTTAGCTCGGGAGGGGGGTTCGGGAGGTGCGTTGGGTGGGGAGGGTTGCGGCGGTTAGGGGAGTGGGGAGGCCGGTTATCTCGGCTTCGCCGGCCTGGTTGACCGTGACACTCACCGGGGTGCCGGCTACCCGGAAGTTGTCCACGCGCACCGCGCCGAGGTCGGGGCCGGCCAGCGGGGCGACGCGGACCGTGCCGCCGGGAACGTCCGGGTAGAGGCCGGTCGCGGCCTGGATCAGCAGGACCGCACCCGCTGCGGCCCACGCCTGTGGACGGCAGGCCGCCGGGTACGGCACCGGGCGGCGCAGCGCGGCCCGGTCGTCGCCGCCGTACAGTTCGGGCATCCGGTAGTCGAACGCCTCCGCCGCCGAGAGCAGCCCCTCGGTCAGGCCGAGCGCGGCGTCCCGGTGCCCGGCGCGAGCCAGTCCGGCGAGCACGATCGCGGTGTCGTGGGTCCAGATCGAACCGCAGTGGTACGACAGCGGGCTGAACCCGGCGTCGTCGGTGGACATCGTCCGTAGTCCGAAACCGCCGGCCAGCGTGTCCGTGGTGAGCAGGCGGGCGATCTGCGCCTCCTCGTCGGCGTCGAGCAGACCGGTGCCGAGCAGGTGACCGATGTTGCTGGTCAGCGAGTCGACGGGCCGCTTGTCCCGGTCGAGGGCCAGGGCGGGCTGCGGGCCGTACCGGCCGTCGACCCAGAAGCTCTCCCGGAACCGGCGGGCCAGGGCGGCGGCGTGTTCGCGCCAGCGGTCTGCGCCGGGGCGGCCGAAGGCGTCCAGCAGTGCCGCGCCGTTCACCGCCGCCTCGTGCGCGTACGCCTGCACCTCGGCGAGCACGATCGGCGCGGTGGCCAGGCTGCCGTCGTGGAAGCGTACGGCGTCACCGGAGTCCTTCCAGCCCTGGTTGGACAGTCCGTGCCCGGTGGTGTCGACGTACTCGACCAGGCCGTCGCCGTCCGGGTCGGCGTGTTCGCCGAGCCAGCGCAGGGCCGCCTCCAGGTGGGGGAGCAGCGGCTCGACCTGCTCGGCGGGAAGGCCCCAGCGCCAGGCGTCGTGCAGCAGGTTGATCCAGAGCATGGTGGCGTCGACGGTGCCGTAGTAGGCCGGGGGAAGCCGCAGGCCGTTGCCGGGCACCGTGAACTCGTGCCGACGCAGCTCGTGCAGGATCTTGCCGGGGGCCTCACCCGTCGCCGGGTCGATCCGGGTGCCCTGACGTCGGGCCAGTACGCGCAGGGTGCCGGCGGCCAGGTCGGTGCCGAGCGGCAGCATCATCCGGGCGGCCCAGAGGCTGTCCCGCCCGAAGAGGGTGAGGAACCAGGGGACGCCAGCGCCGAGGAAGACGTCCCCGGGAGCGCCGGTCTCGGCCAGTCGTAGCCCGCGCAGGTCGTCGAGGCTGCGGTCGAGGAGACGGACCAGCCGTCGGTCGTCGGCGGTCACCTCCGGTCGGGCCCACTCCGGCTCGCCGACGGGGCCGACCACCACGGCGCGGGGGTCCGCGACGGCCACCTGCCAGCGCAGCACCGTCTCGCCGCGCGGAGGCAGGTCGATCGCCCAGGTCAGCCGGGGCGCGGTGGCCCGCTCGCCGGTGGCGAGCACGTCGGCGTCCGGCGCGGTGACGGTGACGGTGATCCCGTCGGCGGTCCAGGTGAGCAGGCCCGGCTGGCCGGTCTTGGCCTCCAGCGGCGCGGTGGCGCCACCGGATTTGACGGCCTCGATGGGCGCCAGGTCGCAGGCGAGGTCGACGCTGACGGTGGCCCGTACGCCGACCGTGGCGGTCGAGACGATCCGCAGCTCCTCGGTGAGGCCGTTGCGGGTGGCCCGACGGGAGCGGTCGACGCGGACGGTGGGGTCGGGAGTGGGATCGCCGAGCCAGCGGGCCAGACCCACGAAGCGGGCGCCGTGTGGGCCGTCCTCGCCGTGGGTGAGCCCCTCCAACTCCTGGTCGTCCACGCGCAGCTCGGCCCGGGAGAGCACGCGGGCGTCGGCGTGGAAGACCCCCTGGACGCCGGTCGGGCGGATCTGCCCGGTCGCGTCCCCCAGCGCGCTGGTGGGGGCGAGCACCACCCCCACCAACTCGTGCAGAAGGGGTTGCAGCTGGCGTTCGGTCACGGTGCGGCTCCAGATCATCGGGGTGCGGGGCGGATGTCTTGACAACGCGTCCCGGGCGGTGCAAAGTGCGAAACATTCCAGAAACTTGAACGATCTAATCCTGCACTATCCGAATTGGATCGTTCAAGACGGCGAGAGGGATTAAGTGCCTGAAAAGGTAACCATCGCGACGGTGGCCCGGCACGCCCGAGTGAGCCGCCAGACGGTCTCCAACGTGCTCAACGCCCCGCACATCGTGCGGCAGGAGACCCGGCAGCGGGTCGAGGACGCGATCACGGCGCTCGGCTACCGGGCCAACCAGGCCGCCCGGCAGATGCGCACCGGCCGCTCCCGACTCATCGCCGCCCGCATCGAACCCACCCGCGACGGCATCAACGGCTCCGTGCTCGACCGTTTCCTGCACGGCCTCACCGAGACCGCCGACGCCGCCGGCTACCGGGTGCTGCTCTACACCGCCCCCGACGACGAGCGGGAGATCGCCACCTACGACGACCTGCTCGGCACGTACGAGCTGGACGCGTTCGTGCTGGTCGGCACCAAGTACGGCGACCCGCGTACCGCCTGGCTGGCCGAGCGGGAGGTGCCCTTCGTGACATTCGGCCGGCCGTGGGACGCGCTCGACGCGCACCCCTGGGTCGACGTGGACGGCGCCGCCGGCACCGCCGCCGCCACCCGGCACCTGCTGGACGCCGGGCACCGGCGGATCGCCTTCATCGGCTGGCCGACCGGCTCCGGCGTCGGCGACGACCGACGTGCCGGCTGGCGCGACGCGCTGCACGCCGCCGGCGTCGATCCCGCCGGACTGCACCGGGAGACCGAGGACGGCGTCGCCGAGGGCGAACGTCTCACGCGCGACCTGCTCGCCGCCGAGACGCCGACCGCCGTGGTCTGCGCCAGCGACTCGCTCGCGCTCGGCGCTCTCCAGGCGATCCGCGACCTCGACCCGCCGGTGTCGGTGATCGGCTTCGACGACACGCCGGTCGCAGCCGCCATCGGCCTGACCAGCGTCAGCCAACCCCTCGCCGAGGCGGCCGCCCGCTGCGTGGACCTGCTCACCGGCGTCCTCGACGGCAACCAGACACCCACCCCCGTGCTGCTCGCGCCCTCGCTGGCCCTGCGGCACACCGCATAACCCCACCCCCTCACCAGGAGAAACCCATGGCACCCAGAACCCTCACCCGGGCAGCGGTCGCCGGCCTCGCCGCCGTCGCGCTGCTCGGCTCCGCGGCCTGTGGCAGCGGCTTCGACGACTCCGGCGACGCCGCCCAGTCCAGCGGCCCGGCCAACCTGCAGATCCTCATCGGCTCGTCCGGTGATGCCGAGACCAAGGCCGTGCAGGACGCCGCCGCGAAGTGGGCCAGCAGCTCCGGCAACAGCGCGACGGTCACCCCGGCGCAGGACCTCACCCAGCAGCTCGGCCAGTCCCTCGCCGGCGGCACCCCGCCGGACGTCTTCTACGTCGACGCGGCCCGCTTCGCCGACTACGCGAGCGTCGGCGCGCTCGAGCCGTACGGCGACAAGCTCGCGGACAAAGGCGACTTCTACGAGAGCCTGCGGATGACGTTCAGCTACGACGGCAAGCTCTACTGCGCGCCGAAGGACTTCTCCACCCTCGCCCTGCAGATCAACACCGACCTGTGGGCGAAGGCCGGGCTGACCGACGCCGACGTGCCGACCACCTGGGACCAGCTCACCGCCACCGCCCAGAAGATCAAGGCGAAGGGGCAGGTGGCCCTGGCGCTCGGCGACACCCGGGACCGGATCGGCGCCTTCCTGGTGCAGAACGGTGGCTGGCTGATGAGCGAGGACGGCAAGCAGCCCACCGCCGACAGCGCGAAGAACCTGGCCGCCCTGGAGTACGTCAAGACCCTGCTCACCTCGGGTCTGGCCAAGTACCCGAAGCAGCTCGACTCCGGCTGGTCCGGTGAGGCGTTCGGCAAGGGCAAGGCCGTGATGACGATCGAGGGCAACTGGATCAAGGGCGCCATGCAGAACGACTTCCCGAACGTGAAGTACAAGGTGGTGCCGCTGCCGGCCGGGCCGAGTGGCCAGGGCACCCTCTCCTTCACCCAGTGCTGGGGCATCGCGGCGAAGAGCAAGTACAAGGACCAGGCGATCAAGTTCGTCGAGGCGATGACCGCCGGCGAGCAGCAGCTGACGTTCGCCAAGGCGGTCGGCGTCATGCCGTCCCGCCAGTCGGTGCGCGACCAGTACATCGCCGCCTCCCCGGGCGACAAGGTCTTCATCGACGGCGCCGCGTACGCCCAGGGCCCGGTGAACGCGCCGAAGATGGACAGCGTCCTCAAGGACCTCGACACCGGTCTGCAGGGCCTCGCCAACGGCGACCCGAAGACCGTGCTGCAGAACTTCGACAAGAACGCCAAGGCCGCGCTCGCCGGCAGCTGAGGTGACGGCGGGGGCCCGCACACCAGCGGGCCCTCGCCGCACGTCGACCCGAGAGAGGAAGGGAGGGGAGATGGCAACCGAGACACTGACCGCCGCGGCCACCGCGCCCGGCGCGAGCCGCCGCCGACGCCGTCGTGGCGTTCGCGGCAACGAGAACCTCGCCGGGTGGCTGTTCGTCGCGCCGGTGATCGTCATCCTGGGGCTGTTCCTGCTGCTGCCGATCCTGATGGCGCTCTGGGTCAGCCTGACCGACTGGAACGGTCAGGGCAGCCCGTTCACCGGCGACGTCCCGATCGTGGGGGCACACAACTACACCCAGTTGTTCACCGAGGACGGGCTGGCCCGCCGCGACTTCATGACCAGCATCCGCAACACCATCTACTACGTGGCGATCGTCGTGCCGGCGCAGACCGTGCTCGCGCTCGGGTTGGCGCTGATCGTCAACAACCGGATGCTCCGGGGCAAGAGCTTCTTCCGCAGCGCCTTCTACTTCCCCTCGGTCACCAGCTCGGTCGCGATCAGCGTGGTGTTCCTGTTCCTGTTCGCCAACTCGGGCGCGGTGAACGCGCTGCTCGGTTTCGTCGGGATCGACGGACCGGAGTGGTTCGCCGACTCCCGGGGCGTCCTGCACCTGCTGTTCGGCGCCGTCGGCGTCGACACGCCCCCGACGGCGCTGACCGACGGGGGCCCGTTCGGGCTGAGCTGGTGGGACTGGCTGGCCGGCCCGAGCGTGGCGATGACCTCGATCATCACGCTTGTCGTCTGGTCCACCTCCGGCACGTTCATGCTGATGTTCCTGGCCGGGCTCCAGAACGTCCCGGTGACCCTGGACGAGGCGAGCACCCTCGACGGCGCGTCCCGCTGGCAGCGCTTCCGTCACGTCACGCTGCCGATGATCAGGCCGACCACCTTCCTGGTGCTCACCCTCGGCCTGATCGGGTCCTGGCAGGTCTTCGACCAGGTGTACGTCATGAGCCAGGGCGACCCGGCCAAGACCACCCTCACCCCGGCGTACCTGTCGTACCGGACCGCCTTCCGGGACTTCGACTACGGCTCCGGCGCGGCGATCTCGTTCGTGTTGTTCCTGATCATCATCGTGCTCACGTTGATCCAGCGCCGTGTGCTGGCCGAGCGGGACACCGACCGGCCGCGTCGCGGCTGGTGGCGTCGGCGCGTACCGGAGAGGTCCTGAGATGGCCGTGCTCACCGACCGCCCGGCGGGGCCCGCGCGCGGCGACCAGCGCGGGGCCCGCACGCTGGCCACCCGCTTCCTGGGGTACGCGACGCTGGTCTTCTTCGGGTTGGTGTTCCTCTACCCGTTCGTCATCCAGATCGCCAGCTCGCTCAAGACCGAGCCGGACGCGGCGGCCAACCCACTCTCGCCGTTCCCGGACCCGCTCACCCTGGCCGGCTTCGAGCGGATCTTCGCGGGCACCAACTTCCCGCTCTGGCTGGGCAACTCGCTGCTGGTGACCGTGCTGGTCACCCTCGGGCGGGTGTTCTTCGACTCGCTCGCCGGGTACGCCCTGGCCCGGCTGCGGTTCGCCGGGCGCGGCGGGCTGTTCGCGGCCGTCATCGCGGTGATGGCGGTCCCCGGTGTGGTCCTGCTGATCCCCAAGTTCCTGGTGCTCAACCAGCTCGGCATCTACAACAGCTACGCCGGGCTCGTGGTGCCGCTGCTGGCCGACGCGGCGGGCGTGTTCATCATGAAGCAGTTCTTCGAGTCGATCCCCGTGAGTGTGGAGGAAGCCGCCCGCATCGACGGGGCGAGCATCTTCCGCACCTTCTGGTCGGTGGTGCTGCCGATGGCGAAACCGGCGTTGATCACCCTGACCATCCTGTCGTTCCAGGGCTCCTGGAACGAGTTCCCGCACAGCCTCGTGTCGGTACAGAACCCGGACCTGTTCACCCTGCCGCGTGGCCTCGCCGACCTGGTCAGCGGCTCGCTGGGCAGCGGCAACCAGTACCCGCTGAAGCTGGGCGCGGCGCTGCTCGCCACCATTCCCGTGGCGATCATCTTCGTGGTGTTCCAGCGCTACTTCGTCCGCGACGCCAACGACGGTTCGGACAAGGGCTGACCGTGCCGGTGCGGCGGCCCAGGGCCGCCGCACCGGTTCACTCGCTCTTCTCAGGCGGTACGGCCACGTGCAGGCGCACCTGAGGCACCAGCATGTCGTCGACGTCCAGCGCCCGGGCCGCGCCGTCGGGTTCCCAGCCGGTGCTGGTGAGGAACTTCCGGGTCGCCTCGTCGCCGTCGAACGCCCAGGCCACCGCCCGACCCATCCCGTCTTCGCGCCACAGGTCGACGGTGGCGGCGAGCAGCCGGCTGCCGTGCCCACGCCGACCCCAGCGCGGCTCGACCAGCAGGTCGGTCACCGCCGCCACGTCCGGGCCGAGCGCGTCGGCCGGCTCGCCCGGCGCCAACGCCTCGCCGTCGGCCGGGCCGGAGGCGGCGAACCCCACCAGATACGATTGCTCGGCCTGTTCGACGGCGACCAGCACCCGGTGCGCGCCCGAGGGCGGCTCCAGCACCGCGGCGCTCCACCGCCGGGCGAGGAACGCCTCGTCCAGGTTGTCGAGCACATGCCGAGGCAGGATCCGGCGGTACGCGACCCGCCAGGTCGCGAGCTGGATGCGTGCGATCTCGCCGGCGTCCTCGGGACGCGCCGGGCGGACGTACCCGAGAGCCATGGGACGGAAGCCTACGCAGGGCGGGGGAGGCGGCGGTGGCGCAGGGTGCCAACAGGACGGCCGTGCAGGTCGTCGGGGTGGTGGTGCTCGCCGCGGCGGTCACCGCGTTCCTCTCCGTCGCGGCCGTACGGCACGGCTTCTTCGACCTGAAGGTCTACTACGGCGCGTTGACGTGGTGGGTGCACGACGGTGGCGAGATCTACGACTACCTCAAGCCCAGCACCCAGTACGGCTTCACCTACCCGCCGTTCGCCGCGCTGGTCATGCTGCCGATGGCGTACCTGCCGTGGACGGCCGCGATCGTGGTGAGCGTGCTCGCCAGCGTGGCCACCACCACCGTGCTGATCTGGTGGTTCGTCGACCCGATCGCCCGGCGGGCCGGGTGGACCCGCTGGTTCGCCCTCGCCGTGGCGCTCTGCCTGGCCGCCGCCTTCGAGCCGATGCGCGAGACGATCAACTTCGGGCAGGTCAACACGCTGCTGCTCTTCCTGGTCGCGGTGGACCTGCTCCGGCTGCTGCCGGCCGGCAACCGGTGGGCGGGCGTGGGCATCGGGCTGGCCACCGCGATCAAACTGACCCCGGGCATCTTCATCGTCTACCTGCTGGTCACCGGGCGGTGGCGCGCGGCGCTCACCGCCAGCGGCGCCGCCGCCGCGGTGACCGTGCTGGCCGGCGCGCTCTTCCCGGACGCGTCCCGGGAGTTCTGGACCGAGGCGCTGTGGAACACCGCCCGGGTCGGCGAGCTGGCCTTCGTCTCCAACCAGTCGCTGCGCGGCGTGGTCGCCCGCCTCGACCCTCAGCACCCGAGCACCCTGCTCTGGCTGCTGCTGGTGCTCGGCACCCTGGCGCTCTGGGCCTGGCGTTCCCGCGCGGCCGTCGCGGCCGGTGACGAGGCGACCGGCCTGGCCCTGACCGGCGCGGTGATGTGCCTGGTCAGCCCGGTCACCTGGGTGCACCACCTGGTCTGGCTGCTGCCCGCGCTGATCCTGCTGGTCGACAACGCGATGGCCGCGCCGGCCGGCCGCCGCCGGCGCGTCCTGCTGCTCGCCGCGACCATCGGGTACGCGCTGCTGATCAGCCGGACCGTCTGGTTCTGGGAGAAGGACTTCACCGGCGTGGACGGCTTCCTCGGCAGCAACGCGTACATCTGGATCAGCCTGGCCCTGCTGGCCTTCCTGCCGATCCGCCGGTGGCTGACGCCGGGCGGGTCAGCCGTCGAGGCGTCCGGCGTACCGCAGCTCGACGAGCCCGACCGGCCCGCGCCCGCCGGCGAGCGGCACCTGGTAGGTCGACCACTCACCGTCCGGTGACAGCCCGGCCCGTTCATAGAACCGGCGGGCCCGCCCGTTGTCGGCCAGCACCCACAGCCGGTAGCCGGTCCAGCCCCGCTCGACGAGACCGGCGCGGGCCGCCGCGAGCAGCGCGGTGGCTGTCCCGTCGCCCCAGAACGCCGGCTCGACGTAGAGCGCCAGCACCTCGCCGACGCTCGGGTCCAGGTCGTCCCGGTCCTGGTTGCGGCGGTACGGCCCGAAGGTGGTGAAGCCGACGGCCAACCCGTCCACCTCGCCGAGGAGCGTGGTGAACGGGTGCTCCGGGTCGGCGGTGCCCACCTCACGGCGGCGCTGCGCCCAGGCCGCCACGTTGAGCCGGCCGAGCACCTCGTCCGGCATGACACCGGCGTAACCCGACTGCCAGCCGTGCACGTGCACCCGGGCGATCGCCTCGGCGTCGTCCGGCTCCTCCCGGCGGATGGTCAGCATTGCACCGTTCTATGCCCCCGTGACGGTCGGAGTCCAGCTTCCCGCACCGACGTCGTACCGATGATTTATCGTCGCCGACGATGGCCGCACCGGAATCACTCTCGCTCGCCCAGGCCCGGCGGGTGGCGCTCGCCGCCCAGGGCTTCGCCGACCCGCCGCCGACCGGCGTGCCCACCCGTCGGCACCTGCGCCGGGTCCTCGACCGGGTCGCCCTGATCCAGATGGACTCGGTCAACGTGCTGCAACGGGCGCACTACCTGCCGCTCTACAGCCGACTCGGTCCCTATCCGACGAGCCTGCTCGACCAGGCCGCCTACCGCCGCCCCCGGGAGCTGTTCGAGTACTGGGGCCATGAGGCGTCCCTCGTTCCGGTCGGGCTGCACCCGCTGCTGCGCTGGCGGATGGCCCGGGCCCGCAGCGAGGCCTGGGGTGGCATGCGGCGCATCGCCCAGGAACAGCCGGACCTGGTCGCCTGGGTACGCGACGAGGTGGCCGCCCGGGGTCCGTTGACCGCCGCCGAGATCGAGCACGACGCGCCCCGGCAGACCGGCAACTGGGGGTGGAACTGGTCGGCCGTCAAGCAGGCGCTGGAGTTCCTGTTCTGGGCGGGTGAGGTGACCGCCGCCGAGCGCAGCACGTCCTTCGCCCGCCGCTACGACCTGCCCGAGCGGGTTCTGCCGGCGTCCGCGCTGGCCGCGCCCACACCGACCGACGCCGAGGCGTACCGCGGTCTGGTGGCCCTGGCCGCGCGGTCGCTCGGGGTGGCCGCCGAGCCGGAGCTGCGCGACTACTTCCGGCTGCCGGTCGCCGGCGCCCGCCAGGCGGTCGCCGAGCTGGCCGAGGCCGGCGAGCTGCTGCCGGTCACCGTCGCGGGCTGGCGGCAGCCGGCCTGGCTGCACGCGTCGGCACGGCTGCCGCGCTGGGTCCGGGGCAACACGCTGGTCAGCCCGTTCGACCCGCTGATCTGGGAACGTGGCCGCACCGAGCGGCTGTTCGACTTCAGCTACCGGATCGAGATCTACGTGCCGGCGCCGCAGCGGGTCTACGGCTACTACGTGCTGCCGTTCCTGCAGGGCGACCGGTTCACCGCCCGGGTCGACCTGAAGGCCGACCGCAGGGCCGGGGTGCTGCTGGTGCCGGCCGCGTGGCTCGAGCCCGGCGCCGACGCGGGGGAGACCGCCGTGGCGCTCGCCGCCGAGCTGTACCGGCTGGCCGGCTGGCTCGGGTTGGACGCGGTCGCGCCACCCGCCGCCGGCGACCTGGCCGGTCCACTCACGGCCGCCCTGGCGAGCGTGTCGGGTGTACCGTGAACGCGTGACGAGCGTTCCCGGACCGGTCGACCAGTCACCGCCCACCGCCGGCTCCGTCCACACGGTGCCCGCCCCCGATGCTGCGCAGAGCGGATGGTCGGCGGAGACGCCCGTCGGTTACCACTACCCGGCGCCCGAACCCGACCGGCTCACCCGGCTCGTCCTACGGATCCACGAACGTTCGCCGCGCTGGGCCGTGCCACTGGCCGCGGTCGGCTGCGTCGGGCTCGGCATGGCCTACGCGCTGGTGAGCAACCCGACCCACGCCGACCCGGACGCCGCGCCCACCTGCATTCTCAAGCTGACCACCGGGTTCGACTGCCCGGGCTGCGGCGGCACCCGCGCGCTCTGGTACGTGCTGCACGCCGACCTGCCGGCCGCCGCCCGACACCACTTCCTGTTCGTGTTCTCGCTGCCCTTCCTGGCGTACCTCTTCGTGGCCTGGGCGGGCAACCAGGCGTTCGGCTGGCGGCTGCCCCAGCTGCAGATCAGCCCCAAGGTCATTAGCGGCTTCATGGCCGCGTGGCTGGCGTTCACGGTGGTGCGCAACCTGCCCTGGGCACCGTTCACCTCGCTCTACGTCTGACCGCAGGCCTCTTCGTCTGACCGCGCTGCTCTTCGTCTGACCGCGCTGCTGTCGCATCTGGCGCTGCTGCCTGACGCGGCCCTGCCCACACCCGTTCCCCAGCGGAAGGCAGGACGTGGTGTCGTGCCCCTGTCGAGCTGCCCCAGATGTGGGGCGTCAGAAGACGGTAGCGGCGGCACCTTAAGCGAGGGCGTGCGCGCAGTGGGCGGGCCCTGTGGGGCAGGGCTCCGGGTGGGTGCTACGGGCGTAGGGCTGCGTATGGGCGCTGCGGGCGTGGGGCTGTGGGTGGGCTCCGTGGGGTAGGGCTCCAGGTGGGCGCCGCGGGTGGGCTCTGTGGGGTGGGGCTGCGTATGGGCGCTGCGGGCGTGGGGCTGTGGGTGGGCTCTGTGGGGTGGGGCTGTTCCGGAGGCGGCGTTGTGGGGCCGGTGCGCTGTGGGTGCCGGTTCCGTCGGCGGGAGGGTGCTCTTGGCCGCACGGCTCCTGCCCCGGATCTGGGGCAGCTCGACAGGGCGCGAGGGAGACCCACGGTTCCGCGCGGAGCCCGGACACGGCTGTCGAGATCTTGGACACCACCGGCCCCCGGTGATTCGGGAAGGGGCCGCCGGCCACTACAGTCCCAGGCATGCCGGAGATGGTGCAGCCCCAGGTCAAGTTGATCGCGTGGACCCAGTTCGCGGCCCCGGACGACGTGCCGTGGTCGACCGACGCTGAGGGCGGCCAGGCGCTCGCCGAGTTCGCCGGGCGGGCCTGCTACCAGTCCTGGAAGAAGCCGAACCCGGCCACGGCCACCAACGCCGGCTACCTGGCGCACATCCTCGAGGTGGGTCACCTGAGCGTGCTGGAGCACGGCTCGGTCACCTTTTACTTCACCGGGGTGTCCCGCTCCTTCACGCACGAGCTGATCCGGCACCGGCACTTCTCGTACTCCCAGCTCTCGCAGCGGTACGTCCCCGAGCGGGATGCGGCCATGGTCGAGCCGGCGGTCATCGCCGACGACCCGGAGCTGCACAAGAAGTTCGTCGAGGCCGCCGAGGCGAGCGTGCGGGCGTACACGGAGCTGTTGGAGGGTCTGGAGCAGCGCTTCTCCGACGAGCCGAACCCGACGCTGCGCCGCAAGCAGGCCCGGCAGGCGGCCCGCGCGGTGCTGCCGAACGCCACCGAGACCCGGATCGTGGTCTCCGGCAACTACCGGGCCTGGCGGCACTTCGTCGCGATGCGGGCCACCGAGCACGCCGACGTGGAGATCCGCGAGCTGGCCGTGGAGTGTCTGCGCCAGCTCCAGGGGGTCGCCCCGAACGTCTTCGCCGACTTCGTGATCACCACCCTGCCGGACGGCACCGAGGTGGCGGCCAGCCCGCACGAGGCGTCCTGAGCCCTTCCCCGGCGGGCTCCGGCTGGTCGTCCGCTAGGTTGGAGGGTATGACGCAGGACCACCCCGACGCCGCCGCCCGACCGGTGTCCCGCCCCTTCGGGCGGGTGCTCACGGCCATGGTGAGCCCCTTCACCGCAGACGGCTCACTCGACCTCGACGGCGCCGCCCGGCTGGCGAGCCACCTGGTCGACGAACAGGGCAACGACGCGCTGGTGGTCAACGGCACCACCGGCGAGTCGCCGACCACCACCGACGCGGAGAAGGAACGCCTGATCCGGGTCGTGGTCGAGGCCGTCGGTGACCGTGCGCGGGTCGTGGCCGGTGTCGGTACCAACGACACCCGGCACACCATCGAGCTGGCCGCCGCCGCCGAGAAGGCCGGCGCGCACGGTCTGCTGGTGGTCACGCCGTACTACAACAAGCCGCCGCAGAGCGGGCTGCTGCGACACTTCACCGCCGTGGCCGACGCCAGCGGACTTCCGGTGATGCTGTACGACATCCCGCACCGTTCCGGCGTGCCGATCGACACCGAGACACTGGTCCGGCTCGCCGACCACGGCCGCATCGTCGCGGTCAAGGACGCCAAGGGCGACCTGATCGCCACCAGCTGGGTGACCAGCCGGACCGGCCTCGCCTACTACAGTGGCGAGGACGCGCTCACCCTGCCGGCGCTGGCCGTCGGATGCGTGGGCGTGGTCGGCACCTCCACGCACTTCACCGGGGCGCTGACCGCACAGATGATCGAGGCGTACGACGCGGGGGACCTGCCCACCGCGCTGGCCCTGCACCGGCGGCTGCTGCCGCTGTTCACCGGCATCTTCCGCACGCAGGGCACCATCCTGGTGAAGGCCGGTCTGGCGTCGCTGGGCCTGCCAGCCGGCCCGGTGCGACCCCCGCTCGTGGACGCCACCAACGACGAGATCGCCCAGCTGCGCGCGGACTTCGCGGCAGCGGGCCTGGAGCTACCCGAATGATGGAACGACACGACGGACGCCGAGTGACGGCGTCGCAGAATGAGGTGGACGCGTGACCGAGGCGCACATCGAGGCGGAGCTACCCCCGCCGCTGCCGGAAGGTGGCCTGCGGATCATCCCGCTCGGCGGGCTCGGCGCCATCGGTCGGAACATGACCGTCTTCGAGTACGACGGCAAGTTGCTGATCGTCGACTGCGGGGTGCTCTTCCCCGACGTCGAGCAGCCGGGCGTGGACCTGATCCTGCCCGACTTCGGCCCGATCCTGGACCGGCTGGCCGACGTGCAGGCGATCGTGCTGACCCATGGCCACGAGGACCATATCGGCGCGGTTCCGTACCTGCTCGCCCACAAGCCCGACATCCCGCTGGTCGGCTCGCAGTTCACCCTCGCCCTGGTCGAGGCGAAGCTGGCCGAGCGGCGGATCCAGCCGTACACGCTGACCGTGCGCGAGGGCGGCCGCGAGCGGCTCGGCCCGTTCGAGTGCGAGTTCTTCGCCGTCAACCACTCCATCCCGGACGCGCTCGCGGTGGCCATCCGCACCCCGGCCGGCCTGGTGCTGCACACCGGCGACTTCAAGATGGACCAGCTCCCGCTGGACGGCCGGATCACCGACCTGGCCGGTTTCGCGCGGCTCGGCGCCGAGGGCGTGGACCTGCTGCTCTCCGACTCCACCAACGCGGAGATCCCCGGCTTCGTCACCCCGGAGCGGGAGATCGGGCCGGTACTCGACTCGATCTTCGCGAAGGCCAAGGGTCGGATCATCGTGGCCTCGTTCGCCTCGCACGTCCACCGGGTGCAGCAGGTCTTCGACTCCGCGCTGGAGCACGGCCGCAAGGTCGCCCTGATCGGCCGGTCCATGGTCCGCAACATGGGCATCGCCCGCGACCTCGGCCTGCTCAACATCCCGGCCGGCCTGGTCATCGGGATCGAGGAGGCGACGACGCTGCCTCCGGACCAGATCGTGCTGATGTCCACCGGGTCGCAGGGCGAGCCGATGAGCGCGCTGGGCCGGATGGCCAGCGGCGACCACCGGCACATCACCATCGCCCCGGGGGACACCGTCGTGCTGGCCTCCTCGCTGGTGCCGGGTAACGAGACCTCGGTCTACCGGGTCATCAACCGGCTCGCCCGCGCCGGGGCGGTGGTCGTGCACAAGGACGTCGCGAAGGTGCACGTCTCCGGGCACGCGCCGGCCGGCGAACTGCTCTACCTGCTCAACGTGGTCCGGCCCAGCAACCTGATGCCCGTGCACGGCGAGTGGCGTCACCTGCGGGCGCACGCCCGGCTGGGCATCGAGTCCGGGGTCGCTCCCGACCGGGTGGTGATCTGCGAGGACGGCGACGTGGTCGACCTGGTCGAGGGCCGTGCCAGCCTGGTCGGGCACGTGAAGAGCCGGTACGTCTACGTCGACGGCCTCGCCGTCGGTGACGTCAGCGAGTCGCTGCTCACCGAACGGCGGATCCTCGGTGACGGCGGGTTCATCGCCACGACCGTCGTCGTGGACTCGGTCACCGGCAAGGTGGTCGCCGGTCCGACGCTGTCCGCGAAGGGCTTCTCCGAGGACCCGGAGGCGTTCAACCCGGTGATCCCGCTGGTCACCGAGGCGCTCAACCGTGCCGCCTCGGACGGCATCACCGATCCGCACCAGCTCCAGCAGATCGTTCGGCGGACCGTGGGGCGGTGGGTCAACGACGCGTACCGGCGGCGGCCCATGATCGTGCCCACCGTCGTCGAGGTCTGACGCACGCGTGACCGGGCCGGCCGCCGACGTCCCCCGTGGATGTCGGTGACCGGCCCGGATTCGGTGGCGGGCCACGGAGGTACCACAGCCGTCGCGCACGTCCGGTTGCGTGCTGTCGGAAGTCGCACAGTCACCCGTCGGGCCGCGACCTTCGGGCCCTCTCGCGGGTCAGGGCAGGGCGGCGACGGCCTCCGCGTACGCGACGCCGGTCGCGATGGCGGCGTCCACCAGCACCCGCAACTGCGCCGGGGCGACCCCGTGCGCCAGGTCGGTGGCCGCGTCCCCGGCGAGCACGATCTCGCTGTCGAGGTCGTGCGCGTACGCCTTGGGTAGCAGCCGGTCGTGGTTCCACGCGTTGCAGAAGGCGTACGCCTCGGACCGCCGCGTGGCCGGCAGCCGCCGGTCGGCCATCGCCCGCGTGTGCAGCACCTCGCCCCGCTCGCCGGCCCGCCGGAACTGGATCACCGCGGCGCCCCATCGGCCGACCACCGTGCCGTCATCGCCGACCAGGTACCGGTCGCCGCGCCGGTCCAGCGTCGTGGTGATGAGGTCGGCGGTGAGCGCCATCAGCTCCCGCTCGGACTCCCGATCCGGCCCGGGATCGGCGTCGTCCTCCTCGTCGGCGACGTCGCCGCCACTCGGCAGCGGCACCGCCGCCGCAGCGGGACGTTCGGCCAGCCAGGCCGCGATCCTTCCGGACTGGTGACCCGTGCCGTTGCGGGCGTCGAAGCTGCCGGCCAGGTCGGTGGCGAGGCCGAGCAGGAGCGCGCCGAGCGTCGAGACGTCCAGCTCGGTGGCCGGACGCTCGCCGTACGCCGGGCGCCGCACCCGTCGCTCGCCCAGCCCCGTCTCGTCGGCCAGCCCGCAGACCAGCGCGCCCGCCGCGGCGAACTCCATGGCGGCGAGGTCGTCGGTGGGCCGGTCCAGTCGGGGCAGCTGCTCGGTCAGGATGGCCAGCCCGCGTTCCAGATGCCCGCCGAGCGCGCAGAACCGCAGGTGGGTCGCGAGATGCCCGAACGCGGCGCGCTCGCGCCGGTGCCGCCGGTACGCCCGCACGTGCGCCGCCGCGGCCGCCTCGGGTTCGCCGAGCCGTAGCCGTGGCAGCATTCCGGCGACCAGCGCCCGTTCGGGCTGGTCGGTGCAGGCGGGGGCGTCGGTGTCGTACGCCTCCAGCTCGGCGCGGGCCTCCCGCCACTCGCCCCAGCCGGCCAGCAGTTCCGCGCGGCGGGCCGGGGCGCAGCCGGGGCACCCGCCGGCCGGACCGCCACGCGTACCCGCCCACTGCCGGTAGAAGTGCCGGGCGGTGGGTTCGTCGCCCAGGTGGTCGGCGATCCGGCAGCGCAGTTCGGCGATGGTCGGCCCGTCGAGCCCGTCCGTTCCCACCCGCTCGGCGAGGTCGGCCAGGAGCAGTCGGGTCTGGTCCAGCCCCACCCGCGGGGTGCCGAGCAGCGCCTCCACCGCGTACCGCTGGTAGCGCGTCAGCAGTACGGTCTCGGCGTCGCCGAGCAGCGTGGGCCACTTCTCGGCGGCGGCCCGGCAGCGCCGGACCGGCTCGACGATCCGCCACCGCTCGCCGTGCAGCAGGTACGCCTCGATGAGCGCGAACCTCGCGTCCAGCGCGGACCGGGCGTCCCCGGCGGCGTCGGCGCGCTCGGCGACCCGTTCCAGCGCGGCCAACCGGCCCGACCCGTCGGGAAGGTCCCGGGCGTCGGCGAGCGCGGCCACCAGCGCCGGGACGCGCTGCCCGACACCCCGGCCGTCGTCTCCGCCCACGGGCGCGTGCGCCCGGTCGGTACGACTGCCCGTGGTCTCCTCCCGGCCGGTCACGTCGACACCGCGCCGGGTAGGCGACCGACCGCCACGGCGAGTTGGCAGCCGGTCGTGATGCCACAGTCGAGCAGTCGGTCGAGCTGGTGGGGCGTGACGCCACGTTCCAGGTCGGTGATCACCTCACCGTGGATCCGGGCCCGGCCGGCGTCGTCGACGTGCACGAACGCCTTCGGCCAGAGCCGGTCGTGGTTCCACGCGTTGCAGAAGGCGTACAGGTCGGGCACCCGCTCGATCCCGAAGGTCGGCGCGACCATCGTGCGGACCTGGAGCAGCTCGCCATCGGCACCGAGGCGTAGGAACCAGATCAGGTTGTCGTCGAAGCGTCCCACCAGGTCACCGTCGGGGGCACGGCCGACCGGGCGGCCACGCGCGGCGAGCACCGCGGCGATCAGCTCGCCGGTCAGCGGGCGTACCGCACCGGGGTGCCCGGCCAGCGGATCGTCCTCGATTCCCGGCGACGCCATCGGGCATCCCTTCTGAGGCGGATATCACGACCG
This sequence comes from Micromonospora sp. NPDC051543, assembly GCF_044454415.1. Classification (NCBI taxonomy): domain Bacteria; kingdom Bacillati; phylum Actinomycetota; class Actinomycetes; order Micromonosporales; family Micromonosporaceae; genus Micromonospora; species Micromonospora sp. NPDC051543. The sequence continues at coordinate 92,457 of NZ_JBITDT010000013.1, forward strand.
GCGGCGGGGTCCGTGCTGCGACGCGCGGACACGACCCGGAAAAGCGGCGATCTGCCCGGCCCCACCGTTACCGTGACTCTATGGCGGGCCGTACCTCTCAGGCGAGCCGGCGACGCGGCGCGTCGCCGCGCGGTGGCACCAACAGCCGTGCCCGTCAACCGGCGAAGAAGACCCGGGCACCGGTACGGCGACGCACCACACCCGCCCGTCCGGGCCCCGCCGTCTACGTGGGCCGCGCTGTCGGTGCACTGTGGATGGGGCTGGCGCACGGGATGGGGTGGGCGGTGCGGGCCGCCGGCCGGCAGGCCGCCTCCGCCCGCGACCTGGACCCGGAGCACCGCCGCGACGGTGCCGGACTGCTGCTGTTCGGGCTGGCCCTGCTCAGCGCCGTGGCGCTGTGGTTCTCCGGCGCGGGCCCGGTGGGGGCCCGCCTGGCCGACACGGTCCGGCTGTTCCTCGGCGCGATCTCCGTCGTGGTGCCGGTGCTGCTGATGATCGGGGCGTGGCGGCTCATGCGTCAGCCGGCCGACCCGGAGCACCGGGGCCGGGGTCTGATCGGGTGGGGTTCGCTGCTGGTGTCGACCGCCGCGCTGCTCCAGATCGGTCAGGACCCGGTGGACACCGTGGAGCGTGACTTCGCCGGTGGCCTGGTCGGCGCCGGCGTGGGCGGGTTGCTGGAACGGGCGGTCACCGCTTGGGTGGCCGTACCGCTGCTGGTCCTGCTCCTGCTCTTCGGTCTGCTCGTGGTCACGGCGACGCCGATCAACAAGATCCCGGAGCGGCTGGGCCTGCTGGCCGGAGGGTTGGTCGCGCCCCCGGAGACCACCGAGGAGGACGACGAGCCGGTCGCGCGGCCCGCGCGGAAGCGTCCGTCGAAGCGGATGCCGCCACCGATCGACCCGGACGACTTCGAGGACATCGAGGGCGCGGACCTCCAGGAGACGATGGTCCTGCCGCGCAAGGCCCCGGCGAAGGTGCCGGCCAGCCGCAAGCCGGCCGAGCCGCCCGAGCACTCGCCCGCGCCCACCCGCGCCGAGCAGCTCGCGTTGACCGGGTTGGCCGGCGACTACACCCTGCCGCCGGCCAACATGCTCAGCGGCGGGGCCGCGCCCAAGACCCGCAGCAAGGCCAACGACGAGGTGATCGCCGCGCTGACCGGCGTCTTCGACCAGTTCGACGTGGACGCCGCCGTCACCGGCTTCACCCGGGGCCCGACGGTCACCCGCTACGAGGTGGAGTTGGGGCACGGCGTCAAGGTGGAGCGGATCACCCAGCTCTCCCGCAACATCGCCTACGCGGTGAAGTCGCCGGACGTACGGATCCTCAGCCCGATCCCGGGCAAGAGCGCGGTCGGCGTGGAGATCCCGAACACCGACCCGGAGAACGTGGCCCTCGGCGACGTGCTGCGTTCGCGGGCGGCGACGAGCGACCACCATCCGATGGTGGTGGCGCTCGGCAAGGACATCGAGGGCGGCTACGTGGTGGCCAACCTCGCCAAGATGCCGCACATCCTCATCGCCGGCGCCACCGGCGCGGGCAAGTCGAGCTGCCTCAACACCCTGCTGGTGTCGATCCTCACCCGGGCCACGCCGGACGAGGTGCGGCTGCTGCTGATCGACCCGAAGCGCGTCGAGATGACCGGCTACGAGGGCATCCCGCACCTGGTCACGCCGATCGTCACGAACGCCAAGAAGGCGGCCGACTCGCTGGACTGGGTCGTCCGCGAGATGGACATGCGCTACGACGACCTCGCGGCCAACGGGGTCCGGCACATCGACGACTTCAACCGCAAGGTACGCAACGGCGAGATCAAGGCGCCGCCGGGCAGCGAGCGGGAGATGCGCCCGTACCCGTACCTGCTGGTGATCGTGGACGAGCTGGCCGATCTGATGATGGTCGCGCCGCGTGACGTCGAGGACTCGGTCGTCCGGATCACGCAGTTGGCGCGGGCCGCCGGTATCCACCTGGTCCTGGCCACCCAGCGGCCCTCGGTCGACGTGGTGACCGGTCTGATCAAGGCGAACGTGCCGTCCCGGCTGGCGTTCGCCACCTCGTCCCTCGCGGACTCGCGGGTCATTCTCGACCAGCCGGGCGCGGAGAAACTGCTCGGCCGTGGTGACGGGCTCTTCCTGCCGATGGGCGCCTCGAAGCCGGTCCGCATCCAGGGCGCCTGGGTCACCGAGCGCGAGATCGCCGACGTGGTGAAGTTCTGCAAGGACCAGCGTGAGCCGGAGTTCCGCAAGGACGTGCTGGCCCCCGCCCAGGACAACAAGAAGAAGATCGACGAGGACATCGGCGACGACCTCGACCTGCTGGTGCAGGCCGTGGAGCTGGTGGTCACCTCGCAGTTCGGCTCGACCTCGATGCTCCAGCGCAAGCTGCGGGTCGGTTTCGCCAAGGCGGGCCGACTCATGGATCTCATGGAGACCCGTGGGGTCGTCGGGCCGTCCGAGGGGTCGAAGGCGCGCGACGTGCTGGTCAAGCCGGACGAGCTGGAGGACGTTCTGGGCGGCCTGCGCGGCGACGTGGACTGACCACTCGCGACTCCGCACACACGACGGGCCCGCCGGTATCCGGCGGGCCCGTGACGTCGGGGTGGGTCAGTTGTTGATCAGAGCCGCGACGACCACCAGGCCGATGATCGCGGCCACGCCGCTGGCCGCGGCGGCGTACCAGCCCAGCGGCTTGTCACCCAGGACCGCGCCGACGATGCCGGCGATGATGCCGAGCACGCCGAAGATGATCGGGTTGAGCAGCAGGGCGAGCACCGCGAACACGAAACCCACGATGGTGAGGATGCGGGCGGCGTTGCTGCGCGGGCGGGCGGTGGTGGGGATGTCGGCCATGTCGTCCTCCGGATGAGAGCCTGTCGTGACGAACCGATCACTACCCACTGTGGGCGCCCGCCACGCGTGATCGTCAATGGAAGATCTTCAGGCCGACCACGCCGGCGACCACCAGCAGCAGGCAGAAGAGCCGGGGCAGGCTCACCGACTCGCCGAGCGCCACCATTGAAACCAGCGCCGTGCCCACCGCGCCGATGCCGACCCAGACGGCGTACCCGGTGCCGACCGGGATGTCGCGCAGCGCGTACGCCAGGCCGCCCATGCTCAGCGCCAGGGCCACCACGAACACCACCGAGGGGAGCAGCCGGCTGAAGCCGGCGCTGCGATCCAGGGCGACGGCCCAGGCCGTCTCCAGCAGCCCGGAGATCACGAGTACGAGCCAGGCCATCGTTCACCTCACGAGGACGAGTCGGGTCGGTCTGCCGGGGCGTCTTGGCCTGACCGGGTACGCCCACCGCTCGTCCGGAGTGACCACCGCATCCGGAGCCACCACCGCCGACGCTAGCACCGGCTGGCGGCCCCGGACGATGACCCACGCCACCACGGATTGACCTCTACTTGGCTTCAACTTGCACTATGGCGGGCATGGCCCTGCTCTATGCCGACCCCGAGGTCGCCGCCGCCCTGGACGCAGCCACCACCGTCGACGCCATGCGGGCCGCCCTCGTGGCCGCGTACGAGGGGTGCCTGGTCGCCCCACCCCGGGCCGCCGCCCCGCTCGGTGGCGGGCGGATGGTGCTCACCGCCGGGCACCTGGTCGGCCAGTGGTACGGCTACCGCTCGTACGACACGTTCGGCCACCCGCAGGGAGAGCAGCTCGTCGTGCTGCACGACGCCTCCACCGGGGCGGTGCGGGCCGTCGCCGTCGGTGAGGAGCTGGGCTCCCGTCGTACCGGTGGACTGGGCGGCGTCGCGGTGGACGCGCTGGCCCGGCCGGACGCGACGACCCTCGGCGTGATCGGCTCCGGGCGGCAGGCGTGGACCCAGGTGTGGGCCACCGCAGCCGTACGCCCGCTGCGCGAGGTGGTGGTGCACAGCCGTTCGACGGCGCGCAGGGACGCCTTCGCCACCCGGGTACGCGCCGAACTGGGCGTGCCGGCCCGCGCGGTCGCCGACCCCGGCGCGGCCGTCACCGGCCGGGACATCGTGGTGCTCGCCACCACGAGCCCCACGCCGGTGCTGCGCGCCTCCGACGTGAGCCCCGGCACACACGTCAACACGGTCGGCTTCAAGCAGCACGACCGCAGCGAGTTCGGCACCGACCTGCTGGACGCCGCCGACCTGCTGGTCACCGATTCGCCGGCCCAGGCGGCCGACTACCAACCGCCGATGCTCGCGGCGCTGCCCGCGTACGCCGGACGGCTGCGGGACCTGGGCGGAATCCTGGCGGGCGCGGTTCCCGGCCGGACCACGGCGGACCAGGTCTCCGTCTTCTGCTGCACGGGCCTGGCCGGTACCGAGGTCTTCCTGCTCGACGCCCTGACCCGGGCGACCGCCGTGACCCGGTGACCGACCCTCGCGGGCGGGACGTCCCGGCCGGCCAGCGTGCCCGCGTGCGTGGGCTACCGCGAGCGGCCCGGTACCCTCGGATGGTGTCTGCCACCTCTCCTTCCGCTCCCGACAACGCCGAGGGCCGTCGCGTCGCCCTGCTCACCCTGGGCTGCGCCCGCAACGAGGTCGACTCGGAGGAGCTGGCCGCCCGGCTGCACGCCGACGGCTGGCAGGTGAGCACCGACGGCGAGGGCGCCGACGTCGTGGTCGTGAACACCTGCGGCTTCGTGGAGAAGGCCAAGCAGGATTCGATCCAGACGCTGCTCGCCGCCGCCGGGACGGGCGCGAAGGTGGTGGCCGCCGGCTGCATGGCCGAGCGGTACGGCAAGGAGCTGGCCGACAGTCTGCCCGAGGCGCAGGCGGTGCTGAGCTTCGACGACTACCCGGACATCGCCGCCCGGCTCAACGCCGTGGTCGCCGGTGAACAGGTCACCGCGCACACCCCGCGGGACCGCCGCGAGCTGCTGCCGCTGACGCCGGTGAAGCGCCGCGACAGCGGCGTGTCCCTGCCCGGGCACGGCACCGTGGCGCGCGCCACCGTCGAGACCGACGAACACACCCCGGCGCACCTGCGTCAGGTGTTGCGCCGTCGACTGGACACCGGCCCGGTCGCGTCGTTGAAGCTCGCCAGCGGTTGTGACCGGCGCTGCGCGTTCTGTGCCATCCCGGCGTTCCGTGGGGCGTTCGTCTCGCGTACGCCGGACGAGCTGCTCGCCGAGGCGGAGTGGCTGGCCAAGACCGGCGTACGGGAGCTGGTGCTGGTCAGCGAGAACTCCACCTCGTACGGCAAGGACCTGGGCGACCCGCGGGCGCTGGAGAAGCTGCTGCCGCAGCTCGCCGCGGTGTCCGGCATCGTCCGGGTGCGGGTGAGTTACCTCCAGCCGGCCGAGACGCGGCCCGGGTTGGTCGAGGCGATCGCCGGTACGCCCGGTGTGGCCCCGTACTTCGACCTGTCGTTCCAGCACTCCAGCGAGCCCGTGCTGCGCCGGATGCGGCGTTTCGGCTCCACCGACCGGTTCCTGGAGTTGCTGGCGAGCGCCCGGGCGCTCGCTCCGGAGGCCGGCGCGCGGAGCAACTTCATCGTCGGCTTCCCCGGCGAGACCCGCGCCGACATCGACGAGCTGACCCGGTTCCTGACCGAGGCCCGGCTCGACGCGATCGGCATGTTCGACTACAGCGACGAGGACGGCACCGAGGCCGCCGGACTGCCCGGCAAGGTCTCCGCCGCGACCATCAAGCGGCGGTACGACCGGCTCAGCGCGCTCGCCGACGAGCTCTGCTCCCAGCGTGCCGAGGACCGGCTCGGCTCGACCGTCGAGGTGCTCGTCGACGCGATCGTGGACGGCGTGGTGGAGGGTCGGGCCGCGCACCAGGCGCCGGAGGTGGACGGATCGACCACCCTGGTCGCGCCGGTCGACGGCGGCGTCGACCTGAGCGCACTGCGCCCGGGTGACCTGGTGCGGGCCACGGTGACCGGCACCGAAGGGGTGGATCTGCTCGCGGTGCCGGATGAGATGATCTCGGCGGCGCCCGGCGCGGCACGGTGACGGCGGGCCCGGACGGAGCGGGGGAGCCAGGTGGTGCGGTGTCGGGAACGCCGCGGCGGCCCGAGCGGAGCGAGACGGTGACCGGGGCGACGGAGTCGACGCCGGCCCGGGTGGTCGCGCGGGTGCCCGTGCTCAACGCGGCCAACGCCCTGACCGCGCTGCGGCTGGTGCTGGTGCCGGTCTTCGCCGCCTCGGTGATCGTGTCGGGGATGAGCCACTCCGGCTGGCGGATGGCAGCCTGCCTGATCTTCGCGGTGGCCTCGGCGACCGACCTGGTGGACGGTTGGATCGCCCGCCGGTTCGGGCTGGTCACCTCGGTCGGCAAGGTGGCCGACCCGATCGCCGACAAGGCGCTCACCGGCGCGGCCCTGGTGCTGCTCTCCTGGTACGACCGGCTGCCCTGGTGGGTGACGGCGCTGATCCTCGTCCGCGAGCTGGGCATCACCGGGCTGCGGTTCTGGGTGATCCGGCACGGTGTGATCGCGGCCAGCCGTGGCGGCAAGATCAAGACCGCGCTGCAGATCCTCGCCATCGCCTGGTACCTCTGGCCGATGCCGGCCGCCCTCGCCGCCGTCGGCCCCTGGATCATGGGCGCCGCCGTCCTGGTTACGGTGGCAACCGGCTTCGACTACATCCTCCAGGCCCTCCGCCTCCGCCGCCCCCACCCCTAACCCCCACCCCCCTAACCCCCCCACCCACCCCCGGCCCCGCGCCGCGCCCGTCGCCCAGGCGCGGTGATCATGAAGTTGTTGCGGCTCGGGCCGGCGTGTCGAGGCGATAACTTCATGATCGACGGGGTTCGGGCGGGGGGTTGGGCCCGGAGGGGTGGGCCCGGGGGTGGGCCTGGAGGGTTGGGGGGTGGCCGGTGGGGAAGGACGGGATCATGCAGCGGGACGAGAACGCGATGGGCAGCGCGGCGGCGGCTGTCGTGCACAGCCTCTCGCAGCGGCACGAGACCCTCGCCACCGTCGAATCGCTCACCGGCGGGCTGCTGGCCGCGTCGATCGTGGAGATCGCTGGGGTCAGCCGGATCTACCGCGGCGGGCTGGTCGTCTACGCCACCGAACTGAAGGCCACGCTCGCCGACGTGCCGCCCGACCTGCTGGCCGAGTGCGGACCGGTCGACCCCGACGTGGCGGCGGCGCTCGCCGAGGGCGGTCGGCAGCGCTGCGAAGCGGACTGGGGGCTCGCCACCACCGGGGTCGCCGGCCCGGAGCCGCAGGACGGCAAGCCCGTCGGCCTGGTCTACGTCGCGGTCGCCGGCCCGACCGGCGTCGAGGTCCGCGAACTCGACCTCGACGGGGGGCGGGACCACGTACGCTCGGCCGCCGTCATCGAGGCGCTGCGGCTGCTCGCCGAACACATCCACGCCTCCGACGAGGCCGCCATCGCCGGCCCGGAGACAACGGACGAGGCTGCCATCGCCGGCCCGGAGACAACGGACGAGGCCGCCCCCGCTGGCGAGAAGACCGTCGCCGGAGTCGCCGGGAACGGCTCGGAAACGGCCGCTGAAGGCGTCCGGGACGGTCTGGGTACGGCCGGCGCGGGGCGTCGGTGAGCCGTCCCGCCAGGATCCGACGGGCGGGGTGGGATGTCGCCGGGGCGCGCAGCGGGTACGGTTGCGGGAAGGCTCCGACGCTCGGAGCCGGCGCGGTCCGCCGCGGCCGGCTGCCCGACGCCGGGCGTGAGGTATCCCTCAGGGGGAGGTGCGATGGTCCTGCTACGCCGGGTGATCGGTGACGCACTGCGGGCGCGCCGGCAGGGACAGCAGCGCACACTGCGTGAGGTGTCCACCGCCGCCAATGTCAGCCTCGGTTACCTCTCCGAGATCGAGCGGGGGCACAAGGAGCCGTCCAGCGAGCTGCTGGCCGCGATCTGTGACGCGCTCGGCGCCCGCCTTTCCGAACTTCTCCGCGAGGTGAGCGACACCGTGGCGCTCGCCGAGCAGATGCCCGCCGGGGTGCTCGTCGGCATGCAGGACGAGCCGGCCGAGGCCGTCGCGCCGGCCGCCGTGCGCAAGGCCGCCAACCGGGGTGTCCGCCAGGTCACCTCCGACGGCAAGGTCGCGGTGTCGGTCCGGCAGGATTCCCCGCTGCGGGCGACGCTGCGCAGCACGCGGGTCCGGCCCACCGAGCGCGACCGGGACGTGGTCTGCGCCGCCTGAGCGCCGTGCGTCCGTTGCCCATGGGCGACGTGGCCCCGGCCGCGTAGGGTTGCCCGCAGGAGCCGACGGTGCCCGTCGTGCGCCCGGTACGGATGCCGCGCTGGCGTTCGGCTGGGACGATGGAGACCGGCCGGGTCGCGGTCGGTCGGCGCAATCCGGCCCGACCGCGGTGGAGCGACGCTACTGAGGGGATACCGCGGAGATGGCGAACCCGTTCGTCAAGGGCTGGAACTACCTGATGGCGCTCTTCGGCGCGAAGATCGACGAGCACGCCGACCCGAAGGTGCAGATCCAGCAGGCCATCGAGGATGCCCAGCGGCAGCACCAGGCGCTGGTCCAGCAGGCGGCCGCCGTCATCGGCAACCAGCGTCAGCTGGAGATGAAGCTGTCCCGGCAGATGTCCGAGGTCGAGCGGCTCCAGGGCAACGCCCGGCAGGCCCTGGTGCTGTCCGACCAGGCCCGCGCCAAGGGCGACGAGGCCGAGGCGGGGCGGTTCGAGCAGTCCGCGCAGGCCCTGGCCACCCAGCTGGTCTCCGCCGAGCAGGCCACCGAGGACCTGAAGACCCTGCACGACCAGGCGCTCGGCGCGGCCGCGCAGGCCCGCCGCGCCGTCGAGAACAACTCGATGATCCTCCAGCAGAAGCTCGCCGAGCGCACCAAGCTGCTGAGCCAGCTGGAGCAGGCCAAGATGCAGGAGACCGTGGCCCGCTCGTTGGAGTCGATGTCGTCGCTGACCGCACCCACCAACACCCCCTCCCTGGACGAGGTGCGGGACCGGATCGAGCGGCGGTACGCCAACGCGATGGGCCGCGCCGAGCTGGCCGGCAACTCCGTCGAGGGTCGGATGCTGGAGATCCAGAAGGCGACCATCGACTCGGCGGGCTCGGCCCGGCTGGAGCAGATCCGTTCCAGCATGGCGGGAGAGCAGCTCGGCGGCACGGCGCAGCGCCCGGCGGTCCCGCAGGCCGAGCAGGCGGGCCCGGGCAGCGACCCGACAGCCGCCGCCCGGCTGGACGAGCTGCGCGCCAGCATGGCCCGCGAGCGGGGCACCGGCGACCCGACCGCCGCAGGCTGAACGACCGGACCGAGGGGGTCTTTCGGTGGCAGACGAGCGGACGCGCTACTTCCGTCAACTGGGTCGGCTGCGCCGGTCCGCCCGGCGGTGGAGCGTACTGGCCGGTGGGCTCGGCGGGGCCACGGCGGTGCTGACACCGTACGCCGGGCTCGGTCTGCCGGACGCGGCCTGGGCCGGCGCCGCGGGCAGCGCGCTGGCGTTGGCCGCCTGGCGCTGGATCGACCTGCGGGCGCTGGCCGCCCGACCCGCGCCCCCGGCGCTGGACCCGGCCGAGGCCGCCGCCCGGTCCCGGGCCCGGCTGGTGGCCGCCGTGGAGCGACTGCCGGTCGGCTCGGGTGTGCTGGCCGAGGTACGCCGGGTGCGCGGCCGCGTCGCGCTGCGTGGCACCACCGCCGGGCAGCAGTGGGCGCGACTGGACCGTGCCTCGCTCACCCTGGCGGGGATGGCGCCCCGGCTCACCGGGCTGGCCGAGCCGGCCGTGCTGGAGGCCGCTGCCGCCGACCGGTCGCTGCGGGAACTCGCCAACCGGGTGGCCAGCGTCGAACGGGCCCTGCGGCTCGCGCCGACCGACGCCCGGACGCCGCTGGCCGACGCGCACGCCGCGTTGAACGCCCAGTTGGAGAGCGGGGTGGCGGCGTACGAGCGGTTGGTGGTCGCCGCCGCCGGCTATCTCGCCGAGGACGCCCGCCCGGAGCCCACCCACCCGGCCGCCGACCGACTCACCGAGGCCACCGACCTCCTGCACGGCGTGGCCTCGGCCCTGGCCGAGCTGCGCGCCGGCGGCGCCGGCCTGCGCGCGCCCACCCGCTGAGCCGCACCCCACGCGCCGCGCCCGCCCGTCACGGTGGCGTCGTCACCGGGATCGGACCGGTGTACGGCGAGCTGCCCACGACGTTGAACGACCGGATCCGGTAGTGGTAGGTCACGCCCCGGGCCAGGCCCGTGTTGGTGAAGCCGCGACCGGTCACCGTGAAGGTCGCCACCTCGTGGGCGAACGCCGGGTCCAGGGCCCGCTGCACGATGAACCCGGCGCCCGGGCCGACCGGGGTGTCCGCCGTCCAGGCCAGCACCACCGCGGCGGTGTCCGGGCCCGGCGTGCTCGCGGTGGCGTTCACCTCGCCGGGGGTGCTCGGCGCGGGCGGGGTGCTCGCCGCGGCCACCGTCGACCACGCCGAGGCGGCGCCCAGGTACGTGGTGCGGACCCGGTAGTAGTACGTGGTGTCGGGCGCGGCCGTGGTGTCCAGGTGGTTGTCGCCGACCCCGATCGCGGTGGTGCCCGGCCCGCTGGTGAAGGTCGGGTTGGTGGCCCGCTGTACGTCGATGCCGGTGGCGAAGGAGCGGTTCGTCCAGCGCAGCGCCACCCGCAGCGGCGCGGCGGGCGGGATCGCCGCGATCAGGCCGCCCGGCGCGGCGAGGTGCACCGAGGCGGGCACGCTGTTCGACCAGGACGAGTAGCTCACGTCGTTCTCCGCCCGGATCCGGTAGTGGTACGTGACGCCGGGGGTGACCGTCGCGTCGGTGTAGCGGGTCGCGGTGGCCGCGACGGTGATCGTGGTGACGTCGCCGCCGAAGGACCCGTCGGTGGCCCGTTGCAGCAGGTGACTCGTCGCGGGCGGGCGTCCGCCGTTGCCGGTCCAGGTCAGCGCGATCGCCGGTAGGGCGGTGGCCGAGCCGGGCACGGGTGTGGCGGTGAGGCCGGTGGGCGCCCGCGGCGTCACCCGCAGCACCAACGGTCGGCTCATCCCCAGGTCGCGATGGCCGGCGAGCTGGCTGTGCCAGCGGTACTCCCAACCCAGGTTGACCATCTGGTTGACGACCACGGCCGGTCGCCCGTCGGTCGGGCTGACCGGCGTCGACCCGGTCCGCGCGCCGGCCGGACGTCCGGGGTCGAGCAGCCGCACGCTGTCACCCAGCTTGAACGGCAGGGCCGGGGCGACCGGACGCAGCGCCACCACCACGTCCTCGCGGGGGTTGACCCGGACGATCTGCTTCCAGCCCAGCTCCGCCGGGTGCGGGGGTCGCTGCGTGCCGTCCCAGCCCACCCGGTTGACGATCTGCACGTCGCAGCCGCCGAAGCGCAGCGGCTCGGTCTGCCGTACGTTGCCGCTGATCCGCCAGAGCTGCGTGCCGTCGGTCGGCGCGCCCACCGGTATGGCCGGGTCGGCCGCGAAGAGCACCTCGGTCACCGGATCGGTCGGCCCGAGCGGCAGGGTCGCCGGGGCGAGCGGCCCGATGTGCGGGTGACCGACCCCGAGACGCCCGGCCAGCCGGCCGTGACCGGGCTCGAAGACCTGCTGCGCGGCCTTGACCTCGATCGGCAGGGTCACCGGACCCGTCCCCGCGAGCGGCGTGAACGTCACCGTGTCCGCGTGCGCCGAGACGACCGTCTCGGTCGTGGTCCGGCTGCCGAACGCCGGGTCGTACGCCGGCTGCGGCACGATCGGCGGGCGCTGGCTGGCCGCGTACGCCACCGGCAGCCGCTGACGCAGCCGCTGGAGGTCGTACGGCCCGCCGGGCGTGCCGGCCACCCGGAACTGCAGCAGGGTACGGGTGTTCGGGCCGTACCCCGGTTCGGTGGCCGGTGGGCCCCCCGACGCCGTGCGGTCCGGCGCGTTGGTGTGCTGGTCGTAGCGCTCATCGAAGCCGGGCAGCGGTGCCGGGGCGTCGTTGTAGAGGATCAGCGTGCTGCCCGGTTCCACGGTGGAGAAGTCGACAAGCACGTCGGCTGCCTCACCCGGGGCGAGCAGGAGCGTGTGCCCGTCGACGTTCAGCACGGTCGGGTCGAGGCGGTCGTAGCGGTAGCCGATCGGCCGGTTCGGCAGCACCACCGGGGCGGGCAGCAGCCCGGCTTCGTTGCCGATCTGGATGAACTCCGGGCCGGTGGCGCGCGGGTCGGGCACACCGCCGTCACGCCCGTCGCTCGGCCAACCGGACGGCCGGTCCGCCGACCGCACGGCGGGCACCATCGGCACCTCGCCGGCGTCCGCGTCGGCCAGGCTGCCGTCCTCGGTCCACATCGGCGCGTCGGAGCAGGCCCGGTAGAGCTGGAGGTTGAGGCTGCGGTCCAGGCAGGCGTTGAGGATGCGCAGGCGGTAGACCGTGGGACGCACCCGCAGGTACGGATACGCGACACCGTTGACCAGCGGGGTGTCCCCGTACGCCGCGGGCACCGCCGACGGGTGCGGCACCCCGGGGCGCAGCGGTGGTTCGGCGCCACCGCCGACGGGGTCGTGGTGCGGGTTCGGCACCGGTCCCGGGCCGGTCAGCGGCGGCTCGCCGGCGATCCGTTCGGCCATCGGCCAACCGTCCACGGTGGGACCGGTGTCGTCCCGACCGCCGTCCGGCGCCGGACGGCGCGACCAGGGGCCGTAGTCCCACCGACCGGTGGGGTTGCGCCCGCCGGACCGGTACGGGTTCTGCCGGGGCTGGTAGACGTGGGGGTACCACAGGCTGCCGCGAGCCCCCCAGCGTTCCCGGTCCCAGGTCGGATCCTCGGCGGCCAGCTGGGTGTCGTCCGGCACGAACGTCTTGTCCTCGATCACCAGGGGCACCTGCTCGGCCGGCAGCACCTCCTCGGCGACGAGTTCGTCCTCGACCGGGTCGGTGAGCAGGTACGGCGCGAGCTGCCCACCGTAGACGGTGAGCCGGGCCAGCCCGAGGGTGTTGTCGTGCAACGACAGCAGCCGGCCGCTCTGCTCGTTGGGGAAAAAGAGCGTGGTGGCGCCGACGCCGGGCGCCGGCATGTCCGGCACGGGCGTGAGGCCGGTCCCGGTCGGGTACGGGGTGATCTCCCCGGCCGGGGTGATCCAGTGTCCCGGGTTGCCCGCGCTGGTCCAGCCGGTCTGCGCCCCGGCCAGGTGCAGCACCGCCCGGTTCTGCGGGTACGGAGCCGGGCCGTCCAGCGGCCCGGGACCGGCGCCCTCGACCGTCTCGTCGACCGGCAGGAACAACTCGCCGGCCCGGCCGGTGGGAAGCTGGTTGATGAACTTCACCCGGACCGGTCGGCCCCGCCGAGCGCGGATCATCGGGCCGAGGTGCCAGGGCCGCTCCGGTGGCGCCACCGTGTTGTGGCCGGACGGGTCGGTGCCCAGGTTGAGCTGCCGGTAGCCGCGCAGCCGGGTGACCGGCAGGTCCCGGTGCAGGCGTTGCGCGTACTCCTGGAGCCCGATCTCGTAGTAGTCGCAGCCCGGGTAGCTGATCGTGTCGGGCACCGCCACCGGCAGCGCCTGCTCGCCGGGTACGGGCAGCGCGTCGACGAACTTGCGCAGGCCCGTGCCCGGCACCAGCCGGCCATCGGGGTCACGCGTCGGGCGGGGACTGTACGCGACGTTCGGCACCGTTCCGAAGCAGCGTGGCTCGGCGGACGGATCCAGACTCGCCGTGGGCGCGGCCTCCTCGGGGGTACGCGCCGTGGGAACGGACGCCGTCCGACCGAGGCCGTCAGGGGCGGTCCGGTAGAAGAAGGTGGAGCGGAGTCTGCGGAAGATCGCCATGACTCTCCCCGGGGTCGGGGCACGAGGAAGAACGCCACCCCGGCGTGGCGATCCTCGGCACTCTGCTGACAGGCGGTAAGCACCCAACCGCAGCATGCGACGTCGAGGGGTCGGTTAGGAATTACCCAATCGTCCGTATCTGGGATGACCTCGATCCACAACGCCCGGTCAGCCCGGCGTCGGACTCCCCGACCGCTCGGGCTGGCAGACCGGGCACCAGTAGGTGACGCGCTCGCCCAGCTCCTCCTTGCTGATGGCGGTGCCGCAGCGGCGGCACGGCTGGGCGCGGCGGCCGTACACGTAGCTGGTCTGCCCCCGGTGCAGCGAGCCGGTGGTGCTCTGCGTCCAGCGTCCGCGGTTGGCGGCCAGCAGCCGCTGCGCGAGGGCGACCATGCCCGGCAGGTCGGGCACCGCGCCGACGGGCGTCCACGGCGACACGCCCCGCAGGAACAACACCTCACACTTGTAGAGGTTGCCGACCCCGGCCAGGTTGCGCTGGTCGAGCAGGGCCTCGCCGATGGTCTGCTCGGGGTGCGCGGCGAGGCGCTGGGTCGCCTCGGCCGGGTCCCAGTCCGCGCCGAGCAGGTCCGGCCCGAGGTGGCCCACCAGGGCGTCCTCCTCGGCGGTCGGTACCAGATCCAGCTCGTGCAGGTGGTAGCCCACCGCCACCGCGCCGGGGCTGCGCAGCACCACCCGGATCAGGTGCGCGGGCCGCCCGCTCCACCGTTCGCCCGGCGCGTACGCCCGCCAGGCGCCGTCCATCCGCAGGTGGGAGTGCAGCGTCCACGGCGCGTCGTCCGGGGCGGCAAGGCGGAGCAGCAGGTGCTTGCCCCGGCTGGCCGACTCGCGGACGGTCCAGCCGGTGAGGTCGGTGGTGGCCAGCCGGGGTACCCGGAAGTCGGAGCCGGTCAGCCGCGCGCCGGCCAGCGCGCGGTGCAGCACGCGGGCGGTGTTCCAGACGGTGTCACCTTCGGGCACGCTGCCATCCTCCCTCTTTCGAGCAAGATTCGCATGTGTCGCTATTTGTAGCCAGGTTCCTCATGATCTCCGGACATGCGATGGTCAGGGGGTTCTGAGGAGAATGCCCATGAGACGACACCATTGTCGTATCCGACCCTCCACCCTCGCCGCCATCCTCGCTCTCGCGCTCATCGCAGCCCTGGTGCCCGTCAGCGAAGCCGCCCGGACCCCCGCCCCGGCGACCGCCGGCTCGCTCACCCTGACCGCCGCCGCGCCGGCCGGGGAACGGTGGAGCGCCGACCTGTCGGTCGTCGACCGGGACGACGTCAACGTCCGCCGCACCGCCGCCGGACTGCGGCTGCGCGAGGCCCGCGCGGGCGGACGTAGCCCCCGCAGCCCACACAGCGCGCTCGCCGAGGGCATGCTCCTCAGCGCCCCACGCACCCTCGCCCGTCCGGCCACCCGGGTCCGCGCCGAGATCGACGCGGACGTCCCCGCCGGCGCGAGCGCGGAGGCGCAGGTACGCGGATGGCGGCTCAATGGCTGGACCGAGTGGCGGGCCGCGACCGCCGGCGCGACCTTCGACCGCCCGGTCAGCCGCGTGCAGACCCGGGTGGTGCTGACCGCGCGGGCCGGCGGGGCCACCGCGACGGTACGCGGCGTCCAGCTCACCGCCGACGCGACCGCCGCCGTCTCCGCCGCCACACCCGGCCTCACCTACCGGGTGTACGCCACCCGGATCGGACTGGTCGGCGAACTGACCGCCAACGGCCGCACCGTACAGCCGCGCGACCACTTCGTGGCCCTACCGTCGCGCCGGGGCCTCTCGCCGCTCAACACCGGCGACTACACCGTGCGGGTCTGCACCACGACGGGCGCGCGCTGCGAGTACGCCCCGGTCTGGGACGTCGGGCCGTGGAACACCCGTGACGACTACTGGAACCCGTCCGCCGTACGCGAGAACTGGAAGAACCTGCCGCAGGGCCGGCCCGAGGCGCAGGCCGCCTACCAGTCCGGCTACAACGGTGGGCGGGACCAGTTCGGGCGTACCGTGCTCAACCCGGCCGGCATCGACCTGGCCGACGGCACCTTCTGGGACGGTCTGCAACTCACCACCAACGCCTGGGTGGACGTCGCGTACCTGTGGACCGGCGGCGGTCCGCGCGCCGTGGTGGGCGACGGCCCGCTCAACATCCGCAGCGGGCCCGGCACCTCGTACGCGATCCGTGGCCTCGCAGCGCGGTTCGCCAACGTGCCGGTCCAGTGCTACGTCACCGGGCAGTCGGTCGCCGGCCCGTACCGCACCACCACCAGGTGGAACCGCCTGGCCACCGGGCAGTACGTCAGCCACGCGTACGTCTCCACCGTCTACGGCGGCACCGTACCGGTCTGCTGAGACGACCTCGCTTCGGCGGGCGCCGCGTCAGGGGCGCTCGTCGGGGCGGGCGGGACGCACCATGTCCTGGTAGCGCGGGTGACTCGCCCCGTAGACGGCGTAGTTGAGCCGGGCGTGTGACAGGCTCAGGTCGCCGTTGGCGCCGCCCCGCACCGCGTCCGCGTCGGCGTCGCTCTGGCCGTCGTCCGTCCAGAAGCAGACCGGGCAGGTCCCGCCGCCGGTCCGGGAGGCACAACAGGGACAGCCCACGGGAACTACGTGTTCACCCACCGGTTCACCCACCGGGGCAGCATTCCACAGTCGAATGTCACCCGGCCACCCGCAGGAGGTCACCCGGGCGTACGCCGAGGACGTCCACCTCGCCCGGCGCGGCCAGCTGCACGTTGCCGGCTGACCCGGTTGGCAGATAGCGGACAGCGTGCTGGCCGACCGGCCCCTCCCGCCACCCGGCGTGGTTGGGCAGACTTCGCCTGTGACACATCGGAGCCTGCCCGCCGTCGGGGTCCTGCTGGTCGCCGCTGCCGTCGTCGCCGGCTGCGGCCGTGGTGACGACGCCCCGCCGTCGAGTGCCGC
Source organism: Micromonospora sp. NPDC051543 (assembly GCF_044454415.1). Lineage (NCBI taxonomy): Bacteria > Bacillati > Actinomycetota > Actinomycetes > Micromonosporales > Micromonosporaceae > Micromonospora > Micromonospora sp. NPDC051543. Next base: position 109,062 of record NZ_JBITDT010000013.1, read on the forward strand.
CGCCGGTGTTACGTCCTCGGCCGTCCAGGCCACGGATCTGCCGAGCGTGCCGAGCACCTCGGCGGGCCCGTCCCGCACCGACGGCGCTACACCGCAGCCACCACGGTCCGCCACGCCAACCACCGTGCCGTCGGCGCCGCCGCAGGGACCGGTCGAACGCCGGCCGGCCAGTCCGCCGCCGGTGGTACTGCCCCAGCGCCCGGCGGGTGCTCCCAGCGCCCGGCAGGTCATCGACGCGTTCCAGGCCGCCGGCCTACGGGTCACGCACCCGAAGGACCGCTCGGTCGACTGTGGCCCGGACGGTCTCGGGCTGGGCTGCTCCGAGATCGTCACCACGGACGGCGTCACCGTCTTCGTGTTCCCCGACGAGACCAGCGCCGGCGACGTCGCCGAGACGTGGGGCGGCCAGTCGTACCGGCGTGGGGCCGTGGTGCTCAACTACCTCGACGCGAAGACCCCGGCAGCCGACCGCGTCCGCTACGAGAAGGTTCTCAACGGCCTCCGTTGAGGCTGCCTCGCGGCGGCGCTGGCCCCGCTGCCTCGCGGCCGCGCTGTCCATCGGGTGGCTGCCGAGGGGCACAACCTGGTGGCTGTGATGCCTGTGAGTCATCTTGATGACTCACAGGCATCAACGTCCCAGAGGTGGTCGCTGGTGCCTGGGCACGGCAGAGCTACCGAATCGCGTGTGGATGCCGCGGACGCATCCACGGGTTGAGCGAGCGGCAGGCGTAGGCCGTGCGGGTCGGGTCAGCCGCGTAGGCGTAGGCCGCGCGGGGTGGCCCGGAAGCCGGCGGCGGTCAGCGCCTCACGCAGTGGCGACGAGTGCACCGCCTCGCCGTCGGCCCGTTCGACCGACATCGCGCCCAACGCACCGGAGTGGACGGCGTCGGCCAGCGCCTTACCGGCCGCCGCGAGCGTCTCGGTGTCGTCGGTGAAGGAGAGTAGGGTCCGGCCACCACGTTCCACGTACAGCACGAGGTCGCCGCCGACCTGCACCACCAGGGCGCCGGCCTTACGGCCCGCCCGGTGCCCGGTCGCGGCGGTGGCCCCGTCGCCGGAGTCGACGACGCGGTCCGGCCAGGGGAGCGCCGCACCGTACGGGTTGGCGGGATCGGTGGCCGCCAGGACGGTGGCCGGCCCGCCCCGACCCCGCGCGCCGTCGGCCGGCTCGGCCAGGGCGCGGAGCCGGTCCACCGCGCCGGGCACCGCGAACTGTGCCGCGCCGAGGCCCTCGACGAAGTAGCCCCGGCGGGCCGCGCCACGCTCCTCCAACGCCGACAGCACCGGATAGACCGCCGAGAACCCACCGACCACCTGCTCGGCCATGACCGCGCCCCGGGTGACGACCCCGTGCCGTTCCAGCAGGACGTCGGCGAGGGCGGCAGCCCGCCTGGTCGGGTCGAGATCCCGGTCCGGAAGCCGCGACCAGCGGCCGGCGACGGTCGGTGGACCGCTGCGGGTGGGCAGCGCCACCCGGCCGGGCCGCCGGTAGCGGGTGCGCGGCGCGGACGGGCGCGAACGGTGCGCTCCACCCGCGCCGAGCACCGCCCGCAGCGGGGCGAGCGTGTCGTTGGTGAGGTGCCCGGCCCAGACCAGGTCCCAGATGACACCGGTCAGCGCGGCATCGTCGGTGGCGCCGACCCGGTCGGCCAGCGCGCGGAAGAACAGCGCCTGCCCGTCGCCGAGGGCGTCGAGCACCGCGTCGTGCAGCGGGGTACGCGTCAACGCCTCGTCGGGCGGCGGAAGCAGCAGCGGCGCGGCGTCCGCGTACGCCAGGGTGACCCAGCCGTCGCCTCCGGAGATCGCCCCGGAACCGGCCCAGAGCACCTCCCCGCTGGCGCACAGCTCGTCGAGCTGGGCGGGGGAGTAGTCGGCGACCCGGCCGGGCAACACCAGCCGTTCCAGCGCGGACGCGGGCACGGCGGCGCACTGCAGCTGCTCCACCGTGGCGGCGAGCGCCTCCACACCTCGGGCGGACGAGCCGACCTGCTGCCAGCGGGGCAGGAACGTGGCGAGGGTCCGCGGTGGCACCGGCTCGATCTCCCGGCGCAGCGCTGCGAGCGAGCGGCGGCGCAGCATCCGCAACACCTCGGCGTCGCACCACTGCGCGCCGGCCGTGTCGGGCGTGAACTCGCCGGAGACGACGCGGCCGGTGGCGGCCAGGCGGCGCAGCGTCTGCTCGACCACGAAGACGCCGAGCCCGAAGCGGGCCGCGCAGGTCGCGGCGGCGAACGGGCCGTGGGTGCGGGCGTACCGGGCGACCAGGTCGCCCAGCGGGTCGGCCACCGGGGCGAGGTACGCCTCGGCCACCCCGACGGGCAGCGCCACGCCGAGCGCGTCGCGCAGCCGGGCGGCGTCCTCGATGCCGACCCAGCGCTGCTCGCCGGCGATCCGTACGCGCAGCACCCGGCGGGCGGCCTCCAGCTCGCTCAGCCAGCCCTCCGGCACGCCCCGCTCGGTCAGCTCGGCGTCACTGAGATCGCCCAGCACCCGCAGCAGCTCGACCACGTCCTCCGCGTCGCGCGGGCGGCGCTGCTCCGTCAGCCAGCGCAGTTGCCGGTCGGTCTCGGCGAGCACCTCCGGATCCAGCAGCTCGCGTAGGTCGACCCGGCCGAGCAGCTCACCGAGGAGCGTGGAGTCCAGGGCCAGCGCGGCGGCCCGGCGCTCGGCGAGCGGGGCGTCGCCCTCGTAGAGGAACGCGCCCACGTAGCCGAAGAGCAGCGACCGGGCGAACGGCGACGGCGCGCTGGTCTCCACCTCGACCAGGCGGACCTTGCGGGCGGCCAGGTCGCGCATCAGGTCGGCCAGCGCCGGTTGGTCGAAGACGTCCTGGAGGCACTCCCGGGCGGCCTCCAGGGTGACCGGGAAGTCGGCGTACTCGCGGGCGACGTCGAGCAGTTGCGCGGCGCGTTGCCGCTGCTGCCACAGCGGCTGGCGGCGGCGTGGGTCGCGGCGGGGTAGCAGCAGCGACCGGGCGGCGCACTCCCGGAATCGTGCGGCGAAGAGCGCCGAGGTGCCGACGGACTCCTGCACGAGCTGGGCGATCTCGTCGGGTTCGAAGACGACAACGTCGGCGCCGGGTGGTTCGTCGGCGGTGTCCGGGAGGCGTACCACGATCCCGTCGTCCGAGGGCATGACCTGGGCGTCCACCCCGTACCGCTCGGCCAGCCGGCGGCCCACGGCGAGGGCCCAGGGCCCGTTGACCCGCGCACCGAGGACGCTGTGCACGGCGAGTCGCCAGTCGCCCAGCTCGTCACGGAAGCGCTCGACGACGACGGTGCGGTCGTCGGGCAGGGAGCGGGTGGCCTCCCGCTGGTCGCGCAGGTAGGCCATCAGGTTGGTGGCGGCCCAGTCGTCCAGGCCGCCCTCGCGGAGCGTGGCCAGCGCCGCGTCGTCACTCTGGCGCAGCAGGGCGCGGACCCGCGCCCCGATGGCCCGGCCCAGCTCCACCGGGCGGCCGAGCTGGTCGCCCTTCCAGAACGGCATCCGCGCGGCCTGACCCGGCGCGGGGGAGACCAGCACCCGGTCGGCGGTGATCTCCTCGATGCGCCACGAGGACGAGCCGAGCAGGAAGACGTCGCCGACCCGCGACTCGTAGACCATCTCCTCGTCCAGCTCGCCGACGCGGGCGGCCCGCTCCGCACCGGCCAGGAAGACCCCGAACAGACCCCGGTCCGGGATCGTGCCGCCGCTGGTCACCGCCAACCGTTGCGCGCCGGGACGGCCGGTGAGCTGGTCGCTGGCCCGATCCCAGACCAGTCGGGGACGCAGCTCGGCGAACGCCGTGGACGGGTAGCGACCGGAGAGCATGTCCAGTACGGCGTGCAGGGCCGAATCGGGAAGCTCCGCGAAGGGCGCGGCCCGCCGGACCAGCACCGCCAGGTCACCCACCTGCCACGGCTCCAGGGCCACCATCGCGACGATCTGCTGCGCCAGCACGTCCAGTGGGTTGCGCGGGTAGTGCAGCTCCTCGATCGCGCCGTCGGTCATCCGCTCGGCCACCACCGCGCAGGACAGCAGGTCGCCCCGGTGCTTGGGGAAGACCACACCCCGGGACACCGCGCCCACCTGGTGCCCGGCCCGCCCCACGCGCTGCAGGCCGGAGGCGACGCTCGGCGGGGCCTCGATCTGCACCACGAGGTCGACCGCGCCCATGTCGATGCCCAGCTCCAGGCTGGAGGTCGCTACCACCGCCGGGAGCTGGCCGGACTTGAGCGCCTCCTCGATGTGTTTGCGCTCCTCCCGCGAGACACTGCCGTGGTGCGCGCGGGCGATCACCGGAGCGGCTCCGGCCGCCGCGCCGGACTGGGCCATCACCTCGGCCGGGGGCCGGTTGCGCACCGGGCCGGCGGGGCCACCCCACCGCTGCGCGCCGGTCGCCGGGCCGTCGTCGGCCGCCGGCTCGTCGCCCGACGACGACCCCGGGGGTACGACCATCGTGCCCTCGCCCGACGTGGAGGCGATCGCGGCGGTGGCCACCTCCTCGGCGGCCAGCTCGTTGAGCCGTGCACACAGGCGCTCGGCGCTGCGGCGGGAGTTGGTGAAGACGATGGTGGAGCGGTGCTGCCCGATCAGCGAGAAGACCCGCTCCTCGACGGCCGGCCAGATCGAGGCCCGGCGCGGCCCGGGCCCACCGAGGGCGTCCTCGGGTGGCTGCTCCTGCTCGTCGAGCCGGGTCATGTCCTCCACCGGCACCTGCACGCTGACCTCGATCGTCTTCGCCGTGGGCGGCTGCACGACGTCGACCGGCCGGGCGCCGCCGAGGAAGCGGGCGCAGGCGTCGATCGGCCGGACGGTGGCGGAGAGGCCGATCCGTTGTGCCGGCGTGGGCAGCAGCTCGTCGAGGCGTTCCAGGGAGAGGGCGAGGTGCGCCCCGCGCTTGCTGCCGGCCACCGCGTGGACCTCGTCGACGATCACCGTCTGGACGCCGCGCAACGAATCCCGGGCGGCCGAGGTGAGCAGCAGGAACAGTGACTCGGGTGTGGTGATGAGGATGTCGGGTGGGGTGCGGGCGAAGGCCCGTCGCTCGTCGGCTGGCGTGTCACCGGTACGCATCCCGACGGTGATGTCGGGTGGCGGGACGCCGAGCCGGGTGGCCGCCTGCCGGATGCCGGCCAGCGGCGCGCGTAGGTTGCGTTCGACGTCGACGGCGAGGGCCTTGAGCGGGCTGACGTAGAGCACGCGGCACCGCTGGCGTGCCTCGGTCGGCGCGGGCTCGCGGGCCAGCCGGTCCAGCGACCAGAGGAAGGCCGCGAGCGTCTTGCCGGAGCCGGTGGGCGCCACGACCAGGGCGTTACGGCCGGCCGAGACCGACTGCCAGGCGCCGGTCTGGGCGGCGGTGGGCGCGGCGAAGGCGGCGTCGAACCAGGCGCGAGTGGCGGGACCGAACCCGTCCAACACCTCGCCCTTGCCCGCCTCTGCCCCGCTCACCGATCCATCGTGCCCCGCCGGTACGACAACAACGAACGACCCACGGTGGATCGTGCCGCGCTGCGTGAAAATTGCGCGTGATGCACCTTTAATACGTTAAGTCTCACTTAACTGCTTGCTTGTGAGGAGCAACATAAAGTAACTTCACCCGCAACGCGAATCGGGTGGGAGGGATCGGATGACCGGCGAGCCGCGACACGTCGAGCCCGGCACCGATGTGCTGATCCGCAAGGTCGACAGTCATCTCGCCACGCTCCGCGGCGGTCTGCACGGGCCCGAGCTGGAACTCGCCGAGCGTCTCGCCGGCTGCCTGCGGGAGCTGGTCGTCTCCACCGCCCAGGCCAGCGCCGCCGACCGGGGCCAGGTCCGCGTCGCCGTGCACTACTTCGTGCTGCGCCGGGAGAGCCGGGGCCGGTTGCTCTCGATGCGGTCCCTCGCCGTCGCGGAGCGGGTCGTCGCCAAGGTCGCCCGCCAACTCGGTCGCGTCGACCTGCTGGCCGACCTGCGCCGAGGTCGCCAGGATCTCGACGACGCGCTGCCCGTCGGCGACGCTCTTCTGCGCTGACCGCCGCCTCTGGCGATCGCCACTGATCGCACATTGCGCCCCATAGAGGAGCAATTCCGGTAAAACCGCCCACGAGGCGGGGATCTGGCGTCTGATCGCTGGAGACACCACCGCTGTACGGGTGTCGGCCACCTCGATCGGGAGCGCGAGTGCTGGTACTGCTCATCCTCCACCTCGTGGCGGCCCTCGTCGCGCCGCTTCTCGTCCGGTGGTGGGGTCCGCGCGCGTGCTATCCGCTGGCGCTCGCGCCGGCCGCGGCGTTCGGCTGGGCGCTGGCCCGTACCCCGGCCGTCGCGCACGGCGGCGCGGTCGTCGAGACGTACCCGTGGATCGGGCAGTTGGGCCTCGACATCGCGCTGCGCGTCACCACGCTGTCCTGGCTCATGACCCTGCTGGTCGGCGGCGTCGGCGCGCTGGTGCTGGTCTACAGCGCCCGGTACTTCGACGCCGGCTCCCCCGGGATGGCCCAGGTCGCCGCCGTCCTGGTGGCCTTCGCCGGCGCGATGCTCGTCCTGGTGTTCGCCGACGACCTGCTGCTGCTCTACGTCGGCTGGGAGTTGACCACGATCTTCTCGTACCTGCTGATCGGGCACAGCACCGAACGCCGGGCCAGCCGCTGGGCGGCGGCGCAGGCGCTGACCGTCACCACGCTGGGCGGGCTCGCCATGCTGGTCGGGTTCATCCTGCTGGGCGAGCACGCCGGGAGTTACCGCTGGTCCGAGATCGTCGCCCACCCGCTGCCCGGGGGCGGCTACCTCGTCACGGCGGTGCTGCTGATCCTGGCCGGGGCGCTCTCCAAGTCGGCGGTGCTCCCGTTCAGCTCCTGGCTGCCGGTCGCGATGGCGGCGCCCACCCCGGTCAGCGCGTACCTGCACGCGGCCGCCATGGTCAAGGCCGGCGTCTACCTGGTCGGGCTGCTCGCGCCGGTGCTCGCCACGGTGGGTCCGTGGCGACCGCTGGTCCTCATCGCCGGGGTGGCGACCATGCTCGTCGCCGGTTGGGCGGCGCTGCGACAGAACGACCTCAAGCTGCTGCTCGCGTACGGGACGGTCAGCCAGTTGGGCCTGCTGGTCGCGGTGACCGGCTCGGGCACACCGGACGCCGCGCTGGCCGGCACGGCGATGCTGCTGGCGCACGCCCTGTTCAAGGCGGCGCTGTTCCTGGTCGTCGGTGTCATCGACCACGGCGCCGGGACCCGTGACCTGCGCGAGTTGTCCGGGTTGCGCCGCTGGTCCCGGCCGCTGTTCGTGGTCGCGGTGCTGGCGGCGGCGTCGATGGCGGGCGTACCGCCGCTCGTCGGGTTCGTGGCCAAGGAGGCGGTGTTCGCGGCGTTCACCAGCGATCCGGTGGTCCTCGCCGGGCTGGTCGCCGGAACGGTGCTCACCGTCGCGTACAGCGCCCGCTTCCTCTGGGGCGCGTTCGCCGACCGGCCGGGCGTCGAACCGGTACCACCCGCGCCGGTCGCCGCGTCGATGCTGTTCCCACCGGCGGTGCTCGCCGTCGTCGGGCTGCTCGCCGGTCCCGCCGCCGGCGTGCTCGACGGTCTGCTGAGTCCGTACGCCGAGCTGCTGGGGACCCTCGACGCGCACCTGACGCTCTGGCCCGGACCCACCGCGGCGCTCGGTCTGTCCGTGTTGGCGCTTGCCGGCGGCATCCTGCTCTTCGCGCTGCGCGGGCCGCTCGCCCCCGCGCTGGCCCGGCTCCGGTCGCCGGTGGGCGGCAATCAGGGGTACGAGTGGGTCGTGGGCCGGTTCGACCGGTTCGCCATCGGGGTCACCGGCGCGACACAGCGCGGCTCGCTACCGCAGTACCTCGGCCTCATTCTCGTCACCCTCGTGCTGCTGCCCGGTGGGGCGATGCTCGCCGCCGCGCCGTGGCGGGCCCGACTCCCGCTCTGGGACAACCCGCTGCAACCGGTGGTCGTGGTGGTCATCGCGGTGGCCGCGCTGCTCGCGGTCGGCGCTCGTCGGCGGTTGACCGCGATGCTGCTGGTCGGCGTCACCGGCTACGGCACCGCCATGCTCTTCATCCTGCACGGCGCGCCGGATCTGGCGCTCACCCAGTTCCTGGTGGAGACCGCGACCATCGCGGTGTTCGTGCTGGTGCTGCGCCGCCTGCCGCAGCGGTTCTCGGCCCGGCCGCTGCGCCGCAGCAGGTGGACGCGTCGGGCGATCGGCGTGGCGATGGGCGTGGTGGCCGGCGGGCTCGCGCTCGTCGCGGCCGGCGCCCGCCGCGCGCCGGACATCTCCACCGTCTTTCCGGCCCTCGCCGTGGGCGAGGGGTACGGCCGCAACGTGGTCAACGTGACCCTCGTCGACATCCGGGCCTGGGACACCATGGGCGAGGTGTCGGTGCTGGTGGTGGCCGCGACCGGGGTGGCCAGCCTGATCTTCGAGCGGTCCCGTACCGGGCCGAGGCCGCGCCGGCCGGAGTCCGCCGAAGGGGCCGCCCCGCCGCACCGGCCCGTCTGGTTACGGGGTGGCCCGACCCTCTACGAGGAGCAGCGCTCGATCGTCCTGGAGGTGATCACCCGACTGATCTTCCACACGGTGGTGCTGTTCTCGCTGTTCCTGCTCTTCTCCGGGCACAACGCGCCGGGCGGCGGATTCTCGGGCGGCCTGGTGGCCGGGCTCGCGCTGGTCGTCCGCTACCTGGCCGGCGGCAGGTACGAGCTGACCGACGCCGCCCCGGTGGGCGCCGGACTGATCCTCGGCGCGGGGCTGGCCCTGGCGGTGGGTACGGGTGCGGTGGCGCTGCTGGCCGGTGGATCGGTGCTTCAGAGCGCGAAGCTCGACGTGTCCCTGCCGCTGGTCGGCGACGTCCACCTGGTCACGTCGCTCTTCTTCGACGTCGGCGTGTACCTGATCGTGATCGGGTTGCTGCTCGACATCCTGCGCAGTCTCGGCGCCGAGGTGGACCGGCACATCGAGGCCTCCGGTACGGAGAGCGGCGGTCTGGCCGTCGACAAGGGCGGCCGGCCGTGAGCGCGAGGAGTGAGCCGGGTTTGCGAGCCTCGCAGTCGCGAACCTCAGGTGGTGCCGTGAGCGCGAGGAGTGAGCCGGGTTTGCGAGCCCCGCAGTCGCGAACAGAGGAAGAACTGTGACGGCGGGCGGCGCCGGGCCCACGTTGGTGCTGGTGCTCGCCGTCGCGGCGCTCGTCGGGTGCGGGGTGGTCCTGCTGCTGGAGCGCAGTCTCACCCGGATCCTGCTCGGCGTCATCCTGCTGGGCAACGGCGTCAACCTGCTGATCCTGCTGGGTGGCCGATCGGGTGGCGCTCCCGTCGTGGGCACCGGCCCCGTCGAGCGGATGAGTGACCCGCTGGCGCAGGCGATGGTGCTGACCGCCATCGTGATCACGTTCGGCTTCACCGCGTTCCTGCTCGCCGTGGCGTACCGGAGCTGGTATCTCACCGGCGACGACGAGGTGCCCGACGACCTGGAGGACCGCCAGATCATCCGTCGCGCGGAGCACCACGAGGTGGGCGCGGTCGACCGTGGCGGCGAGGGCCCGAACGGCGATCCGGAGCAGGTCGACCCGGAGCCGGCCCGCCGCCGACTCCGACGTGGCCAGCGGGACGACGCGTCGTGAGCCGGCTCCTGCCCCTGCCGGTGGTGGTGCCGCTGCTCGGCGCGGCGCTGACCCTGCTGCTGGCCGACCGGCCCCGGGTGCAGCGTACGGTCAGCGTGCTCTGCCTGGCGGTGACGTTCACCGTCGCGCTCGTGCTGCTGGTGCAGGCGTACCGGCACGGGCCGGTGGTGCTCGCGGTCGGTGGGTGGCCGCCACCGGTCGGCATCGTGCTGGTGGCCGACCAGTTGGCCGCGCTGATGCTGGTGGTGTCCTCGGCGGTGACGCTGTGCGTGCTGGTGTACTCGATCGGCCAGGGTCGCAGCGAGACCAGCGAGAGCGCGCCGGTGGTCATCTTCCACCCGACCTACCTGGTGCTCACCGCTGGCGTCACCAACGCGTTCCTGGCGGGCGATCTGTTCAACCTGTTCGTCGGCTTCGAGATCCTGCTGGCGGCCAGCTTCGTGCTGATCACGCTGGGCGGCACCGAGACGCGCATCCGCACCGGATCGACGTACGTGGTGGTCAGCGTCCTCTCCTCGATGATCTTCCTGACCGGTGTGGGGCTGGTGTACGCGGCCACCGGCACGCTCAACATGGCGCAGCTCGCCCAGCGTCTCGACGACCTGCCGGACAACGTCCGCGTGACTCTGCAACTGATGCTGCTGCTCGCGTTCGCGATCAAGGCCGCGGTCTTCCCGCTGTCGGCCTGGCTGCCGGACAGCTATCCCACCGCTCCGGCCCCGGTGACCGCCGTGTTCGCGGGGCTGCTCACCAAGGTGGGCGTGTACGCGATCATCCGTACCGAGACGTTGCTCTTTCCGGGTGGCCAGGTCGACGACCTGCTCATGGTCGTCGCCGGCCTGACGATGGTGGTCGGCATCCTCGGCGCCGTGGCGCAGTCGGACATGAAGCGGCTCTTCTCGTTCACCCTGGTCAGCCACATCGGCTACATGATCTTCGGGGTGGCGTTGAGCACCGCGGCCGGGCTCGCCGGGGCGATCTTCTACGTGGTGCACCACATCACCATCCAGACGACCCTGTTCCTGGTCGCCGGGCTGGTCGAGGAGCGCGCCGGCAGCACCGACCTGCGTCGTCTCGGCGGACTGGCCCGGGTGGCGCCCCTGCTGGGCGTCCTCTTCTTCGTCCCGGCGATGAACCTCGCCGGGGTGCCCCCGTTCTCCGGGTTCCTGGGCAAGCTCGGTCTGCTCCAGGCCGGCGTGGCGGCCGGCGGCGCGCTGCCCGCGACGCTGGTGGCGGCCGGGACGCTCACCAGCCTGCTCACCCTGTACGTGGCCTCCCGGGTGTGGAACATCGCGTTCTGGCGGGCGCCCCGGATCGCCACCGACGAACCCACCGTCCGGCTGCCCGCCCTGACGGTCGGCGCGACCGTCGCCCTGGTCGCCCTGGGGGTGTCGCTGACGGTGCTGGCCGGCCCCCTGTTCGACGTCACCGCCGACGCGGCCACCGACCTGCTCTCGCGTACGCCGTACGTGCGCGCTGTCCTGCCCGGCGGCGTGCCGTGACGGGCCCGCGCGGCGCACCCCCGACGGACGCCGCCCGGGGAGGTCGGCTCGGGCGGTGGCGGGACCAGACGCTGGCGCTGGGCTGGCTGGTGCTCGTCTGGAACCTGCTCTGGGGTGAGATCAACCTGGCGAACGTCATCGCTGGCCTGCTGGTGGGCGGCGCGGTCCTGCTGTTCTTCCCCCTGCCGGCGGTCACCTTCGGCGGGCGGCTGCGCCCGGGGGCGCTGCTGGCGTTCGCCGGTCGGTTCGTCGTCGAACTGGTCACCGCGAGCCTGCACATCGCCCGGATCGCCGTGCAACCCGGCTACCGGCCCCGTGGCGCGATCATCGCCGTCCCGCTGCGGGTGCGTACGGATCTGAACCTGGCGCTGACCGCCGAGGCGGTGTCGCTGGTGCCCGGGACGCTGATCCTCAAGGTGGATCGCGAGCCGGGGGTGCTCTACCTGCACGTGCTGGACACCCACGGCCCGGCGGACCTGGCGCTCGCCCGGGACCGCACCCTCGAGGTCGAACGACGCATCATCCGGGCGGTGGGCAGTGCGGACGAACTGCGCCGCGTGGAACCCGGCCCCGCCGAGAAGGGAATCGCCCAATGATCATGTTGCTGGCCGTCGTCCTCACCGTCCTGCTGTCGGTGACCGCGCTGCTCGTGTTGATCCGGCTCTACCGGGGGCCCTCGCTGCTGGACCGGGTGATCGCGGCGGACATGCTGCTCGCCACCATGGTCGGCGCGGTGGGCGCGGAGGCGGCGGTCAACCGGCACGCCACCACGCTGCCCGTGCTGGTGGTGCTGTCCCTGCTCGGCTTCGTGGGCTCGGTCTCGCTGGTCCGCTTCGCCGTCCGGGAGCCCTCCTGATGCCGGGCGTGCTCGCGATGATCGCCGACTGGCTCGGGGCCGTCTGCCTGGTCGCCGGCGCGCTGCTCGCGCTGTGCGCCGGCATCGGCGTGCTGCGCTTCCCGGACGCCCTGTCCCGGATGCACGCGGCCACCAAGCCCCAGGTGCTCGGCGTGCTCCTGCTGCTGCTCGGGATCGCGCTGCGGCTGCGGTCCCGGTCCGACCTCGGCATGATCCTGTTGGTCGGGGTCTTCCAGTTGGCCACCGCCCCGGTCGCCGCGCAGATGATCGCCCGGGCCGCCTACCGGTCCGGCCGGCTCGACCGGAGCCTGCTCGACGCCGACGAGTTGGCCGGGACTGAGTCGACCGGTGGGCGCGGCGACGGCCGGTCCCGGCCGGGCTGAACAGGACGATCGACTCCTTCGGCCCACCCCCAGCGGAGTCCCAGGCAACGCCGATAAAATGACGGCATGATCGACTCCTCTGCCCAGGAGGGCAGCAGTAGCCAGCCGGGTCGTGCCCGGCATATCCCCGCCCCGACGGCCCCGGGAGCCCTGAGCGTCCCGTGTTGATCGTCGTCGGTCTTCTTCTCATCATCGTGCTCACCGCCGCCACCGGTTACTTCGTGGCGCAGGAGTTCGGCTACGTCGCCGTGGACCGGGGCAAGCTGCGCCAGCTCGCCGACGACGGCGACCAGGCCGCCGCCCGGGCCCTCGCCGTCACCAGCCGGCTCTCCTTCATGCTCTCCGGCGCGCAACTCGGCATCACCGTCACCGCGCTGCTGGTCGGTTACGTCGCCGAGCCGTACCTCGGTGGTGGCCTCGCCGACCTGCTCGGCGTCGCCGGCGTCAGCGAGTCCGTGAGCCTGCCGCTGTCGGTGGCGCTGGCCCTGGTCATCGCCACCGTCGTGCAGATGGTCCTCGGCGAGCTGGCGCCCAAGAACCTCGCCATCGCCCGGGCCGTACCGCTGGCCCGGGCGCTGAGCCGGTCCACGCTCTTCTACCTGGCCATCGCCGGTCCGGTGATCCGGCTCTTCGACCGGGCGTCGGTCCGGCTGCTGCGCCGGGTCGGCATCGAGCCGATCGAGGAGCTGCCCAGCGGCGCGACCCCCGCCGACCTGGAACAGATCATCGCCGAGTCGCGCGAGGAGGGCAGCCTGGACGCCGAGATGTCCACGCTGCTCGACCGGGGGCTCGACTTTCGTGAGCTGACCGCCGGCGAGGCCATGGTGCCCCGGGTCGACGTGCACACCGTCCGGGGGCACGAGCCGGTGAGCCGGGTGGTCGAGCTGCTGGACACCGGCCACTCCCGCTTCCCGGTCCGTGGCGCGGAGGGCGTCGACGACCTGCTCGGCATCGTCGGCATCGCCGACGTGCTCGGCGTACCCCCCGCCGAACGGGCCACCACCCCGGTCAGCGCGGTGGCGGGGCCGCCGCTGCTCGTACCGGAGACCCTGCCCCTGCCCACGGTGCTGGACCGCCTGCGCTCCGGGCACCGGCAGATGGCCTGCGTGGTCGACGAGTACGGCGGGTTCGCCGGCGTGATCACGCTGGAGGACATCGCCGAGGAGCTGGTCGGTCCGATCCGGGACGAGGACGACCCGCCGGAGCGGGCGCCCGCCCGCCAGGACGACGGCTCCTGGGTGGTGCCGGCCCGCTGGCGGATCGACGAGGTCGCCGACAGCACCGGCATCGCCCTGCCCGAGGCCCCGGAGTACGACACGCTCTCCGGGCTGGTCATGCGGGAGCTGGGCCGGGTGCCGGAGGTCGGCGACCGGCTGGAGATCAGCCTGCTGCCCGAGGGCGTCGAGGCCGACGAGGGCGAGGCGGACCCCCGGGCGCTGGTCGAGGTGCTGGCCGTGGACCGGCACGTCGCCGACTCGGTACGGCTGCAACTCACCGACCGTGGCGAGCGGCGCGAGGTGTCCGCATGAGCCCCGGCATCGCGTTGATCAGCTCCGGCGTCCTGCTGGGGCTGAACGGGTTCTTCGTGGCCGCCGAGTTCGCCCTGGTGGCCAGCAAGCGGTACCGGCTGGAGCAGGCGGCGGCCAGCGGTGGCCGGGCGGCGCGGGCCGCGCTCGACGGTGTCCGCGAGTTGTCGCTGATGCTGGCCGGTGCGCAGCTCGGCATCACCCTGTGCACCCTGGGGCTCGGCGCGCTGGCCGAGCCGGCGATCGAACACCTGGTCAGCCCGCTGCTGCACGCGGTGGGGCTGCCCGACGCGGCCAGCCACGTCATCGCCCTGGTCTTCGCCCTCGGGTTGGTGACCTTCCTGCACCTGGTGGTGGGGGAGATGGCACCGAAGTCGTGGGCGATCACCGACGCCGAACGGTCGGCGACGCTGCTCGCGCTGCCGTTCCGGGCCTTCGCCCGGGTGTCCCGGCCGGTGCTGTCCGCGCTGAACGCGCTGGCCAACGCGATCCTGCGCCTGGTCGGCGTCCACCAGCAGGACCAGTTGGCCCAGGTGCACGGCCCGGACGAGCTGCGGATCCTGCTGGAACAGTCCCGCGAGCACGGGCTGCTCGGCGCGGAGCAGCACCAACTGCTCACCAGCATGCTCGAGTTGCAGGGCACGTCGGTGGCGCAGGTGATGGAGCCGTTCGCCACCATGGTCACGGTCCGGCGCGACGACCCGGCCGAGCGGATCGAGCAGGTCAGCCGGGACAGCGGCCGGTCACGGCTGGCGGTGCTGGACGCGGGCGGCGACGTCTGCGGTCTGGTGCACGTCCGGGAGGCGGTACGGGCGGTCACCACCGGCCGGGCCGCCCTGGCCGGTGAGCTGATGACACCGGCGTTCACCCTGCCGGCGACGTCCTCGGTCACCGAGGCGGTGGCCGCGATGCGCGCCCGGCAGTCGCAGCTCGCCCTGGTCCGCAACGGCGGCGGCCCGGCCCGCCCGATCGGCTTCGTCGCGTTGGAGGACCTGTTGGAGGAGGTCATCGGCGAGTTCGACGACGAGACCGACACGGTGCCGCGCGGCCGCCGACTCCGCTAGGAAAATTCCGGCAAGTTCCGGGTGGTCCCCCGCCAGGTCCGCGACAGTTGAGGTGACCTGGCGGGGGGCGCGATGCGGTTGACGGGGATGTCTCGGGAGTCCGGCTGGACCGGCCTGTCCGTACAGACCACGCTTGGAAACCCGAGCACCCGTCCGGGCCTGCGCCTGCCCGGGCGGGTGACCCTCGCCGCCGGCCCGGACGACGTGCTCGTACGCCACCTCCGGCTCGGCCTGGTCACGACGGTCGAGCCGGACGACCCGGCGGCTCCGCGACGCCTCATGCAGTTCTTCCAGCTGCCGATCGCCGGGCGGTTCGTGGTCCCGGCGGGCCGTCGCCGGGCGGTGGACTTCGCGTTACCGCTGCCGTGGGAGACCCCGGTGACCACCTTCGGCGGGGTGCCGCTGCTCAGTCTGCGGATGGGTCTGCGGACCGAGGTGTCCGTCGAACCGGACCTGGACCAGGGCGCCATGGTGCCGGTCTTCGTGCACCCGGTTCCCACCCAGCAGCACGTGCTGGCGGCGCTGGACACGCTGGGCTTCTCGATCCGCCAGGCCGGGCTGGTAGAGGGCGGCCTGCCCGGGGTGGAGCACGCTCTACCGCTGCACCAGCGCTGGGGCTACTGGGTGGGGCCGCTCTACGCCGGCCCGATCACCGAGCTGGAACTGATCTTCGTGACGAACTCGGCGGGCCTCGAGGTGATCACGTGGATGGACCGGAAGCTGTCCCTGGCCGGGATCACCCACCAGAGCATCAGCCGGTTCCGTGTCTGGCACGCCGACGCCGGGCAGCGGGACTGGGTCGCCACGGTGGACAGCTGGCTGCGCCACGCCATCAACCGCCACGCGGCGGCCGCCGCCCACGCCGACTGGTCCGCCCAGATCGGCCATTCCGCCCATGTCAGCCGCCATCCCGACAGGCCCATCAAACCCGGCTACGGCCTGGGCGGCACGGCCGGAGGGGCCGGGGTCGGCGGCGGAGGCGCCGGCGGAGGCGACGGCACCTGACCCCGCGCCCGCGCGCCCCCGCGCCCCCGCGCGTCGATCTTGCACGTTCTGTGGTGACAAAGCAGCGTGAAAAGCGCAAAAGGGCAACACAAAGTGCAAGATCGCGAAGGGAGGGCGGAGGCGTCGCGGCGGGGTGGGGTGGGGTTGGGTCAGCCTGCGCTGGCGGTGGCTAGTTTGAGGCTGAAGGCCAGGAAGAGTGTCGCCACTGCCGTGGTGCCGCCCACCGCTAGGCGACGGCGGCGGCGGAACTGGGTCGCCAGGAACGTTCCCGCGAAGATCAGCGCCGTCAGGTAGAGCGCGCTGGTGACCTGCGCGATCAGGCCGAGCAGCAGGAACGACAGCGCCGGCCAGGCGTAGCCGGGGTCGACGAACTGGATGAAGAACGAGATGAAGAAGAGGATCGCCTTCGGGTTCAGCAGGCTGATCACCAGCGCCTTGCGGAAGGGGCTGCGCAGCTGCGCCGGCTCCGCGGCGTCGATGAGCCGCGGCGTGGTCGGGTCGTTGCGGTCGCGCCAGCGCCGCCAGGCGCCGCGCAGCATGGTCAGCCCGACATAACCGAGGTACGCCGCGCCGGCGTACTTGATCACCAAGAACAACGGTGGGTACGCCTTGAGCAGCGACGCCACCCCGGCGGCGGAGAGGACCATCAGCACCCCGTCGCCCACGAACACCCCGCCCGCCGCCCGGTAGCCGGCCCCCACGCCCCGCTTTGCGGCGGTGGAGAGCACGAAGAGCGAGTTCGGCCCGGGCAGCAGGATGATGGCCACGGTGCCCAGCACGTACGTCCAGATGTCGGTGATCCCCAGCACGCCCGCCATCATCACGCCGCCGGTGCCGTACGGCGAAGTCTTTTCCGCAGCGTGGCCTGTGCGTTCGGCCACTCGTCGACGGTCATGGCGTACTGCACCGTGTCCCGCCACGAGCCGTCCGGACGCTGGCGGTGCATTCGCAGCACCCCCTCCCGGGTCGCGCCGAGTCGTTCGATGGCCGCCTGGGAACGAACGTTGCGGATGTCGGTGTGCCAGGCCACCCGTACCGCGCCCAGCTCGTCGAAGGCCCGGCCGAGCAGCAGCAGCTTGGCCTCGGTGTTGATCCCGGTACGCCACCATGGACGGCCGAGGAAGGTGTGCCCGATCGCCACCGACCGCCGTTCCGGGTCGATCTCGTAGTACGAGGTGCTGCCGACCACCGTCCCGGTCGCCGCGCAGCGCTGCACCCAGGCCACCCGTTCGCCGCTCTGCTGGGCGGCCAGCGCGGCGGCGATCACCTCGGCGGTCCCGGTCGGCTCGGTGGGCCGCGGAACGGTCAGGTGCCGCCAGACGTCGTCGTCCGCGGTGGCGGCGTGCAGGTCGTCGGTGTGTGCCAGGTCCAGGGGTTCCAGCCGGACGTGCTCGCCGCTCAGGGTCGCCGGGTCGTGCCAGGGCGTACGGATCGTCCGCAGGTACGCCGGCAGCGGCGCGGTGACCCCGGCGGCGGGCTGCGGCAGTCCGACAGTCAGCCGTAGCGGCAGGACGCCGGCCCAGTGCGGCAGGCGCAGGTCGGCCTCGTCCTCGCGGACGCCGCCGGTGCGCGACCGGACGGACACCTCGCGCAGCGGCAGCGCCAGCACGGCGGTCTCGGCCAGCTCGCGCCGGTTCGGCGGGCGACTGGCCGTGCTGCGGCCCGCGCCCACCTTCTCGACGAGCGCCGTGAGCATCGCGCTCTTCTCGGTGGCGTCGGTGACCAGCCGGGCGGTGCCGTGTGCGACCACCGAGCGGTAGTTGGCGCTGTGGTGGAACTGGGAGCGGGCGTACACCAGCCCGTCGAGCAGCGTGACCGCGACGCAGACGGCCAGCCCTTCGCCCCGGGCGCCGAGCAGGGGGCGACTGCCGTTGGAGCCGTGCAGGTAGAGGGTGTCGCCGATGCGGACGTGCAGGGTGGGCAGTACGCGGGGCTCGCCGTCCACGGTGAAGCCGAGCGCGCAGTGGTACGCCTCGTCGAGGACGGCGTGTGCCGCCTCGCGGTCGTAGCTCATCCGCTCGCGGGAACGGGTGGCGGTGGTCCGGGCGGTGGGTGGATACATGCGCGCCCCTTTGTTCTAGTACAATCTCTTGTTTGTGTCAGCACGCTATCAGTTCACCGGGACGACGGCCGCCACGATTTCGGCCAGTATCGAATCGGGCATCCGTACCGGCGCTCTGCCACCCGGCGCGGCCCTGCCGCCGGTCCGGGCCCTGGCCGCCGACCTCGCCGTCAGCCCGGCGACCGTCGCCCGCGCCTATCAGGAGCTGCGCCAGCGCGGCGTGCTCACCACCGCCGGCCGGCACGGCACCCGCGTCCGCCCACGCCCACCGGTGGCCGCCCGTCGCTCCGCGTTGCGCCCCGCGCCCCTGCCCGGCGCGCGTGACCTGTCCCGCGGCGAGCCCGACCCCCGGCTGCTGCCCCCGATCGGTCCGCACCTCGCCGCGCTCGCCGCCGACGCCGGCGCGCCGATCGGCTACTCGCAGGCCGGGGTGCTCCCGGAGCTGGCCGAGCTGGCCCGCGCCCGGCTCCGCGCCGACGGCGTACCCGCCGAGGACCTGACCCTCACCGGTGGCGCGCTGGATGGCATCGAACGCCTCCTCGGCGCCCACCTGCGCCCCGGCGACGCGGTCGCGGTGGAGGACCCCGGCTGGGCCAACCTGCTCGACCTGGTCGCCGCCCTCGGGCTGCGTCCGATCGGCGTGCCGGTGGACGACGAGGGGCCGCTTCCGGCCGGGGTGGCGGCCGCGCTGACCGCTGGCGCGCGGGCGCTGGTGGTCACCAGCCGCGCCCAGAACCCGACCGGCGCGGCCGTCTCCGCCGCCCGCGCCGACGAGCTGCGCGCACTGCTCGCCGAGCGGCGGGACCTGCTGCTCATCGAGGACGACCACGCCGCCGAGCTGGCCCGCGTACCCCTGAAACCGCTCGCCGGCACGACCACGAGCTGGGCCTTCGTGCGGTCGGTGAGCAAACCCTTCGGCCCGGACCTGCGACTGGCGGTGCTGGCCGGCGACGAGACCACCGTGGCCCGGGTGACCGGCCGGACGCGGGTCGGCGCGGGCTGGGTGTCCACCGTGCTGCAACGGCTGGTGCTGGCCCTGTGGCGGGACCCGGCGGTCGACGACCTGGTGGGCCGTGCGGCGCAGAGCTACGAGCTGCGACGCGCGGGTCTGGTGGCCGCGCTCGCCGAGCACGGCCTGACCGCCCACGGCCGCAGCGGCATCAACGTCTGGCTGCCGGTGCCGGACGAGACCAGCGTGGTCACCGCGTTACGTGACGCGGGCTGGGTGGTGGCGCCCGGCGCGCTCTACCGGATCGCCGCCCCGCCCGCCGTGCGCGTCACCGTCAGTTCCCTGGCCGTGGAGGACCTGACGCCCCTGGCCGCCGCCCTGGCCCGCGCCACCCGTCCCGATCTCCCGCCCGGTTTCGCCACCTGACCCGTGGCGACCCGCTCGGGAGGTTTGCCGGATCCGTGGTGGGTATGCGCGCCGGTGGAGGTGGCTGACATGGCTTCAGGCGGCAATCGAGGACTCTGGATCGGGGTCGCGGTCGCGGTCATCGTGATCATCATCGTGCTGATCGCGCTCGCGTCGTGTGGTGGCGGCGGCGGTGGGGGCGGGTACTGACGGCCGACCGTCGGATCTCACCTGGGGCGTATCCGGCACGGCCTGCCGAACAGGTATATAACAGTCGGCATGGCCGAGCAGACCGACGCCGCCCCCGGCGCCCAACGGTTCATCCCTCCCGGTGCCGACACCATCGACGAGTTGCGGGCGGCCTCGGGCGGCTGTCGCGGCTGCGAGCTGTACCGGGACGCCACGCAGACCGTCTTCGGGCGGGGTGACGAGAGCGCCCGCGTGGTGCTCGTGGGCGAGCAGCCCGGCGACATGGAGGACCAGAAGGGCCTGCCCTTCGTCGGTCCCGCCGGTCGGCTGCTGCGCAGGGCCGTCGACGACGCCGGCCTCGACCCGGCCACGCTGTACCTCACGAACACTGTGAAGCACTTCCATTTTGAGGTGCGCGGCAAGCGGCGCATCCACCAGACGCCGGACCCGATCCACATCGCGGCCTGCCGTCCCTGGCTGGTCGCCGAGTTCGCCCGGCTCGACCCGGCGGTCGTGGTGGTGCTCGGCGCCACCGCCGCCAAGGCGCTGCTCGGCCCGTCCTTCCGGGTGACGAGGCAGCGCGGCGAACTGCTGCCCTGGCCCGCGTCGGCCCAGCACCCCGAGGACTTCCAGCGGGTCCCGGTGGACCGCTCCGGCGCGGTGGCCGACGCTCCGCCGACCCGGCTGCTGGCGACCATCCACCCGTCCGCGGTGCTGCGCGCCGACGACCAGGACGCCGCGTACGAGGGGCTGGTCGCCGACCTCACCGTCGCCGCCCGCGCCCTCGCCGGATGAGCGCGCGGCGCCGTCGCGCCCGCTCGCGTCCGGCGGGGCGTCAGCCGGCGGTGTCGGAGTAGACCTCGACGTCGTAGAGCAACTGGACGTTGCGGCGGCCGTTCGTGACGCCGACGAAGACCGGCTCCCCAGCCGGGGTCCGGCCCTGCCGCCACGCCTGTTCCCGGGCCGCCTGCCGCGACTCGTGATGGCTCCTGCCCTCCAGGTGCAGTTGCAGGACGCGCCGAGCGGTGCTCCGGTCGGTGTCGACGTGGACTCGCAGAAGAGGCATGGGGGACCTCCGTGCGGGGGCCGTTGTACGGATGTTCAGCTAGCTTACCGACGTTAAGTTTCCTGTCCACCGTATTAGGGTGACCGCATGACAGAGCGCCGTCCTCCACCGTCGGTGTGGCTACGCCCGGAGCCCTCCCGGGCGCAGCGCAGGCCACCACTGACGATCGAGCGGATCGTGGGCGCGGCGGTCGACCTGCTCGACGAGCACGGCATCGACGGCCTCACGATGCGCAGCCTCGCCCAGCGCCTCTCCGTGACGGCGACCGCCCTGTACTGGCACGTGCGGACCAAGGACGACGTGCTGGACCTGGCGATGGACCAGATCTTCGGCGACGTGCCGATCCCCGACGCGACCGAGGACTGGCCGGAGGACGTCCGCGTCCTCGTCCGAGGCTGGCGCTCCGCGATGCTCCGGCATCCCTGGGCGCCGGGCCTGGTCGGGCGTCCGATGCTCGGCCCCAACGTGTTGGCCCGCACCGAGTTCCTCCAGGCGGCGCTGGTGCGTGGCGGCTGCCGGGACCGCCACCTCGCGGTGGCCACGCGGACACTCGCCAACTACGTCATCGGCGCCTCGCTCACCGAGGCCACGTGGCGCAGGAGCACCGACCCGGACGCGCGGGCCGCCGCCCGCGACCATGTCACCGCACACGCCGACGCCTACCCGACCCTCAACGCCTCCGGCCATCTCGACGACTCCCGGTGGGGCGACGACCTGCTGTTCCAGGAGGGCCTGGACGGCATTCTCCGCTCGGTTGTGCGGCACCGACCGTCCTGAGTGTCCACGTGTTCAGAAGACCGGATACCTACCGGAAACCGCGTTGCGTGAACGGCGTAACACGCCCTCCACAGACTCACGTGAGTCGATCTTGATGGGGAGGGCGTTCATGAGTGATCAGACGCAGTCGACGGTGAGCCGGCGTGGATTCCTGCGCGCGGTCGGGGTCAGCGGTGGGGCCGGCGCGATGCTCGCCACGATGGGCGCCATGGGTCTCGCGCCCAGCGCCGCCGCGTCGCCGACGCCGGCCTTCCGGGCACCGGAACCGTCCGACTTCACCCTGTCCGGGCGGCCCGGCGCCAGCGTCGTCGTGCTGGGCGGCGGCATCGCGGGGCTCACCGCCGCGTACGAGCTGGGCAAGGCGGGTTACCACTGCACGGTCCTGGAGGCGCGGCACCGCGTCGGCGGGCGGAACCTGACCATCCGTGGCGGTGACGTCGAGACCGACCTCGACGGCCACACCCAGCGGGCCGGCTTCTCCGACGGCGTCTACTTCAACGCCGGGCCGGGCCGGATCGCACAGTGGATGGTCACCATGGACTACTGCCGGGAGTTGGGCGTACCCGTCGAGGTCTTCACCAACCAGAACGCCGACGCCTGGATCTACAACGAGTCCGCCGGGATGACCGAGCCGGTCCGCTACCGCACCGCCAAGGCCGACGTCTACGGCTACGTCTCGGAGATGCTCGCGAAGGCCACCGACCAGGGCTGGACGCGCGACTCACCACCGAGGACCGGGAGCGGCTGCTGTCGTTCCTGCAGAGCTTCGGCGCGATCGGCGGGCGTGCCAGCGACTGGGCGTACACCGGGACCAGCCGTCGCGGCTTCTCCACGTACCCCGGCGCGGGTAACGACGTCGGCAGCCTGCTCGGTGCGCCGCCGGCGCTCTCCGACGTCTTCGCCAGCAACGTGGGCCGGTACTTCTCCTTCGAGTTCGGCTACGACCAGGCGATGCTGATGTTCCAGCCGGTCGGGGGGATGGACCAGATCCCCCGTGCCCTCGCCAAGGCCGTCGGCGGGCACCGGATCCGCCTCAACGCCGAGGTGACCGGAGTGACGGACCGGGGCAGTCGGGTCGAGGTGACCTATCGCCAGGGCGGCCGGCTGTCGCAGATCACCGCCGACTACTGCGTGGCCGCGCTGCCACCGCACCTGATGGCCCGGGTGCCGCACAACCTCGGCGTCGACGTGACCGCCGCCCTGGCCGACTTCCCCGTCACCGCCGCCGGCAAGATCGGTCTGGAGTACCGCAGCCGTTGGTGGGAGACCGACCAGCGGATCTACGGCGGCATCACCGAGACCGACCTGGACCTGTCGCACATCTGGTACCCGTCCTACGGCTTCCACGGCAAGCGCGGCCTGGTCGTCGGCTACTACAACACCGGGGCGAACGCCCGGGCCTACAGCGGGCTCACCCCCGAGCTGCGCCAGGAGCGGGCGGTCAGCCAGGGCGTGAAGATCCACGGCGACAAGTACCGCAGCGAGCTGGTCACCTCGTACTCGCACGCCTGGGACCGGACCCGCTACATCGAGGGCGCCTGGACCTCACCCCGGTACGGCACCGCCGGGTACGACCGGCTGCTCCAGCCGGCCGGGCGGGTCTACTTCGCCGGGGACTGGCTCAGTCACGAGGTGGCCTGGCAGCACGGCGCGTTCGTGGCGGCCCGCGCGGCGGTGTCGTCCCTGCACCAGCGGGTGATGACCGGCTGACGTCCCACGCGTCCCCTCCGACGCCGACCAAGATCCGCGCACCTTCGGGGAAACTGCTGCTTCCCGGCGCGCCGAGCCAGCAACTTCCCTGAAGTTGCGCGGATCTTGCGGGCGTCCCGGTGTGCGGGCGTCCGGTGTGCGGGTGTGCGGTGTGCGGGCGTGCGGGGCGGGGCGGGGCGGGTAGCGCCGCCTGCGGGACGTCGGGGTCGGAGTGGGTGCGCGAGGATGGGGACCCCCGTCCTCGAGGAGCACCGATGGCCACCGACCTGACCGAGCCGCGTACCGCCGCCCGACTCGACTTCGCGCCGGTTCAGCGGCGCACCATGCGGCTGCTCTTCACCACCCAGATCATCGGCGGCATCGGCGTGACCATCGGCATCTCCGTGGGCGCGCTGCTCGCCGACCGGGTGGCCGGCACCGCGCTGGCCGGCATCGCGCAGAGTGCCGGTGTGGTCGGCGCGGCGCTGCTCGCCGTCCCGGTCACCCGGATCATGGCCCGGCACGGTCGGCGGCCCGGCCTGGTGCTGGCGTACACGGTGGGCGCCGTCGGTGGCGTCCTCGTGGTGTTGGCGGCGGCCACCCGCTCGGTGCCGCTGCTCCTTCTCGGCATGCTGCTGTTCGGTGGCGGCACCGCCGCCAACCTCCAGGCCCGCTACACCGCCGTGGATCTCGCCGAGCCGGCCCGTCGGGGTCGCCAGCTCTCGCTGATCGTCTGGGCCACCACCATCGGCGCGGTGGCCGCGCCGAACTTCGCCGCCCTGGCCGACCGGGTGACCACCGGCTGGGGGCTGCCCGCGCTGGCCGGCCCGTTCGCGTTCAGCGCGGCAGCGTTCGTGCTGGCTGCCGTCGTACTCCTCGGTCTGTTGCGGCCCGATCCGCTGCTCACCGCCCGGCGACTCGCGGCGGCCGACGCCGCATCCGTGCCCGACGGTCACGGGCCGGTCGCCGCCGTGCCGTCGGGCGGTGCGGCGGCGGCGACCGCGCCCGGCCCCACCGCCGGGACCGCCGGGTCGCCGGCGGGCGGTGGCGTCGGGCCGGCCGCCGCGCCGGTCGGTGCCCGCGCGCCACGCGGCGCCGGGATGCGGGCGGCCTGGTCGGTGGTACGCGCACAGCCCGCCGCCCGGCTCGGCATCGCCGCGGTGGCGGTGGGTCATCTGGTGATGGTGGCGGTGATGGCGATGACCCCGGTGCGGCTCGGTGAGTCGCACGCCGACGCCGACGTGCTGCGGCTGGTCGGGATCGTGCTGAGTCTGCACATCGCCGGCATGTACGCGTTCTCCCCGGTCGTCGGCTGGCTCACCGACCGGCTCGGGCGGCGGGCGGTGATCCTGGGCGGGGTCGGACTGCTGCTGGCCGCCTGCGCGGTGGCCGGCACCGCCGGGCACCACACGCCTCGGCTCTCGGTCGGTCTCGTCCTGCTCGGGCTGGGCTGGTCGGGGACGATGGTGGCCGGCTCGACGCTGCTCTCCGAGTCGGTGTCGGCCGATGTGCGGCCGAGCGTCCAGGGATTCTCAGACATGATCATGGGGTTGGCGGGCGCGAGCGCCGCGGTGCTCAGCGGGTTTGTCATGCAGGTGGCCGGTTATCCCGTGCTCACCCTGCTCGCGGCGGTCGCGACCGTGCCCCTGGTGGCGCTAGCGTTGCGCCCGGTGCCGACCGGGGCGCCGGATGAGGAGGGTTGATCACGTGCGGCTGACCGACTTCTGGGCGCGGTTGGAGGAGGCGTTCGGGCCGGGCTACGCGGCCAGCATCGCCCGGGATCAGGTGCTGTCCCAGCTTGGCGGCCGGACCATCGAGCAGGCGTTGTCGGCGGGGGAGCGGACGAACGTGGTGTGGCGGGCGGTCTGCGCCGCGTATCCCGACCGCGTACCCGCGCGACTACGCTGAGCAGCCTTTTCGTCGGTTCCGCGTGTCGCTTGTCGAGTCGTACACCTGTTCGGCTATTGTCCACAGCGGGGTGCTCGTCCACAGCTCGCGGCCCGTCGGCTGGTTTTCTGTCGGACCTAGCGCCTAGCGTGTCCGCGTGACGCGAAGCTCAGCAAAGACGCCGGCGAAGGCAGGGGTGGCAACCATGGCAGCAGGGCCTGACCGGGAGAAGGCACTCGACCTTGCTCTCGCTCAGATTGACAAGCAGTTCGGCAAGGGCTCGGTGATGCGGCTGGGAGAGCGGCCGGTCGTCCAGACCGCCGTGATCCCGACCGGTTCCATCGCGCTCGATGTGGCGCTCGGCGTGGGCGGCCTGCCGCGCGGCCGGGTGGTCGAGATCTACGGCCCCGAGTCCAGCGGTAAGACCACGGTGGCCCTGCACTCGGTGGCCAGCGCCCAGCGGGCCGGCGGCATCGCCGCCTTCATCGACGCCGAGCACGCGCTCGACCCGGAGTACGCGAAGGCCCTCGGCGTCGACACCGACGCGATGCTGGTCTCCCAGCCGGACACGGGCGAGCAGGCGCTGGAGATCGCCGACATGCTGATCCGCTCGGGCGCGATCGACATCATCGTGATCGACTCGGTGGCGGCCCTGGTGCCCCGCGCCGAGATCGAGGGCGAGATGGGCGACAGCCACGTGGGTCTCCAGGCCCGGCTGATGAGCCAGGCGCTGCGCAAGATCACCGGTGTGCTCAGCAACACCGGCACCACGGCGATCTTCATCAACCAGCTCCGGGAAAAGATCGGCGTGATGTTCGGCAGCCCGGAGACCACGACCGGTGGTCGGGCGCTGAAGTTCTACGCCTCGGTCCGGCTCGACGTGCGCCGCATCGAGAGCCTCAAGGACGGCACCGACGTGGTCGGTAACCGCACCCGGGTCAAGGTCGTCAAGAACAAGGTGGCCGCGCCGTTCAAGCAGGCCGAGTTCGACATCATGTACGGCAAGGGCATCTCGCGCGAGGGCTCGCTGATCGACGTCGGCGTGGAGCAGGCGATCATCCGCAAGTCCGGCGCGTGGTACACGTACGACGGCGACCAGCTCGGCCAGGGCAAGGAGAAGGCCCGGGAGTTCCTGAAGGAGAACCCGGACGTGGCCGCCGAGATCGAGAAGAAGATCCTGGAGAAGCTCGGCGTCGGGGTCGGCGCGGGCGACGCCGCCGGTGGCCCGGAGCTGCCGCCGGTCGACTTCTGACCGGTCGCTGACCGATGGCAGGACGACGCGCCCGTACGGGGCGGGGCTGGGATGCCAGTCCGCCTCGTACGGGCGACGACGCCGCTCCGCCGCGCCCCCGCCGGGGCAGCCGTCGGGCCGAGTCGCCGGCCGACGAGCAGGCGTCCCCACCGCGCGACGAGTCCGAGCTGGCTCGCGAGATCTGCCTGCGCCAACTCGCCGTGCGACCGCGCACCCGCGCCGAGCTGGCCGGGGCGCTGGCCAAGCGGGGCATCTCCGAAGAGGTGTCGGCCGACGTGCTCGACCGGTACGACGAGGTCGGCATCATCGACGACGCCGCGTTCGCTCGAGCCTGGGTGTCGAGTCGACACTCCGGGCGCGGTCTCGCCCGCCGGGCGCTCGCCAACGAGCTGCGCCGCAAGGGCGTGGACGGCGAGGTGGCCACCGAGGCGTTGGGCGAGTTGGACGAGGAGACCGAGGCGGAGACCGCCCGCGCCCTCGTGGAGCGCAAACTGCGGACCGCCCGGGGTGAGCCGGACGCGGTCTTCCGCCGGCTGGTGGGCATGCTGGCCCGCAAGGGTTACCCGCCCGGCGTGGCCATCCGGGCGGTGAAGGACGCGCTCGCCGCGCAGAGCGCCGAGGCGGCCGAGTTCGCCGAGCAGATCGACGCCGACGCCCTGGCCGACGCCGAGGGCGAGCCGGAGCGGGACAGCCGCCCGACCGACTGAGCGGCACGCGCCGAGTGCTGCGGTCGATCCCGCGCTGACGCAGGAACGGGTCCGATGGGCCGGCATCAGGTCGCGGGTGTCACATCCAAGGGTCGTCGGTGGACCTGTGCGGTCGCTGAACAGGCACGACGGTCGAATCGAGGCGTCAGCTCGCCGCCTTTGTCCTGCCGTGTCCGACACGACATCACCTTTGCGTGACGCCGCAACTTCTCTCCGTTCGGGGGGTTTGATCATGAGTCCTTGACCAGACCGCCCTCGGAGACCTAGCCTCGCCATACAGGCTCACATTGCCCGACCATTGCAGGCTAAGCGCACAACATAGATCTCGTAACAGAACAGCATCACTTTGGCCGGCTCCACGGCCTTTGGCGGCAGTTCCGGACTGGCCGGTCCGGGACGCCGCGACAACTGCACCCGGTCGCCGACGATGCCCGAGGGCACCGCCGGCGGAGAGAGCTATCTACGGCCAGCCGCTCCGGTCGGGCGTCCACAGCCGCAGGAGTGTGCCCTGGGCACAGTCGCTGCGGTCATGACGTTCAGGGGAGGCGGCCATGGCGGGGCGGCGGCACAGGCGCACGGATGGACCTCGCGGGGTTCCGGCATGAACGCCCTCGACGTGGTGCTCCTCGCGGCCGTCCTGATCCTCGCGGTGGTCGTGGTCGCGGCGGTGCTGGTCGGCATCCGGACGCTGCGCCGGATCGGCTCGACGCCCGCCCCGGAGGATCCCGCCTTCATCGCCGAGAAGGACCGTCAGGAGCAGTCCCTGGCCGCCCTGCGCGACGCGGCCGACCAGGCGAACAGCACGATCGACGTGGCGAAGTCCGCCGCCTCCGCGGCCCGCGCCGAAGCGGCGGCGGCCAAGGCCGAGGCGAAGGCGGCCCGGGCCGAGGCCCGGCGGGTGCTCGACGACGCCCGCGCCGAGGCGGACACCGTGCTGGAACGGGCGCACAAGCAGGCCGAGGCGGACGCCGAGCAGCTCCGCACCACCGCGCGCCGCAGCGGCGAGCGGGAGGTCGCGGTGCTCGCCGCCACGACCCGCGAACAGGCCGCCGAGGTGGAGCGGCGGGCGGCCCGGATGGACGAGCGGGAGCGGCTGCACACCGAGGAGGTGGAGCGGTTCGCCGAGCGGGAGCGACAGCTCACGGCGGCGGGCGCTGCCCTGGCCGCCCGGGAGTCCGCGCTCGCCCAGCGTGAGACCGAGCTGGCCGAGGCCGAGGAGCTGCGCCGCCGGGAGCTGGAGCGGGTGGCCGGCCTCACCGCCGAGTCCGCCCGGCTGGAGCTGGTCGAGGCGATCGAGACGTCCGCCAAGCGGGAGGCGGCGCTCCTGGTGCGCGACATCGAGTCCGACGCGCGCAACACCGCCGAGCAGCGGGCCCGGCACATCGTGGTGGACGCGATCCAGCGGGTCGCCAGCGAACAGACCGCGGAGAGCGTGGTGAGCGTCCTGCACCTGCCCGGGGACGAGATGAAGGGCCGCATCATCGGCCGTGAGGGCCGCAACATCCGGGCCTTCGAGTCGGTCACCGGCGTCAACCTGATCATCGACGACACTCCCGAGGCCGTGCTGCTCTCCTGCTTCGACCCGGTGCGCCGCGAGGTCGGGCGGCTCACCCTCGAGAAGCTCGTGCTGGACGGGCGGATCCACCCGCACCGGATCGAGGAGGTCTACGACCTGGCCCGCCAGGAGGTGGAGCAGCTCTGCCTGCGCGCCGCCGAGGACGCCCTGGTCGAGGTGGGCATCACCGAGATCCACCCGGAGCTGGTGACCCTGCTTGGCCGGCTGCGCTACCGCACGTCGTACGGCCAGAACGTGCTCAAGCACCTCGTGGAGACCGCGCACATCGCCGGCATCATGGCCGCCGAGCTGCGGCTGGACGTGCCCACCATCAAGCGGTCGGCGTTCCTGCACGACATCGGCAAGGCGCTCACCCACGAGGTCGAGGGCAGCCACGCCATCATCGGCGCCGACCTGGCCCGCAAGTACGGCGAGCACGAGGACGTGGTGCACGCCATCGAGGCGCACCACAACGAGGTGCCGCCACAGACCATCGAGGCCGTCCTCACCCAGGCGTCCGATGCCTGCTCCGGTGGTCGGCCGGGCGCGCGGCGGGAGAGCCTCGAGGCGTACGTCAAGCGGCTGGAGCGGATCGAGGAGATCGCGGCCGGCAAGCTCGGCGTGGACAAGGTCTTCGCCATGCAGGCCGGCCGGGAGATCCGGGTGATGGTGAAGCCGGACGACGTCGACGACATCGGCGCTGCCGTGCTGGCCCGTGACGTGGCCAAGCAGATCGAGGAGGAGCTGACCTACCCGGGTCAGATCCGGGTCACCGTGGTCCGCGAGTCCCGGGTCACCGAGATCGCCCGCTGACCGGCCCGATCACCGCGACTTCAGCAATATCGGGGTGTCCCCTCAATGGGGACACCCCGATATCAGCCAAACTGAGTCGATCACACCCCTGGCGGTCGTCCGGTCAGATCATCCGGGCCGAGTCCGCGCCCGCGTCCTGGGCGGGCAGCACCTTCGCTGCGGTGCGTGGCGCGCGGCCCATCCGCTTCTGCAACCACCAGGCCAGGACCGACAGCGCGCCGCAGATGGCGATGTAGATCGAGGCCACGATCAGGTACGTCGGCACGTAGGGCAGCCCGAACGGCAACCGGCCGCCGATCTGCTTACCGACGAACAACAGCTCGGGGTACGTGATGATGAAGCCCAGCGCGGTGTCCTTGAGCAGCACGACGAGCTGGCTGACGATCGCCGGGAGCATCGACCGGACGGCCTGCGGCAGCAGGATCAGTCGCAACACCTGGTTCTTGCGCAGGCCGATCGCGTACCCGCCCTCGGTCTGCCCGTACGGCACCGCGTTGATGCCGGCCCGGAAGATCTCCGCGAGCACCGAGCCGTTGTAGAGCATCAGTCCGATGACCAGCGCCCACAGCTTGTCGATCGACCAGCCGTACTGCAGCGGCACGTAGTAGCCGAAGAAGATCAGGATCAGCAGGGGGATCGCCCGGAACAGCTCCACCACGAACGTCGACGGAGCGCGCAGGATCCACTTGTCGCTGAGCCGACCGCTGGCGAAGATCGCGCCGAACAGCAGCGCCAGGACCGCGGCGATGCCGGCGGCCTTCAGCGTGGCCCACAGGCCGCCGAGCAGCTCGCGTTGCACCGAGGCGTACTGGAACTGCTCCCACTTGCGGGCCTCGAACTGGCCGGTGTCGGCGAACTTGTAGCCGATGTAGGCGAGCAGGGCGATGATGCCGGCCGTGGAGACGACGCCCAGGAGCGCGTTGCGCCGCTTGGCGCGGGGACCGGGCAGGTCGTAGAGAATCGACGCCTGGCTCAACTCAGCCACCTCCGTTCACGACTGCGGGGCTCATCGGGCCACCCGCCACTTGCGCTCCAGGAACCGCTGCAACGCCACCAGCGGCAGGATCAGGATCAGGAAGCCGATGGTGATCCAGAGCAGGACGGCGAACTGCGGCTCGCCCCGCTCGGCCATGTACGCCGGGATGGCGCCGGCCTCCAGCACCGAGAAGCCGGCGGCGATCGTGGTGTTCTTCAGCATGGCGATGAACACGCTCACCATCGGCGGGACCATCGCGCGCAGCGCCTGCGGCAGCACGATGAGCGTGAGCACCTGACCGAAGGTCATGCCCAGCGCGCGGGCCGCCTCGGCCTGCCCGGCGGCGACCGTGTTGACGCCGGAGCGGATCACCTCACAGACGAACGCGGAGGTGTAGACGGTCAGCGCGATGGCGGCGCTGGGGAAGTAGTCGATGTTGACGTCGAGCTTCGGCACCGCGAACACGAGGAACGCGAAGACCAGCGTCAGCGGGGTGTTGCGCACCAGGTTGACGTACGTGGCGCCGAACGCGCGCAGCGCCGGCACGGGCGAGACCCGCATCGCGCCGAGCAGCGTGCCGAGGACGAGGCTGCCGACCGCGGCGATCAGGAAAAGTTTGACGGTGTTGGTGAACCCGTCGACGAACAGTTGCCCGTTGTCCGTCAGTACGCGGAAGAACTCGCCCATGCCTCGCTCTCAGTCCCTCTCCACGGGCGCCGGACGGGGACGAACCCCGCCCGGCGCCGCTACTCGTGTCGAGCCGGGTCGATCAGTACCGCTCGACCTTCGGCGGGGTGCCGGCCGAGCCGGAGAGGCCGAGCGTGCCGTCGTAGATCTTCTGCCAGGTGCCGCTGGTGAAGGCGGCCTCGATCTGGTCGTTGACGTAGTCGCGCAGCGCCTTGTCGTCCTTCGGCAGGCCGATGCCGTACTTCTCGGTGCTGAACGGCTGGCCGACGACCTTCAGCTCGTCCGGGTTCTGCGCCGCGTAGCCCTTGAGGATCGCGTCGTCGGTGGTGACGGCGTCGACCTTCTTGTCCAGCAGCTGCGAGACGCACTCCGAGTAGGTCTTGAACTCGACGATGTTGTTCGCCTCGGTCAGACCCTCGTCGCGGACCTTCTGGATCGGCGTCGAGCCGGTGGCCGAGCAGACCTTCTTGCCCTTGAGGGTGTCCTTGCCGGTGATCGACGACTCGTCCTTGCGGACCAGCAGGTCCTGACCGGCGACGAAGTACGGGCCGGCGAAGGAGATGTCGTTCTTACGCTTGTCGGTGATCGAGTAGGTGCCGACGTAGTAGTCGACCTCACCACCCTTGATCGCGGTCTCCCGGTTGGCCGACGCGATCTCCTTGTACTGGATCTTCGCGGGGTCGATGCCGAGCGTGCTCGCGACGTACTGGGCGATCTCGATGTCGAAGCCGCACCGCTTGCCCTGGGCGTCCTTGTAGCCGAGGTTCGGCTGGTCGAACTTGACCCCGACGGAGACCGTGCCGGCCGTCTTGATCTTTTCGAAGGTCGGGCTGCCGGCGACGGCAGCGTCCGTCTTCGGGGTGAAGGTCGCGCCGGAGCTCTTGCAGGTGTCCCCCTGGGCGGCGCCGGAGGCGTTTCCACCGGCGCTCGGCGTCGGCTCACCCTCCTTGCCGCAGGCTGCGGCGGACAGGGCGAGGGAGGCCATCATGGCGACCGCCGCCACGCGCGTCATACGCATACTCTTCTCCTTCTTCGACGGAGCCCGCCCTTGTGCGGCGCGCTCCACTACGGACGCCTAGTGCGTGAGGATCTTGGAGAGGAAGTCCTTGGCCCGGTCGCTGCGCGGGTTCGCGAAGAACTCCGCGGGCGGGGCGTCCTCGACCAGTTGGCCGTCGGCCATGAAGATGACCCGGTTGGCGGCGTGCCGCGCGAAGCCCATCTCGTGGGTGACCACGACCATGGTCATGCCGTCGCGCGCCAGTGACGTCATGACGTCCAGCACCTCGCCGACCATCTCCGGGTCGAGGGCGCTGGTGGGCTCGTCGAACAGCATCGCCTTGGGCTGCATGGCCAGCGCTCGGGCGATGGCCGCCCGCTGCTGCTGGCCGCCGGAGAGCTGGGCCGGGAACTTGTCCGCCTGGTTGGCGATACCGACCCGGTCGAGCAGGGCCAGACCGCGTTCGCGGGCCACGGCGGGCTTCTCCTTGCGGACCTTGACCGGCCCGAGGGTGACGTTCTCCAGGATGGTCTTGTGGGCGAAGAGGTTGAAGGACTGGAACACCATGCCCACCTCGCTGCGCAGCCGAGCGAGGGGCTTACCCTCGGCCGGCAGCGGCTGGCCGTCGAAGGTGATGGTGCCGGAGTTGATCGGTTCCAGTCTGTTGATGGCGCGGCACAGCGTCGACTTGCCGGAGCCGGACGGGCCGATGACCACGACCACCTCGCCCCGACCCACCGACAGCGAGACGTCGTCCAGCACGTGCAGCGGTCCGAACCACTTGTTGACCGCGTCCAGCACGATGAGCGGTTCGCCCGTCGTCACGTCGTCCACCGTCCCTGTCGTCTCCCCGGATCGGGGTCGGTCGACCCCCGGTTGGGCAACTGTAGGCGGCCTGATGTGGCAGAACGCAACCCAGTTGGTCACGGAGCGGTAACACCGGTCACGATCGGCTACGGGGGTCCGGTTTCGGTCACCCGTGGGCCGCGACGGTGGCGGCGGCACGGCGTTGCCGAGAAAATGGGGGGATGACGGAACCCGTACGGCTGACCCGTTACGCGCGCGGCGGCGGCTGCGCCTGCAAGATCCCCCCGGGCGAGTTGGAGGTCATGGTGGCCGGTCTCGGCCCGGCCACCGGCACCACCGAGCTGCTCGTCGGCCTGGACCACGGCGATGACGCCGCGGTGGTCCGGCTGGACGAGCGTACGGGCCTGGTCAGCACCGCGGACTTCTTCACCCCGGTCGTCGACGACGCGTACGACTGGGGGCGCATCGCCGCGGCCAACGCGCTGTCCGACGTGTACGCGATGGGCGGCACCCCGCTGGTGGCCCTCAACCTGCTCTGCTGGCCGCGCGACGTGCTGCCGCTGGAGTTGGCGCGGGAGGTGCTGCGCGGCGGCCAGGATGTGGCCCGGGAGGCGGGCTGTCACCTGGCCGGCGGGCACAGCGTGGACGACGACGGTCCGAAGTACGGCCTCGCGGTCACCGGCACCGTACGCCCCGAGGAACTGATCACTCTGGACGCGGGTCGGGCCGGGATACCGCTGTCCCTGACCAAGCCGCTCGGTGTGGGCGTGCTCAACACCCGGCACAAGTCCACCGGCGAGAGCTTCCCGGAGGCGGTCGCCTCGATGAGCGCGCTGAACCGGGACGCGGCCCGCGCGGCGGTCGCCGCCGGTATCCGGTGTGGCACCGACGTGACCGGGTTCGGCCTGCTCGGGCACGCCTCGAAGCTGGCCCGTGCCAGCCGGCTGACGGTGGCCATCGACATGGCGCGGGTGCCGTACCTGGCGGGCGCGCGGGAGGCGCTTCGTGACGGGTACGTCAGTGGCGGGAGCCGTCGCAACCTGGAGTGGGTCACCCCGTGGACGGACTTCGGCGCGGCCGACGAGGGGGAGCGGCTGCTGCTGGCCGACGCGCAGACGTCCGGTGGTCTGCTGGTCGCGGGTGAGCTGCCCGGCGCACCGGTGGTGGGTGAGCTGCTGCCCCGCGGGGAGCACCTGATCGTCCTGCGCTGACCCACGGGCTACCGAACCGCTACCGATGGTGCCGGGACACGCTGGCCCGGTGGTACCGGTCGGCGCACGATACCCGATAAACTGTCACCTTCCCGCTACTCCGAGCAATGCCGCTCAGGGAAATTTTGCCCGGAATGGTCACAGACCGGTAACTTGCCCCCGGCTGGGGTCAAATGCCCCCCACCATCGTCAGTAAGGCCCGATCCGGAGGCCGGTGGGACGAACGCAGCGAGGAGGCGGAATGACCGAGCTGTGGAACTGGAGAATCGACCGGGTACGACCCGTGGAGGTCTACCCGGCGCTGGCCGAGGCGCTCGGTCGGGTGGTGATGCCGCTGGCCGCGGCGGATCCGCCGCGACTGCCGGCGTACGCGGTGGTGTGTGACGTCTGGCAGGCGCCGGGCGAGTTCCCGACGGTGATCGACTGTTACGGGGTGCCCGAGCGGCTCTCCGAGCACGCCAGCATCGCCGCGCTGGCCCGGCTGCTGGGCCGGGACTGCCTGCTGCGGGACGACACGTTGGACGCCAGCCGGCACCTGCTCGTCGCACCGGACGGCACGGTCCGCCCGGTGCACTTCGACGTCCGGGACACCGACGACGGCGAGGTGCTCAGCCGGCGACGGCTCTGCTCGCTGGGTGACCCCGGCTGCCGGGGTTGGTCGCAGTGTCACCGCTCCCGCTGGGCGCCCGACACGGTCGCGCCGGTCCTCGCCGCAGCCTGACCGCCACCGAGCCGGCCTGACCGCCAACCCGTCGGCGCCGCCGGCCGGGCCGCTCACGCCGAGCCGGCTGGGCTACTCACGCCGAGCCGGCTGGGCTACTCACGCCGAGCCGGCTGGGCCGGGGCGTCAGCCGCGCCCGGTGGCGGTGGCGGCCGGTCGATCGGCGGTGTTCGACCCACCCCGCACGACCAACTGGTCGAGCAGGGTGCGGGTGGCTTCGGTCACGGCGGCCACGGCGGCCTCGAAGGCGGCGGCGTTGTGCGCGGCGGGCGCCCGGAAGCCGGAGATCTTGCGGACGTACTGCAACGCCGCCGCCTCGATGTCCGCGTCGGTCACCTGCGGGGTGAACGGCTCCCGCAACGTCTTGATGCTTCGGCACATGTCGGGTGCTCCTCGGTTCGGGGTGATCCGGTCGACCCGGATACGCTGTCCTGGTCATGACTACCGCAGCGGCGGGCAGCCCGCGCACCTACCAGGTGCGCACCTACGGCTGCCAGATGAACGTGCACGACTCCGAGCGCATCTCCGGCCTGCTCGAACAGGCCGGCTACGTGCGCGCGCCCCAAGCCGACGACACCCCGGACATCGTCGTCTTCAACACCTGCGCGGTGCGGGAGAACGCCGACAACCGGCTCTACGGCAACCTCGGTCATCTGCGCCCCGTGAAGGACAAGCACCCGGGGATGCAGATCGCCGTCGGTGGTTGCCTGGCGCAGAAGGACCGTGGCGAGATCGTCCGCAAGGCGCCCTGGGTGGACGTGGTCTTCGGCACGCACAACATCGGCGCGCTTCCGGTCCTGCTCGAACGGGCCCGGCACAACGCCGCCGCCGAGGTGGAGATCCTGGAGTCGCTGGACGTCTTTCCGTCCACGCTGCCGACCCGCCGCGAGTCCACGTACGCCGGCTGGGTCTCGATCTCGGTGGGCTGCAACAACACCTGCACGTTCTGCATCGTGCCCTCCCTGCGGGGCAAGGAGAAGGACCGCCGCCCCGGGGACATCCTCTCCGAGGTGCGCGCGCTCGTCGACGAGGGCGTGCTGGAGGTGACGCTGCTCGGGCAGAACGTCAACTCGTACGGCGTCGAGTTCGGCGACCGGTACGCGTTCGGCAAGCTGCTGCGCGCGACCGGTGAGATCGACGGCCTGGAGCGGGTCCGGTTCACGAGCCCGCACCCGAAGGACTTCACCGACGACGTGATCGCCGCGATGGCCGAGACCCCGAACGTGTGCCACTCGCTGCACATGCCGTTGCAGTCCGGCTCGGACGACGTGCTGAAGGCGATGCGCCGGTCGTACCGTTCCGAGCGGTACCTGGGGATCATCGAGAAGGTCCGGGCGGCGATGCCGGACGCGGCGATCACCACCGACATCATCGTCGGCTTTCCGGGCGAGACCGAGGCCGACTTCCAGCGCACGCTTGACGTGGTGCGCGAGGCCCGGTTCTCGTCGGCCTTCACCTTCCAGTACTCCAAGCGCCCCGGCACCCCCGCCGCGACCATGGACGGCCAGCTGCCCAAGCAGGTCGTGCAGGAGCGTTACGAGCGGCTGATCGCCTGCGTCGAGGAGATCACCTGGGCGGAGAACAAGCGCCTGGTGGGGGAGACCGTCGAGGTGCTGGTCGCGGTCGGCGAGGGGCGCAAGGACGAGCGGACCGGACGGCTGTCCGGCCGTGCCCGCGACGGTCGTCTCGTGCACTTCGACGCCGGCAGCTTCGCCGGGTCGATCCGGCCCGGCGACATCGTGCACACCGAGATCACGTACGCCGCGCCGCACCACCTCAACGCCGACGGCGCGCCCCTGTCGCACCGCCGCACGCGGGCCGGTGACGCCGCCGAGGCCGGCCGCTCACCGCGTACCCCCGGGGTGTTGCTCGGACTGCCGACGGTCGGCGCCCCGGCCGCGATGCCCGCGCCGACGACCGGCTGCGCCGCCCACTGACCCCCGGTCGGGGCCCGCCGGCACGGCGGACCCCGACCGAGCCACGGTCAGACCGTGATGCGACCGGCGCCGGCGCCGCCGGTCACGATGGACTTGACGTTGCTCGCGGTGTCCAGTTGGTACGAGTACGGGATGCTGGCGACGCTGCCACCGGTCTGGCCGGCGGGCGAGTTGACGAAGTGGTTGTTCCGGGCGACCAGCCGGCCCGGTCCGGAGTCGGCCTCGCCGAGGTGGTACGTGTCGGGGACGTTCTCGAAGTAGTTGCCCTCGACGAGCACGCCCGCGTTCTCGGTGGAGGCCACGCCGTAGCCGGTGTTGGCCCGGTAGTAGTTGTTGTAGACGTGCACCGGGTTGCCGAAGCGCACCCGGGGGTTGCGCTGCTTGCTGCCGTCGAACCAGTTGTGGTGGTAGGTGACCCGCAGGTGCCCGGTGTCCTGGGCGCCGTTGTCGTCGCTGTGCCCGAGCAGCATCGTCTTGTCGTGGTTGAAGACGCGGTTCCACGACACCGTCACGAAGTCCGAGCCGCGCTTGATGTCGACCGCGCCGTCGTACCCGTTGCTGAAGGTGTTGTGGTCGATCCAGATGTTGGTGGCCGACTCCTGCACGTTGATCGCGTCGTCGTTCCAGTCCCGGAAGGTCAGGTTCCGGATGATGACGTTGCGGTCACCGCTGACGTTGAGCCCGCAGCCGACGATCGTCGCGCCGGAGTTGCCGAGGATGGTCTTGTTGGACCGCACCCGGAGCATGCCCGAGCAGGAGATGGTGCCGGACACCCGGATCACCGCCGACCCGGTCGCGTTCAGCGCGCTGGTGAGCGCCGAGGCGTTCGTGACGGTGGTCGCCGGTGCGCCGCCACCGCCGGTGGTGCCGCCGTTCTGGGTGGCCCAGCCGACCAGGCCGGTCGGCGGGGGGACGCTCGGCGGCGGATCGCTGGGGATCGGCGGCGTGGTGGGCGGGTTGGTCGGCGTGCCCGGGTTGGTCGGTGGGACGGTGCTCGGTGTGGTGGTGCCGCCGGTGCAGGCCACGTTGTTCAGGGTGAAGCTGGTCGGCACCGGGTTGCTGGAGCTGTTCCAACTCGCGTTGAAGCCGAACGAGGCGCTGCCGTTGGTGGCCAGGTTGCCGTTGTAGTCGACGTTGGCGGCGGAGACCTGGCTGCCGCTCTGCGTGACGGTGGCCCCCCACGCCTGGCTGACCTGCTGGCCGGCCCCGTACGACCAGCGCAGCGTCCACCCGGAGACCGGGTCGCCGAGGTTGGTGACCGTGACGTTGCCGGTGAAGCCGCCCGGCCACTGGCTGGCGACGGAGTAGGCGACCTGACAGCCGGCTGCCGCCTGGGCCGACACGGCCGTCAGGAGACCGCCGGTGACCAGCGCGGCGGTCGCGGCGGCGGTGGTGGCGAGCAGCGTCGTACGACGCTGTGCTGTGCGCATGCTGCTTCCCTTCGATGAGGCGGACACACCGTCGCGACGCCCATGCCCGTGGGCGGCGAGGTGGGCCGGGATCTCAGGTCCCGGGGTCCGCCGGTGCGGTTCGGTGCGGAGAGCGGCTCCCGCGCTCGCGCCGGCCGCCACGGAGGCAAGCGCTTTCCCGATGGAAACATAGAAGCATCTGGATGTAAATGCTCCGTGCGGCCGGGGCGCGGTCGCCCCCACGTCGCCGCACGTGAGCTGGCGCGCCCCTGGCCCGAGGTGGCCGACGCCCTCGGCGTGGGCGTCGACCACCTCGGTTGCTCAACAGCTCGCGCCGTTGAGCTTCACGGTCGCCGGGGCGCTGGCCGTACCGTTGGCGGTGAAGCCCACGGTGACCGAGGCGCCCGCCGCCAGAGACGGCGCGTGGCTGGGCGCGGCGGCCGTGACCGTCGTACCGGACTGGGTGACGGTGGCGTTCCACCCGCTGCCCAGCGTCACGCCGGACGGCCAGGTCCAGGTGGCCGACCACGGATTCACCGCGGCAGTGCCGGTGTTCTTCACGGTCAACTCACCCTGGAAGCCGCCCTGCCAGGCGTTGACCTGCCGGTAGGTGGCCGTGCAGGCGCCGGGAGGCGCGCTCGTCGGCCCGCCGGTCGGCCCGCCCGTGGGCCCGCCGGTCGGCCCGCCGGTGGGTCCGCCGCCGCTCGGGGCGATCAGGTACGGCTGCAGGATCGCCTGCTTGGTGGTGTTGATGTTGGTCCAGTCGTCCAGCGCGATGCCGCCGGTGTCACCCGAGTTCGGGTTCCACGACCAGTAGGTGAACGACATCCCGGTCACGCCGGTGCCGGTGTACGCCATCAGCTTCTCCAGCCACACCCGGTCCTTCGGGTCGGCCAGGGTGCTGCCGAACTCACCCATCATGATCGGGGCGATGTTCTGCTTGTAGAGGTAACCGAAGTACTTGTCCCAGATCGCCGGCATGTTCGCCGGGTAGTCCGGGGCGTCGAACCAGGTCTGCCGGTACACCGACGTCGCGTACTCGTGCGGCGAGTAGACCAACCGGTTCGCCACGTTCAGCCGTACCGGGTACTGACCGGCCTTCGACAGGTTGCCACCCCACCAGCCGCAGTCCTCGTCGTTGCTCGGGTCGTTGTCCCACACGTTGGAGAGACCACCGCTCGGGCAGCTCACCCCCTCCACGAAGATCA
Organism: Micromonospora sp. NPDC051543; assembly: GCF_044454415.1. Taxonomy (NCBI): domain Bacteria; kingdom Bacillati; phylum Actinomycetota; class Actinomycetes; order Micromonosporales; family Micromonosporaceae; genus Micromonospora; species Micromonospora sp. NPDC051543. The sequence continues at coordinate 148,285 of NZ_JBITDT010000013.1, forward strand.
ACCAGTTGGGCTGCACACCGAGAATGGCGTTACCGGCCCGCTCCGCGGCGAGCCGCCAGTCCCGCGCCGTGTCGCCGCAACCCCAGCACGCGCCGGTGGCCGCCGGGTTCGTACCCTCGGCGTGCGGCTCGTTGTGCAGGTCCGCGCCGATCACCGTCGGGTTGGCCGCGTACCGCTGGGCCAGCATCTTCCAGTCGTTGATCCAGGTCGCCTCGGAGACCGTCGAGGTGTACCACAGCGGCGACTGCCCCGCCGACGTCGGCCGGTGCCGGTCCAGGATGATCCGCATCCCCTTGCTGCCGGCGTAGGCGATCACCTTGTCCAGGATCTGCAACGGCGACAGCCCCACCAGGTCCGGATTGACGAAGTCGTTGATCCCGGTGGCGGTCGCGCCCGCCTTCAGCGCGTCGTTCGAGTACGGCACCCGCAACGTGTTGTAGCCCAGCCGGGCCATCGTGTCGAGCTGACCCCGCCACGGATTGCTCGACCAGAGCCCGTGGAAGGTCTTGTTGTCGGTCTCCATGCCGAACCAGTTGATGCCGGTCAACCGGACCGTGGCCCCGGTGCTGTCCACGATCTGGCTACCGTTCGTGTGCAGATAACCGGTGCCGGTACCGGCGGCGGAAGCCGGGGTGGTGCTGACGGTGGCGGCGAGGAACACGCCGGCCGCAGCGGTGGCGAGCGCGGTCAGCGCGCTGCCGAGAGCTTTCGTACGGGTCATTCGAGCTCCACTTCGGACGCACGACGCCGTCCATCGACGACGCCGGCAGGCGGCCGTGCGCACATCACGGCCCCTTGGGGGTACGCGGACAGTGCGCGACGGCCCATGTCACGCGGACGGGAAACTCGCGGCAGCTCACCGGCCGATCCTCGACGGCGATGCTCGCCGTCGGCGCCCTCGGCCCGGTGGCCCTACCTGACTCCGTCGCCCATTCTCATCAGCGCACCTCAATGCGTCAACTGCCCACCCCAGTCCCGCCCCCGTCCCGCCTTCGCGCCGCCGCCGCGACGCCCGGGGGCGGCAAGATCGTGCTCGATCCTGGATGTAGTGGTGTCACGGCGACGCGCTCCAAGATCGTCACAACTTCGGGGAAGTTGCTGCTTCCGGCGCGTCCGAGGCAGCAACTTCGGGGATGTTGTGAGGATCTTTGCGGGGCGTGGCGGGCTAGCTCCGTGACACGCGCGAGCCCCCGGTCCCTTTCGGGGGACCGGGGGCTCGTGGCTTGCGTCAGGTCAGCCGGCCTGCTCGGCGAGCTGGAGGAACTGCCGCTTGGAGGCGAGGGCCTGCTCGGCCTCCTTGATGCGCCGGGCGTCCCCGGCGCTCTGCGCCCGGGACAGCCGCTCCTCGGCCTCCGCCACCTGGGCCCGCATCTGGGCGAGCAGCGGGTTGTCCTCCTTGGTGGTACGTCGCCACGCGGAGTCCATCACCTCGCGGACCTTGTCGTCGATGACGCGCAACCGGCGCTCCAGGCCGGCGGCGGCCTCGCGGGGCACCCGGCCGGCCTCGTGCCACTGCGCCTGGATCTCGCGCAGCTTGGCCTGGGCGCCCTTGGGGTCGGCGTCGATGTCCAGGGCCTCGGCCTCGGCCAGCAGGGCCTGCTTACGCTCCAGGTTGCCGCGCTGCTCGTTGTCCCGTGCCGAGAAGACCTCGCTGCGCCGGCTGAAGAAGGCGTCCTGCGCGGCCCGGAATCGCTCCCAGAGCTTCTGCTCGGCCTCCTTGGAGGCGCGGGGCGCGGCCTTCCACTGGGTCATCAGCTCCTTGAGCTGGTTGGCCGTGGCGGCCCACTCGGTGGAGTCCTTGATCTTCTCGGCCTCGGCGACCAGCTCTTCCTTGACGGTCTGCGCCTGCTTGCGCTGTGAGTCCAGGGAGGCGAAGTGGGCGCCGCGGCGTCGGGTGAAGCCGTCCCGGGCGGCGGCGAAACGCTTCCACAGCTCGCCGTCGGCCTTCTTGTCGACCCCGCGAATGGTCTTCCACTCGTCGAGGATCTCCTTGAGCCGGTCACCGGCCGTCTTCCAACCGGTCGACTCGGCGGCGAGCTTCTCGGCCTCCTCGACCAGGGCGGTCTTGCGGGCCAGGGCCTCACCGCGGGCGGCGTCCCGGGCGGCGCGCGCCTCGGTGGCCTTCTCCTCGGCGAGGGTCGCCAGTTTGTCCAGTCGGGCGGTCAGGGCGTCGATGTCGCCGACCACGTGGGCCTCCGGCAGCGTGGCGCGGATCCGCCGGATCGTGCTCAACGAGTGCCCGGCGTCCGCCGCGCCCGAGTTGAGCCGCGCTTCGGTCAGGTCCACCTCGGTGACCAGGTCGGCGAAGCGGCGCGCGAAGTGCGCGAGCCCTTCCTCCGGCGCTCCTGCCTGCCAGGATCCGACCACCCGCTCGCCCTCGGCGGTCTTGACGTAAACGGTGCCGTCCGCGTCCACCCGTCCGAAGGCAGTCCAGTCGCTCATGTGCCCATCCTCGTTCTCCCGGCGTCGAGGGACCCGTCCCCCGTCGCCGCCACGGCGCAGCCAAGTTACTTCCGGCATTGTCACAGGTCCGACCCGGTCCGCGTCGAGCGCCTATCGCCGACCGTGACCATACGGTGTCCTAGGGCCTGATTGACCGGATCGCGGCGGAGACGCACCGGGGATTCCCGCTACGGTGAGCGGGTGCCACTGGTCGCCGCCGCCGTCTGCCCACATCCGCCCCTGCTCGTGCCCGAAGTGGCCGGTGCCGCCGCCAGCGAACTGGACGACCTGCGGTCGGCCTGTGATCTCGCCGTCGGCCGGCTGCTGGCGACCGGCCCGGACGTGGTGGTGCTGCTCGGCGTCGGCCCGGTGACCGGCCCGGTCCAACCCCCGGCCACCGGCTCGCTCCAGCCGTGGGGCGTCGACTTGGACGTGCCCCTGGTCCCCGGTCAGCCGGACCGGGGTGCCGTGCTGCCGCTGAGCCTGACCATCGGCGCGTGGCTGCTGTCCCGGCACGTCCCGACGACGACCGCGACGCGGGTGACGGCCGGGCCTCAGACGGCAGCGCAGGTGAGCGCCGTGCAGGTGGCCGCCGACGCCGGGCTGGTCGAGGTGGCCGCGCTCGGCGCCCAGGTCGCCGCCGCCGGTGACCGGGTGGCGCTGCTGGTGCTCGGTGACGGGTCGGCCTGCCGGGGTCAGCAGGCCCCCGGGTACGACGACCAGCGTGCTCTGCCGTACGACAAGGGGGTCGCCACGGCCCTGGCCGAGGCGGACCTGGACGCCCTCAGCGACCTGGACCCCGGTCTGTCGGCGCAGTTGAAGGTCGCCGGCCGGGCGGCGTGGCAGGTGCTCGCCGACGCGGCCCGGGCCAGCGGCGGCGGGTGGCGCGGCGAGTTGCTGCACGAGTCGGCGCCGTACGGTGTGGCCTACTTCGTGGCGTCCTGGGAGCGGATGTGACAGTCGTCGCGGTGGTGGGGCCGACGGCGGCGGGCAAGTCGGCGCTGAGCATCGCGCTCGCGCACGCCCTCGACGGTGAGGTGGTCAACGCCGACTCGATGCAGCTCTACCGGGGCATGGACATCGGCACCGCGAAGCTGACCACCGACGAGCGGGACGGCGTGCCGCACCACCTGCTCGACATCTGGGAGGTGACCGAGCCGGCCAGCGTCGCCGAGTACCAGCGGCTGGCCCGCGCGGCCGTGGACGACATCCTGTCCCGGGGGCGGGTGCCGCTGCTGGTGGGCGGCTCGGGGCTGTACGTGCGGGCGGTGCTCGAACGCTTCGAGTTCCCGGGCACCGACGCGGCGCTGCGGGAACGGCTGGAACGGGAGTTGGCCGACTTCGGGCCGGCGCCGCTGTACGCCCGGCTGCGCGCCGTCGACCCGGTGGCCGCCGAGAGCATCCTGCCGGGTAACGGCCGGCGGATCGTCCGGGCGTTGGAGGTGATCGAGCTGACCGGCGCGCCGTTCGCCGCGTCGCTGCCGCAGCCCACCCCGTACTACCCGTCGGTGCAGCTCGGCGTCGACCTCGACACCGGGCTGCTCGACGAGCGGATCGCGCTGCGGGTGGACCGGATGTGGGCCGACGGGCTGGTCGACGAGACCCGCGAGCTGGTCGGCCGGGGTCTGGCCGAGGGGCGGACGGCGAGCCGGGCGCTCGGCTACCAGCAGGTGCTCCGCGCGCTCGACGGGGAGCTGACCGAGGAGCAGGCGCACGACGAGACGGTCCGGGCCACCCGGCGGTTCGTCCGCCGGCAGCGGTCCTGGTTCCGGCGTGACCCTCGCATCCAGTGGCTCGACTCGGCCGCGCCGGACCTGATCGAGGCCGCCGTGCGTCTGGTGCCGGCCGCTGCGCGATGATGGGGTCGTGGAGTTCACCAAGGGCCACGGCACCGGCAACGACTTCGTCCTCCTGCCCGACCCGGACGGTCAGCTCGACCTGACCCCGGAGCTGGTCGCGGCGCTCTGCGACCGGCGGCGCGGCATCGGCGCGGACGGCGTACTGCGGGTGGTCCGCGCGGCCAAGCATCCCGACGGCGCCGGCCAGGCCGGCGAGGCCGAGTGGTTCATGGACTACTGGAACGCGGACGGCTCGTTCGCCGAGATGTGCGGCAACGGCGCCCGGGTCTTCGTGCGCTACCTGCTCGACAGCGGGCTCGCCACGCCCGCCGGCGCGGCGTTGCCGGTGGCCACCCGCGCCGGCGTCGTGCGTGCGCTGGTCGAGGGCGGCGCGGTCTCCGTCGAGATGCGCAGACCCCGGATGTACGACGAGTCGACCGCCACCCTGGGCGGTCTGACCCTGTCCGGCACGGTCGTGGACGTCGGCAACCCGCATCTGGTGTGTGTCCTGCCGAGCGGCGTGGAGTTGTCCGCGCTGGACCTGACCGTCGCGCCCGGGTTCGACCCGGCGGTGTTCCCGGCCGGCGTCAACGTCGAGTTCATCGTGCCGGGCGACCCGGTCGGCGACACCGACGGGCACAGCCTCATGCGGGTGTACGAGCGCGGCAGCGCCGAGACCCTGTCCTGCGGCACCGGCGCCTGCGCGGTGGCGGCCGTGGCCCTGCGCGACGCCGGCCGGGACACCGGTGTGGTGGCCGTGGACGTCCCGGGCGGACGCGTCACGGTCACGGTCACCCCGGACTCCTGCTGGCTCTCCGGTCCCGCCGTTCTGGTGGCCACCGGCGAGGTCGACCTCTCCGCTCTGCCCGCTGACGCTCGGCGCTGACGCCGCTCGCTGAGGCCGGGGCACCCTGCTGAAGGGCTTCCGCTCACCTGCCGTCGGCTGTTGTTGCTCCTTTGCTCTGCTTCACTCCAGGCAACACCCCGTGTCCGGTTATCGGACGCCAGGGTGTTGCCTCGGTTGAAGCAGAGCAAAGGGCGCGAGGCGATCGGGGTCGCCCCCGAGCTTCCCTCGCTCTCGACGCGGCAATGCGCCGGGCCCTCGGTCAGGGGGTGGCGCTGGCGGTTGCGGCGATCTCGGGGAGGTCCGCCGGGCCGGGGTCGGCGGCCGGGAGGGGGCTCGGGTTGTGCGCGGCGGCGCGGACGGCGGCGGCGACCGCAGGGGCCACCCGGGAGTCGAAGACGCTCGGCACGATCACCGTCGGGTTGATCTTTTCCTCACCGACGACGTCGGCGATGGCCCGGGCCGCCGCGATCGCCATCTCCTCGGTGAACTCTTCGGCGTGCGCGTCCAGCATCCCGCGGAACACGCCCGGGAACGCGAGCACGTTGTTGATCTGGTTCGGCTGGTCCGAGCGGCCGGTGGCGACCACGGCGGCGTGCTTGCGGGCCTCCCGCGGGTCGACCTCCGGGTCGGGGTTGGCCAGCGCGAAGACGATCGCGTCCTTCGCCATGCCGGCGATGTCGTCGCCGGTGAGCAGGTTCGGTGCGCTGACCCCGATGAACACGTCCGCGCCCCGGATCGCCCCGGGCAGGTCGCCCGAGTAGTTCTCCTTGTTGGTGTTCTCCGCCAGCCACTGCCAGGCCGGGTTGAGGTCGGTCAGGCCGCGGTGCAGGGCGCCCTGGCGGTCGTACGCGATGATGTCGCCGACGCCCTGACGCAGCAGCAGCTTCATGATCGCGGTGCCGGCCGCGCCCGCGCCGGAGACGACCACCCGGACGTCCGAGAGCTGCTTGCCCACGACGCGCAGCGCGTTGGTCAGCGCGGCCAGCACGCAGATCGCGGTGCCGTGCTGGTCGTCGTGGAAGACCGGGATGTCCAGCGCCTCGCGCAGCCGGGCCTCGATCTCGAAGCAGCGCGGCGCGGCGATGTCCTCCAGGTTGATCCCGCCGTACGCGGGCGCGATCGCCTTGACGATCTGCACGATCTCGTCGGTGTCCTGGGTGTCCAGCACCACCGGCCAGGCGTCGACCCCGCCGAAGCGCTTGAACAGCGCGGCCTTGCCCTCCATCACCGGCAGCGAGGCGGCGGGACCCAGGTTGCCCAGGCCGAGCACGGCCGAGCCGTCGCTGACCACCGCGACGGTGTTGCGCTTGATGGTGAGCCGCCGGGCGTCCGCCGGGTTCTCGGCGATCGCCATGCAGACCCGGGCCACCCCCGGGGTGTACGCGCGGGACAGCTCGTCACGGTTGCGCAGCGCGACCTTCGAGGTCACCTCGATCTTGCCGCCGAGGTGCAGGAGGAACGTCCGGTCCGACACCTTGCGCACGTCCACGCCGTCCAGCGTCCGGAGCGCGTCGACCACCTGGTCGGCGTGCTTGGCGTCGGCGGTGTCGCAGGTCAGGTCGACGATCACGTGGGTCGGGTCCGAGTCCACCACGTCCAGCGCGGTGACGATCGCCCCGGCTTCGCCGACGGAGGTGGTGAGCCGACCGATCGAGGATGCGTCCGCGGTCACGGCGATCCGGATGGTGATCGAAAATCCGGCGCTCGGCAGTCGGGTGATGGCCACGGGATCCCTCCGTCACGGCTGTGCGGCCGGTCGGCCGCCGCCTGAGCATTTCTACCGGGTTGTGGAGGTCGACTGGTATTCGCCCCCGCTTTTGGCGACCTCCAGCACGGGCATATAGCAGGTGCGCTGGGCGTTGTGACGTGTCAGGATTACGTTCTACTTATCAAAACGGACAGGAGAACCGCTTGCGAGACCAGGAGAACTTCGTCCCTGTCGAGGACGAGTTCGACGATGTCACCACCGGCGAGCTGGACCTGTCGGAGCGGCAGTCTCTCCGGCGCGTCCCAGGCCTCTCCACCGAGCTCAGCGACGTCACCGAGGTGGAATACCGCCAGCTGCGGCTGGAGCGGGTGGTCCTGGTGGGCGTCTGGACCGAGGGCACGGTGACCGACGCCGAGAATTCCCTGACCGAGCTGGCCGCGCTCGCCGAGACGGCGGGTTCGCAGGTGCTCGAAGGGCTGATCCAGCGTCGTACGCGACCCGACCCGGCCACCTACATCGGTCGCGGCAAGGTCGACGATCTCGGTGCGGTGGTGCTCTCCACCGGCGCCGACACGGTCATCTGCGACGGCGAGTTGTCCCCGTCGCAGCTGCGCAACCTGGAGCAGCGCACCAAGGTCAAGGTCGTCGACCGGACGGCGCTGATCCTCGACATCTTCGCCCAGCACGCCAAGAGCAAGGAAGGTAAGGCGCAGGTCGAGCTGGCCCAGCTCGAATACCTGCTGCCCCGGCTGCGCGGTTGGGGTGAGACGCTGTCCCGCCAGACCGGTGGTTCCGGTCGCGGCGGCGGCGCCGGCGGCGGTGTGGGTGTCCGTGGTCCCGGTGAGACCAAGCTGGAGACCGACCGGCGGCGCATCCGCCACCGCATCTCCCGGCTGCGTCGCGAGATCAAGAGCATGAAGACGGTACGCGTCACCAAGCGCGCCCGTCGTACCCGCAACTCGGTGCCCGCCGTGGCCATCGCCGGCTACACCAACGCCGGCAAGTCCAGCCTGCTCAACCGGCTGACCGGCGCGGGCGTCCTGGTGGAGAACGCGCTGTTCGCCACGCTGGACCCGACGACCCGCAAGGCCACCGCCTCGGACGGGCGGCTCTACACGCTCTCCGACACGGTGGGCTTCGTACGGCACCTGCCGCACCAGATCGTCGAGGCGTTCCGCTCGACGCTGGAGGAGGTCGCGGAGGCCGATCTGGTGGTGCACGTCGTCGACGGCACCCACCCGGATCCGGAGGAGCAGGTGCGGGCGGTGCACGAGGTGCTCGCCGAGGTGGGCGCGGACCGGCTCCCCGAGTTGCTGGTGGTCAACAAGACCGACGCCGCCGACGAGGACACGCTGCTGCGGCTCAAGCGCCTCTGGCCGGACGCGATCTTCGTCTCGGCGCACTCCGGTCGGGGCATCGACGGGTTGCGCGCGGCGATCGAGGAGCGGCTCCCGCAGCCCGCCGTGGAGGTGCGGGCCGTCCTGCCGTACGACCGTGGCGACCTCGTGTCCCGGGTGCACCGTTCGGGCGAGGTGCTCAGCACGTCGCACCTGGCGGAAGGCACTCTGCTGCACGTCCGGGTCAGCGCAGCGCTCGCCGCCGAGCTGGCGCCGTACGACGTGGCGCGCGAGGGCGAGGCCGTCGGCAGCCGGCCCTGAGCGGCCCCGGCGTCATCCATCGGAAACGCGCGGCATGCGACACTGGCCGAATGCGCCGCGTTGTTTCCTCGGTCACGGTTGCCCTCGGCCTGTTCGGGGCAACCGTGGCGCCGGCCGGAGTCGCCGTAGCCGCTCCCGCTTCCGTGTCATCCCAGCCGCTCGCCGCGGTCGCCGGCAAGAAGCGCTGTACGGTCACCGACGAGCGTCTGCGGGAGCTGTCCGGCCTGGTGGCGACCAAGAGCGGTTACATTGTCATCAACGACGGCACCGAGGTCGACTCGCGTAAGCGGATCTTCTTCCTCGACAGCAAGTGCAAGGTCGTCAAGGAGCCGGTCCGCTACTCGGGTGCGGGGCCGTTCGACACCGAGGATCTCGCCGTCTCGCCGAAGGGCGACACCCTGTGGATCGGTGACATCGGCGACAACGCCACCAGCAAGGAGCGGCGGACGCGGATCGCGGTCTGGACGATGCCGATCGCCGGCAACAAGCAGCCGGTACTGCACCGGCTCTCCTACCCGGAGAACAAGCCCCGTGACGCGGAGGCGCTGTTGGTGGGGGCCGACGGCCTGCCATTGATCATCACGAAGGTGGCGAACGGCAACTCGGAGATCTTCACCCCGGCGGCGAAGCTGAAGAGCGGTGACACCCCGCCGGTGCCGATGAAGAAGGTCGGCGAGATCAAGCTGCCGAAGACCACCACCGAGAATCCGCTGAGCGTCTACGGGCGGCTCGCGATCACCGGCGCCGCCCGATCGCCGGACGGCACCCGCATCGTCGTCCGCACCTACGCGGACGCCTTCGAGTACGACGTCACGGGCGACAACATCGTCGGAGCGCTCACCACCGGCAAGCCACGGGTGACACCCCTGGCCGATCCGTTCGGCGAGGCCATCTCCTACACCCCGGACGGCAAGTCCTTCGTCACGGTCTCCGACGCTGGTCAGTTCGCCGCCGACGAGCCGGTCGACATCCTGAGCTACACGCCGTCCACCAGCGCGGCGGAGCCGTTGGCGGCGACCGCGGGCGACAAGCCGGCGGCCAAGAAGTCGTGGATGGACGGGCTCAGCTTCACCGACATCACCTATCTCGTGGGCGCGGTCGGCGTACTCGGTGTGCTGCTCGTCGGCGCCGGCATCGTCGGCATCGTGCGCGCCCGCCGTCGGCCGCCCGCCGCCGACGGTTCGACGGACGACGCCGATGACGGCGCTGGCACGCCCGGGGCCGACCGTGCGCCGCCGGGCGGCGGCCGTCCCAACGCCGGCGTGTACGGCGGCGGCGCGGCAGCCAGCGGCGGGGTCTACGGCGGCTCCGGCCGGGGTGGTCCCGCTCCCGCTGGCGGTGCCGTCTACGGCGGGGGAGGCGAACGCCCCAGCGGCGCGGGCGGCGGCGGTGCACGTCCGGCAGGCCCGGCAGGAGGCGGCGGCTACGGCGCTGCCCGGCCCGGTGGGGGTGGCGGCGCTCCGGCCGGCGGCGGTGTGTACGGCGGCGGCCGTGCCGGCGGTCCCGGAGGGGGCCGGCCCGGTGGTGGCGGTGGCCGGCCGGGCGGCGGCGTGTACGGCGGCGGTGGCCAGCCCGGCGGCGGTCAGCCTGGCGGTGGCCAGCCCGGCGGCGGTCAGCCTGGCGGTGGCCAGCCCGGCGGTGGTCGGGCCGGCGGCGGTCGGGCCGGCGGCGGTCGGGCCGAGCCGCCGCGGCGCGGTGGGCAGGAGCCGGACTATCGGGGTCAGCGGCCCGGTCGCCGGCGTGAGGATGACGCGCCGGTCGACCCGTACGGGCAGTATCCCGGCGGCGGTCGTGGCCCTCGGGGCGACCGCTACTGACGCGAACGGCATCACCTGGGCCGCAGCGCGACGGCCCTGCCCGGATCACCCGGTCAGCAGGGCGTGAACGGTCGAGCGACGCGGGTGAGCGCCGACGGCACCCACCCGCGTGTCGGTCAGATCCGGCGGAGTACCGCCACGACCCGGCCCATGATGGTGGCGTCGTCACCGGCGATCGGGTCGAAGGCCGGGTTCTGCGGCATCAACCAGACATGCCCGTCGCGGCGACGGTAGGTCTTGACGGTGGCCTCGCCGTCGAGCATGGCGGCCACGATCTCACCCGAGTCGGCGGTCGGCTGCTGCCGCACGACGACCCAGTCGCCGTCGCAGATCGCCGCGTCGAGCATCGAGTCGCCCTTGACCTGGAGCATGAACACCTCGCCCTCGCCCACCAGTTCGCGGGGGAGGGGGAAGATGTCCTCCACGGCCTGCTCGGCGAGGATCGGCCCACCGGCGGCGATCCGGCCGAGCATCGGCACGTACGCCGGGGTGGGCCGTTGGGCGCGCGACAACTCGTCGTCGATGGCTTCGCTGGGCGCGCGGACGTCCACGGCGCGCGGCCGGTTGGGGTCGCGTCGCAGGAAGCCCTTCTTTTCCAGCTCCTTGAGCTGGTAAGCGACGCTCGACGGTGACACCAGGCCGACCGCCTCGCCGATCTCCCGGACGCTCGGCGGGTAGCCGTGCCGCTCCACCCAGGTGCGGATGAACTCCAGGATGCGGCGCTGGCGGGCGGTCAGGTCGACCGTCGCCGGGTCGGGGAAGGCGCTGACCACCGGCGTGACCGGGCGCACGGCGGGCTGACCCGTCCGGCTGCGCGCGGCGGTGCGGCGTCGGGTGGCCGGCGGGCCCGCCTCGGTAATCTGCTGCGGGCTCTTCGGCCGGCTGGCCCGGTCCTCGGTCACGTCCGTCCTCCCTGGTCGGCGCTGGGTGCCTCGTCGGCTCGTGGTGCGTGCGGTTGTTCCTGACCGTATAGGTGAGATCGGTCATTTTCAAACATCTGTACGACCTCCCACCGGCGTGTCGGGGTGAAAAACCGCTCTCCTCGTACGGATGTTCTGATAAATGGTACGTCGGGTAGCACGAGTGTTCGATTGGCGGCCGATTCCGGTCGCGCTGGGGGTGGGTGGCCGGTAACCCGGGCGGGGTGTCGGCGTTGGTCTCGCGGGGGATGGACGACGGCGGTGGTCCGTGACGCGCCGGACACGCCGGTCAACTTGACCCGGGTTCGTCGGCGACATACCGTCGACCCCTAGATGTAGTAGTGACACGGGCGTAAGTTGCCCACAGATTGGGTCTGACTACCGACCGCACTCCCGTAGGGTCGACCACGGCGGGCGCCATGAGCGCATGGCACCGTTGCGGCGGCCTGTGCCCGGGTGTGTCCGGTAGGACGCGATTGATCATGATTAGGGGGTCCGCGATGCGGTGTCCGTACTGCCGGCACGCCGACTCCCGGGTGGTCGACTCGCGGGAGGCCGACGACGGTCAGCTCATCCGGCGGCGGCGTTCCTGCCCGGAGTGCGGCAAGCGGTTCACCACGGTCGAGGAGGCGGTCCTCGCGGTCGTCAAGCGCAGCGGGGTGACCGAGCCGTTCAGCCGCACGAAGATCATCGGCGGGGTGCGCAAGGCGTGCCAGGGTCGGCCGGTGGACGACGACTCACTCGCGCTGCTCGCGCAGCGGGTGGAGGAGACCGTCCGGGCCAAGGGGGCCGCCGAGATCCCCAGCCACGACGTGGGCCTGGCGATCCTGGGTCCGCTACGCGACCTGGACGAGATCGCCTACCTGCGGTTCGCCAGCGTCTACCGCTCCTTCGACTCGCTCGCCGACTTCGAGCGCGAGATCGAGACGTTGCGGGCTGCGGCGCTGGCCCGCGAGCAGGGTCGGGCCGACGCGGTCGAGGCCGCCGGCCGTACCAACTGAGACTTCACTGTTTTCCGAGAGATCAGGACGCGCGGTGGGTGACCGCGCAGACGAGGGGGGCGACGGCGTGACTACGAGCCGTTCACGGAACAAGGCAGGCGCGGGGCTGAAGATGGAGCGCGTGTGGACGACGGAGGGGGTCCACCCGTACGACGAGGTCTCGTGGGAGCGCCGGGACGTCGTGATGACGAACTGGCGGGACGGCTCGATCAACTTCGAGCAGCGGGGCGTGGAGTTCCCGGAGTCGTGGAGCGTCAACGCGGCGAACATCGTCACCACGAAGTACTTCCGGGGCGCGGTGGGGACCCCGGAGCGGGAGTGGTCGCTCAAGCAGCTCATCGACCGGGTGGTGAGCACCTACCGCACCGCCGGCGAGGAGTACGGCTACTTCGCCAGCCCGGCCGACGCCGAGATCTTCGCGCACGAGCTGACCTGGATGCTGCTGCACCAGGTGTTCAGCTTCAACTCGCCGGTCTGGTTCAACGTCGGTACGCCGTCGCCGCAGCAGGTCAGCGCCTGCTTCATCCTGGCCGTCGACGACTCGATGGACTCCATCCTCGACTGGTACAAGGAGGAGGGGCTGATCTTCAAGGGCGGCTCCGGCTCCGGCGTCAACCTGTCGCGCATCCGCTCGTCCCGTGAGCTGCTCTCCTCCGGCGGCAACGCCTCCGGCCCGGTCAGCTTCATGCGCGGCGCGGACGCCTCGGCCGGCACCATCAAGTCCGGCGGCGCCACCCGGCGCGCGGCCAAGATGGTCATCCTCGACGTGGACCACCCGGACATCCAGGAGTTCGTGGTCACCAAGGCGCGTGAGGAGGACAAGATCCGCGCGCTGCGGGACGCCGGGTTCGACATGGACCTCGGCGGCTCCGACATCGTCAGCGTGCAGTACCAGAACGCCAACAACTCGGTCCGCGTCTCCGACGAGTTCATGTCGGCCGTCGAGAACGGCAAGGGCTTCGACCTGCGCGGCCGGCTGGACGGCGCGACGATCGAGACCGTCGACGCCAAGAACCTCTTCCGTGCCATCTCCCAGGCCGCCTGGGAGTGCGCCGACCCGGGCCTGCAGTACGACGACACGATCAACGACTGGCACACCTGCCCGGAGACCGGGCGGATCACCGCGTCGAACCCGTGCTCGGAGTACCTGCACCTGGACAACTCCTCGTGCAACCTGGCCTCGCTCAACCTGATGAAGTTCCTCCGTGCCGACGGTGGCTTCGAGGTGGAGAAGTTCGTCAAGTCCGTCGAGTTCGTCATCACCGCGATGGACATCTCGATCTGCTTCGCCGACTTCCCGACCGAGAAGATCGGCGAGACCTCGCGCGCCTACCGGCAGCTCGGCATCGGCTACGCCAACCTCGGCGCCCTGCTGATGGCCACCGGCCTGCCGTACGACTCGGACCAGGGCCGCTCGGTCGCCGCCGCGATCACCTCCCTGATGACCGGTACCGCGTACCGCCGCTCGGCCGAGCTGGCCGGGGTCGTCGGCGCGTACGACGGCTACGCCCGTAACGCCGAGCCGCACAAGCGGGTCATGCGCAAGCACGCCGCCGCCAATGACGAGATCAAGCCGACCAGCCCGGTGGCCACCGCGATCGTCCGCGAGGCGACCAAGCAGTGGACCCAGGGCAACAAGATCGGCGACAAGAACGGTTGGCGTAACGCGCAGGCCAGCGTCCTCGCCCCGACCGGCACGATCGGCTTCATGATGGACTGCGACACGACCGGTGTGGAGCCGGACCTAGCGCTGGTCAAGTTCAAGAAGCTGGTCGGCGGCGGCTCGATGCAGATCGTCAACCAGACCGTGCCGCGCGCCCTGCGCAGCCTCGGCTACCCCGAGGAGCAGGTCGAGGCGATCGTCGAGCACATCGCCGACCACGGTCACGTGGTGGACGCCCCCGGCCTCAAGCCGGAGCACTACCCGGTCTTCGACTGCGCCATGGGCGAGCGGACCATCGCCCCGATGGGCCACGTGCGGATGATGGCGGCCATCCAGCCGTTCGTCTCCGGCGCCATCTCCAAGACGGTCAACATGCCGGAGGCGGCCACCGTCGAGGACGTCGAGAAGATCTACTTCGAGGGCTGGAAGCTCGGCCTCAAGGCCCTGGCGATCTACCGGGACAACTGCAAGGTCGGCCAGCCGCTGTCGGTGGCCAAGAAGAACAAGGCCACCGAGCCGGCCGCCGTCGAGACCACGACCGCCGCGCCGGCCGCGGTGGAGAAGGTCATCGAGTACCGGCCGGTGCGCAAGCGCCTGCCGAAGAAGCGCCCGTCCGAGACGGTCAGCTTCTCCGTCGGTGGCGCCGAGGGTTACCTGACCGCGTCGTCCTACCCGGACGACGGCCTCGGCGAGGTCTTCCTCAAGATGTCCAAGCAGGGCTCGACCCTGGCCGGCGTGATGGACGCCTTCTCGGTGGCCATCAGCATCGGCCTGCAGTACGGCGTGCCGCTGGAGACGTTCGTCAGCAAGTTCACCAACATGCGCTTCGAGCCGGCCGGCATGACCGACGACCCGGACGTGCGGATGGCGGCCTCGGTGATGGACTACATCTTCCGCCGCCTGGCGCTGGACTTCCTGCCCTACGAGCGCCGCGCCGAGCTGGGCATCTTCACCGCGGGTGAGCGGGCCGCCCAGCTGCGGGCCGAGGCCGACGCGGAGGCTGCCGCCGCCGTCACCGGTGCGGACCTCACCGCGATGGCGTCCTCCGCGCCGGTCGAGGCTCCCGCCAAGACCGAGGCGGTCGCCCAGCCGGCTCAGGAGATGGCCGACGTGGCCGCCGCCAAGCCGGTGACGAGCGTGGGTTCCAGCACCGAGCTGCTGGAGGCCGTGATCGGCAAGGCCGCCGACGCGCCGCTCTGCTTCACCTGCGGTACGAAGATGCGCCCGGCCGGTAGCTGCTACGTCTGCGAGGGCTGCGGCTCCACCAGC
This sequence comes from Micromonospora sp. NPDC051543, assembly GCF_044454415.1. Lineage (NCBI taxonomy): Bacteria > Bacillati > Actinomycetota > Actinomycetes > Micromonosporales > Micromonosporaceae > Micromonospora > Micromonospora sp. NPDC051543. The sequence goes on from NZ_JBITDT010000013.1 coordinate 163,448, forward strand.
GGCTGCAGCTGACGTACGGAGAACGCTAGCGAGCGCGGCAGGGGCACCTGCCGCGCTCGCGGCGTTCCGCCTGTTGATACCCCGATTTCAAGGAAACCGGGGTATCAACCCCGTCGGGATGCCCCGACATCATGAAACGCGAGTCGATCTTCGCGACGTCGGCTTCATTCCGTGCCAGATCAGTGGTCTTCATCGCCCCGGTTGGGCGCGGTGCGAGGCTGGCGGCATGACTTCTCCCCTTGCGCGTCGCGTCTACGAAACGTGTCACCTGACCGGGTCGTTTCTCCTGCGGTCCGGTCGGACGAGCGATGAGTACTTCGACAAGTACCTGTTCGAGGCGGAGCCTGGCCTGTTGCGTGAGGTGGCCGAGGCGATGGTCGCGCTGCTGCCCGAGTGTGACGTGCTGGCGGGGATGGAGATGGGCGGCATTCCGATCGCGACCGTGATGTCTCAGTTGACCGGGCTGCCGACCGCGTTCGTGCGCAAGCAGGCGAAGGAGTACGGCACCGGCAAGGCGGCCGAGGGCGCCCCTGTGGACGGTCGGCGGGTCGTGGTGATCGAGGACGTGGTCACCACCGGCGGGGCATTGCTGGCGTCGTGCCGGCAGCTACGGGTCGGCGGCGCGAAGGTCGACTCGGTGGTCTGCGCCATCGACCGGGAGCAGGGCGGACGGGAGAGCCTGACGGCCGAAGGGCTCCGGTTGCGAGCCGCCCTCACCCGTCGCGATCTGGAACTCCCCCTGCCGGGCTGATCGTCCGACAAGCCGGCTGCTCAAATGCCCCGCTAGACGCCCGGAATGCCCCCGGCCGAGGCAGCCCAGGTGCGGACGGAGGCGGATTCCTCGCGGCATCGCGAGCTAGCAGATCAGCGGTCTTCGTCGCCCTCGGTCGGGCGTGGCGGGCGATTGTGCTTGGCCCACTCGTCGACCTCGTCCGCGTCCCAGATGGTCGTTCCGATCAGCCGGGCCAGCGGCTCGGGGAAACCCGGTCGGCGGGTGATCTGGAGAACCCGCTGCCGAGACACGCTGAACAGGGCGGCCAACTCGCCAGGCCCGTACAAGCGCGGTCGCTTCACGGCCTGAAAGTAAGCTTGACTACCGATTGACTATTGCAACTTACAGATTGACAAGACAGCCGAAGGTGATGTGTGCTGAGGTGGTTACGCCGGGCAATGGCGGAATGGGCCACCGGAAGGCTGAGTGCCGAAGCACGTGTCGTACGACGAGTACGTACTGGCCGTGGCGCTGACTCTGGCTCGAAGACATCGGCCGGTCTGGTCGTGGCGGCTGTGGCGACGGATCTGTCGGTGCGGTGCGGATCTACCGTGCCGAGTGCGACATCGCATCCCGATCCGACGCGGCCACTGGCCGGGGGAGGGGCAGGAGTGACCGAGAGCCAGTCCCGGATGCCCATTCGTGATGCGGTGCTTACAACGCGGCCGGTCATGAGCGCACACAGCCCGGTCCTTCCGCTATGGACCTGTGCTGGATGTGACGCGCCCTGGCCTTGCCGAACCCGACGCGCCGAGCTGCGGGCCGAGTTCCAGGGCGTTCCGGTTTGGTTGGCCCTGTACATGGGTGCTTATTACCTCTCGGCAGCTGAGGACCTGACCTGGGTGTCTGCCGAGCTGCTGCATCGTCGCTTCCTGGGCTGGATGCGTGAGCCACACCCTGCTCAAGACTCCGGCGTGATCGTCTGATGCTGACCAGTCGCAGCAGCTCGGCCACGACTGGTCAGCATCAAGGGATCATGCAGAAGCGTGTTCCGTCGAACGTGACCGTGAACCGTCCCACCGGGCTGTACGGCGAGGAGACCCGGGACGTCACCTCCACAGTGGCCCGTAGTTCGAGCCGAACATCTGCTCGCCGAGGCCGCGCAGCACCAGCTCGCACCGCGCCTTGGGCGGCCAGCCGCCTCAATGGTTCGGTAACACCCGTGCCCTGACGTACGAAGAAGGTGTGTGAGGGCGACGAGGGAGGGCGGCCCGTGAATGAGCCGAGCCGAGCTGATGACGACATTTCCGCGATCGGGGTGGATCCAGCGGCCTTCGAGGTCTTCTACCGGCGGCACCTGGAGGCGGTGGGCCGGTTCGTGGCGCGGCGGGTCGACGACCCACATCTCGCCGCCGACCTGACCGCCGACGTGTTCCTGGCGGTGATCGAGTCGGCGGCCGGCTACCGGCCGGACCGGGGTAGCCAGATCGGCTGGCTGTACGGGGTGGCCCGAAACGTCATCGGCGACGAGCGGCGACGGGCGGCGCAACGACTGCGGGTGACCGGCCGCCTGGCCGGACGTCGGGACCTCGGCCCCGACGACATCGCGCGGATCGAGGAGCGGATCGACGCCGAGTCGGCGGCCCGGCGTACCCATCGGGCGCTCAGCGAACTACCCGAGGGCACCCGGTCGCTCGTCGAACTCGTCGCCGTCGACGGTCTCGCCGTCGCGGAGGCGGCGACAGCGCTCGGGATGTCGCCGGTCGCCGCTCGGGTCCGCCTGCACCGCGCCCGCCGCCTCGTCCGCGCCGTGCTCGCCGGCCCGGTCACCACCCTCGCCTGAGATGAGACGGAGCTGACGATGAACACGACCGAACAGTCGCCGCAGGGTTTCGAGGAGCAGCTTCTCAGGGACCTCAGCGCACACGTCGTCCAACGGGCCGAGCTGGCGTCAGCGGGCCGTCCGGCCGGACGCCGTACCCGGTTCCTGCGTGGTTGGCGTCTCGCCGGAGCGATCGGGATGGCGGTGACGCTTACCGCCGGTGCGCTGGCGGTCCAGACCATGAGGGTCGGCGACCAGTCGCCGCCCAGGGCCAGCGCGTCGGAGATCTTCCACCTGGCCGCCGACGCCGCCCGACAGCAGCCGGAGCTCACCGCCCGCCCCGACCAGTACGTCTTCACGGAACGTCTCGCGACGTTCCGGGACCTGCCGGACAGCGGCCCGTACCGGACGATGCGGAACCAAATGTGGCAGTCGGCCGGTGGCGTCGCCCACACGCAGGCACGCTATCGACCGGAGACCGACCCGAAGGGGTGGGGCGAGCTGAAAGTGCTTCGCATCGAAGACCCGGACGATCCCGAGAAGGAGCTCGACGCGTTCCCGCCGCCCGCGTACCACGGCGACCTGCCCACCGATCCGGACGAGCTGCTCCGATACCTCCGGGAACACCCGGTCGACCTGCATCTTTCCAAAGGGGCCGATGAGGAGGCCGTCTACGGGGGCGAGAGCATGCCGTACACCACCGCGCGGTCGATGGTCCGCGAGGGTTACGTGCCGCCCCGCGCGCTCGCGGCGCTGTTCGAACTGCTGGCGCGGCAGCCCGGAGCGGTCGTCATCTCGGGTGACGTGGTGGACGCCGCAGGCCGACACGGGGTGGCGATTCGAATGCCCGGCGTGATCGGTGGTAACGAGGATCTTCTCTTCGACCGGGACACCCACGTCTTCCTCGGCACCAGAAGTTCGGTGGTACGAAACGGCAAGGAGTCCCTGTACGCGGCTGTCGCTCTACTGCGCATCGCCATCGTCGACCGACCGGGCCAGCTGCCCTGAGCGGTGCGGGGTCTCATCGTTCCGCGTGGTCCGCTGGTGGGGCCGACCCGGCCGCGGTCCACGACTGGGTCAGGCCGGGGCAGCGCCGTTTGCGAGGCTGGCAGCATGACTTCTCCCCTTGCGCGTCGCGTCTACGAAACGTGTCACCTGACCGGGTCGTTTCTCCTGCGGTCCGGTCAGACGAGCGATGAGTACTTCGACAAGTACCTGTTCGAGGCGCAGCCGAGCCTCTTGCGTGAGGTCGCCGGGGCGATGGTCGCGCTGCTGCCCGAGTGTGACGTGCTGGCGGGGATGGAGATGGGCGGCATTCCGATCGCGACCGTGATGTCGCAGCTGACCGGGCTGCCGACCGCGTTCGTGCGGAAGCAGGCGAAGGAGTACGGCACCGGCAAGGCGGCCGAAGGCATCCCCGTGGACGGCCGGCGGGTCGTGGTGATCGAGGACGTCGTCACCACCGGCGGCGCGTTGCTGGCGTCGTGCCGGCAGTTACGGAACAGCGGCGCAGAGGTCGACTCGGTGGTCTGCGCCATCGACCGGGAGCAGGGCGGACGGGAGAACCTGGCGGCCGAAGGGCTGCGGTTGCGTGCCGCCCTCACCCGTCGCGACCTGGAATCCCCCCTGCTCAGGTGACGGTCGCAGGCTCGGCTGCCGGCCGAGCTGAATGCTCAGTGGTCACATGCCGTCCGGTGCGGGTTCCGGACCGGCGCCGGGGAGCGTGAGGATGCCCGGGTTGCACTCGACCGCTCGTACGACATGGCCGCCCTGACCGGGCTCGACGAGCAGCAGGCCGTAGTCCGGCAGGGTTTGCAGGACGTTGGGCTCGACAGCATATTCGTACGTCCGTGCTGTCGACGTTTCCTGGTTCCACTGAAGCGTCTCGGCCACCGTCGCGGTGGTGGTCCAGTCGCGGGTGAGTCTGATCATCGGGCTGGTAGCGGCGTCACCGCTGATCGATTCGCTGTGGGTGGAGGCGCCACCCAGGGATCGACTCAGCTGTGAAAGGATGAATTTGTGCTGCCGGCCGATGTAGTCGGCCGCGCGGGTGGCTTCCTCGTGATTACCGAGCCGCATGAACACCACCGGTCCGCTGCCCAGGACACGCAGTGCGGTTTCGCGTAGGTGTCGGAACATCAACACCAGACGTACGCCCCGGCGGGAGCAGACATCGGAGAGTGACTCGATGTGGCGAGCCGACAGCGCATCGGCGCCAGCGATCAGTAGCGTGGAGGGCTGGTCCGGGGTGTTGGCTATTCGGTGGGTCAGCCATTGCACGATCAGATCGTCGAGCAGTTCATGGCGGACGGCGGGTCCCTTGACGTCAATGGTCATGCAGCCCAGCGAGGTCGACGGTCGAGGGTGATTTCGGGTGCCGAGCGCTCGTAGTGGATGCAGGTAGGCGTCGAGTTGCTGCAATCGCCCGTGGGCCTGTCGTCGGTAGTCGGCAGAGAACAGGTTGTCGCCGATGTGCGCCTGTTCAGCGGCGGTGAGTGTCGTCGCGTCGGCAGGCTCGCCCATCAACACCCCGATCGCGTCGACCAACCGCGCGATGGTCACGTCGTTGCCCAGCTGCTGGCACAGCGTGCTCAGGATCCGATGGTCGACCGTGCTGTCGCCCGTCTCGGCACGGCTGTTACGTTCGCGACGGTCTGCACCCACCGAGCCACCGTGGATCGACTCGACCAGCACGTCGACCAGCTGATCGGCGGCCAATCCGACGAGCAGGTCGCTGTCGGCAAGGTCTCGGGGTAGAACCTGCGAGTCGACGGAGTAGCCACGCGCGGCAGCCAGGGTGAGTAGCTCGTGGCTCACCTGCTGTCCGGAGACGTCGACAAGCGTCAGCGACTTCCCGGCGGCCAAGGTGGACGCACCGTAGACGGTCAGGAAGGCCTCCCACCCCCACAGGTCGCCACCGATCACGTCGATCCGGCGATTCCCGCCTGGTGCGGGCGTCGGCACCCATTCCTGACTCGACGCCACCCGGTTCCACTCGGCCTGACGGAATTCGGTCATCCGTGTCTGCCACGCCGCCAGCGAGTTCTCGTATCGCCATTGAAGACGCTGGGTGCGAGACCGGATCCACGCGTAGCGCGATACGTAGAGTGTGACCGGCGTGAGGACCACCGCCGTCACCGCCACCAGCACAATCTGTAGATAGATGTGGGCGGCGATCCCGCAACAAAGTATCGGGATGGCCACCAGGACCGCCCGATAGAGCCACCGCCAGGCTCCCCACGGGAGTTCTTCCCGTACGACAGCCGCCTCGGCGACCATCTGCGGAGTGATGCGTGGCGGTTGCGGTGGCGGTTCCGCGAAGGGACGTTGCAAAGCGGTCCGGTCCCGGAATGTCCACCCGATTCGCTCATCCGGAGTAAAAAGCGCCTCGACGGGTGCTCCCGGGACGTCCACCGTGTTGTCATCGATCACGCGACGTCCCCCCAGATTCACGAGATCCGATGGCAGGGGGTTGAGCGTAGCTGAGGTCGGGTCTAGCTTCATCGTCACAATGGACGCTTCCGGGCTGACTGACGGGTTGACGGCGGTGCGCGCCTGTCGGATTCGGCAGCTGTATCGCACGCCGGAATACGCGCGCGCCGACCAGGGCCGGGCGCAGCGTCACGCGGCCCTGATCTCGGCCTATCACCTTGCTTCGGGGGCCCGGCCCGGCCCGGTGGTGGTGGGCTGGCAACGCACCGGCGATTCTTCCTCGATCGAGGTTTTCGCCGGCGGCTTCGTCGTGGGGCCGGTCGGTGACGACGGTGGGGTGTTGTTGAGCGTGCCGGCGGGGGGCCGCGGTGACCCTCTCGACGATGGAGCGCTGATCCGGGCACTGCGGGCTGTTCCGTACTGGACACGGGTCGTCGGTATCCCTGACGGCCTGCTGGTCGGTGACCTCACGCCGGACCGAACGGCGGACCTGCGGCCAACCCTGGATGACTGCCTGCTCCGGGTATGGCGGGAACCGTTCGCCTGGTTCGTACTCGCCGAACCGGTATCTCCTGCGGATGTCACCAGCGAAGCTGCCGCGGTCGCTGCCCTGGAGCGCGATGCGAAGGCCCGGTCTTCGCCCGAGTACGTGGTCCGGGGTGCCCGGCTGGAGGCGCGCCACCGGGACCTGCGGCGAGCCGAGTCGGCCGGTTGGTGGCGCATCCATCTTCTGGCCGGCGCGGACAGCCCTGAGGCGGCGACCACTGTCTCGGCACTGCTGAGTGCGTCGATCGACCTCCATCAACTTCCGTACGCGCTGGCGCCGTCACACGTCACCGGTGACCTGGACACCGTGCTGGGCAGCGGCGTGGGCGCCTTCACGGGCAGCTCGCTCCTGCTCGCCGCGCTGACGAACGCTCCGAACGAGGAGGTCCCCGGCGTACGCCTCACCGCACGACCCGATTTCGACGTGACCGCCGAGCGGGAGCCCGGTGCTCCCGTGCTGCCGTTGGGGCGGGTACAGGACCACAACGAGGCCGACGCGGACCCGTTCGTCGTGACCACCGGGAGCCTCAACCGGCACACGTTCGTGAGCGGCGCGACCGGCACCGGAAAGTCGCAGACCATCCGCGCGTTGTTGGAAAGCGCCAGCCGGTTCGGGTTGCCGTGGCTGGTGGTCGAACCGGCGAAGGCCGAGTACCGGTTGATGGCTGCCCGGCTCGGCGACAGTTCCCCGGTAGTCGTGATCCGGCCCGGCGACCCAGGGAGCCTGCCGGCCGGAATCAATCCGTTGGAGCCCGCGCCGGGATTTCCGCTGCAGACTCACGTCGACCTGTTGCGCGCGCTGTTCATGGCCGCTTTCGAGCCACACGAGCCGTTTCCGCAGGTCCTCAACGCCGCGATGACCCGCTGCTACGAGGACCTCGGCTGGGACCTGGTCACCAGCGGTCCGCTGCACCCCCACCTCACCCCCCGCTACCCGACCCTGGGCGACCTGCAACACACCGCCGAGCGGGTCGTCGACGAGATCGGTTACAGCCAGGAGATCACGAACAACGTGCGGGGATTCGTCAAGGTTCGGCTGTCCAGCCTGCGACTGGGCACCACCGGACGGTTCTTCGAAGGTGGACATCCTCTCGACTTCCCCACGCTCATGCGCAGCAATGTCGTCCTGGAGATCGAAGATGTCGGGGACGACCGGGACAAGGCCTTCCTCATGGGTGCTGTGCTCATCCGGCTCGTGGAGCATCTCCGGATCGCCGTCGGTCCGTCCGCGCAGCTGCGACACCTGACCGTGGTCGAGGAAGCTCACCGCCTGCTACGACACACCTCGAACCAGGGCCCGTCCCCGGCACGGCACGCGGTCGAGCTCTTCGCCGCCCTACTCGCCGAAATTCGCGCGTACGGTGAAGGTCTGATCGTCGCTGAGCAGATTCCCAGCAAACTGATTCCCGACGTCATCAAGAACACCGCCGTCAAGATCGTCCACCGGCTGCCGGCCCGTGACGATCGCGACAGCGTCGGCGCGACGATGAACATCACCGACGCTCAATCCCGGCACCTGGTGACCCTGCCACCCGGCACCGCCGCCGTATTCACCGACGGCATGGACAATCCCATCCTGGTCCGCATGCCCGACGGGACCGAGCGAGAGCAGGTCCCCCGCCGAACAGAGTCACCGGCCGGCATGATCGGACGTCGTAGCGGCAGCTGTGGTGCCGACTGCCAGACCCAGGCCTGCACCCTCACCGACATGAGCCGAGCCCGCCGGGTCCTGGCCCACCCCGACAACCGCCGGCTGACCATCTGGGCCGAACTCGCCGTACTGGCCCACCTCACCGGCTGGCTGGCGCCCCTGCCCGGGGCGGATCTGAAGTCCGCGTTGAACAGCCTGGCGGTCCGCCTGCGTGACTGCGCCATCAGTCACGCCGTCGACGCCGCGGTAGCGGCCCGTACGTCCGGCGTCGGCGGTGTGGCCGCACCGCGCGACCTAGCGATCCATGTCGCCAGCGCACTGCGCGATCAGCTCGTCGGCAACCAGTCCTGCTCCTCGGAGGAATCCCATTGGCTCGCCAGACCGTACCGGTGGGCGTTGGTCCGTGACGCACTCGCCTTCCACAACCGCACGCATCTGCTGGGCAGGCATCCCTGGTCCGACGGATGGGCGGAGTCCTACGGCCGGCCGATACCCGGGGAAACCTGTGTCGGGCAGAAGGCAAGCGTCGACGCCTGGTACGACTCCGACCAGAAGGACGGCGCCACCCGCGTTCTTGTCGCCTTCGGAGCGTCGCAAGCGCCTTCGCCCATCGAAACGGCGGTCGGAAGTAGTCGACAGGCTGAGGACTGGACCGATCGGGTCAGCGAGGAGTTGCGACACTTCGAGCCGGCGCAGCTCTCCTGGCCGCTGCTCTACCTGACCGCGGCGGCGTCCACCGCTGCCGAAGCGCCCAACCGCTACGACCAGCCGAACGGCGAGACGCCTGCCGACAACGTGGCCCCATACGACGAGTGCGGCGAGTGCCAGCACCGCTGCGCCTACCGCCGGCACGCCGAATCCGTCGTGGCTCGTGATCCGGCCGGGACAGGCAAGCTCCTTGAACTGGCCATCGCAGGCCCCAGGCAGGGCTCCGCAGCGGAGATCGTCTCGCAGTTGGTGCATGTCGCCGGCGCAACGCCGGGCGGCGGCGCCACGACGGCGGTCGAGGACTACCTGGTGTGCGTCTTCGTCCACGCCATTCACACCCGATACCCGGTGAGCCAGCGCAACGCCGGAGGCGCCGCAGCCGCGGTCTCCGGCATCGCCCTGACCCGTCGCCGCGTCCGAGCGGAGGGACCACATGATTGAGGGAGCGGGAGATGTTGCCGCGGGAGCCGCCAAGGCTGCGAGCGAGGTTGTCGACGCAGCCGTGCAGGGTGCCCAGAAGGCCGCCGAGGGTCTAGCGAAGGCGGTCGACGCAGCGACAAAGGCCGGCGGCGAGGTCGCGACGAGTGTGGCGGACAAGGTCCAGCAGGCCGCACAGCCCGTTGAGACAGCGATCGCCTCGACCGCGGTGAACCCACTCGAAAGCACCGGCCTGGCGACCTTGCGGGCGGAGGACGCCGTCGGCCTCCCGGCATCGCGAGGGTTTCCGCCAATGGCGGGTGATGGTCCGTACCAAGCGCCGGTTATCGAACCATCGACGGCAGAGGCCCCAGCGCCGCAACCAGTGAGCGCCCCAGGCGTCGAAGATGTTCATGCGGTCGCAGAACTCCAGGTCGTATCTGACCAGGCGCCGGGAGTCCCTGACGCCGAAGCCGCCGACCCGGTTTCGGCACATGAAGTCGCCGACGTGTCCCCCGACACTCAAATGCAGGGTGTAATCCCGACGGCGGCTCCCAACGGCGCAGCGTCCGCCGTCACCGAATCTCCAGTCCTGGCCCCGCTGACCGCAGACGCTTCAGCGCCTGACGCAACGCCGTCCAGTGAGGGTGCAAATCCTGCTGATACGCCTCGTGGTGGATCCGCACCGGCCGACGTGGCAGGCGAGGCGAAGCCCGACGGCGGTCGCGAGTCAAAGTCGGCGGCACTGGATCCTGAAGGAGTGCATGACGCAACAGAACATGTTGCAGGCATAGTCGTCGACATTGCTGGAACTGATGTCCATGTCGTGTTCGCGGAAGTGGAGAATCCGGTTCAACCAACTCCGGAGGAGGTTGCTGCCGCCAACACCCCGAGGGCGTCAGCGTTGGTGGTTGTGCAAACGTTGGATGGAGATCCACCCCCGGGCCTGCCACCTGGTTTGGCCGATGCTGCCACGGTGGGCTTGGCTGCTGCCATAGCAATAGAACGTGGCGCTGAGGCTATTAAGTCTGCTACGTCCGAGGCATCGGAACGAGTCGTTGAATTTGCCAGGACCGTTACTGAGACGGCAAAGGAAAATATCAGTAACTTCCTGGACGCGAGGTTTGGTGGCGGAAGAACGTGACGACGAGCATTGATAGCCGGGGGTTCCGGAGGGGCGGCGGTTCCGCGAGTCTCAGCAGTGTCGCCCCAGAGAGGGCGAGGTACGCATCATGAACGCGCATCTAGAGGTGGCCGACCTGGTTCGAATGCTGGCGCAGGGTGACCGGGAGGCCGTGGACCTTGTTCTCACCGAGATATCGCGATCTGGGTGGCGTAACGCGGAGGTGGTCATCGCTGCCACCTTCGGGCTCGCCGTCAACCTGCGATTCCCCGACGGAGCAGTGAGCCCTGCCGACGTTGCTCGGTTCGCCGCCGAGGCGCATTCCCACTATCCCGCCGCTGGATCGGCGTCAGTCGCCGACGTGGAGAGCATGATTCAAGCCGCTCTTGGTAAACCGGATCGGGCGGACCATATCGCCGCCGAGCTGGCCGCGCGCATTCAAACTGCCGTTCTCGACAAGTTCCTGCGGGACTCCGGTCCCACCGAAGCGGAGCTCGAAACCTTCCTCGGCCAAGCGGAGGAGGCCGCTGCCCCGTACCTGACGTGAGGCTCAAACGAGGGCTGAGCCCGGAGGGTAATGGCTGACATGATCAGGGCATGACAACCGCCGAGGCGTACGTCGAGTTCGCGCAGCGCGAGGCACACGGGGTTTCACCCACGTACGAGCGGCTGTCGTACGCCGTCGCCGACGACCACGACCTGCTCGCCCTCCTCGACGCGCTCCCGCCCGCCAAGCGACAGCCGAACCTGCTGTACGGCGTGGTCCGCTGGTTGGGCGGCCCGGTCGACGACCCGGCCGCGTTCCACGACTACGTGCTGACGCACTGGCCGGTCATCGACACCGAGCTGAAGCGCCGGGCCACCCAGACGAACGAGGCCGGTCGCTGTGCCGTGCTGCTGCCGGTGCTCGCCGCGCTGCCGCAGCCCCTCGCCCTGCTGGAGGTCGGCGCGTCCGCCGGGCTCTGCCTCTATCCCGACCGGTACGCCTACCGGTACGGCGACCATCAGGTCGGCGACGGCGTGCCCATCCTGAAGTGCGCGGCCAGCGGGTTGACGCCGCCTGCGCGCGTACCCCAGGTGGTGTGGCGGGCTGGCCTCGACCTGAACCCGCTCGACGTGACCGACCCCGACGACGTGTCCTGGTTGGACGCCCTGATCTGGCCGGAGCACGCGCACCGGCGGTCCCGGCTGCGCGCGGCGGCGGCGGTCGCCGCCGTCGACCCGCCGCTGCTGGTGCGGGGTGACCTGGTGGACGACCTGCCGGCGCTGGCGGCCCACGCGCCGGCCGACGCAACGCTCGTGGTCTTCCACACGTCGGTGCTCTACCAGGTGCCCGCCGCGCGCCGGGACGCGTTCGTACGGCTGGTCGGTGAGCTGCCGGGGAACTGGATCGCGAACGAGGCCCCGGAGGTGCTGCGCTACGAACAGTTGCCCGACTCGCCGGATGCGGCGCTGCACAACGTCCTCGCGCTGGACGGCGAGCCGCTGGCCTGGACCCGGGGCCATGGTCAGGCGATGACCTGGTTCGGCTGAGAGCGAGCCTCGAGGGGCATCCGGGAGCGCAGAGCCCGGACGAACCAGTCCACGGCCGGCGCGACCGCACCCCCACCCGACCAGCCGTTGATCACCGACAGCAGGTCGAGGTAGCGGTCCCGGCGAGGGTCGTTCGCCAGGACCAGCCGATCCAGCAACCGCTGGCGCAGGTCGGCGTCCTCGGCGAGGCCGTGCAGGCGGGCGTACCGGCGGGTGACCGCCGCCACCACCGGCCCGGCCTCGTCTCCGGTCGGATCGATGCCGGCGGCCAGCGCGCCCGCCACCTCCTCGCGCACGATGGCGACGGCGTCCGGGCGGGGGAGACCGGGCACGTCGTTGTCGGCGGAGTGCTGACGGGCGAGCCGCCGCATACTCGTCCGGAACGTGGGATCCCGGCACAGCTCGGCCAGCTCCACCCACGCCTGAACCTGCTCGGTGCTGGGGTCGTCGGGCAGCTCCGGCGTCATCGAGACGATCACCCCGGGGTAGGTCTTCCAATCGTCGGTGAAGACGCTGGCCAGGAAGTCGTCCACCAGGTGCCCTCGTTCACGGGCGGTGAGCTGGGCCAACCGGTGCAACTCGTCGACCTCCGCCGGGCCGGCGCCGCGCCTCGCCGCGACGGTCAGCACCGCCTGCCGCAGCCGCAACACGCGGATCTGCGCCGCCAGCGCCTCGGCGTGCGTGGCGGCCACCTCGTGTAGCGGTACCTCGCGTTCCACCACGCGACGGATGGCGGCCAGGTCCACACCCAGGTCCCGCAACGTCCGGACCAGTTCCAGCCGGGCGACCGCCTCGGCGTCGAACACGCGGTAGCCGGCGGAACTCCGGTCGGTGGGCGGCACGATCCCGCTGTCGGCGTAGTACCTGATGGTCTTGACGCTCAGGCCGGTGCGCCGGGCCAGCTCGCCGATGGAGTACCGCTCGTCACCGCTCATGCCCCCACCCTCACGTCTCCCCCCGGTGGAGACTCAAGCCACCGGATCAGCGCAGAAATGCCGAGACGGTGGCGGTGAACAGGTCCGAGTCGTCCAGCCACGGGTAGTGCCCCGCGCCCGGCTGCACCACCAGTTCGCCGCCGGGTGCCAGCTCCGCGAACTGGGCCACCAGACCCGGCGGGGCGCCGAGATCCAACTCACCGGCGAGCAGCAGCACCGGGCCCGGGTGGGCGGCGAGCGCGGCGCGGGTGGCCGACGGGTCGAAGGCGCCGTCGCCGCCGAACACCTTGGCGGCCTCCTGGTTGCGCTGGGCGGTCTCCAGCGCCTGGTGCGCACGAGCGGCCGAGTCCCACCGGCCGTAGAAGAACGGCGCGATGGCCGCCCAGGCGTCGCTGGTGGCTCGACCGGCCACCATGGACTCCAGCGCGGCGGCGGCCTCCGGGTACCACTGCTCACCGGCGCGGGCCCGGGTGACCTCCCGGCGCAGCGTGGCGGTGGCCTCCAGCCCGACGGCACGGGTGCTCGGCGTGATCAGCGCGAGCCGGCCGATCCGGTCGGGGTGCCGGGTCGCGTACCGCAACACCAGGTTGGCGCCGGCGGAGTGCCCGAGCAGGTCCACCCGGTCGAGCCCGAGGTGCACGCGGAGCGCCTCGACGTCCGCGACCAGGCGGTCGCACCGGTACGAGGAGGTGTCCGACGGCACCGCCGACCGGCCGGTGCCGCGCAGGTCCAGCCGTATCAGCATCCGGTGCGACGGCAGGCCGCCCAGGTCACCGAGGTACGCCGAGTCGCGCATCGGCCCGCCCGGCAGGCAGATCAGCGGGTCGCCCCCGCCGAGACTCCGGTACGCCAGCGTGGTGCCGTCGGGCGCGGCGAAGGTGGGCATGACCCACCCTCTCAGACCGTCGGCGTGTCCCGCAGCCGGCGCAGCGGCGAGCAGACCACGAACAGGCATGCCGCGCCGCACGCACACCGAGCGCTTCCTAGACTGCGCGGGTGAGCGGAGAGCGACGACCCCTGGCTGACCGGCCGCTCACCGAGCCGCACCCGTCCCGCCTGCCGCCCGACCATCCGGACCGGGCCCGGACCATCGCCGCACACGACGCCGCGCTGGCCGCCGGAGAGGCCGGCTACCTCGACCCGGCGACGGGTCTGTTCGTGCTCAGCGCCGCCTTCCTGGCCCGTCGCGGCACGTGCTGCGGACGGGGTTGCCGGCACTGCCCGTACGTGGACGATCCACCCTCGGAATGAGGACTTCCGCCCGACCCGGACACCCCGTACGGTTTCCGACGGACATCCGGCGGGCCCCTTCCGCCGTCGGTCGGCGAGAGGGTGGAACGTGCGCGGGCGGATCGTGGTCGCCGGGCTGGCGGGCCTGCTGGTGAGCGGCTGTGCCGCCGAGGCCGGGTCGGTGGCGGTGCCACCACCGGCGCCGGTGGCCCTGGACGTGTCGGCGGCCTCGTCCGGCGGCGCGTGCCGGCTGCTGGACTTCGCGGTGATCGAGCAGATCGTCAAGGTGCGCTTCGACGTGGCGGCGGCCAGCGAGCGGAACGACACCCACACCTGCGTGGTCCGGGCCGAGCGCGCGGCGCTGCCGGAGCTGATGCTCAGCGTGTCCGAGACGAGCATCGACAAGACCACCTTCGGCGCGGACGTGGTGCCCGACAAGGCGACGAAGATCACCGGCCTGGGTCAGCAGGCGTACCGGCGGACGGCCGCCGCGGGCGGCGGACATGGGCCGGTCGCCGAGGTCGGTTGGCTGGCCACCGACGGCCGACTCGCCACCCTGACCTGGACCGGTGCCAAGGGCGAGCGCACTGCTGCGGACAAGCTGGCCGCTGAGCTGATCGCCCTGGCCAAGAAGGTCGACACTCGGGCGCTGTGACCGCCCGTGAGCGGTCAGCTGGCGGCGACGAAGACCCGGGAGGCGACCTCGCGGGGCAGCCGCACCCGGTCGCCGGAGCGGTCGATCGACACCCCGTCGCGCTCCTGGGCCACGGTCACCGTGGCGCCCGGGTCGACGCCCGCGGCGTGCAGCTGGCGCAGCACGTCGGAGTCGGTCTGCACGCTCTCGCAGATGCGGCGGACCACGACCGGCCCGGACAGCCCGGGGAAGGCCAGGTTGCGCTCGCCCTCGCCGGCCTCGCTGGCCGGGGCCCCGGGGGAGCCCAGCTCCTCCAGACCCGGGATTGGGTTGCCGTACGGCGAGCGGGTCGGCCGGTTGAGCAGGTCGTACACCCGCTTCTCGACGGCGTCGCTCATCACGTGCTCCCAGCGGCAGGCCTCCTCGTGGGCCTCCTCGTAGGGCATCCCGATGACGTTGACGAGCAGCAGCTCGGCGAGGCGGTGCTTGCGCATCACGGCCACGGCGGAACCCCGGCCGAGCGCGGTGAGCGTCAGGTGCCGGTCGCCCTCGACGGTGAGCAGGCCGTCGCGCTCCATCCGGGCCACGGTCTGGCTGACGGTGGGGCCGCTCTGCTTGAGGCGCTCGGCGATCCGGGCACGCAGCGGCGGCACTCCCTCCTCTTCCAGCTCGAGGATGGTGCGCAGGTACATCTCGGTCGTGTCGACCAGATCGTGAGACTTCATAAGGTAAGCGGCCCTCCGATGAACGATGCTACCCTGCCGCGCGCCGAGCGACCGCTGCCGAATCGCGCCGGGGTGACCCGGATGGTGTTGGATGGTCGCCATGTCCGGTACCGAGGAGCTGCTCGTCGAGGTCGACCGGCTCGCCGCCGAGCTCGACCACGCCGACCCGCCCACCCTGCTCGATGTCCGCTGGCGGCTCACCGGCCCGCCCGGCCACGACGACTACCTGGCCGGTCACCTGCCCGGCGCGGTCTTCGTCGACCTGGACACCGCGCTGTGCGGGCCGCCCGGCGTTGGCGGCCGGCACCCGCTGCCCGACCCGGGCGCGCTGCGGGGGGCGCTGCGGGCCGCCGGCGTCCGTTCCGGTCACCCCGTGGTGGTGTACGACGGCGGCGACGGCCTGGCCGCCGCGCGCGCCTGGTGGACGTTGCGGTGGGCCGGGCACCGGCCGGTGCGCCTGCTGCACGGGGGCTTCCCGGCGTGGGTGGCCGCCGGCCGACCGGTCTCCACCGAAGCGCCCGTCCCGCGCCCCGGCGACGTCGAGGTGCACCCCGGTGCCCTCCCGGTGCTCGACGCCGGGCAGGCCGCCGCCCTGGCCGCCGCCGCCGACGCCGTGCTGCTCGACGTACGGGCGGCACCGCGCTTCCGGGGCGAGGTCGAACCGATCGATCCGGTCGCCGGTCACGTGCCCGGCGCGGCGAACCTGCCCGCCGGCGAGTACGTGGGCGCCGACGGGCGCTTCCCGGCCGCCGAGGTGTTGCGGGACCGGTTCGCCGCCGTCGGCGTCCAGGGGGCGCGGGAGGTCGGGGCGTACTGCGGTTCCGGTGTCACCGCCGCGCAGGCGGTCCTCGCGCTGCACCTGGCCGGCCGGCCGGACGCCGCGCTGTACGTCGGGTCGTGGAGCAACTGGGTCGCCGACGCGTCCCGGCCGGTAGCCACCGGGCCGACACCGGAGCGCTGACCAGCGCGTGCGACGGGCCGACGACGGTCCTCGTGCGACGATGGGCTCATGTCCGACGACACGGTGGTGGTGTGGGACCCCGCGCTGCTGGCCTACAACCTGGGTGACCATCCGCTCGACCCGGTCCGCGTGGAGCTGACCGTCGCGCTCGCCCAGGAGCTGGGCGTCCTGGCCCGACCCGGTGTGCGCGTGGTCAAGCCGGAGCCCGCCGACGACGCCCTGCTGACCCGCGTGCACGACCCGGCCTACCTGGCCGCCGTACGGGCCGCGCCGCGCGACCCGCTGTTCGCCGGGTACGGGTTGGGCACCTCCGACAACCCGATCTTCGAGGGGATGCACGAGTCCAGCGCGTTGATCGCCGGCGCGACGGTTGCCGCCGCGGAGGCGGTCTGGCGGGGCGACGCCCGTCGGGCCGTCAACGTGGCCGGTGGCCTGCACCACGCGATGCCCGCCCGGGCGTCCGGTTTCTGCGTCTACAACGACCCGGCGGTGGCCATCGCCCGGCTGCTCGACCTGGGCGCGGAGCGGATCGCGTACGTCGACGTGGACGTGCACCACGGCGACGGGGTGCAGGACATCTTCTGGGACGACCCCCGGGTGCTCACGGTCAGCCTGCACGAGACGCCACTGGCGCTCTTTCCCGGTACCGGGTTTCCCGACGAGACCGGCGGTCCGGGCGCGCAGGGCAGCGCGGTGAACATGCCGCTGCCTCCGGGCGTCGACGACACCGGCTGGCAGCGGGCGTTCCACGCGATCGTGCCGTCGGTGCTGCGCGCGTTCCGCCCGCAGGTGCTCGTCACCCAGTGCGGCGCGGACGGGCACCGGCTGGACCCGCTGGCCGACCTGAACCTGACGGTGGACGGGCAGCGCGCCACCTACCTCGCGCTGCGGTCGCTCGCCGACGAGCTGTGCGAGGGCCGCTGGATCGCGACCGGCGGCGGCGGGTACGCGCTGGTCGAGGCGGTGCCCCGGGCATGGACGCACCTGCTGGCCGTGGCGACCGGCGACCCGATCGACCCGGCGACGCTCACCCCGCTCGCCTGGCGGGAGTTGGCGGCGGCCCGTCGACCGGGCCGGGAGATCCCGCTGCGGATGACCGACGACGCCGACCCGTCGTACGAGCCGTGGCAGCCGACGGGCGAGCCGAACGCGGTGGACCGCGCCATCGCGGCGACCCGCAAGACCGTCTTCCCGCTGCTCGGGCTCGATCCGTACGACCCGCGGGACTGAGCCGGGCCGTTTTCGGTGACGAGCGTGGACCAACCCGTGGACGTGCTGCTCAGCGATGGCAGCACCGTCCAGTTGCGACAGATCGACCCGACCGACGCGCCGGGCGTGGTGGCGATGCACAGCCGGTTCTCCGAGCGCACCCGCTACCTGCGGTACTTCTCGCCGTACCCGCGCATCCCGGAACGGGACCTGATCCGTTTCGTCACGGTCGACCACCACGACCGGGAGGCGTTCGTGGTGCTGGCCGCCGACCAGATCGTCGCGGTCGGCCGGTACGAGCGGCTGGGCCCGCAGGCGCCGGAGGCCGAGGTGGCCTTCGTGGTGGAGGACGCCTTCCAGGGGCGGGGTATCGGCTCGGTGCTGATGGAGCACCTGGCCGACGCCGCCCGGCGCAACGGCATCATGAGCTTCGTCGCCGAGGTGCTGCCGGCCAACGGGACGATGCTGCGGGTCTTCTCCGACTTCGGCTACCAGGTCCAGCGCGCGTACGCCGACGGCGTGGTGCACCTCAGCTTCCCGATCGCCCCGACCGAGGCCACCCTGGAGGTGCAGCGCGGCCGGGAACACCGCACCGAGGCGCGGTCGATCGCCCGTCTGCTCGCGCCACGGGGCATCGCCGTCTACGGCGCGAGCGCCACCGGGCAGGGTGTCGGCGCGGCGGTGCTCGGGCACCTGCGCGACGGCGGTTTCACCGGCGCGGTCGTGCCGGTGCATCCGAGCGCGTCGACGGTGGCCGGGCTGCCCGCGTACCCCAGCGCTGTCGACGCCCCGATGGCGGTGGACCTGGCGGTGGTGGCGGTCCCGCCGGAGGCGGCGACCGCGGTGGTCGCCGACGCGGCCGCCGCCGGCGTGCACGGCCTCGTCGTGATCTCGGCCGGCTTCGCCGAGGCCGGCGGCGAGGGCGCGGCCACGCAGCGGTCGCTGGTCCGCGCGGCCCACGCCGCCGGCATGCGCGTGGTCGGCCCGAACTGCCTCGGCGTGGCCAACACCGATCCGACGGTACGCCTCAACGCCACGCTCGCGCCCGCGCTGCCGCCGGCCGGTCGGGTCGGCATCTTCAGCCAGTCCGGCGCGTTCGGGGTGGCGCTGCTCGCCGAGGCGGACCGGCGTGGCCTCGGCCTGTCCAGCTTCGTCTCCGCCGGCAACCGGGCCGACGTGTCCGGTAACGACCTGTTGCAGTACTGGCAGGACGACCCCGGCACCGACGTGATCATGTTGTACCTGGAGACGTTCGGTAACCCGCGCAAGTTCGCCCGGCTGGCCCGTCGGATCGGTCGCGCCAAACCGGTGGTGGCGCTCGCCTCTCCGGCCCGCCCACCCGGGGTCGGTGACGCCGCCGGCCCGGACGCGGTGGCGGTGGCCGCGCTCTTCGCCCAGTCCGGGGTGATCCGGGTGGACACCGTGGCGGAACTGCTCGACGTGGGAGTGCTGCTGGCCAACCAGCCCCTGCCCACCGGCGACCGGGTCGGCGTGGTCGGCAACTCGTCGGCGCTGACCGGGTTGGCGGCGACGGCGTGCGTCGCGCAGGGCCTGACCGTGGCCGACGGCTACCCCCGTGACGTCGGCCCGAGCGCCGGCGCCGCCGAGTTCGCCACCGCCCTCGCCGAGACGGCCGGCGACGACCGGGTGGACGCCCTCGTGGTGGTCTTCGCCCCACCGCTGCCCGGGCAACGCACCGACGTGGACGCCGACGTCACCGCCGCCCTGCCGGCGGCCCTCGCCCTGGGCAAGCCGACCGTGGCGACGTTCCTGGTCGGCCGGCTGCCCGCCGGGGTGCCCGCGTACGGCGGCGTGGAGGAGGCCGTCCGCGCCCTGGCCCGGGTGCACCGGTACGCGCGCTGGCTGGGCCGCCCGTCCGGCGTGGCACCCCAGCTGCCCCGCATCGACCGGGACGCCGCGCAGGCCGCGCTGCGCGCCGACCCCGTCGACGCGGGGGCGCTGCTGGCCGCGTACGGCATCGGGACCGTGCCGTCGACGCTCGTGGACACGGTCGACGCGGCGGTCGAAGCGGCGGCGCGGGTGGGTTTCCCGGTGGCGCTCAAGGCCGCCGACCCGGGGCTGCGGCACCGGCTCGACCTGGGCGCGGTCCGTCTCGACCTGCGCGACGAGGCGAGCGTCCGTCGCGCGTACACCGAGATGGCCGCCGGCTTCGGCGCGGACGTGCTGGTGCAGCCGATGGTCCCGCCCGGGGTGGCCTGCGTGGTAGAGCTGGTGGAGGATCCGGCGTTCGGGCCGGTGGTCGGCTTCGGACTCGGGGGAGTCGCCACCGACCTGCTCGGGGACCGGGCCTGGCGGGCGGTGCCGCTCACCGACACCGACGCCGCCGAACTGGTCGACGAGCCCCGCGCGGCACCGCTGTTGCGGGGGCACCGGGGCGCCGCGCCGGTGGACCGCGCGGCCCTGGCCGACCTGCTGCTACGGGTCGGTCAGCTCGCCGACGAGCAGCCCCGGGTGCGTTCGGTCACCCTCAACCCGGTGCTCGCCCGCCCGGACGGCATCTCGGTCCTGCACGCCCAGGTACGCGTCGGCGGTGTGGCCGCTCGCCCGGACACCGGCCCCCGCCGCCTCTAAAGGGGCGCGCCGCTCAGGCGCGGCTGGAGATCTGCTGCACGCCCCAGGTGTTGCCGTCCGGATCGGCGAAGAAGACGAAGCCGACATTGTCCAGCGGGTCGGGCACCGGTCGGGGGTTGACGCCCAGCGTCTGGATCTCGCTGACCTGCACTCCCCGCTCGACCAGCTCGGCGTGGGCCCGCTTCAGGTCGGGCACGACCAGTTGCAAGCCCTTGAGGGAACCCGGCGGCATCTCCGGGATGACGCCCTTGCCGATCACGATCGAGCAGCCGGAGCCGGGCGGGGTCAGCTGCACGATGCGCGCGTCGTCGCTGATCACGGTGTCGTGGTCCACGGTGAACCCGATCTGCTCGGCGTAGAACCGCTTCGCCCGGTCCACATCCGAGACGGGCACGATCACGACTTCCAGCGTCCAGTTCACGGGTGCCCTCTCGTCGGGGTCTCCAGTCAACCATCGCGGCAAGGAGGAAGGCCCCGGCGAACCGCCAGGGCCTTCCACAACTTCGGGCGCGTCAGCAGGCGTACGCCTCCAGGCGCTGCGCCCGCTCCGGCGCGCGCAGCTTCAGCAGCGTCCCCTTCTCGATCTGCCGGATGCGCTCGCGGGACAGGCCGAACTCCCGGCCGACCTCGTCCAGGGTGCGCTGCCGACCGTCGTCCAGCCCGAACCGGAGCCGGATGACCGCCTGCTCCCGCTGCGACAGCGTGGCCAGCACGACACTCACCTCGTTACGCAGCTCGCCCTGCGCGGCCCCGTCGCCCGGGTCGGTACGCGGGTCCACCGCGGCCACGAAGTCACCGAGCGCGCTCTCCCCGTCGTCGCCGACGGCCTGGTCCAGGCTGACCGGCTCCCGGTCGTACGAGATGAGTTCGATGACCTGGAACTCGGGGATCTCCAGGGCCCGGGCGACCTCCGCGACGGAGGGCTCGCGGCCCAGCGTCACCGCCAGCTCGCGGCGGGCCCGGACCATCCGGTTGACCTGCTCGACCATGTGCACCGGGATGCGGATGGTGCGGGCCTGGTCGGCCATGGCGCGGGTGATGGCCTGACGGATCCACCAGGTGGCGTACGTGGAGAACTTGTAGCCCTTGGCGTAGTCGAACTTCTCCACCGCCCGGATCAGACCGAGGTTGCCCTCCTGGATGAGGTCCAGGAAAGCCATCCCGCGTCCGGTGTAGCGCTTGGCGATGCTGACCACCAGCCGCAGGTTCGCCTCCAGCAGGTGGTCCTTGGCCGCGCGGCCCTCGACGACGATCAGCTCCAGGTCGGCCCGCAGTTCGTCCGAGACCGGAGTGCAGGTGGCGAGCTTCTCCTCGGCGAACAGTCCGGCCTCGACGCGCCGGGCCAGCTCGACCTCCTGCGCGGCCGTCAGTAGCTTCGTCCGACCGATGCCGTTGAGGTACGCCCGCACCAGGTCGGTGGAGATCCCGCGCTCGTCGGTGGCGTCCAGGTCGGTGAGGGCGTCGGTCTCGGTGCTGATGGCTGGGCGCGTCCGCTGTTCCGTCATCTCTGTCTCCCCGTATCCCACGTCTGTGCCGTGTCTCCGGCCCAGTGGTGCCGGTGTGAGACACAGCTTGGCGGGCGGGACGTGAAACGGGAGTGAGCTGATCGTGGACCCGACAGCAAACGCGCCAGATCCCCCCCAAAATCTGTAACCCCAACGACTGCGCCCCCCGACCCGCCCCCGACCCGCCCCCGATCGCCCTCGGCGCTCCCGACGATCCCGGTGATCAAGAGGTTTGCGTCAAGAATCGTGCGGCGGGTTCAGGGTGTCGGTGCAAGCAGTAGCCGATCAAGGGCTTCTGCGGGAGTGTCCCATCCCAGGGTCTGGCGGGGGCGGCCGTTGAGTT
>NZ_JBITDT010000014.1:0-152656 GCF_044454415.1 Micromonospora sp. NPDC051543
TCTTAGAGTGACCACCCTCTATACCGGAGCTCCGCTGCTTCGTCTCCACGACACGCTTGACAGCCCACCGAAACGCCTAACTGAACGGCGTTGCATCTAGATGACTCACAGGCATCACGCTCGTCAGGGTGTTGTCGCCGTCGGTCGCATGGCGTGGCGGTCGCGAAGACGCACGGCGCCGCATTGCATGAGCAGCGTTCGACGACGGTGCGCCGTTTGTAGAGCTGTTTGTCGAACGCCGGCGGCCGGCCGCCCCACGATCCCGGAACCGCTCCTGGCACTCAGGTTCTCGTCCGCGAGCGCTGAGGCGCACACGACCAGGCGGAACGTCGCGTCAGCTTCAACCGAGGCCGATTTGCCTACAGGTATTAGGTAGAAGCATAATAGCTGTAGGAAGACAGGGAGGCGTGATGGACAGACCAGGACTGACGCCGGAGCGGCTGACCCGAGCGGGGGCGGAACTGGCCGACGAGGTCGGCTTCGACCAGGTCACGGTCTCGGCGCTCGCCCGGCGGTTCGACGTCAAGGTCCCGAGCCTGTACTCACACCTCAAGAACTCACAGGACCTCAGGACCCGCATCGCGCTGTTCGCGCTGAAGGAACTCGCTGACCGCGTCGCCGACGCCGTCGCCGGCCGGGCCGGCAGGGACGCTCTGGCCGCGTTCGCTGACGCCTACCGCGACTACGCCAGGGAACACCCGGGCCGCTATGCCGCCACCCGGCTCCGGCTCGATCCGGAAACGGCGGCCGCAAGTGCCGGCGTCCAGCACGCACAGATGGCTCGGGCGATCCTGCGGGGTTACGGGTTGGACGAGCCGGACGCGACCCACGCGGTCCGGATGCTGGGCAGCGTCTTCCACGGCTACGTCAGCTTGGAGCTGGCCGGTGGTTTCGAACACAGCGCTCCCGACGCGCTGGAATCCTGGGAATGGATCGTGGATTCGCTCGACGCGGTGTTACGCAACCGCAGCACTCGCTGACCCGACGATGGCCGCACCACCGCCAGCGGTTCGCAGCGCGGCGCGCGCCGATGAACATCGAGATCTCGATCGAGAGGCTTGAGGCAATGCCCACCGAACACCAGTCGATCACCACCCCGGTCACCGCGGGCCTCGTGCGCGGCTTCGTCGATCTGGAGGCGACCGCGCGCGGGCTACTGCCGCACCGACTGACCGCCCGGGCACGCCAGCAGATCCCCGACGACCAACTGGCCATGGCGGAGGCCCAGCCGTCCGGCGTGCGGCTGGCCTTCCGTACCCGGGCCACCGCCATCGAACTGGACACGCTGCCCACCAAGCGGGTCTACCAGGGCTTCCCGGCCCCACCGGACGGCGTCTACGACCTGCTGATCAACGGGCGCCTGGCCGCACAGGCCTCGGTGCCCGAAGGCAACGTCCGGACGGTCACCAACATGTTCACCCAGACCTCCGTGCTGGCCGAGGGGCCGTCCGGCACCGCCCGCTTCGCGGGCCTGCCGGAGGGTGAGAAGGACATCGAGATCTGGCTTCCACACACGGAGATCACCGAGCTGATCGCGCTGCGCACCGACGCGCCCGTAGAGCAGGCCCCGCCCAATGGAAGCAGGACGTGGCTGCACCACGGCAGTTCGATCAGCCACGGCTCGAACGCCACTCATCCCACCGCCATCTGGCCAGCCCTGGCCGCGGCCGAGGGCGGCGTGGAGTTGGTCAACCTGGGGTTCGGCGGGAGCGCGCTGCTCGACCCGTTCACCGCCCGCGCCATGCGGGACACCCCTGCGGACCTGATCAGTGTCAAGATCGGCATCAACATCGTCAACAGCGACGTGATGCGTCTTCGCGCCTTCACCCCTGCGGTCCACGGCTTCCTCGACACGGTCCGCGAAGGGCACCCGACCACACCACTGCTGGTCGTGTCCGCCCTCCTGTGCCCGGTTCAGGAGGACACGCCAGGTCCCCTCGTGCCGGACTTCGGGGGCGGAACTCTGCGATTCAAGGCCACGGGCGATCCGGCCGAGCGCAGCGCTGGGCGGCTGACCCTCAACGTCATCCGTGACGAACTCGCCCGGATCGTCGAACAGCGCTCGGCCGATGATCCGAACCTGCACTATCTCGACGGACGTGACCTCTACGGCGAGGCGGACTACGCCGAACTCCCACTCCCCGACGAGGTGCACCCCGACGCTGCCGGACATCGCCGTATCGCCGAGAACTTCGCGCGCCTGGCGTTCGGCGACGGCGGCCCCTTCGCCATCAAGACCGGCTGACCGGCTGCCGCGCGCCGAGCAGCGACGGACGAGCCGGTGCTGCCCGGCGTACTCCGGCCTGCGTTGTCCCGTCCGTGGCAGCCGACCCGCCCGCGGGGCGGCGCGGGCAGCGCGGGCAGCGCGGGCAGCGCGGACCTGGCAACCCGCCGTGGCGTTGGACGGCGGGAAATGGACGCGAATCGCCCTCGCGTTGCTCGGCGCGCGACTACGGTCAGACCAGTGGCCGACGACCCCGGAGCGGTGGAGGCACTCAAGGCGGATCCGACCCTGTCCGGGTTGCGCCGATCCCTTGAGGCGTACTACGGCGACCCGGCCCGCGACGCGGCGATGGATGCGTTCTACGCGCCCCTGGTTCGCCCAGGGGACCTGGTCTTCGACGTTGGCGCGCATGTGGGAGACCGGCTCGGCAGCTTCCGGCGGCTGGGCGCCCGCGTGGTGGCCGTCGAGCCGCAACCACTCTGTACCCGGGCGCTGCGCGCCCTCTACGCAGACGACGACCGGGTTACCGTGGTGGAGGCGGCGTGCGGGCCGCGTACCGGGCCGGTGCGGCTGCACGTCAACTCGGCGAACCCGACGATCTCCACCGCGTCGGCCGACTTCCTGCAGGCCGCCGAGGGAGCCGACGGCTGGGAAGACGAGATCTGGGACGTCGAGATCGAGGTGCCCGGAACCACACTCGACACCCTGGTCGCGGCGCACGGTGTACCCGGCTTCGTAAAGATCGACGTGGAGGGATTCGAGGACGCCGTGCTGGCCGGGCTGAGCCGCCCCCTGCCGGCGCTGTCCTTCGAGTTCACCACCATCGAACGGGACCTGGCCGCGCACTGCTTGGACCGGCTCACCCGCCTGGGCTTCACCAGTTTCACCGTCGCCCTCGGCGACGAGATGACGTTCGCCCTCGACGGCTGGCTTCCTGCGGACGAGGTAGCGGCGTACCTGCGGGCGCTCCCCCACGAGGCCAACTCGGGCGACGTCTACGCCCGCGCACAGCCTGCCTGATCCGGAGCCCGCTAGAACCTTGTCCGCCCGGGTCACCCCATATTCGGCCGTCCCGCGATCCCGGGTCCAACCAGGACGAGTACGTCGCAAGGAACCCTGGCGAAGTGTGGTATCCGCCGACCGGGCGAATCCGGCACCCCGCTTCGCCCGTAAGGCCGGACCGCACATCTCAGTGCCATTAATGGCATGTGCTCTAGTTTGTAGGCATTTGTACCATTCCTCGCGTTCGGGCGCGTCACGCCCGTCTGCTACAGGCGGGCCTTCGTCACGCGGGAGGATTCGTACGTCGTGGAGGCCCCGGCCAGGCCCGGCACGGTGGATACGTCCTTGACCAGCATGCCGGTCGTGGCGTCGACGATCAGCACCTCGCTGCCCTCGCCGCCGAACACCTCGGGACCGGCGGTGATCGTCAACGTGGCCCTGCCCTGGGTGGTCGAGTTCTCGACGCTGACCGCAGGGATGGTGGACAGCAGACGCAGCACACCGGCCCGGACCTGGGTGTTGCCGTCGCCAGCGGACAGCGCCTGGGTGCTGAACGTCCACAGGGCGTTGTCGAAGTGCCGCTGAACGGCCTGGGGGCTGTACGGCTTCGGCGTGGCGTGGCCGCCCTTCTGCTTGATGATCACCTGGGCGTCCGCCTGCTGCTTGTCCCATGCCGCCTTCTGCGCCGCGGGGTCGAGACCCACCAGCGGATCCTCGGCTGCCTTGAGCATCTGGGTCCGGCCGTCGGCCGGGCTGCTGTCCGCCGCCGCGACGGCCGCCTTGAGCAGCGGCGCGTAACCGCCGTCCGTCATCTGGTCCTGGTGACGGGCAATCGCACGCTTGATGTCCTTCACGCTGTTGCCCGTATAGATCTCGTGACCGTCGGTGTAGAGCGTGTAGACGACCTGCATGGTCTTGGTGCCGTGCACCTGCGTCGCCTTCACCAGCCACGCGTCGCCGGCCGACGGAGTGACCGTCTTGATGGAACCGGCGAGGGTCATCAGCGGCGCGCGCTCAGCGGACCCGTCGACGCTGGTCGAGCCCGAGGTGGCGGCCGACGGATCCCTGCTGGCCTCCGTGCCCCCGGTCGCCGACGAGTTCAGCACCACAGCGACGACGACGGCCGCGGCGGCAACCCCCACCCCGGCGCCGATACCCAAGCGGCCCGCGATACCGATCCGGCGGCGGCGCTGGAACGCCGGGCTGGATGCGTGGTCCCGCGTGGTTGTCGTCGTTTCCATGGTTGAAGCTGCCTCCACAGTCGTGTCGTCCGCTGATATCGCGCCCAGCCGCACGGTTCCGGGGTCGGCCATAGCCGCCCGCAGCACCGCCCGAGCCCGCTGATACGCCTCCGGGCGCAGTGGTTCCGCGCTGCCCAACGCACCGACCAGATCGAGCTCGTCGGTCATCGGTGTCTCTCCTTCGCGCTGTTGCGGTCCTTCAGAAGCGCGGACACGCCCGGCGCGTCGCGCAGTGCCGTCCTGGCCTGGCTCAGCCGCCGCGCGGTCCCGGCCGGTATGCCGAGCGCCCGGGCGGTGTCGGCCGCCGTCAGGTCCTCCCAGGCAACGAGCCTCAGGACCTCCCGCTCTTCGGGTTTGAGCCGCGTCAGGGCGGACCGGAGCACCGCCCGGGCGTCCACCCCGAGGTCCACCGCGGACCACGGATCCCAGCCAGTAGCCACGTCCGGCACGTCCGCGACCAGGTCCTCGGCGGGCAGGGACCGCCAGTAGCGCCGCAAGCGATTCAAGGCCACCCCGTACAGCCACGGCCGAGCATCGTTGTACGACCGGTCGTACGACCGCCGCGACTCGAACGCCGCAACCCAAACCTCGCCCAGGAGGTCCTCAGCCGCGTCCCGCCCCGCCCGGCGAACGAGGTACGAACCGACGGCGGCCTCATGGCGCTCGACCACCTCGACGAAGGCGTCGACATCGCCGTCCAGCGACCGGCCGATCAAATCGGCATCCGAAGCCATGGCCCTCCTCGGCACAGTCCGCGCTCCACCCTGACATTGCCGATCCGGCCGAAAAGTGTTCAGGCGCCGAGATCCGAGGGCAAGCGGTCGTCCCGGGGTTGTCGGCGCGGCTCAGGTGGCGGGCGGCGAGCCACCCGAGGCTCCCCGTCGTCCGCTCGACTCGAGGGCGTCTGACAGCGACGACCTGGGCGATCACGCCGCGGTGACGCCGACCCCGGTACGTAGGGTGATGCGCAGTGGTCATCGTCAGATGAGGTGACAGCCGAGAGGGCGTGGAGGAGTTCGAATGCTCGTTGGCGTCGTCGTACACCCGACCAGGCCGCAGGCCGCTGAGACGGCGGAGATGGTGTCGCGGATCTGCGCCGAGCACGGTGCCGCTTCGCAGACCCTGAACGTCTGGCAGGACGAGCAGAGCCCTGCCGACGTGCTGGCCGACCTGACGCAGCGGCCTCAGCTCGTCGTGACGATCGGCGGCGACGGAACTCTCCTGCGCGGACTGGCCGTCGCCGTCGAGGCCGACGCACCCGTTCTCGGCGTGAAGGCCGGCCGGGTCGGCTTCCTCACCCCGTTCGCCGCGACGGACCTGCCGAGGGTGCTCGGCGCCGCCCTGGCCGGACGCGCACCCGTCCAGGAGCGCATGCTGCTCACCCTGCGGGCGTCGCGACCGCTGCAGGTCCCCTCGGAACTTCGGACTCTGCTGCGCTACGGCCGCGGTCCCGATGCTGCCCCACCTCTTCCCCGGCCGAGCACGCCCGACGAGGTGGGGTGGGGTGTCCCGTTGGGCCTGAGCGCCCTCAACGACGTCGTGTTCGAAAAACTCGGCCGGGACCGGCAGACCAGCGTCGCGGTGTACCTGTCCGGGCGGCTGTTCGCCACCTACTCCGCCGACGGCGTCATGGTCGCCTCACCGACGGGCTCCACCGCCTACTCCTTCGCCGCGGGCGGACCGGTCCTGTCGCCGCGCCTCAACGCCCTCGTCTTCACCCCGGTCGCCCCGCACATGGCGTTCAACCGCAGCATGGTCACCGCTCCGGACGAACCAGTGGGCGTCCAGGTGCTCCCTCGCTCGGGTCAGGTCACCGTCGTCGTCGACGGACGCGTACACGGAATCCTCGACCCCGGCGACTGGGTCGCCGTCTACCCCGCCCGACGCCGCGCGAAGCTCATCGTCGCCGACGTCGACGACTTCTTCGGCCGACTCCGCGACCAGTTCTCCCTCGCCGACGCTCCCGCCGCCCGCGCCGACACCGACAGCCAGCCGCCGATGCTGATCTACCGACCGGACCTGCCGATACCCGAGGACCTGAAACACCTGCACCTGCCGACCTAGAGACCGAGCTACGCGGCTCACGTCCGCGACGGGGGCGCCTGGTGCTGCCGGTGTCCGGGTTACTGGTTCATCCCCGCGGTCGGCACCTCCCGAACAGCGTGCCGGGAGGTGCCGACGTTCCTGGTCACTTGGATCGACGCCGGTCAGCCGTTACCGATCGGGACGCTTTGTTGCTGCTCCTTCCGGTGTTGACGGATCGAGTACGTCACGGCGGCCGCCCAGATCGCGCAGACGACCGCGTAACAGCCATAACGCAGGGTGGCCGGGGCGTTGAACCAGTCACTGCGGAGCAGGGTTCGGCTGTTGGTCAGCACGATCACGCCGCCGACCGCGGAGCCGAGCACCCGGGGCGGGACCAGGCGTACGAGCCAGGCCGCCACCGGCGCGGCGACCACCCCGCCGATGAGCAGCGCGACGACCCAGCCGACGTTCACGTTCTCCGCACCGATACCGACGAGGAAGCCGAGGCTCGCCGCGACGGCGACCAGGAACTCGCTGGTGTCGATCGATCCGATGACCTTGCGTGGTTCGAGCCGGCCGCTGGCCAGGATCGCCGGGGTGCCGATGGGTCCCCAGCCGCCGCCACCGGTGGCGTCGACGAAGCCGGCGAGCAGACCCAGTGGACCGAGGAATCGCTTGCGCAGCGGCTTGCCCATGTTGCCCTTCGCCAGACCGAAGGTGGTGAAGCGGATCAGGAGGTAGCTACCGAGGGTGAGCAGGATGAGCGACATGATCGGTGCCGCCGCATCGGTGGAGAGGCTGGACAGGAAGGTCGCGCCGGCGAAGGCGCCGACCGCCCCCGGAATGCCGATCCGCGCGACGACCTTCGCGTCGACGTTGCCGAATCGCCAGTGGGCGGCACCCGAGGCGAGGGTCGTGCCGATCTCGGCGAGGTGCACGGTGGCGGAGGCGGCGGCGGCATGGACGCCGACGGCGAGCAGCAGGGTCGTCGAGGTCACGCCGTAGGCCATGCCGAGACTGCCGTCGACCAGTTGGGCGCCGAGACCGACCAGGGCCAGCAGGAGAATCTTGCGCATGAGGGACCACCAGTTCGTTGGAGGCAGGTGGAAGGGGAAGCAGACCGCTCGGGTCGGACGGGCGGTGGGCGGGCGCGGAGCCCGCGCGACCGGTGGCGCCGACCGGAGCCGCCCGGCGGTGGTCGGTCAAGCGACGCGCCCGGGTCGCCCCCGCTCGATGACATGGCATTTTGTCGGTCGATTCTCCTCCTCTCCGATAGGCATTCGGCCCATTCAACGAGGGCCGACCCGGGACCAATTCCATACTCAGGAGATAGGAATGGTCCCGGGCCCCACCAAACCGACCAGATAAGAGTGCTTTCATAAGCCGGATCTGCAAGATGATAGTGATAGACGTCACTTTTCCTGCCGGCCTAGTAACATTTCTGAATTCAAAGTACGTCGATAGTTAACAGCACGCTTCGTGACCGTAGCGGGGTCACCGACCGGCCGCCCGAGGTCAGGCCGCCACGGCGCGGCGGCCGGAAGATGTCCCGCGTCTCATCGGTGCGATCGGAGAAACCGCAGGCCATCGGGCTATTTTGGGAAAGTTAACTGAGCCGTAACTAAGCTGGCCTAACTTAATCGGAGCCCGAGATCGACGGACGACAATTCTCTGCGGGCAGCACCCCCGATTGATCATCTGATTCATTCGGTAGCGTCCGAGACCCGGCGCCCAATGAAGTGGGAGTCCGATGAGCCCTGCACCGAACACGCGCGATCTCGTAATCGTGATCAGCGCCGGTAGCCTCCTCGAACCCAGTCCCGGGATCGTGACCGCCGCCCGCCACGGCGGCGG
Organism: Micromonospora sp. NPDC051543; assembly: GCF_044454415.1. Lineage (NCBI taxonomy): Bacteria > Bacillati > Actinomycetota > Actinomycetes > Micromonosporales > Micromonosporaceae > Micromonospora > Micromonospora sp. NPDC051543. The sequence continues at coordinate 8,347 of NZ_JBITDT010000014.1, forward strand.
TCACGGCGTCCTGGATCTCGCCTCCGGCGACAGCTGGACACTCACCGCCCTGGCCCAGGCCGCCGCCGGGTCGAGCGGACCGATCGGCGTACGTGTACCTGCCGGCTGCACCGTCACGCCGGCCGACGTGGAACGGGCGGGCCACGGCCGGGTCGATCTCCTGGTCCTACCGCCGGATGCGCCCTGGCCACTGGCCGACGTGGTCGACAGGTACCGCGTGCTCGTCGAGGTGACCAGCCTCGACGACGCCCGGTACGCCGCCGCCGCCGGAGCGCACGGGCTCATCGCGCGGGGCATGGAGGGTGGCGGCACAGTCAGCGAGCTCAGCTCGTTCGTCCTGCTCCAGCAACTGGCCACGGCCGACGACATCGACCTGCCGATCTGGGTCGCCGGCGGCGTCGGCCCCCGCACCGCCGTCGCCTGTGTCATCGGCGGCGCGGCCGGCGTCGTCCTGGACAGCCAGCTCACCCTCATGCCGGAGTCGGAGCTCCCGGCGGACGTGCGGGGCGCGATCCGTCGGCTGGACGGGTCCGAGACGGTCCTCGTCGACGGAGTACGCGGGATCCGCCGGGGCGGTCCGCACGACAGCGCCTCACAACTGCTGCCGATCGGCCAGGACGGCTGGCTCGCCGCCGTCTTCGCCCGGCGCTGGCCGGACACCGCCGCCGCCGTACGCGGAATCCGTGCCACCCTTCTCGAAGCGCTCGCCGAATCGTCCGCCGGGGACGCCCTGGCGCCGGGCGCCGCGCTCGCCGACGCCCTCAACGTCCGGATACCGGTGGTGCAGGGCCCGATGACCAGGGTCAGCGACGAGGCGCCGTTCGCGGCCGCGGTCGCCGCCGACGGCGCGCTGCCCTTCGTCGCGCTCGCGTTGGCCGGCGGGGAACAGTCCCGCCGGGTGCTCCGGGAGACCGCCGATCGACTGGGCGAGCGGCCCTGGGGCGTCGGGGTGCTCGGCTTCGCGCCCGACGAGCTGCGCGCGGCACAACTCGAGGCGATCCGGGAGATCAGACCCCAGTGCGCGATCATCGCGGGCGGGCGGCCGTCCCAGGCCACGGCGTTGGAGCAGGATGGGATCACCACCTTCCTGCACGTACCGTCACCGGGGTTGCTGCGGCAGTTCCTGCGGGCGGGGGCGCGCAAGTTCGTCTTCGAGGGCGCGGAGTGCGGCGGGCATGTGGGCCCACGGGCCAGCTTTCCCCTGTGGGAGGCGCAGCTGCTGGTGATCGAAGAGTTCCTGGCGGACACGCCGGCCGATGCCGGGCGGCTGCAACTGCTTTTCGCGGGCGGCATCCACGACGCCCGATCGTCCGCGATGGTCGCCGCGATGGCGGCCCCGCTGACCGGCCGCGGGGCGCAGATCGGGCTGCTGATGGGGACCGCCTACCTCTTCACCAGCGAAGCGGTCTCCGAGGGCGCGATTCAGCCCCTGTTCCACCGTACGGCCATCGCCGCCACCAGCACGTCGCTGCTGGAGACCGCCCCCGGACACGCGACCCGCTGCCTGCCCAGCCCGTTCGTGAACGACTTCCACAACGTACGGGAGGAGCTGGAGTCGGCCGGGGTGGAGAACCGCCAGGTCTGGGAGCAACTGGAGCTGTTGAACGTCGGTCGGCTGCGGATCGCCAGCAAGGGCGTACGCCGGGAGGACGACGGCCTGGTGGAGGTCGACGAGGCGGTGCAGGCCGTCGAGGGGATGTTCATGGCCGGCCAGGTCGCGGTGCTGCGCCACGCACCGACCACGGTCGCGGAGCTGCACGTGCAGGTCACCACCGAGGCACAGGAGTTCCTCGCGGCACGGACCGCCGCGCTGCGCGCCGAACTCGTCCCGCCGACCGCGCCGGTGGACGAGCCGGTCGCGCCGCTGGACATCGCCATCGTCGGCATGTCCTGCGTCCTGCCCGGCTCCCCCGACCTGCACAGTTTCTGGCAGACCGTACTCAGCGGCACCGATGCGGTCACCGAGGTGCCCTCCGACCGGTGGGACGTCGACACGTACTACGCGCCCGAGGTGGAGCCGGGCAAGGCCGGCCGGATCAGCGTCTCCCGGTGGGGTGGGTTCATCGAGCCGGTCCCGTTCGACGCGATCCGGTACGGGATACCCCCGGCGGCGCTGAGCAGCATCGACCCGACCCAGTTGCTCGCGCTCGAGGTGGCACATCGGGCGCTCGTCGACGCCGGATACCCGTACGACGCGGCCGGCGCGGACCACCGTTCGACCGGGGTGGTGTTCGGGGCCGAGGCCGGCAGCGACATGGGTCACGCCCAGACGCTGCGGACCATGCTCCCGGCCTACCTCGGGGAGGTGCCGCCCGAGTTGGAGGACCAACTCCCCACGGTCACCGAGGACAGCTTCCCCGGCGTGTTGGCCAACGTCATCGCCGGTCGGATCGCCAACCGTCTCGACCTCGGCGGTCCCAACTACACCATCGACGCCGCCTGCGCCTCGTCGCTCGCCGCGATGGACGCCGCCTGCAAGGAACTCAGCGCCGGCAGCAGTGACCTGATGATCTGCGGCGGCGCCGACCTGCACAACGGCATCAACGACTACCTGATGTTCACCTCCGCGCACGCCCTCTCCCCCACCGGACGGTGCCGCACGTTCGACAGCACCGGCGACGGTATCGCCCTCGGCGAGGGGGTGGCGTGCGTCGTACTGAAGCGGTTGGCCGACGCCGAGCGCGACGGCGACCGGATCTACGCCGTGATCAAGGGCATCGGAAGCTCCAGCGACGGACGTGCGCTCGGGCTCACCGCCCCGAGGGCGAGCGGGCAGCGACGCGCCCTCGACCGGGCGTACCACCGAACCGGGGTCTCGCCCCGACAGGTCGGTCTGGTCGAGGCACACGGCACCGGCACGGTGGTGGGCGACCGTACCGAACTGGAGACCCTGACCCGGTTCTTCGACGAGGCCGGCGCGGAGCCCGGTAGTTGCACGCTGGGCTCGGTGAAGTCGCAGATCGGGCACACCAAGTGCGCGGCGGGCCTGGCCGGCGTGATCAAGGCGAGCCTCGCGCTCTACACCGGAGTCAAGCCACCCACGATCCACCTGACCCGCCCCAACCCCGCGTGGAATCCGGCCCGCAGCCCCTTCGCGTTCTACACCGGCGTTCGCCCGTGGATCGCGCCGGCGGCCGAGCGGCTGGCCGGGGTGAGCGCGTTCGGGTTCGGCGGGACGAACTTCCACACCGTGCTCGGCGCGTATGCGAACAGCCCGGAGCCACGGCACACCCGGCAGTCCTGGCCGGCGGAGCTGTTCTGCTTCCGCGGCGCCGACCGGCCCGCCGCACATCTGCGGGTACGGCGGCTGCTGGAGATGCTGTCGAACCGCGACGAGCTGGGCCGACCGTGGTCGTTGCGGGACCTGGCCGCGTCGCTGTCCGACGAGGCCGACCACCGGGCCGGCGCGGTCCAGATTGCCATCGTCGCCCGTGACCGGGAGGAACTCGCCGAGCTGTTGGGCCGGGCCGTCGCCGGCGAGCACGACCCGGCGCGCGGGCTGGTCCAACCGTCGGACGACCCGGAGCCGGGCAAGGTGGCCTTCCTCTTCCCCGGTCAGGGCAGCCAGCGGCCGGGTGCGCTCGCCGAACTGTTCGTCGCGTTCCCCGAGCTGCGGCACTACCTGCGCCTCGGCGCCGAGTGGGCGGACCTGCTCTTCCCGCCGTCGGCGTTCGACCCGGAGACGGCGCGCGAGCAGGAGGACCGGGTACGCGACACCCGGGTCGCCCAACCCGTCCTGGGCATCGGCAGCCTCGCGGTCGACCACCTGCTACGTCGGCTGGGCGTCCGGCCGGACCTGACCGGCGGACACAGCTACGGGGAGCTCGTCGCGCTCTGCGTAGCCGACGCGTTCGACCCCGAGACCCTGCTCGCGCTGAGCCGGCAACGGGCCGACGCGATCCTCGCCGCCACCGGAGACGATCCGGGCACCATGGCGGCGGTCACCGGCACCGCCGAGCAGGTGAGCCAGCTGCTCACCGCATCGGGACTGGCTGGCGAGGTCGTGCTGGCCAACCGGAACACGCCGACGCAGGTCGTGATCTCCGGGCCGACTCCCGCGGTCGGGTCGGCGGTGGCGGCGCTGCGCGAAGGCGGGTTGTCGGCCCGTCAGCTCTCCGTCGCGTGCGCGTTCCACAGCCCGGTGGTGGCCGGCGGCACCACACGTTTCGCCGAGGCGCTGGCGTCCAGCACGGTACGGGAGCCGGCCATCCAGGTCTGGTCGAACCACACGGCCGCCCCGTACGACGGGGACGCCGACCGGGTACGTGAACGGCTCGCCGCGCAGATCGGCGCGCCCGTGCGTTTCGTCGAACAGATCGAGGCGATGTACGCCAGCGGGGCTCGGACCTTCGTGGAGGCCGGCCCCGGTCAGGTCCTCACCAAGCTGGTCCGGGCCATCCTCGGCGACCGGCCGCACCTGGCGGTCGCCACCGAGCCCCGCCCCGACGAGGGACTGCGCGGCTTCCTCGTCACTGTCGCGCAACTGGCCTGTGCCGGCGTGCCGGTCCGCACCGGCTGGTTGTTCCAGGGCCGCGACACGGCCGACCTCGGGGCGGTCAAGACGGGCCAGCGTCCGTTCTGGACCGTGGACGGCCAGCTCGTACGAGATCAGTCCGGGAACAGCCTGCCCGGCGGAATGACACCCCCACGACAGATCAAGGAGTTGTCGATGACCGCTTCGAACGGGACCGCCTTCAGTGGTCGGGACAGCCGCGACGAGTTGCTGAGCGAGTTCCTCCGCACCAGCCGGGACATGATCGCCTCGCAGCGGGACGTGATGCTCGCGTACTTCGGCGACGGCGCGGGTGGGCGACTCGTGTGGCAGCCCTCGCAGACGTACCCGCCGGTGGTGCTGCCGGGTCACGGGACCGAGGTCGCCCCGGTCGCGACGGCGACGGCGGTGATGGCCGCTCCCCCGGCCGCACCGACCGGCGGGGTCGAGGTGGCAGCTGTGGCGGTCGCCGCGTCCGGTCCTGATTTCCAGACCGCGATCCTCGACGTCATCAGCGAACGCACCGGCTACCCGGTGGACCTGATCGAACTCGACCTCGACCTCGAAGCCGACCTCAGCATCGACTCCATCAAACGCGCCGAAGTCGCCGGCGAGGTCGCCGCACGACTCGGCCTCGCCGTCGACGGCGACGAAGCCGAACTCGAAGACCTCGTCAAGGCCCGCACCGTACGCACCATGGTCGACTGGCTCAACCAGAAGATCCGGTCGACGACGGGTCCGACCGTGATCCACGCGACCTCCGTACTCGGCCCGGCGAACGGGATGGCGCACTCCACCGCTCTGGTCGCGACCGGCACCGCCGTACTGACCCGTCCCGACTTCCAGACCGCGATCCTCGACGTCATCAGCGAACGCACCGGCTACCCGGTGGACCTGATCGAACTCGACCTCGACCTCGAAGCCGACCTCAGCATCGACTCCATCAAACGCGCCGAAGTCGCCGGCGAGGTCGCCGCACGACTCGGCCTCGCCGTCGACGGCGACGAAGCCGAACTCGAAGACCTCGTCAAGGCCCGCACCGTACGCACCATGGTCGACTGGCTCAACCAGAAGACGCAGGAGGTGACCGCCCCGGCGCCGTCGCCGAGCAACGGCACACTGGCTGCGCCGCCCGCGCCACGCGCCCTCACCGCACCCGCACCGATGGTGGCGCCACCCGCGGGAGCGCCCTCGGCCCCGACCACCATGAGCCCGGCCATCGCACCCGCGACGGTCCCCACCGAGCCGGTCACCGCCAACGGTCGGGCCGGGATCACACCGAAGCGGCTACTGCCCCTGGCGACGGTGGTCGCGGGACCTCCCGACGCGGACCCCGGCGCCTCGCCGGCCGGGCAGCCGGCCGACGTGCTCGCCGGAACGCGTTTCCTCATCACCGGTGCCAGCCCGGCGCTGCCGTACCTCGCCGAACTGCTTCAGGAGCAGGGCGCGGCCGGGCAGACGGGTGTGCTGGACGGGAGGCAGGTCGACCAGCTCACCGGTTTCGACGGGCTGATCCTGCTGGACGGTTTGGACAGCGCCGGAGCACCCCTGCTGCCCGACATCTTCCCGTTCCTCAAGCAGGCGCTCGCGGCCGGTCCCCGCTGGCTGCTCGCGGCAGGACCGGTCGGCGGTACCGGACGTAGCGACGGCCTGGCCGGCCTGTTCCGTACCATCTCCAGGGAATACCCACAGGTGGCGGCCAGGTACGTCCAGGTGGACGGTGCTGCCGACCCGCAGCAGATCGCGCGACACCTGATCGACGAGTTGCTGGTCCCGGGGGAAACCCCGGCTGTCGTGCGGCGCGAGACCGAGCGGACGACCGTCTCCCTCACGCCGGTGGCGCTGGGCGCGGTGGCGACCAGCGGTGCCGGACCGGCCGGCGACGGTGCCTCCGAGGCCGCCGCGATCGGCCTCGACCGGGATTCGGTGGTGGTGCTGGTCGGCGGGGCTCGCGGGATCACGCCCTGGTTCGCCCGCGCGGTGGCCATGGCGAGCCGCTGCCGGATCGAGCTGGTCGGCCGCACGCCGCTGCCGACCGGGCCGGAGGATCCGGACCTGATGCCGGCCCGGGACAAGGCGTCGTTGCGTGCCGCGCTCGCCGGCCGGGGTCTGCGGTCACCGGCGCAGATCGAACAGAGCGCGCAGGCGGTCCTGGCTGCCCGCGAGGTCGAGACGACCCTCGCCGAACTGCGGGAACTGGGCAGCGAGGTGCGCTACCACGCCCTCGACGTGCGGGACGCGTCGGCGATCCGCCGCCTACTGCTGGACATCGAGCGTACGCACGGTCGGGTCGACGGCGTGGTGTACGCGGCCGGCGTGATCGAGGACAAGCTGATCGCGCAGAAGGACCCACAATCGTTCGCCCGGGTGTTCGGCACCAAGGTCGACGGTGCCCGTTCCGTCCTGACCGGCCTGGACGAGCTGAACTCGCCGCCTCGCTTCGTGGTGCTGTTCGGCAGCATCGCCGCGGCGTACGGCAATCGAGGTCAGAGCGACTACGCCGCGGCGAACGACGCGGTCGACGCGATCGGCACCCGCTGGGCGGCCAGCACCGGCAACCGCTGTCTGACCGTGCACTGGGGGCCGTGGGCACCCGGCGCCGGGCACGGCGGGATGGTCAGCGACGAGCTGAGTCGGGAGTACGCGCGCCGCGGCATCGATCTGATCGACCCCGAAGCGGGTGCCTTCAGCCTGCTGAGCGAGTTGGCGTGGGGCGACCCGAAGATCAATTCCGTGGTCTACACCGCCTCCGGCTGGTGATCGTCCAGCGGATGCGGCGGCACCCGCGCCGCGCACCCGGTACGCCCATCGACGGTGGAGCGAGAGGCCGAAAATGAACACGAGTACCGATCGGAGCGACCCGATCGCGATCGTCGGGATGGCGGCGGTGATGCCCGGCGCCGGCAACCTGGAGAGCTACTGGCGGAATCTGGTCGACGGGGTGGACGCGATCACCGACGTGCCGTCGCACCGGTGGGACGAGGAGTTCTACGACCCGGAGCAGGCCCACCGGCCGGACCGGATGTACTGCCGGCGCGGCGGGTTCGTCGACGAGTTCGCGACCTTCGAGCCGCTGCGGTTCGGCATCATGCCCGCCTCGGTCGCGGAGATCGAACCGGACCAGCTCATCGCTCTGAACGTGGCCGCCGCCGCGATCGATGATGCCGGTGGCGCGGACCGACTGCCCGGCGGCGACCGGGTCGGTGTGATCCTCGGGCGGGGCGGCATCCTCAGTCCGGCGCAGGCCCGCTATGCCCAACGCGTGCGGATGTCGAGCCAGGTCATCCAGGTGCTGCGGGAGCTGATTCCGGAGCTGGACCAGAGCCGGCTCGACCTGGTACGCGAGAAGTTCGACGAGCGGCTCGGCCCGTACCAGCCGGAGGGGACGATCGGTCTGGTGCCGAACCTGGCCGCGTCCCGGGTGGCCAACCGGCTCAACCTGCGCGGTCCGGCGTACACCCTGGACGCGGCCTGTGCCTCGTCGCTGATCGCGGTCGACCAGGCGATCACCGAGCTGACCAGCGGACGGTTGGACGCCGTCCTGGCCGGCGGTGTGCACCACGTTCACGACATCAGCTTCTGGTCGGTGTTCAACCAGTTGCGGGCCCTGTCCAGGCGCGGTGAGAGCCGGCCGTTCCACCGGGAGTCCGACGGCCTGCTGATCGGCGAGGGCACGGGTGTGGTCGTACTCAAGCGGTGGTCCGACGCCGTCCGGGACGGCGACCGGGTGTACGCCGTCATCCGGGGCAGCGGGATGTCCAGCGACGGCCGCTCGGCGAGCATGTTCAACCCGGCCTCCTCCGGACAGGTGCTGGCCATCCGGCGCGCCTGGGAAGCGGCGGGGCTGGACCCGACCGCGCCGGACGCGCTGGGGTTGTTGGAGGCGCACGGCACCGGCACACCCACCGGCGACGCGGCCGAACTGGTCTCGGTGGCCGAGGTCTTCGGACCGCATTCGGGCGACGGGCCACGCCCGGTGATCGGATCGGTCAAGTCGATGATCGGGCACACCATGCCGGCCGCCGGCATCGCTGGCCTGATCAAGGCGACGCTCGCGGTGTACCGGGGAGTGCTGCCGCCCACGCTGCACTGCGACGATCCACGCTCGGAGATGGCCGCGACCCGGTTCGCCCCGATCCCCACCGCCCGCCCGTGGGAGAGCGACGGGCCGCGTCGCGCCGGGGTGAACGCCTTCGGCTTCGGCGGCATCAACGCACACGTCATCATCGAGCAGGCGCCCGAGCCCGCCGGTGTACGGGAGCGGCCGACCGGCGGGCAGCCGTTGGCGGTCGGTGGAGCAAGTGGCGGACGAGACGCCGCCCCGAGCACGGCCAGCTCGACGGTTGCGGTGACCGAGCCGGACCAGGTGCTCTGGCTCGCCGCGCCGGACCCCGCCCGGTTGGCCGACCTGCTGTCCCGCAGCGACCACGAGGTACGGGCCCTCGGCGTCGAACGGGCCCGGAGCAACCGGCCCGCCAACGGGGCCGAGGCGTGCCGACTCGGCATCGTCAGCCCGACCGACAAGCTGCTGGCCGTCGCCCGCAAGACGGTGGACCGCGGTCAGGCCTGGCGGGGCGGACGGGACATCTGGTTCAGCCCGTCGCCGCTGCTGTCCTCCGGCACCGGGCGCCTCGCCTTCGTCTTCCCCGGCCTGGAGGCGGAGTTCGCGCCCCGTACGGCGGACATCGCCGCGCACCTCGGACTGCCGGACCGGCGGTGGTCCGCCTCGGACCTGGGCCGGCACGGCGCCGGGCTGATCGAGGTCGGCAAACTTCTCGACAAGGCGCTGCGCCATATCGGCGTGCTACCGGACGCGGTCGCCGGACACAGCATCGGCGAGTGGACCGCCGCGGCGACCAGTGGGCAGATCAGCACGGCGGCGATGGACGAATTCCTGGAACTGTTCAACGCCGACTCGGTCGAGGTCTCCGGATACGTGTTCGCCGCTGTGGGAGCGGGCGCGGACCGGGTCACCCCGATGCTCGGAGACTTTCCGGGGGTGGTGCTCTCGCACGACAACGCCCCGGGGCAGTCGGTGGTGAACGGCCCCGAACCCCAGGTGGACCGGCTCGTCGAGGCCCTGCGTACGGCGAACGTGCTGTGTCAGAAGCTGCCGTTCCGGTCGGCCTTCCACACTCCCGTGTTCGTCGACGGCCTGCAGTCGATCGGCGCGGCGCTGCGCCAGTGGGAGGTACACCCGACCCGGATACCGGTCTGGTCGGCGACCCTGGCGGCACCGTTCCCCGCTGACGAGGCGCAGGTCAACGCGCTTTTCGTCAGGCACATGATGGAGCCGGTCTGGTTCCGTCAGACCGTCGCGGCGATGTACGACGCCGGAGTACGGGTCTTCCTCCAGGTCGGTGCGGGGCAACTGGCCTCGCTGATCAGCGACAACCTGCGCGGACGTGAGCACCTCGCGATGCCGGTCAACGTGAAGCACCGCAGCGGGCTCGACCAGCTCCGCCGGGTCGCCACCGCGATCTGGGTGGAGGGCGGCAGCCCGAACCTGACCGCGCTCGATCCACCGCTGGCGGAGGCACCCGCGAAACCGGTACGCCGTGGCCCGTCGATCTCGCTGGATCTCGGTGGCCCACTGGTCCGACTCGGGGCGGACGCCGCCGGTCTGCTCGGCGTGTCAGCGGGCGGCGCCCAGCCGAGTCACCTGTCGGCGGGTCCGCCGAATCACGGTACGGCCGTTCCGGTCGGCGCGTCGCCGTCGGTCGGGGCCGGGCGCCAGCCGGAGCCGGCGGCTAGCGGCACCAACCCGGCGGCGGCGCTCGCCGCTCTGCACAGGTTGACCGGACGGTCCAGCGCGGCCGCGGAGCTCGCCGCGCTGTTGCAGGACACGGCTCGGGACGCGGTGAACGTTCTGGACGCGGCCGCCCGACCGGCTCCGCCGGTAGCGCCGCGCCCGGTTGACGGACACCCCCCGGTCGCCCCGCCTGCCGGACCCTCCCGAACCGTCGCGTCCGGGGGCCATGGCAACGGCAACGCGGGCAACGGCGTCGGTTCGGCCAACGGGATCGACACCGGCAAGGCGATCAGCGCCAGCGCGAGCAACGGCGACCCGGGTACGGTTCGGCGGATCACGTTGCGGGTCTCCGTCGAGAACATGCCGTACCTGAAAGACCACTGCTTCTTCGTCCAGCCACCGGACTGGCCGAAGATGGAGGACCGGTGGCCGGTGGTGCCGGCCACCACCCTGGTACAGCACATGGTCGACGCGGCGGAGCAGGCCATGCCGGGCATGCGGGCGGTGGCCGTACGCGACGCCCGGTTCAACCGTTGGCTGATAGCCGAGCCGGGTCAGGACGTCGAGATCGCGGTGAAGCCGACCGGTGACGGCCTGGTCTCGGTCACCTTCGGCCCGTACGCCCGGTCGACCGTGGAACTCGCCGCGGACTATCCGGCGGACCCGCCCGAGGTGTGGCGGCACGATCCCGCGACCGAGCGGCCGCCACGGATCAGCGCCGAGGAGATGTACGCCGAGCGGCTGATGTTCCACGGCCCCCAGTTCCAGGGCATCACCGCCGTGCACGCCCTCGGTGACATGCACGTACGGGGGGTGGTCAGCGCACCCGTGCCGCCGGGCGCCCTGCTGGACAACGCGCTACAGCTGATCGGCAACTGGCTCATCACCACACAGCCGTTCCGTACCGTCGCGTTGCCCGTGGGCCTTCGCCACATCCGCTACTTCGGCCCCCCGCCGGCACCCGGTACGGCCTTCGAGTGTGTCGCCCGGGTGCGCTCGATCGACGACGCGCAACTCGTCGCGGACACCCAACTGGTGGTCGGCGACCGGGTGTGGGCACAGATCGAGGGCGCGGTGGACCGGCGCTTCGACAGCCATCCGCAGGCGCGGCCAGCGGAACGGTTCCCCGAGCGGCATCCGATGTCGCTGATCCAACCCGAGGGCTGGACGATGGCCTTCGACTGCTGGACCGACCTGGTCACCCAGGGCATGGCCGCCCGCGGCATCCTGGGCTCGGCCGCGTACGAGGACTACGAGCGGCAGCCCGCCAGATCCCGCAAACAGTGGCTGTTGGGCCGGATCGCGGTGAAGGACGCCGTCCGGTTCCGGTTGTGGGAGGACGGGCACCGCGACATCTACCCCATCGAGCTGACGGTCGGCAACGATCCCGACGGGCGACCCCGGGTGCACGGACGTCCGGGCCGGGACCTGCGCGAGTGCGATGTCTCGCTGGCGCACTGCGCGGAGATCGGCGTCGCGATCGCGAAGCCCCGCGGACCGGCGTCGCCACCCGAGGTGCCCGGCATCGGCATCGACGTCGCCGAGATCACCGACCATCCCGAGAGCACCCTGCGCTTCGCCCTGACCGACGGGGAGATCGCCCTGTTGGACTCGCTCGGCGGCGACGCCGAGGACCGGCGGCGGTGGTTCACCCGGTTCTGGGCCGCCAAGGAGGCCGTCGGCAAGGCGGAGGGGACCGGGCTCGACGGCCGCCCGCGCCGGTTCGTCGTGACAAGCGCCACGGACACGGTGCTGACCGTCCACGTCGACGACCGGAGCTACCCGGTCCAGCACCGCGAGGTCGGAAATCCCGAAGACCTACCGCCCCGACGGTACGTGGTCGCCTGGACCTGGGGCCCGCGGACCGGGACCGATCAGCCGTGACCGGTATCCACTCCCGACCATTCGAAGGAGTACCTCCCATGGCCGCCTCGCACGCCGACATCCTCGCCGAGCTCACCGGAATCATCCAAGCGGTCCTCGGCGACTTCGCCGCCGATGAACCCATCACCATGGACACCACCTTCCGCGACGACCTCGGCATGGAGAGCATCGACGTCGTCTCCCTCGCCGGCCGGCTGCAGGCCCGGTACGGCAACACCGTCAACTTCGCGCACTTCGTCGCGAAGCTGGATCTGGAGACCGTGGGCGAGCTGCGGGTCGGGCAACTGGTCGAGCACATCGCACGTTCCCTCGACGTGAGCCCCACCGCCGTCGAGGCGGTCCACTCGTGACGATGATCCGGGCCAACGGGATCGACGTGCACATCGAACACCTCGATCCACCGGCCGCGGAGCCGGGCGAGGTCGGCGCCGGCCGGAGTGCGGCGCCGGCCACCCTCGTGATGATCCACGGCATGGCCTCCGACAGCCTCGCGAGCTGGTACTTCACCCTGGCCAAACCGTTGTCCGACGCCGGACTGCGGGTGCTGATGTACGACCTGCGGGGGCACGGCCACAGCGAGCGCCCACCCACCGGCTACACCCTCGACGACTTCGTCGACGACCTGGCGGCGATGCTGACCACACTCGACGTCACGGGTCCGGTGCACCTGCTCGGCAACTCGTTCGGTGGCACGATCGCATTCGCCTACGCGGTCCGCCACCCGGATCGGGTCGCCTCCGTCGCGGCGATCGAATCCTCGCCGCCGACCCCGGCGTGGATGGCCCGGGTCGCGCGCCGGCTGGGCCGGGCCGCCGACCTCCTGCCCCGACCGGAGGCGCTGGCGCAGATCAGCGCCGGTCGGGGGGAACGGGTGGCGCGGCGGGCCCGGGCCACCGGCGAGATGCTCGCGACGACCACGCTGGCCCGGGACCTACCGGCGAGCGCCCTGCCCACTGCCGCACAGATCAGCGCGATCGGCGTACCAGTGCTCTGCCTCTACGGCGCGGACTCCGCGGTCGTCGAGCTCGCACCGGCGGTGGTCCGGCTGCTACCGCAGACGCGGACCGTGGTCCTACCCGGCGAGAAACACACAGTCCTGGTCGACCGGCCGGAGGCGGTCCGCCGGCTCGTCCTGGCGTGGCTCCGCGAGGAGTGCTCCGTCGAGGTGGCCGAGGTGGCTACCGCCCCGTGACAACCCAACGTGCAGGAGGTCCTCGGATGGACACCCCGGTCACCGGCAGGTCGATCATCATCAGCAACGGCCGGTGCGGCTCGACGCTGCTCTCGGACCTGATCGCGGAGCAGCCCGAGACTCTCTCGGCGCAGGAGTTCTTCATGTCCGTCGCACCCTGGGCGCGCAGTTCCGAGGTGCTGACCGGGGTCGCGTACTGGGCGGTGCTGAGCAGCCCCAAGGCGGAACTCGCCACTCTCTTTCGGATCGGGTTGCCGCCCAAGGAGGTGCGCTACCCCGCGACCGGGAGGTGGGCCGGCCGGATGACCGAGCTGCCGCGGATCCTCGCCATCACCCTGTCGAAGCTGACCCCCGACCCGGACCGCCTCTTCGACCAGCTCGCCGAGCGGGTGCCGGACTTCCCGACGCAGTCGGTCGGCGACCACCACCGGATGTTCCTCGACCTGTTGGCCGTGATGACCGGCAAACGGCGCTGGGTCGAGCGTTCCGGCGGTTCCAGCCACGTCGCTCCGTACCTTTTGCGGGCATTTCCCGAGGCGAAGGTGGTGTATCTGACCCGTGACCGGGAGGCGACCGCCCGCTCGATGAGCCGGCACTCGTCGTTCCAGCTGATTCAGCTGCGGGTGGAGTTCCTCGGCCGGTGCGGGCTGGACCCGTTCCGGATCGAGCCCGGCCAGTCCGTGCCCGAGGACCTGGAGCGTTACCTGCCGGACCGGCTCAGCGCCGACCTGCTCCGGGACCGGGGCCAGGACCTGCGCCGCTACCTCGGTCTGAGCGCGTTCCTGACCAGCCAGGCCGAGCAGGCGCTCACCGACCTGCCTCCGCGACACCTGCACCGGATGAGCTACGAGGACCTGGTCGCCGACCCGATCGGGCAGCTCGGCCTACTGGCCCGGTTCCTGGAGTTCGAGGACTGGGAGGACTGGGCACGGCGGGTCGCCGGACGGGTGGTCAGTCCCGCCCGGTCCCGCGAGGTCGCCGCGGCCTGACCCGCGATCGTGCCCCACCGACCGTCAGGACTCCGTCGAACGAGAGGAACCATTCGTGAAACCACTCCGGATGTCGGGCCGGCGACCGCTCGCCGCGGCCGCCCTACTGGGACTGCTGTTCGTCCTCGCGGCGCCAGCGTCAGCCGCCGCCACCCCGATCGGGACGGATGCGTCGGGTACGGCCGGACATCAGCCGAAATACGATCGGACGCTGATCGGGAAAGGCACCCCGGACGAGTGCTTCGCCGGTGTCGGTGTGGCCTATCCACCCGGCCCTCCCTGCGCTACCGGCCAGCCGAAGGTGAACCAGTCCTACCTGTGGGGCATGACCCAGACCGCGCAGAGCCTGTGGTTCGGCACCGGAGCGAACGTCAACTGCATGACCAGCGGGCGCAACCTGCGCAACACGACACCGAACCTGAACGACGACTGGGTGTGCGAGTACGGCGAGAGCCAGATCGCGAAACGTAACCCGACTCTGCCCGCCACCCTGGGGGACCATCGCCCGCCCCGCTTGTACACGTACGACAAACGTTCGGGGCGGTTGACGGAGAAGACCGACGCGGTGAAGAACGCCTCCACCACCGACGCCAACCGGCTGAGCACGACCGCCGGAATCCGGGCCGCCGGCACCCATCAGGGGGTGGCGTTCCTGGGTGGGCCCGCCCTGGGCGAGAGCATCAACCTGTTCGCCTTCGACACCGGCACCGGCGCCTTCCTCGGCTCGGTCAACCTGCCGGCGTACGGCAACATCCGCCACTTCGTGGTGGCCGACGGCGCGCTCTACGCGGGTGTCGGGGTGGGCGCGAACGGCGGCAACCGGGGGCACGTGCTGCGCTGGACCGGCTCCCGGAGCAATCCGTTCAGTTTCGTCGAGGTCGCGAACCTGCCGGCCCAGGCGGCGGATCTCACCGTGCACGACGGGCGGATCTTCGTGACGACCTGGACGGGTTCCGGTGACGACGCCCTGGCAGCCGGCGTGCCCGGCACGACCGACGAGCCGCTGTCCGGGGTCGCCGGGGTGTGGATGAGCCCGAAGCTGTCGCAGGGGGAACGCGGCCTCACGCCGGCCGACGCCGACAACTGGACCCAGGTCTGGTCGGTCGAAGGGTACGAGCCCGATCCGGTCGTCGCCCGCACCTACGCCCTGGGTGGGCTCGCCTCCTTCAACGGCTACCTCTACTGGGGCACGATGCACGTGCCGATGAAGGCGACCACCGTGCACATCGCGACCTACCCACCGGCGAACGAGGCCGCGCTGCGCGCCACGGTCCGCAGCACGCAGCGGGCCATCAGCATCTTCCGAGGTAAGAGCTTCGGCGACCGCCACCAGCGGGTGGACCTGCTGTACGGCGCAAGCCAGTTGCCCGCCTACGACCCGGCGGGCAACGACGGAACGGGTCTCTGGGCCGCCGCCTCGACCGGATACACCCCGTTGTACGGCCCGTCGGGCATGGGCAACCCCTACAACAACTACACCTGGAAGATGGCGGTGGCGGGCGGGAAGCTCTACGTGGGCACCATGGACTGGAGCTACATCTCCAAGGATCTGGGCCAGGACACCGCCCGGCTGTTGGGTGTCACCGGCCCCGCCGCGGCCGAGTTCGGCAAGGCCTCGGTATTGGCCGACGACCCCCCACCGGCCCCGGTCTACGGCGGCGACCTGTTCGTCTTCGACTCGACGAGCAGACCGGCCACGGTGGTGGACAACAGTGGGCTCGGCAACTACCTGAACTACGGCATCCGCAACATGATCGCCGACGGGTCGACCCTCTACCTGGGCATGGCCAATCCGATGAACCTGCGTACGGACCCGGACGATGACGTTCCCGAGGGCGGCTGGGAACTGATCCGACTCAGCGTGCAGCACTGCTAGTCGGTTGGCTCCGCTCGGCGGCACCTCGCGGGAACGGGCGGAGCCATCCCCGCCAAACACAAATCGGTGCAGGTCTTTACAAAACCTGAACATTAACATGTCAGGGTACGATTATGGTGAAATTTGGTGCATATTGGACGCGTCGCGTGGGACCGCGCGGTCGGCGGCGACACCTGCTCACGGTCCTGTCGCTCGTCGGAGCACTCACCCTGCTGGCCGGCTGTGGACTGTTCCGGGACGACCCGGAGCGGCACGAGGTGGGACCGGTCTCCACCACCGTGCCCAGCGGCTCCTCGACGCACACCCTCGTGGTCGACGGGCAGGAGCGCCGCTACCGCCTCTACCGGCCGACGAACCTCGCCGGGTCGACGCCGGCGCCGCTCGTGGTCATGCTGCACGGCGCGCTCGGCACCGGCACCCAGGCGGAAACCTCCTACGGCTGGAACGCCCGGGCCGACCGGGAGGGCTTTGTGGTGGCCTACCCGGACGGGATGAGCCGCTCCTGGGCGGTCAGCCCGGACTGCTGCGGCCCACCGGCCCGCGACGGCGTGGACGACGTGGCCTTCATCCAGCAACTGGTGGCCACCGTTGCCGACCAGCTTCCGGTGGACCGCAGCCGGATCTACGCCACCGGGATCTCCAACGGCGGGATGCTCGCATACCGCCTGGCGTGCGACACGACGCTGTTCGCCGCGATCGGGCCGGTGGCGGCGACCCAACTCGGTCCGTGCTCGTCCCCGGCACCCATCTCCGTGATCCACATTCACGGGATGGCGGACCAGACAGTGCCGTTGGGCGGTGGTCCGGGCAAGCGGGACAACGACGGGACCGGACGCAATCCGGTCAAGATCGACGGCCCGCCGATCCCCGACCTGCTCGGCCGATGGCGTACCACCGACGGATGCCCGGCGCCGGCGACGACCGCCTCGGGCCCGGTCCGGACCTCGGTCGCCACCTGCCCCGGGGGACGGGCGGTCGAGTTGGTCACCGTCGACGACGCCGGCCACCAGTGGCCCGGTGCCGCCGGCCCCGGACCGCAGGCGCAACGCCTGCTCGGCCTGGATCCGCCCGCGACCGCGCTGGACGCGACCGAGACCATCTGGCGTTTCTTCGACGCACACCCCCGAACCGGCGGCTGACCCGCACCGGCGGCCACTGATCCGACAGCTCACGAGAGGGAGCAGCAGATGCCCAGTAGTGGTGGCAGCCCGGCCGCGGTCGAGGTCGCCGACCTCGTCAAACGCTATCCCGGGAGCACGAACGCAGCCGTGGACGGGCTGTCCTTCACGGTGGCCCCCGGCGAGATCTTCGGGCTGCTGGGACCCAACGGCGCCGGCAAGTCGACCACCATCGGCATCCTCACCACCCGGCTGCGGGCGTCCGGGGGCCGGGCGCTCGTCAGCGGGATCGACGTGGTCGGCGACCCGGTCGCGGCCCGCGCCCAGTTGGCCGTCGTACCCCAGCACAACAATCTGGACCGGTCGCTGACACCACGGCAGAACCTGCTGTACCACGCCGCGTACCACGGCGTCGGCCGCGCCGTACGAAACGCGCGGGCCGATGCGCTCCTGGACCGTTTCGGCCTGAAGGATCGGGCGGACAAGCGGATCGAGGCGTACTCGGGTGGCATGGTGCAACGGCTGATGATCGCCCGCGCGCTGATCCACGAACCAGCGGTGCTCTTCCTCGACGAGCCCACCAACGGTCTGGACCCGCAGTCCCGCCGACTCATCTGGAGCCGGATCCGCGAGATGCGGGAGCGGGGTGTGACGGTCGTACTGACCACTCACCAGATGAACGCGGCCGCCGCCCTGGTCGACCGGGTCGGCATCGTCGACCACGGTCGGCTGCTCACCGCGGACACGCCGGGCAACCTGGTCGGCGGGCTCGCCGGACGATCGATCCTCGACCTGACCGTCACCCTGGCCGCGCTCGACGAACCGAACGAGCTGTTGAGTGCGCTTTCCGAGGTCTCCGGCGTACGCAAGGGTGAAAGGCTCGCCGACCCGCCGCCGCCCGGCGCCGGGGCCGGGGGCGGGCCCGGCAGTCTCCGCTCCATGCTCGGCCTCGGCGGCGGCGCGGGGTTCGGGGCGGGCACACCCGCCGCACTGACCGCGCTGGCCCGGCAGCGGGCGGTCGCCACGCTCGCCCCCGACCGGGGCGGGCGTAAGCGCGTCCGGATCCGGCTACATCTCGCCGCCGACCCCGCCACCGTGCTCGGGCCGGCACTCAGCGTCCTGACCACACGGTCGGCGACCCTCACCGATGTGCACATCGGTGAGCCGAGCCTCGAGGACGTCTTCATCGGACTGACCGGAAGGGACCCACGGTGACCGACCTCGACACCCCGCCGGCTGTCGCGACGAGCGCCACGGCGGCACCTGCGCGACCCAGCGCCCACCGGGCCTTCCTGGCCATTCTGCGCCGGGACCTGTTGGTGACCGTCAAGGAACTCTGGGTCATCCTGGTCCAGGTCGGCCTCACCCCGTTGTTCATGCTCTTCGTCTTCGTCAAGGTGCTCGGCGGGCAGGGCGTCGTCACCCAGAACTTCGCCGACCTGTTCCTGCCCGGCATCGTCGCGCTCGCCGCGCTCACCACCGCGCTACAGAGCGTCGCGCTGCCACTGGTCAAGGAGTTCGGCTTCACCCGGGAGATCGAGGACCGGCTACTCGCCCCGCTGTCGACGAACCTGGTAGCGGTCGGCAAGCTCGTGGTCGCGATGCTGCGCGGGCTCGTCGCCGCCGCCCTCATCTACCCACTGGGCGCACTGATGGTCGGCTCGGCCCCGTGGCAGCCCGGACGGTTACCGATGGTCCTGCTGACGATCCTGCTCGGCGGGTGGATCGGCGGCGGCATCGGCATGACGCTGGCGATGATCCTGCCCATCCAACGGATCAACATCACGTTCTCGCTGGTCGTGACCCCGATCATCTGGACCGGTTGCATCCACTACCCGTGGCCGCGGCTCTCCTCGATGCCGTGGTTCCAGGCGGTCACCGCCCTCAACCCGATGACCTACGTCTCCGAGGGCGTGCGCGGTGCCATGCTGCCCGGCGTCGCGCACCTACCGGGGTGGGTCTGTCTGCTGGTCCTGACCGGGGTGGCCGCGATGGTCACGGTCACCAGTGTCCGAAGTTTCAGTCGGCGTGCCGTCCAGTGAACGGCACGGTCACCGCGTCTATCGGAGGTGTTCGTCGATGAACGTGCTGGAACCCCCCAGGTCAGCAGCTCCCGCGTCGGATGGCGCGTTCGCCGCCTGGTTGGCCGATCGGGCCGGCCGGCTGCTGCTGCAGGTCCGCGCAACGCACGGCCACCACGACCCGACAGCGTTGAAGCGC
This sequence comes from Micromonospora sp. NPDC051543, assembly GCF_044454415.1. Lineage (NCBI taxonomy): Bacteria > Bacillati > Actinomycetota > Actinomycetes > Micromonosporales > Micromonosporaceae > Micromonospora > Micromonospora sp. NPDC051543. Next base: position 27,870 of record NZ_JBITDT010000014.1, read on the forward strand.
GCGGGTGATCACGCGTCGCACCAACTGCTGCGCGTTGAACTGGCGCGGCACAGAAGCGCCGACGCCGTGCTCTCGGAGGAGGACGACGACGCCCGGCAGGCCTGGGCAACGGGTACGGCCAGTCCCCCGCCGGAGCGGCTGGACGCCGACCGGGTGTGGATCGTCGACCCGTTGGACGGGACCCGCGAGTTCTCCGAGCCGGGCCGGACCGACTGGGCGGTGCATGTCGCACTCTGGCAACGGAACGCCCCGACGGAGCACCGGCTCGTGGCGGGCGCCATCGCCCTGCCGGCCCAGCTCCGTACCCTCGACACCGAGACACCCCCAACCCGGCCGCCGACGGTCGGCGGTCGGACCATCCGGTTGGCGGCGAGTCGGAGTCGGCCGCCGGCCTTCCTGACGGGACTGGCGGACGAGGTCGGTGCCGAGTTGGTGCCGATGGGGTCGGCCGGGGCGAAGATCGCCGCGGTGATCACCGGTGAGGTCGACGCGTACGTGCACGCCGGTGGTCAGTACGAGTGGGACTCGGCGGCACCGGTGGCGGTGGCGACGGCCACGGGTCTGCACGCCTCCCGCATCGATGGCTCCGCGTTGAGCTACAACGAGGCTGATCCCCGGCTGCCGGACCTGGTGGTCTGCCGGCCGGAGCTGGCCGCCCCACTCCTCGCCGCACTGCGGCAACACCTGACCCCCGTGCCGGCACCGGCCACGGCAGCCGGTTGATACCGCGATGACGACTGACGACACGACGCCGGCGGCGTACCGGGTGTCGCACCTGGACGCGATCGAGGCGGAGAGCATCTTCGTCATGCGCGAGGTGGTGGCCGAACTGGAGCGCCCGGTCCTGCTCTTCTCCGGCGGCAAGGATTCGATCGTGATGCTCCGGTTGGCCCAGAAGGCGTTCGCGCCAGCCCGGATCCCGTTCCCGGTGCTGCACGTCGACACCGGGCACAACTTCGACGAGGTGCTGGACTACCGAAACCAGCGCGTCGCGGAACTCGGCCTGCAGTTGGTGGTGGCGAGCGTACCCGAGGCGTTGGAGGCAGGTCTGGTCCGCGAATCCGCCGACGGGACGCGGAACCGGATCCAGACCCCGGTCCTGTTGGCGGCGGTGGAGAAGTACCGGTTCGACGCGTTGTTCGGCGGGGCGCGGCGGGACGAGGAGAAGGCCCGGGCCAAGGAGCGGATGTTCAGCTTCCGGGACGACTTCGGTCAGTGGGATCCGAAGAACCAGCGGCCGGAGCTGTGGTCGTTGTACAACGGGCGGCACCACCCGGGCGAGTCGATCCGGGTGTTCCCGTTGTCGAACTGGACCGAGCTGGACGTCTGGCACTACATCGCCCAGGAACGGTTGGCGTTGCCGTCGATCTACTACGCCCACGAACGTACGGTGATCGAACGCGACGGAATGCTCTACGCCGTGAACGAGTTCATCGTGCCCCGAGGCTCGGAGGAGCCGTTCAAGGCGCGGGTGCGGTACCGGACCGTCGGCGACGCCTCCTGCACCGCGGCGGTGCTGTCCGAGGCGGACACGGTGGACCTGGTGATCGAGGAGGTCGCGGCGACCCGGATCACCGAGCGGGGGGCGACCCGGGGTGACGACCGGGTGAGTGAGACCGCGATGGAGGACCGCAAGAGGGAAGGCTACTTCTGATGACTACGACCGGGGTCGCGGTGGTCGAGGGCGCAGCGCCCGAGGGCCGGGCGATGGATCTGTTGCGGTTCACCACGGCGGGCAGCGTCGACGACGGCAAGTCGACGCTGATCGGTCGGTTGCTCTACGACACCAAGTCGTTGTTCACGGACCAGTTGGCAGCCGTGGAGGCGGCCAGCGCGGCCAACGGCGACGAGTACACGAACCTGGCGTTGCTGACCGATGGCCTGCGGGCGGAGCGGGAGCAGGGCATCACGATCGACGTGGCGTACCGGTACTTCGCCACGCCCCGGCGCAAGTTCATCGTCGCCGACACCCCGGGACACATCCAGTACACCCGGAACATGGTCACCGGCGCTTCCACCGCCGACCTGGCGTTGATCCTTGTCGACGCCCGTAAGGGCCTGGTCGAGCAGTCCCGCCGGCACGCGTTCCTCTGCTCGCTGCTGCGGGTGCCGCACCTGGTGTTGTGTGTGAACAAGATGGACCTGGTCGACTGGTCGCAGGAGGTCTACGAGCGGATCGCCGACGAGTTCACCGCGTTCGCGGCGAAGTTGGAGGTGCCGGACCTCGCCGTCGTCCCGGTCTCGGCGTTGCGGGGCGACAACATCGTGACCCGCTCGGAGCACACCCCGTGGTACGAGGGCCCGTCACTGCTGCACCACCTGGAGCGGGTGCACATCGCCAGTGACCGCAACCTGGTCGACGTCCGGTTCCCGGTGCAGTACGTGATCCGTCCGCAGTCGACCACGATCACCGACTACCAGGGTTACGCCGGCCAGGTCGCTTCGGGTGTGCTGAAGCCGGGCGACGAGGTTCTGGTGCTCCCCTCCGGATTCACCTCCCGGATCGCGGGGATCGAGACCGCGGACGGACCGGTCGCCGAGGCGTACCCGCCGATGTCGGTCACGGTCCGATTGACCGACGAGATCGACATCTCCCGGGGCGACCTGATCTGCCGGCCCAACAACGGCCCGGCGGTCGCGCAGGACATCGAGGCGATGATCTGCTGGATGGACGAGGCCACCCCGCTGCGTCCCGGCGCGAAGTACGCCATCAAGCACACCACGCGTACCGCCCGGGTCGTGATCCGCGAGCTGCACTACCGACTCGAGGTGAACTCGCTGCATCGTGACGAGGCCGCCACCGAACTCGGCCTCAACGAAATCGGCCGGGTCCGCATGCGTACGACCGTTCCGCTCCTCGCCGACGAATACCGGCGCAACCGCACCACCGGTGGTTTCATCCTGATCGACGAAACCACCAACCGCACCATCGCCGCCGGAATGATCGTCGACTTCAATTGACCTACGGCAAGGGCCCTTCCCGCTACCGGAAATCGGAGCGGAAAGGGCCCTTCGTCACGTCTCAGACGGTAAGGGTCCAGGAGTTGATATAGCCGGTGTCACCGGAGAAGACGTCTCGCACCCGGAGCAGCCAGGTACCGTCCGCCGGCTCGGTGGAGAGATTCGCGGTATAGGTGGCGTTGACGTTGTCGGCACCATCGAAGAAGCTCTGGTTCTTCAGCCGGTAGGCCGTACCGTCCGGTGCCACCAGATCGATGACCACGTCGCCACGGAAGGTGTGCACGATATCGACCGCCACGGTGGACGCCGAGGAGGCGTTACGGTTACAGCCGGTGATGACGATGCCGCTGGTCACCGCCGTGTTGGTGTCGGGTATCGCCACATCGGTGCCGTTGGTGCCCGAGCAGCCGCCGCCACCCGAGCCGGTCACCGTCAACGAGTACGTGGCGCTGCGCGTACCCGCGGTGCCGGCACCGGTGACGGTGACGCCGTACGTGCCGGCCGGGGTGCTCGCCGAGGTGGCGATGGTGAGCGTGGACGAGCCGCCCGAGGTCACCGTGGCGGGGCTGAACGAGGCGGTGGCGCCACTGGGCAGCCCGCTCGCTGACAGGCTCACCGACTGCGCCGAGCCGCTGGTGGTCGCGGTACTCACGGTGGCGCTGACCGAGCCGCCCGGCGCGGTCGAACCGGCCGTCGGCGACACCCCGACGGAGAAGTCGTCGGCCGGTGGCGTGCTGCCGCCGCCCACGTAGAGCAACTGGTTGGGGGTGCCGGTGCCGACGTTGGTCACCACGTTCGGGGTGGAGTTGCCGACCAGGTAGTCGCGGACCTGCTGCGGGGTCCAGGACGGGTTCGCCGACAGCGCCAGCGCCGCCGCGCCGGCGACGTGCGGCGAGGCCATCGAGGTGCCGCTGATCGTGTTGGTCGCGGTGTTGCCGTTGTACCAGGCCGAGGTGATGTTGACGCCCGGAGCGAGGATGTCGACGCAGGTGCCGAAGTTGGAGAAGCTCGCGGCCGCGTCGTTGTTCTGCGTCGCACCTACCGTGATCGCGGAGGCCACCCGCGCCGGGGAGTAGTTGCAGGCGTTCTGCCGGACGCCGAGGGCGTTGCCGTTGCCGGCCGCGACCGCGTACGTGACGCCGGAGTTGATCGAGTTGTTGATGGCCGTGTCGAGCGAGGAGTTGGCGCTCCCACCGAGGCTCATGTTCGCCACGGCCGGCTTGATCGCGTTCGCGGTGACCCAGTCGATGCCACCGATCACACCGGCGTTGGTGCCGCTGCCCGAGCAGTTCAGCACCCGCACGCCGACCAACTGGACGCCCTTGGCCAGTCCGTACGACGAGCCGCCGACGGTGCCGGCGACGTGCGTGCCGTGCCCGTTGCAGTCGTCCGCCGAGCCGCCGTCGACAGCGTCGTAGCCGGACGTGGCCCGGCCACCGAAGTCGTTGTGGGCGAAGTTGATGCCGGTGTCGACGATGTACGCGTGCACGTTGGTCGCCGTGTTCGGATAGGTGTACGAGCTGTCGAGCGGCAGGTTGCGCTGGTCGACGCGGTCCAGGCCCCAGGACGGGGGGTTCGGCTGTGTCCCGGAGATGTCGACCGTGTGGTTCTGCTCGACGTACGCGACATCGGGGTGCGCGGCGATCCTGGCCGCCGTCTTGGCGCCGGCCGTGATCTCGAAGCCGCGCAGTGCCGTGGAGTAGGTGCGGGCGACCGCTCCGCCGTGCTGACCAGCCAGCCGGCTGGCCGTCGCGCCGACGTGCGCCCGACCCACCGCGCTGTCCTTGAACACCACGATGTAGCTGTCGGTGACAGCCGTGGCACCGCCGGCACTGCGGATGCTGCCTTCCGGTTCGGCCGCCACGGCCGGCGTGGCGGCTGTCAGTGCCAGCATCGCGACGGCGCCCACCACGATTGATCTTCTCGGGAGACTCATTCTCCCCTCCCTCCGATTCGGCACTTCGTCCACTCGCCCACGACGAGGAATCGATGTTGGCCGATTGAGAAGAGATTACTCAATGATGGCGGCAGAAGACAGATCCAGGGACCTCTATATCGCACGCGGGATAGCGGTCGAGGTATGCACATTCCGAGATGTGCCGTCGATTCGTCGAAAATCCATGCGCAGCGACCCTAGACACGTCAACAGAAGAGGCCAGGACGAGCCATTCCCCCACCCACCCGCACGAGGACGGCGACGTTTCGCACGGACACGTTGACGCCGGAGTCGACGAACGCTGCGGCAGCGTCGAGCAGGGCTCTCTCGTTGCGCCGGGCGTCGGCCCGCTGCGCGGGACCGGTTACCTCCGTCACTCCACTTGGAAAACGGAACGTCGTTCCGTATAGTTCTTACCGGAACAGCGCTCCGCTTGCTCAGCATAATGAACCGGTGGGTCGCCACCAACCCGTGGACCGCCGGGCGTCTGAAGGAGAGACAGTCATGCAGTACCGCACCTTGGGTCGCACTGGCGTGCAGGTCAGCACCCTCGTACTCGGCGCGATGAACTTCGGCAAGATCGGCAACACCACCCAGGAGGACGCCACCGCCATCGTCGACGCGGCGCTCGATGCGGGGATCAACCTCATCGACACCGCCGACGCCTACAGCGGCGGCCAGTCCGAGGAGATGGTCGGCAAGGCCATCGCCGGCCGCCGCGACGACGTCGTTCTGGCCACCAAGGCGACCCTGCCAATGGGCGACGAGCGCAACCAGCGGGGCGGCTCGCGCCGCTGGCTCATCACCGCGCTGGAGAACAGCCTGCGCCGCCTCGGCGTCGACCACGTCGACCTCTACCAGATGCACCGGTGGGATCCGACTACCAGCGACGACGAGACGCTGTCGGCGCTGACGGACCTACAGCGCGCGGGCAAGATCCGCTACTTCGGCTCCTCGACCTTCCCGGCCTACCGCATCGTGCAGGCGCAGTGGGCCGCCCGTGAGGGACGTCTGAGCCGTTACGTGACCGAGCAGCCGAGCTACTCGATCCTGCAGCGTGGCATCGAGGCCCACGTGCTGCCCGCGACGCAGGAGTACGGCATGGGCGTGCTGGCCTGGAGCCCGCTGGCGTCGGGCTGGCTGTCCGGCGCGATCCGCGCCGGACAGGACATCAGCACGAACCGCTCGGGCTTCATGCAGCAGCGCTACGACATCAGCGTCCCCGCCAACCGCGCCAAGCTCGACGCCGTCGAGCAGCTCGCCACGGTTGCCGACGAAGCTGACCTCAGCATGATCCAACTCGCGCTCGGCTTCGTCACCGCGCACCCGGGCGTCACCAGCGCGATCATCGGACCCCGCACGATGGATCACCTCAGCTCACAGCTCGCCGCCGCGGACACGGCGCTCTCAGCCGACGTGCTGGACGCGATCGACACGATCGTGGCTCCCGGCGTCGACCTCGCCGCTCACGAGAAGAACGACACCCCACCCGCCCTGCTCGACCCGACGCTGCGCCGCCGCTGATCTTCCGGCACACCGGCGGCCAGGCGGCAGACGGACGTGCGTCCGCGCGTCCGCCTGCCGCTGGGCCGCCGCACAGCCAGACCTTCCAGGCCCATGCCGGGCAAGCCCGCGTCCAACCAGCAGTGGATCACTGCCTGCTGGGCTCAGTCAGCAGATACTCCCCACCGCACGATTCGGCGAGGGCGGCTCCGAAGAGGGCGGCCGGGGTGTACGCGCCGGGCTGGCCGTCGCCGGCCAGCAGCCGGCGGGTGACCTCGGCGGGCACCGCGCCGGTGTACGCCTGAGCCTCCCCGAGCCGGAGCCAGCCCTCTCGGGTCTCGCCGTCTGACCAGGTCACGACCGCATGCCCCCAGGAGTGCTGGCGTGGCCGGTCGGCTGCCTTCATCCGCACCGAGGCGAGCCGACGCTTGGCGAACTCGCGCAGCGGAGCCCATTGCAGCAGCGCGGTCGCGGCCGGCAGCACCGCCTGGATCAGCGGCGCGGACGGCGCTTCGCTGGACGCCGAGACGACGAAGCGGGCACCACTGGCACGCTGCGCCGCGAGCAGTTCGCCGAGCGGCATGCTCGCCGTGGTCACCTGGGAGCCGTCCGGCAGGGTGAGCCGCAGGGCATCGCCACCGAGCCGGGCCGGCGCCAGTCGACCGTCCGCGATCTGACGGCCCTGGAAGCGGGTGCCGCCCGCCACGCCGGGCAGACCGTCCAGGATCGTGGCGGCCAGGGCTTCACCGATCTGCCCTTGCTCGATCGCCAACGAGGGCACCATGTCGACCCGTACCCGCAGTGGCGTGGGGCGGCCGTCGCACAGTTTCACGACGACGCTCTCGGTGGCGGTGACGCCGAACCCGGCGCCGGTGACGAGCGTGCGATCGGCCGCCGTCGCGGCGGAGTAAAGACCGAGCGTGGCGGACACCGCCGCGACGTCGTTGGCCAGGTCGACGTAGTGGCTGCCGCCCAGGCAGGCGTCGATGATCGGCCCGGCGGTCGTCGTGAACGGCCCGATCGTGTTGATGACCACGGCCGGGCGCTGCTGGCGGATCTTCTCGGCGGTGGCGGCGAGCGACTCCGCCACCAGGGTCTCGGCGCCGGTCGCCTCTGCGGCGGCAGCGAGGCGGTCCGCGTCCCGGCCGACCAGGACCGCCGGCAGTCCGCGACGGGCCAGCTCAGCCGCGATGGCACGGCCACTGCGGCCGGTACCGCCGAGAATCCAGACCTCTGCGCCCATGAACGGCCTCCGCTTCTGTGTCGGCGCATTCTGACGACACGCCATGTCATCACCCTACACGCTGATGACATGGCGTGTCATCAGGGTAGAGTCGGCCCGGTGAGCAGATGGCGTCCGGACGCGCGGGAACGGCTCGAACAGGCTGCTCTCGAGCTCTTCGCCGAGCAGGGTTTCGCCGCGACGACGGTTCCGCAGATCGCGGAACGGGCCGGCCTCACCACCCGGACCTTCTTCCGGCACTACACCGACAAACGTGAGGTGCTCTTCGCCGGCGAGAGCGAGTTGCCCGCCATGGCCCGCCGCATGATCGCCGAGGCGCCGGCCGACGTCGACCCGCTCGCGCTCATCGTCGCCGCCTTGGAGACCGTGGCGCCGGCCCGGTTCGAGGGCCGCCGGGCCGACCTGCGGCAACGACGCGAGATCGTGCGGTCCGACCCCGGTCTCGGCGAACGGGAACTCCGCAAACGTGCGGGCATCTGCGAGGCGATCAGCGAGGGCTTCCGCGAGCGCGGCGTGCCGCCGATGACCGCGGCGCTGCTCGCCGAGACCGGCGTGACCCTGTTGTCCGTGTCGCTGCAGCAGTGGCTTGACCAGGACGGCGACGAACTGCCGCTCCGGCACTTTCTGACGGAGGCGTTGGTATCGCTGCGGAAGGCGCTGGAGGTGCCCGGCGCCAACGGGGCGACCACGCAGCCGTGAACCAGTCCGATCGGTCAGCTATAGGTTGGCTGGATGGACATCGTCGCCGCCTGTCGGGCCTTCGTCGCCGTCAGCGGCCACGGCAGCTTCACCTCCGGTGCCGCAGCAGCGGGGATCCCCCAGTCGGTGGCGAGCCGCCGCGTCGCCGCCCTGGAGGAGCACTTCGGGTCGCGGCTGTTCGACCGGACCTCCCGCGCGGTCCGGTTGACAACGTTTACGCCATCGCCGCGCTCACCGCGTCCCGGGTGCCCGCCGTCGCGCAGCCCGGCAGCGAGGCGACGATGGCACAGGTCGCCCGGAGCCTGCACGATCACCTGCGGACGGGCACCCTGCCCTGGTGGGGTTAGGGCGTGGGGGCGGTCCTGGCTCGCCGCTCGCGCACCCAGACCAGCACCACCATGGCGACGTTGACCGCGCCGAGGATCAACAGCGCCGCGTCACCCGAGTCGGTGGACCGGTCGATCGCGTAGGGCTCGCCGTCCGCCATCACCGCGTTGACGATCCCGAACAGGACGTTGTTGGCGACGTGGAAGGCGACCGGCGCCTCGATGCCGCGACTGATGATGGCCATCAAGCCGGTGCTGATGCCGATGAACGTGTAGTAGCCGGCCAGCCAGGGTTCGGCAGACCCGTGGACCAGGGCGAAGCCCAGACCGGAGACGACGAGCCCGACGCCCAGGGCCGGGCGAACCGCGCGCACCCAGGACGCGGCGGCGGGCAGCACGGCACTCCGGAACATCAGCTCCTCACCGGCGGATTGGAGAGGCGTACTCAGGACGGTGACCACCAGCACGCCGATCGTCGTGCCGGTGACACCGAAGGCGGTCCAGCCCGGGGAGTCGGGCGCGACCAACGCCACGACACCGATTCCCGCACCCACCAGCAACGCCGCTCCGACCAGGTAGTACGCCAGGCGGCGGGCATCGAAGGCTCGGGGGAAGCTGATCACGCTCCGCCACGGCACCTTGGCGATCCACACCAGGAGCAGGATCGCCACAACGCCCGCCGCGCCGATGCTGATGTTGATGGCCAACAACTTCAACGGCGTGAGCGTGGGCGACATCGGGTCGTCGCTGCCCTCGACGACGCCGACGACCTGGTAGAGCACCACCTGAAGAAGCAGCATCACCAGCGGCGGCACCAGGATGACCACGAGCGGCTTCCACCAGCTCATCCGCAGGTGGGCGCCGAAGGGCCGGGAGCTGTCGACGGCCGGCCCGGACCGCGCCGACGTCCGAAGGCGCGAGGTTGCCGGGTCAGCGGGGATCGGGCCCTCCGTCGCTACCCGGGGTCCATCGGATCGTGGCGCGCTCATCGGGAGATTCCTTTCGAAGATGCCGGAAACTCAATTGCAGCGCGCGCCGCGTCCGGCGGGCAGTGCCACCGTGTCACCAGCTCACCGTGACATTTCGACATCCGCGTCCCGAGGCGGTAGCTCGATGTGCCGGGGCACGCGGTGGGACTGCTTGTACTTACGGGAGCGGGCCACCGCGCCGTCACAACGCGCTGAGGGCGGCCTCGGCCGCCTGGGCGATCAGGGCGTCGTCGTAGTCGGCGTCCTTTTGGTCACGGCTGGACAGCACCGCGAGGACGACCGGCGGGCGGTTCGGAGGCCAGATCACCGCGATGTCGTTGCGGGTGCCGTAGCCGCCGGCACCGGTCTTGTCCCCCACGACCCAGCCCTCGGGCACCCCGGCACGGATCAGCGCGTCGCCGGTGGTGTTGCCCTTCAACCAGCCGTTGAGCATCTCGCGGTCCGCCGGTTCGAGGGCGTCTCCCACGGCGTACGCCCGCAGATCCTCGGCCAGGACCGCCGCGGTGCTGGTGTCCCTGCGGTCACCCGGCTTCGCCTCGTTGAGCTCGGTCTCGTAGCGCGCCGGATCGGTGACCTTGTCCCCCACCTCGCGCAGCTCCTTCTCGAACTTCTGCGGTCCGCCGAGCTGACGCAACAGCAGGTTGCCGGCGGTGTTGTCGCTGTACCGCACAGCCGCGTCGGCGATGGCGCGCAGCGTCATGCCGTCGGCGACGTGCTGCTCGGTGATCGGCGAATAGCTCACCAGGTCGTCCGCCGAGTACCGGACCACCCGGTCCAACTCGGCGTCGGTGGTCTCGTCGAGGACCTCGGCGGCCGCCAATGCCTTGTACGTCGACGTGTACGCGAACCGCTCGTCGGCCCGGTACCGCACGGCGCGACCGGTGCCGGTGTCGATCGCGTAGACCCCCAGCCGTGCGTCGAACCTCTCCTCCAGTCGCCGGAACCCGGTGTTCGGGTCGGCGGCGGTCGACGCGGCGGCCGTCGCCGTACGGTCGGGTGCCGGCTGCGCGGCGGCGTCGGCGGGGCCGCAGGCGGCCAGGGACACCACTGCCGCGGCGGCTACCGGACGCAATGTCGAAAAGACCATGACTCTCCTTGTCGGTGCCCTGGGTCCGGCGCGGGCGCGCCGGTCGGACAGGACTCGACAGTGGCAGGCATGAGGCATGCGGTCGAAGACGCAAACAGCGGTGTCCATGCTGATCCGACATGGTCACTCGTTGGTCACAGCCAGTCGTGTTCGCGGGCGTAGCGGGCTGCCTCGTGGCGGGTCCGGGTCTGGGTCTTGCGCATCGCGTTGGAGAGGTAGTTGCGAACGGTGCCCGGAGCGAGGTGGAGCCGTACGGCGATGTCGGCGACCGAGTAGCCCTCACCGGTCACCCGCAGCACGTCGGCCTCACGGTCGGTGAGGGGGTTGTCCTCGGTGACGGCGAGCGCGGAGACATCCGGGTCGATCCAGCGTTTCCCGGCGTGCAGGGTGGCGATGACCGAGGTGATGTGCACCGGCTCGGCGGACTTGCTGACGAAGCCCTGGACGCCGAGCTTCAACGCCTTGCGCAGCACCCCCGGGCGGGCGTGCCGGGTCAGCATGAGGACCACCTGCTCGGGCCGCACGCGGCGGATCTCGGCGACCGCGCCGAGGCCGTCCACGTCAGGCATCTCCAGGTCGATGACCAGCACGTCCGGCTCGTACCGCAGGGTGGCCTCGACGGCCGTCCGGCCGTCCTGCGCCTCGGCGAGAACGGTGATGTCGCCTTCCAGCGGCAGGAGCGCGGCCAGGGCCGTACGCAGCAGCACCTCGTCGTCGGCGAGCACGATGGTGGTCATCGGCCGGCACTCCGCCGGACGTCGGCACGCACGGCGGAGAACGTCGCCGCCGTCCGGAACCGTCCCTGCTGCTGCTCCACGGTCAACTCCCCTCCGTCACCCGCCAGCCGCTGCCGCAGCGCCGCCAGCCCCCTCAGCTCGGGCTGCGAGGTAGCGGTCACGCCGTCGTTGACGATGGTGATGCCCGACCCGGCGAGCGTGATCTGCACCTGGGTGGCCTGCGCGTGCCGCAGGATGTTGGTGGTCGTCTCGCGCAGCACCTGACCGAGCAGCTCGCTGACGGGTGCGTCGACCTCGCCCTCCCGGGTCACCCGAACCCGGATGCCGGCGGCCTCGAACAGGTTCTTGGCGTTCTCGATCTCCGCCGTGAGGTTGAGCCGCCGCTGGGCGTACGCGAGTTCCTTGGTCTGCGCGATGGTGTCGCTGACCAGCGCGTAGGTCTCGCGTAGCTCCTTCTCGGCCCGAGCGGTGTCACCGAGCAGCAGGCGCTGGGCCAGGGCGATCTTCAGTTTCACGACGTGCAGGGTGTGACCCTGGATGTCGTGCAGATCGCTGGCGAACCGGACGCGTTCCCGCATCACGGCGAGTTCGGCCTCCCGTTCCCGGGTCTGTTCGAGTTCCCGGATGAGGTCGTAGAAGCGCTCCCCCAGCACCGTGAAGAGGGTCACGAGGACGGTGAGAACGGTCGGGATGAGGACGTACGTGAGGAGTACGTGATTGATGTCGTCCCGCTGCACCAGCAGCCGCAGCGCGCCGACGGCCGCGACGTAGGTGAACAGTCCGGCCACCACCAGCTTCCTGCGCCGCCGTACCTCACGCAGGGCGAGCGAGCCCACGGCACAGAACCCCCAGTAGGCGTTCGGGCTCCCGACAACCAGGGCCCCCAGCGGCCACACCGCTCCCGCCACGACCAGGCACGGCAGCGCCACCCGCGCCAGGTCGTTGGCCGTCCACCGCTCGAAGGCCACCACGCCCGCCACGGCCCCGGGCGCCAGGACGAGGAAGTGCCACCAGGTACGCGCGTCCGTGTACAGCAGGACCACCGCGGCGAACACCACCGGCGGCAGCGAGGTGGCGAGGTTGAGCCGACGCAGCCTCCCCTGCGTCGACTCGGTGAAGCGTGGTGATCGGGCGGTCACCACCCCAGTATCGGGCCGTCGGACGCCACGACCAGTGACACCACGTCACATGCGGTGATGACATGGCGCCACTGACCGGCCGGCCCTACCCGCGCTGTCATGGGTGCATGTCCACCACTCCCGTCATCGAAGTCGAACGCCTGAACCTGACCTACGGCGACTTCCACGCCGTCAAGGACCTCACCTTCGAGGTACGCCCCGGCGAGCTCTACGCGCTGCTCGGCACCAATGGAGCCGGGAAGACCTCGACCCTGGAGGTGGTCGAGGGACACCGGGAGCCAACCTCCGGAACCGTGCGCGTCTTCGGCCACGGTCCGCAGGAGCGGCGGGCGATCCGTCCCCGAATGGGCGTCATGCTCCAGGAGAGCGGATTCTCCCCGGACCTCACCGTCCGTGAGTCCGTCGGCCTCATCGGCCGACTCACCCGCCGCTCCGACGATGTCGACCGGGTGATCGACCTCGTCGACCTCACCGACCGGGCCCGCCGCAAGGTGTCCCAACTGTCTGGGGGCGAGAAGCGCCGGCTGGACTTCGCCACCGCGGTCTACGGCACCCCGGATCTGCTCTTCCTGGACGAGCCGACCACCGGCCTCGACATCCAGACTCGCGACGCCGTCTGGGCGACCGTGGACCGACTCCGGGAGAACGGCGCCACCATCGTGCTCACCACGCACTACCTGGAGGAAGCGCAGCAGCGCGCCGACCGGATCGGACTCATGCACGAAGGCACCCTCCACCGCGAGGGCACCGTCTCCGAGCTGACCCGCACCCTCCCCGGCATGATCCACTTCACCCTTGCCACGCCGGTTCCGCCGCTACCGCTACCGGCCACCGTCGACGCCGACGGAAAGGTCGTCGTCGAGTCGTTCGAACTGCAGAAGGACCTGCACCTGCTGCTCGGCTGGGCGCAGGACCACACCGTGGAACTGCGCGACCTGGCGGCCGGACCGACCCGGCTCGACGACGTGTTCCGCGCCATCAGCAACTGACCCGTGTCCCGTCAAGGAGCGCCAACGTGCTGTCCATCGCGTCCAGCGAACTGATCCAGATCTTCCGCAACCGGCTGGTGCTGATCACCAGCCTCATCATCCCGGCCGCGGTCTCCGCGTTCTTCGTCCGTCAGCACGAGACCTACGCCGCCATCGGCAGCCTCGGCTACATCGCGGCGATCGTCCTGTTCACCGTCGCCGCGTTCGGGCTCTACGCCACGGCCGTCACCACCCTGGCCTCCCGGCGGCAGAACCTCTTCCTCAAGCGGCTGCGCTCCACCGCCGAAAGCGACGCCGGCATCCTCGCCGGCCTCCTGCTGCCCGTACTCCTGCTCACCGTGGTGCAGGTGACCGCGATCCTGACCGCCCTGGCCGTCGTGGCCGGCGGACCGGACAACGTCGCCCTGCTGGTGGTGGCGGTCCTCGCGACCGTGGCCATGATGATCGGACTGGCGCTGGCCACGGCCGGGCTGACGAACTCCCCCGAACACGCCCAGGTCACCACCCTGCCCGTCACACTCGGCATGATCGCCGTGGCCAGCTGGATCGGCATCTCCGGCACCGAGAACCTCGCCTGGCTCAAGCGACTCCTGCCCGGCGGAGCCTCCACCGAACTGACCATGAACGCCTGGAACGGGGGCGTCGCCGTGACCGACTCCCTGCCTCTGCTCGCACCCACCCTCGGCTGGGTCGTCGTCGCCGTCGCCCTCGCCACCCGACTCTTCCGCTGGGAGCCCCGCCGATGACCACCACAGACCGTACGGACACCCCGACCCTCGTCGAGGATCTCCTTGCTGGAACGGCTCATCGCGCTCGCCGACGTCCGACAGGTCCTCGTGGACGGTGTCGAGCCCTCGTGGACGGTGTCGAGCCGCAAGCCCGGGTCGCCGCGCTCGCGCGCTGCTCTCGGCGAACGGAACCCTCCCCCAGCTCCACGGCGAGATCCCGTGGACGTCACCGGCGAGTCGCAGGGATGATCCGGGTGCTACTCGCCGACGACCAAGCCCTTGTCCGTACGGGCTTCCGGCTCATCCTGCAGCAGGCCCCCGGCATGTCCGTGGTCGGCGAGGCTGCTGACGGTTCACAGGCGGTGGCGATGACCCTCGACATGCGCCCGGACGTGGTGCTGATGGACGTTCGGATGCCGGAGATGGACGCGTCGAAGCGACCCGGCTGATCTGCGCCGACGAACCTGATCTCCGCGATCCGCGTCGTGGCAGCCGGTGACGCGGTTGTGGCGCCAAGCGCGACCCGCCGTCTGCTGGAACGCTACCTCCCGGTAGGGAGCGGGTCTCCGGCACCTGTGGCACCGGATCCTGGTGTCCTGACCGAGCGGGAACGGCAGGTGCTGACGCTGATCGCCCGGGGCATGTCGAACGCGGAGATTGCCGACCGACTCTTCCTGTCCGAGGGCACCGTGAAAACCCACGTGAGTCGAGTCCTGACAAAGCTCGACCTGCGGGACCGCGTACAGGCGGTGGTGTACGCCTACGAGTCCGGCGTGGTGCGACCACGCACCTGATCCGAACCATCAGTCGACCGGGTTCCCGCCTGCCGAGATCGGGTGCACCGTATTCGGCAGACGAGCGTATGCCGAGGTGGATAACGATCTTACCGATTCGACCGATCGTTACTTTAAGTCATTCGACGATCATCCACTTTCCGGAACGAGCCATTACCACAACCCGGGGTATCGTACCTACCTCGGTCGCGGTGGTCTCCCTTCTGATCGCCTACCCGCTATTCATCAGCGCCTACCCGAGCACGAGCGGACCGGTCTCGGCCACACCGAACGACGGGTCATCCTGCTGATAGCCGCCAAGGCTCGCGGCGTAGACAACACCGAGCCAAGGGCCGGGACTGAAGCCGACGTCTCTCTCGCAGGCACCGCGGCGGCGGGCTCCCGCAATGGCGCGACTCCGCGAGGTCCGCACGCAGCGACGGTCCAGCCGGTGCTGCGCGGCGTGGTCCGGGCCCGCGTTGTCCGGTGGCTTGCGCGTCCCGTCCGTCGCGGTCCCGTCTCGCCTGCGGTCCGGGCGGCATGGCAGATCGGATGCCGGCTCAGGCCGTCACGGCTCTGATCCGCCTCTCGGATCGTGCGGACGCGGCCCTACCGCCGCTGTCGGGAGCGAGCGCTGACGCCTTCGGTGCCGCCGAAGCTGTCACCACGGCGGATGCGCTGGCCACCGGGCGGAACCCGACGGCGCCGCCGCCGGTTCGGCGCGTACCTGAGGGCTGCCGCAGTACCACCATTTCCGATCGACACGATCCGCGAAGGAGCGGGATATGTTCACCGGTGGGACAACTTCCGGCTTGCCCAAGTTTCCGCACAGCGAGCCATGCATCGCCCTGAATTGGACTTCCCTCAATGAGGACCGGGCATTTTTACTATCCATATCGAGGTACCCACCGGACGTGTCACCAGCCCATTCATGATGACTCAATTGTTACGCGGAGTAATCGTACACGGTGACTGCGCTCCGTGCTTGAACCATCACCACAACGTTGCCAAACGAGGCGACGTAGGCTAGCCTCGGATCCGGTGACGGACCTCAAGATTGACGCTGGTCATTCCTTAACATGGT
The DNA here is from genome assembly GCF_044454415.1 of Micromonospora sp. NPDC051543. NCBI lineage: Bacteria > Bacillati > Actinomycetota > Actinomycetes > Micromonosporales > Micromonosporaceae > Micromonospora > Micromonospora sp. NPDC051543. The sequence goes on from NZ_JBITDT010000014.1 coordinate 44,064, forward strand.
CGCAACAATACCGAGCGGCGGTGGAATTCCCGCTCTGAAGAAATAGAAGAGATTGGCGGCAAACGCCATTGTCTCAAGCACCGGAATCGGAATTGTGCACATAGACACGGCACCAATTCCGGACTCACCGGCCAGGGTGAGGTAAGGGCCCAGCGCGAGCGACCGGCCGGGCCTACCATCAAGCAAGGGGGAGTCGTGGAAGATCCGATCAAGCAGGCAGTGCTGCGTGCCGTCACAACGATGCGCCAAAACCTCGGCGAGCAACTCACCATCGACGACATGGCACGCTCCGCGATGTTCAGCAAGTTCCACTTCACCCGCATCTTCCAGCGGGTAACCGGGGTGTCCCCGGGGCGGTTCCTGTCCGCGCTCCGACTGGAGCAGGCCAAGCGCCTGCTGCTGTCGACCTCGCTGAACGTCGCGGACATCAGCCTGCGAGTTGGCTACAGCAGCGTGGGCACCTTCAGTTCGCGCTTCACCCGCAGCGTCGGCATGTCCCCGACCACATACCGCCGGCGGGCGGGCTACGCGCATCGCATCACCACCGACCCGGGGCCGCATGCCGTGCAGTCCAACGCGGTCATGCACGGCCTGGTCCGACCCTCCGAGTTCACCGGCCCCGGCCTGGTCTTCATCGGCCTGTTCGCCGACCGGATACCCCAGGGCCAACCCGCCAGGTGCACCATCCTGTCCAGCCCCGGCCCGTACCGGCTGGAGGCCGTGCCACCCGGCACTTGGTACCTGCTCGCCCAGTCCGTCACCGGCGAGTCACCAGAGCCTGGCCGGCAGCCTGACCTGCACCGGCAGTCCATCTCAGTGGCCACCCACGGACCGTTGACTTTCCAGAGCGACACCACGATCAAGACGGATCTGCGGCTGAAGCCCGTGCACGACCTGGACCCGCCGGTGCTACTCGCGCTGCTGGACGTCCGCACGATGGCGTTGGCTCGCAACGACCTGGAGCGCGTGGGCGCCCACGCCGCCGAGGCGCAACGAGGGCTGGAGTTGCGCTCGGCCGCATAGCGGCACCGATCTTCCAAGCGGCCCTGGGCATTACGCCCCGGGCCGCCGGTCGTGCTGCCGCGGGACCCGAGCGGTGGTCGGACCCGGCGCGAGGGCGACCGCAACGAGAGAGATGCGCTGCGCAGGAGCGGACTCGGACCATGAGAACTGGCCACGCCGGCAGCAATTCTGCGAGAACCGGCCGCGTTGCCACCTCGTCCCCGACCCGGATCGCGGCGGATTCCCGCCGAGTCAGCAGCGGTGTGCGACATGACGGATAGGAGTTTGCCGTGAGCCTCGACAGCCCCGACGCCGATGGCACGATCACTATGACGCTGGAGGCGTTCGCGGACACCGTAATCCCCGGTGAGAAGAGATCCGCCAAGGACTGGGCCATCGCCGGGGTCAGCGATGGCGGCGGCGCCGTCGCCGCCGGCGCCATCGCCCTGATCCGCGAGCCCGCCGGCGGCCTGGCGGACATCGTGGACCATCTCGCGGTCGCCCTGAACGCTCACGCCGAAACCTATGCGAGCAACCACGGGGTGACGCTCGACGGCACTCTGCCCGCCTTCGTCGCCCTTCCCTTCGCCGACCGCACGGCCCTCGTTCAGGCGCTCGTCGCGCCCGGCCACCCCGAACGCGAACTGTGGATACCACTGCTCATGTTCAGCAACATGGCCTTCGACACCGGGGCCCACATGCACACCACCGAGGCGATCGCCGCCGGCCATCCTGGCCTGACCAGCATGCGGTTCGAACTACCCGAGCCAGACGGCCTGTGGCGCTTTCCCGCGTTCTCGTACCGCCGGGAGCTGGCCACCCGGCATCCGCAGACCACCGCGACCGGGAGCCCCGCATGAACAGCATCGAGGAGACCGACGTCCTCGTCGTCGGCAGCGGGTTCGGCGGCGCGATCACGGCGTACCACCTGGCCGCTGGCGGCGCCCGGGTGGTGGTGCTGGAACGTGGCCCGTGGCTGCGCAGTGACGAGTTCGAGCACGACTTCAAGCTCGGCTCGTCGTCCACGCGGATCTTCGACTTCGTCCTCGGCGATGGGATGAGCGTCCTCGGCGGCAACTGCGTCGGCGGCGGCAGTGTCGTCTACTTCGCCGCGATGCCCCGGGCCCCCCGGTTCGTCTTCGACCGTCAGGGCGGAATCGGTCGACGAATGTGGCCGGCGAGCATCGATCGGGACACCCTCGATCCCTGGTACGACCGGGTCGCCGAGGCGCTGCCGGTCACCCAGCAGGACTGGAACGACGTGACGTACCCGGGCGGTCTCTTCGCCGCCGCGTGCGCGCACGCCGGCCGCACGGCCAACCCGGTGCCGGCCGCGGTCGACCGCGACCTCTGCACGAACTGCAACTGGATGATGTCCGGCTGCCGGTTCGACGCCAAGCGGTCGATGCTGCTCAACTACCTGCCCGCGGCGCTGGCCCACGGCGCGGAGATCCGTCCGCTGCACGAGGTGCAGCGGCTGACCCGCACCACCGACGGTGACTACCTGGTGCACTACAGCGTGCTGGACGGTGTCGACTACCGCGTCCAGCACGAGACCGGCGTCATCCGAGCGAAAATCGTGGTCCTGGCCGCCGGGGCCGGCGCGACGCCGGTGGTGCTGCAACGCTCCGAGCCCGATCTCGGCACCATGCCGCACGCGGTCGGCCGGTACTTCTCCAGCAACGGGGAGCGGTTGAACACCGCCATCATCGACGAGGACCGCGCCAGCGAGCTGCTCGGGCTGCGCCGCGACGGCGGCGACGCGTACCAGGCGTACCAGATCGGCAAGGGGCCGGTGGTGGCGAGCTGGGACCGCCTCGACGGTTCGCTGCCGGAGTTCAGCCGCTACTCGTTGGAGCAGCTGTACTTTCCGCCCGGGCTGGGCACCATCCTGGCCCAGGCCCCGGACGCCGCCCCGCCGACCTGGTTCGGCGTGGCCAAGAAGGACCTGCTGCGCCGGTGGCGGTCGTGGCTGACGATCTTCATCATGTCGGAGGACGACAATGAGGGGGTCTTCGGAGCACCACCACCGTCCGGCAACGCCGAACGCATCTCGCAGCAGATGCTCGGCCGGGGCACGATCTCCTACCACCCCACTGCGAACACGCGCCACGGCTGGGCGCTGGCCGACGCGGACGTGCGCGACATCCTCGAGCGGGACGGGCTGTCCAAGGTCATGCCGTGGACGAACGACGTCGTCGGCGCGTACACCGTGCATCCGCTCGCGTCCTGCCGGATCGGCGACGACCCGCAGACCTCCGCGCTTGACGATCGGCACGAGCTACGCGGGCACCCCGGCATCTTCGTGACGGACGGCTCGGCGGTGCCGGGCGCGCTGACCGTCAACCCGGCCTTCACGATCGCCGCGCTCGCCGAACGTGCCGTACCGGGCATCGTCGAGGCCGCTCGCCGGCGGGGCGTCTCCGTCCGGTACGGCGCGCCGGCCCCGGACGGCGCCACGGCCGGTCGAAGTGCCGTGGCGGCCCAGTTGAAGTCGGTGCCGCTGGCCGGATGAGCCGGCTGGCCACCACCAGAGGAGAGGGAGACGGCAGATGGGTGCGGTGCTCACAAGGGCGACCCGCCGGGGCACGCTCGCGCAGATCCGGCATGTGACCCCGACCCATCCACGCGACGCCGAGGGTCTCGTGGCAGCGGTCTACCGACAGGTGTCCCGAGACTTCGGCATCCTGGCGCCTCCCATCGCCCTGCACTCGCCGGCGCCGACGACGTTGGCCGCCGCCTGGCTGATGCTGCGCGAGACGCTGATCGCCACCGGCACCACCGACCGGGTCACCCGGGAGGCGGTGGCGGCAGCCGTCTCCGCGGCCAACGACTGCCCGTACTGCGTCGACGTGCACGGGGCGATGCTGCAGGGGCTGGCCGGTCGGGGCACCGCCAGGGGCGTGCTGTCCGGTCGGCCGGGTGAGGTCGCCGATCCCGCCCTACGCGCCGTCGTCACCTGGGCCGGCGGCGGCGATCAGCGCACACCCGACCGGCCGGAGGCGGCTTGCGCCGAACTGATCGGCGTGGCCGTGGCCTTCCACTATCTCAACCGTATGGTCAACGTCTTCCTGGATCCGTCACCGGTCCCGTCCGGGGTCGCCCCCCGGGTCCGCGACGTCATGTTCGGGATGGCAGGACGGCTGTTGGCACCCACCGCGCGGCGGGCCCGGCCACGGGGGGCCGCGCTGGCGCTGCTACCGGCCGCCGAGCCGGGCGAGGCGACCGCCTGGGCCGCCGCCGACCCGACCCTGCGGGACGGCTTCGCCCGGGCGTACGCCGCCGTCGAGGCCGCCGGCGAACGGTCGGTGCCGTCTGGCGTGCGGGACCTGGTCCGCGCCCGCCTACGCGTGTGGGACGGCAAGCCACCCGGCATCAGTCGCGCCTGGGTCGAGGAACCCCTGGCCGAGATCGCACCCCCCGACCGCGCGGCGGCCCGCCTCGCCCTGCTGACCGCGGTCGCGTCCTACCAGGTCACGACGGCCGACATCGCGGCCGTACGGCGCGGCCGCACCCCGGCGTCGCTGGTGGAGCTGACCTCGTGGGCGAGCCTGACCGCCGCCACCACCATCGGCACGCGGCTCCACGCGCCGGACGCCGCCCATCGGCGCCCGTGGGCGACCGAGCATTGACAGGAATCCGGCGTGGTCTCCGAACGAGCGGACGCTGCCCGCCAGCGCGGCGCGTCCGCGCTGCCGGTGCCGGTCGCGCCGGCGCACATCGGCCGGTCGATGCCCTTTCGCCGCGCAGTGACACATCGCCGAACATGATTTAATTTACGATCAGGTAATTCAGGCAGCGGGAGTTCGATGCGGATCTCGGCACTCAGTAGACAGACCGGAACACCGGTGGCGACGATCAAGTTCTACCTGCGGGAAGGGCTGCTCCCTCCCGGCACTCCGACGGGGCGCAACCAGGCCGTCTACGGCGAGGAACACCGCCGCCGGCTGCAACTGATCCGGGCGTTCACCAGCCTCGGCGAGCTCGACCTGTCGTCCGTGCGGCGCCTGCTCGCCGCCATCGAGGACAACCAACTCCCGCTGCCCCAGCTCTACGAGGTGGCCGACCGCACGATCACCCAGGGAGAACCTACGACTGAGGGGACGGCCGAGGTGCAGAGGGCCCGCGCCGACGTCAACGCCCTCCTCGCCCAGAGCGGTTGGCGGGTCGACGCGGGTGACCCGAACCTCGACCGCTTCGCCACCACCCTGGTGACACTCCGCGAACTCGGCTGCGCCTGCGGCATCGACTTCTTCAACCGCTACGCGGAGATGGCGGACCAGTTGGCCGTCCAGGAGCTGGACCTGCTGCCGTCCGACGGCGTCGGTGCCGACCGGGCCGCCGCGATAGTCCGTGCCGTGCTGCTGGAGGTGGCCTTCACCTCGCTGTGGCGGCTCGCCCGGGAACACCACGCGGCCATCCGCTTCTCCCACGCGACCCCCGGTGTGCCGGGCCTGGCGGGTCCGGCACACCGGGACGGCTGCTGAGCGCCGACCTCGGTCAGTAGCGGGGAGCCTCGAACAGCTGCGGCACCTTCATCACCAGGCCCAGGTCACCGCGGGCGGTCAGCTTGCCGCGCATGAACAGCGCCACCGGGCTGGCGACGCCGGTGACCATCCGCAGAAAATCGGCGCCGCTGATCGTCATCGTCACCCGGGGTGGGTGCGTCGGCGCGGGCGACAGCTCGCACGATCCGTCGGCGATCACCAACTCGTACGTGTCGTAACCGCCGCCGGGCCGGTCACCCACCCGCCAATGGATCACCGCGTCGAGCCCACCCGCCCGCTCCGGCCGGAACACGTCCGGCATGCCCTTGAAGACGCCGTCCAGGACGGCCGTACGCCGCTCGCTGCACAGCAGTCCGCGCAGTTCCTCCGTGGAAACCGCCTTGACGAAACGGGCGAGATCCCGGGGGTCGCCCGCCTTCGGATACGTTTCCTCTGCCCACATCCGATCTCATCCCTTCGAAGGTGGTGGCCGTCAGTCCTCGCGCAGCACCGAGAGGATGTTGCCGGCCGGGTCCTTGAACCAGGCGATGTCCGGTCCGTTGCCGCGGCTGACGCCCTTCGCGTCCGCGCCGAGCCCCTCGTAGTGCTCCATCGTCACGCCCGCGGCGACGAGCTGGTCGACAGCCTTCTCTACGTCGGACACGGGGAAGTTCAGCACGGTGAACGTCGCCGGCACGTGGTCGGGCTTCGGGTAGATCAGCACCTGCCGGTCCCCGGCCAGGTGCAGGAAGAGCATTCCGTTGGTCTCGCTGACCCGCAGCCCCAGGGTGGTCCCGTAGAACTCGCGGGCGCGCGGGACGTCGTCGACCGAGAAACCACTGAACGCCTTGCTGTCGGTGAACATCACCGGATCTCCTCGTGGGTCGTCCTCGCGACGCTGCGCCCAGTCTGCTCGGCCAGGTACGCGTCGCTGAGCTGGATGATCTGCAGGTAGTTGCCGTCCGGGTCCTGGAAGGTGCCGAACAGCCCGGCGTCGCGTTCGGTCAGCTCGGCCACCCAGGTCACGCCCACCTCGTCGAGGTGCGCCGCGAGCGCTCGAGCATCTGGTACGTGGAAGTTCAGGATCAGTCGGCCGGGTTGCGGGTTCTTCTCGTCGACGTCCGACCGTCCGTCGATGAGGATGCCGATCCCGCCGAAGTCGATGAAGCCCGCGCCGGTGTCGTCGGGCGCCAGCGCGGCGCGGTACCACGCTCGGAGCCGGACCGGATCGGTGGTGCCGAGAAGTATGCTGCCGAGAGCCGCGTTGCCCATGATGCCTCCTCCATGCCGACCACGGCATGCGCACGGATCTTGCGTAGGGGTGGTTTCACCAGGTGAGGGGTTGCTGCCGACTCTACTGGGGCGCCCGCGCGGCGTTTCCGACGTCAGGCGGGCAACACCCGCATCGGCAGCCCGCCCCGGATCCGCAGGGACAGCATGGGCTCCGGTACCACCCGGTAGCCCGGCTCGGTGACCAGGCGCAGCTCGCGCACCACCATGGCCACCACGAAGGCCGCCTCCAGCATGCCCAGGTGGTTGCCGACGCAGAATCGCGGCCCGGCGCCGAAGGGCAGGTACGCGTAGCGGGGCCGGTGCGCGGACCGTTCCGGGGCGAAGCGCTCCGGGTCGAAGCGCTCCGGGTCCGCCCAGAAATCGGGATGCCGGTGCAGCGTGTACGGGCAGATCAGCACGTCCACGCCCGCCGGGATCCTCCAGCCACCGACCTCGTCCTCCCCCTGTGCGATCCGAGACAGCATCCACACCGGAGGGTAGAGGCGCATCACCTCCTCCAGCACCATCGTCGTGTAGGTGAGCCGGTGCAGGTCCTCGTACACCGGCGGCCGGTCGCCGAGCACCGACACCGCCTCTTCGTGCAGCCGCTGCCACACGTCGGGATGCCGGTCGAGCAGGTGGAACGTCCAGCCGAGCGTGCTGGCGGTGGTCTCGTGGCCGGCGAGCAGCAGGGTGACCAACTCGTCGTAGATCCGCTGCTGACCGACGCGGGCGTCCGCCTCCTGCCGGGCTGACATGATCAGGCGGGACAGCGCGTCGTCGCCGTCGGCGTCCCCGGTCCGGTCGCGTACGAGCTTGTCCACCGTGCGGCGCAGATCGCGCCGCGCCCGGCGGAATCTCAGCTGGTGCGGCAGGGGAACCCACATCGGTACCAGGCCGTTGGTGGTCATCTCGAACATCGCCTGGTCCTGCATCGTCGCGAACGACTGCCCGAGCGAGCCGAAGCCACCGAGATCCGCGTCGAGCAGTGTCCGACCCAGCACGCCGAGCGTGAGGCCGGTCATCTCCGACATGACCTCCACCGGCTCGCCGTCACGCCGGGACCGCAGCCGCTCCACGAGCCGCCCGGCCTCCTCGGCCACCGCTCCGGCCTGCTGCGCGATCCGGCGGTTCTGAAACACCGGCTTCATGGCCGCCCGCTGCTTACGCCAGATCTCCCCCTCGCTGGTGAGCAGGCCGTCGCCGAGCGCCCGCTTGGCCTGGGCCAACCCGAGTCCCTTGTGGTAGTTGTCGCTGTTGTCGGCGAGCACGTGCTTGGCGAAGTCCGGGTGGTTCAGGTAGTACAGCTTCTTCGGGCCGATCACGATGCGGGCCGCGTCGCCGTACGTTCGGGCGGCCTCGGCCATCAGGCCCAGGCGATCCCGGGCGAGTTTCCAGAGCAGTCCCGGTGCGGCGCCGACCGGCGGTCCCGGCGGTGTCCGGCGGTGGTTGACGAGCGTCATGTACGCACCTCCCTTCGATGCAGGTCCACGTCTGTCGCGGACGTCGCCCGGTGGAACCGGCCGTTCAGGAACAGCAGCGCTTCCGCGTCGACGCAGCGCTCCAGTGACAGCACCGCGCCGAGGAAGATGCTGTGGTCACCGCCGTCGTAGCAGCGCAGGAGCCGGCATTCGAACCGGGTGAGCGCCCCGTCCAGCAGTGGCGCGCCGGTCACCCGCCCGGGGCGCCAGTCGACCTCGTCGAACTGGGCCGGACCGAGCGGCCTCCCCCGACTGGCGAAGTACCGGGCGATGTGCTCCTGGTCGGCGGCGAGCACGGAGACCCCGAAGGTGCCAACGCCCATCAGGCTGCGGTGCATCACCGCCTGCCGTTCCACGCACACCAGCACGAGCGGAGGCTCCAGCGAGACCGAGGTGAACGAGTTGGCGGTCATGCCGTGCACCAACTCGCCGCCCACCGTCACCACCGTCACGCCGGTCGCGAAGGTGCCGAAGGCGCGTCTCAGCGTCACGACGTCTGTCAGGTCCGGGTCCGGAATCGCATCGCTGTTCACGGTGTCCCCCGAGACCTTCTAGCCGGCTACCGATACGTACGGCTGCAGCGCCCGGGCGAGCGCGTCCGGCACCCGGGCCGGGACCGTGCGTGTGTTCGGCCCGCGCATGCAGGCCACCCGCTGTCGACCCCGGGCCACCAGCGTCTCCACACCGCCCGGGTCGAGCCGGACGTAGTCGAAACTGAACTCCAGCTGGGTCTGGCCGAGTTCGAGCAGTCGCATCCGGATGGACAGTTCGTCGAAGGCGGTGATCTCCGCGTAGAACTCGCAGTCGACCTTCAACGTGAAGAGCTTCAGGTCGCGCCGGAGGTCCGCGAGAACCTCCGGCGCCCGCTGCTTGAGGAACATCTCCCGGCACCGGCCCTGCCACCGCAGGTAGTTGACGTAGTAGACGTTCCCCACGATGTTGGTCTCCTCGAATCCGACGGTGTGCGGATATTCGAAATAGGTGGTCATGGCTACCGCCGCCCATCGAGGGCCACCGCGAAGACCACCGGTTCCGCGACGCCGTGCACGGTCGTGACGAGGGTGGCGATCCGGATCCCACCGCCGGTCAGAACCACCCAGCCGTCACCGGCGGGCGGCACCAGGGTGAGTGGCACCGGTGGCAGGAGACCCAGCTTGCGCAGGCACTCCGCCGCCGACCAGACCCGGGTGCCCGCCGTGTCCGCGCTCTCCGCGGCCTCCGTGGCGACCAGCCGGGCCAGGCCTGCGTAGCCGCCGAGCAGGCCCGCCCAGTCCTGTGGCGAGCGCGCCGCGACCGGCTCCACATCGCAGCCCACCGGTGTCGTCGCGGCCACACAGAGCGTCGAGCCGGCGCCGTGCGAGAGCGACAGCCGCCGATCGCCCGGGATCTCCGGTCGGCCGTCCGGCCGGTACCGGATCTCGACCCGCTCGCCCAGCGCGCGGGCCGCGGCCAGGGCACTGTGCCGCCGCCGCTGCCCGGTGTCGGCGCCGGTCGGTGCCGCCGGCTCCACGGCGACCGCGATCCGCGCGTCGAAGAGGTCGTCGAGCACCCGTTCCAGGTACGGTCCGAGCAAGGCGGCGGGCCACGGGCCGCGCCCGTCGCCCTTGCGCACCGCCTGGAGACGCAGACCCTCCCAACGCTCCACCACCTCGCCGGTGGCGGTCCGCACCGCGATGTCGTACGTGTAGGTGTCGCCGTCACGCGCCCGTTCGGTAGCCGAGAACCGCAGCGCCGTCGCGGCGGACGGGCGGTCCGGACCGAGCAGGATCCGGTCGATGCCGGCCGGCAGCAGCGTGGCGTGCGGCACGCACACCTGATTGCCGTGCATCAACGCGTCGCGCGTGCCGGGGTCGCCGAGGAGCAACTCGCCCGGCAGGTAGGCGGCGAACCAGTCGACCGTGGCATCGCTCGCCACGTCGACGTCGACGTGCCGGGCCGCGACCCGGTGGTAGCGGCGCAGCCGGTGGAAGCGGGGACCCTGGAACAGCAACCCGTTGTACAGGTCGGCGGCCGGGTCCAACGGCACCGGCGGCACGTCCCCGGCGACCTGCTCCGGCGGACCGGCCGGCACCGGGTCGGTGCCGAACCGTAGCTCGGCCGCGAAGTGGTCGGCCGCGTAGCCGGTCTCCGAACTGCGGATCGTCACCGCGACCGTGTCGTCTCCGGTGACCGTGGCCGCGATCCGAATGGTGGTTCCGCCGTCGGCCGGCACCACGATCGGCCGGCGGAACTCCAACCGCTCCAGCGCCCGCACCGGACCTCGCCCGGTCACCGCGGTCGCCACCTGGGCCATCGCCTCCAGGCCGAACACGGCGGGAAAGAGCAGGTTGCCGTCGAGCAGGTGGTCGGTCAGGTACCGGTCGGTGCCGGCGTTCAGCTCGACCTCGGTGACCAGCTCGATCCCGGGGTAGTAGATCAGCGGCTGCTGCACGAACCGCAGCAGTGGCAGCTCCGGCAGTTCGCGGCGGACGGTGTCGATGCCCTCGGTCCGGCCACTCACCACGACGACGCTCGGCACCTCCGGATCCGCCACCAGGCGCCGCATCATCTGCACGCCCGCGTCCAACGAGATCGGGGTCACCCCCTCGCGGTACAGGCCCTCCACGACCGACAGCCGCTCGCCCATGCCGACTCCCGACCACACCGACCACTCCAGGCAGAGCGTGCGGCACAGCGGGTGCGCCGCGGCGAACTGGTCGGTCAGCTCGGCCAGCCACTCGTTGGCCGTCGCGTAGTGCGCCTCGCCCCGTAGGCCGGCCCGGCCGATGATGCTGCCGAACGTCACCAGCAGCCGAAGGCGCTCCGGCTCCACAGCGTCGAGCACCGCCCGCAGGCCGTCGATCTTCGGAGCGATCGTCTGCCGGAACGCCTGCGCGTCCAGGCTGCTGAGTGCCGCCGGCACATTGCCGCCCGCGCCGTGCAGCACGGCGGTCACGGGACCCAGTGCCGCGGTCACCTCGGCCACCGCACGGCGTACCTCGGCGGGATCGGTGACGTCGGCGCGGGCGTAGTGCACCCGTACCCCGGCGTCGGTCATTCGGCGCAGGTTCGCCGTCAACTCCGCGTCGCCCTGCGGATCCGAGCGGCCCAGCAGGCCGAGGCTCGCGCCGGTGTCCGCCGCGACGGCCAGCGCGCACTCGGCCGTGATGCCCTTGCCGCCGCCGGTCACCAGCAGCACGTCCTGGGCGCCGAGCGGCTGCGCGACGCGCGCCGGGCCGACCGGCAACGCGCGCAGGGTGGGCACCCGCCGCACACCGGACGGACCGAGGAGCACCTCGGTGAAGCCGGTGGTGGCGGCCACCTCCGCGACGATCCGGTCGACGCTCTCCGGCACCGCCGGCGCGTGGACCACCGTCGTGCGTACCCACGGCGCCTCCAGTCGCAGCGTCTTGGCCAGGCCCGCCGCCCCACGGCCGTGCTGCACCAGGACGAAGCGGTCGCCCGCCGCACGGGTCAGCGCCGCCCTCGCCCCCTGCCGCGCCAGCTCCAGGTCCGCCTCGGTGCACTCCTCGGGCAGGCAGACCAGGACGCCGGAGCCGACCCCGCCCCGTTCGAGCGCCGCGCGCAGCGCCCCCGCCAGCGGGTGGTCCCTGCGGGCGTACGCCAGCCACGGCCCGTCCGCCTCCGGCGCGGCTGCCGGGGGTTCGGGCAGCTCGGTGAGCTCGACGCTGAACGCCCGCGCCCACGGTGCGGCGCCCGCGACGTCCGCGCCGGTCGGGGCGGCCGGTCCGCCGCCACTGGTGGCGGTCAGCTCGTCCAGGGTCTGAGCCAGCTCGCCGACGGTTGCGGTGGCGAACGTGGTCGGCGCCTGCGTGGCGGACAGGCCGAGTTCCTGGGCCACCTGGTTCACCAACTGCCCGACCGTGATCGAGCTCAGGTGCAGGTCGTCCAGGAGCAGGCTGTCGGGGCGAACCGTCTCGATCGGCAACTCGGCGCGCGCGGCGGCCAGCCGCCGCAGCACCTCGATGGCCGGCTCGGCCACGCCGGGCGTCCGGCCGGCTGCGGCGTCCGCTACCGGCCGGGCGGGCGCCGGCAGGGCGCGTACGCCCGCCTCGATCGCCGGTGCCGCCTCGCAGGGGCTCGCGAAGAACCGCAACTCGGCGTCGATGTCCAGCGGCCGCCGTACCCGGCTCTCGAACAACCGCCGCAGATCACCGGACGCGCCGATGACGTAGGCGGCGCCGGCCACCCGCAGCAGGCCACCGAGGGACTCGTCGTCGGTGTCCAGCGCGACGGCCGGCACGTCGGTGATCTCCGCGGCCAGCCGACTGAGCACCTGCCCGGGGCCGACCTCGACGAACAGTTCGATGTCCTTGCCGGCGAGCGCCACCGCCTGGGAGAAGAGCACCGGCTCGGTGATCTGCCGCCGGAGCAGCCCGGCGAGGTCGGTCTCCGGTGCCAGCACCTCGCCGGTGACCGTGGAGACCACCCGCCGGCCGAGCGGAGCGAACCGGTCGGTGGGCAGCGCGTCGGCGAACGCATCGGCCGCGGGCGCCACGAGATCGGAGTGGAACGCGTGGGACACCGAGAGGCGGGCGCAGCTCAGCCCCGCCTCCCGGGCTCGCTGGCAGACCGCCTGGATCGCGGGCACCGAGCCGGCGACGACGGTCTGGTTCGGACCGTTGTAGCCGGCGATCACCACGGGCTGGCCGGCCAGCAGCAGCCGGACGACGTCCGCGGTGGCGCCGATACTCGCCATCGTGCCGGACGCGCTGTGCCGGCTCATCGTCGCGCCCCGCAGCCCGGCCAGACCAATGGCGGTCTCCTCGTCCATCGCGCCCGCCCACTGGAGCGCGGCGATCTCCCCGAGGCTGTGGCCGACCGCCACCGAGGCGTTCAGCCCGAGTTGGGACATCGCCCGTAGGCCCGCCAGCGAGCCGGTGATGATGCGCGGCTGGGCCACCGCGGTGGCGACCATGTCCCCGCTCACCGGCAGGTCGGCCCGCAGGTACACCTGCTCCACCTCCGCGAAGCGCCGCCGCAGCGCGCCGCCGCTGGTCCCGCGGCCGGAGCCCTGGCCGGGGAAGAGGAATCCGATGCGCCCCGGTCCGTTGACGTGGTGCAGGAAGGCCCGCCCGTCCGCGGCGAGCAGGCTCGTCTCGCCGGTGTCCAGCACGTCCCGCACCACGCGCAGTTGCCGCTGCGCCTCCTGCGGTGAGGAGACCACGACCGCTGCCCGGTGCGGCAGGTCCCGCAGCTCGTCGTGCAGGGTGATCGCGAGGTCACCCAGTTGCGCGTAGGAGAGCTGCGGGACGAAGTCGATGAGCCGGGTCAGCCGCTCTCGCAGCTGCCCGGTGGAGGCTCCGTCGACGAGCAGCAGCTCCGTGTCCTGGAAAGAGGCGGCCAGCGCCGGGAAGCTGGCGTCCCGGGTGCCCCGACGCCGGGGGTGTCCGCCCTGGTCGAGCACGAGGTGCGTGTTGATGCCACCGAATCCCATGGCGGTGACCCCGGCCCGTACCGGTGCCCCGTCCGGCCACGGCTCCGCCTTGCGTAGCGCGCGCAGGGCCGTGTCCTCCCCGGTCAGCAGGTCGTGCGGGGCGACCGTGCCAACCGAAGGCGGCAGCACCTCCTCGTAGACGGCCAGCGTCGCCTTGATGAGGCCGGCGACACCGGCGGCGGCCTTGGTGTGCCCGATCATCCCCTTGATGGAACTGATCGCGGCCGGCGCGGCGGCTGGATCGGCTGCCCGCCGGGCGAGCGTCAGGGCGCGCAGCTCGGTGGCGTCGCCGACGGCGGTGCCGGTGCCGTGCCCCTCGAACAGGGAGACGGTGTCGATGCCGAAGCCTGCCCGCTCGTACGCCCGACGCAGTGCCAGCCGGTAACCGTCCACCTCGGGCCGGGTGATGCCCCCCTTGCCATCCGAGCTGATCCCCCAGCCGGCGATCGTGGCGTAGACCCGGTGCCCGGCCCGATGCGCGTCGGCCTCCCGCATGAGGACCACCATCCCGCAGCCCTCGCCCGGCCAGAACCCGTTGGAGCCGCGGTCGTAGACCCGCATCTCGGAGCGGGCCAGGGCGCCCGTCTTGGCGAAGCCGATGATCTCGAACGGGTCGATCGAGAGGTCCACCCCACCGGCGAGGGCCACGTCCAGCTCTCCATCGGCCAGATTCCGGCAGGCGGTCACCACCGACAACAGTGAGGACGAGCAGGCTCCGTCGACGGTGTAGCCGCCGCCGTTGAGGTCGAAGTAGTTGCAGATCCGGCCGGCGATGGTGTTGGACAACCCACCAGCCAGGGTGTCCTCGTCCACCGCCGGGAACGGGCTCTTGTAGCTGGTCTCGTAGTCGGCGAGGAACGCGGCCAGTTGCTGCGGTTCCCAGCCGTGGGCGCTCAGGGCGGCGGCGAGCGTACGCCGCACGTACGGCCAACGCAGCCGCATCAGGTTGGCCCGGGAGAACTCCCCGGTGAGCGTGTTGCCCACCACCACTCCGGTGCGCTGGCGGGGCAGCCCCTGCCCCGCAGGGAAACCCGCGTCGGCGAGGGCCAGCGCCGCCATGTCCAGCGCGAGCCAGTGGGTCAGGTCGGTCGAGCGGTACGTGCTGCCGGCGATGCGGTAGGCGAGCCGGTCGAACTCGTACCCCTCGATGACCGCGGCTGTCTGTGCGTAGAACCGATCCGGAGCCGCCGGATCAGCGTCCCAGTAGTCTTCCAGGTTCATCCGCACGTCGGGCAGCCGGCGGAATGCGCGGCGGCCGGCGACGGCGTTCTCCCAGAGCTCTCGCGGCGACGCGGCGTCCGGGTAGCGGCACGCCATGCCGACGATGGCGATCCGGTTCATGCGCGGACGACCTCCCTGTCGGCGGACTCCCGGCCGGAGGTGTCCCTGCCGTTGCTGGACGGGTCGGGCCGGTCCGGCTCGGTCACCTGCGGCGGTGCGGCACGCTCCGCCGCCTCGCGCTCCAGCCGTGCCTGGTTGGCGAAGTGCAGAGCCCAGAGGTAGCCGCCGCGGATCAGACAGACGATCGCGGTGGCGAAGAAGATCCCGTACGGGATGCTCATGCCGGTGAGCACGCCGTAGACGACGGCGACACCGGCGCCGAAGGCGACCTGGGCCGCTGGCCGAGGCGGGGTAGTACCAGGATCAGTGATCATGTAGTTGGTGAACAGCACGAACGCGACGCCGGTCATCATCGCCAGGGCGGCGGGGATGGACGTGTCGAGCACGAGGCCCCGGACGATCGCCTGGAGGGCGAACGCGGAGACCCAGCCGAGGATCAGCCACATCCGGCCGGTCAGCATCCCGTTGATCATGGTGCCGCCGAAGATGATGACCAGCGGAAGCACCCAGTCCCACGCCCCGGTCAGGTGCTCGGTGAAGTGGTACGGCGGAGCGACGCTCGACCACGGGAAGACGAGCAGGATGGCGGTGATGCCGAAGTTCGACGGGTTCATGAAGTGCCGCATCCGACCTCGGACGGGCGCCCGCAGGACCCACTTGGCGCCGATCGCCACCGCGACGCCGAACATCATCGCCAGCACCTGGTCGTTGACGTAGATCAGCATGTTCAGCGCCAGGCTGGTGATGTGCGCCGGGTAGAGAAACTCGATCACCCCACGGATCCCGTTGCCCCGGAACCGCGCCGGCCGGCCCTCGCTGCGGGCCCCGATGATCTCCAGCACGATCTCCAGGCCGTAGCCGGTGGCGAGCGCGATGAACGGCCACGTCCAGGCCTGCTCGAAGCCGAACACCGTGTAGCCGAGGATGTTGAACACCGTGATCGAGATGGCGAAGTTGCGCAGCGCCTTGTTCACTTTCGGGTCGTGCCGGGGCGGGCTGATTGTGGCCTGAACCATCGGTCTCACCTCTCCTGGGCGTTGCTGCCGAGCTGAAGCGCGTGCCAGCCCGGGTTGAGTCGGAGGTCCTGCTCACGTACCTGGCCGCCGCGGTCCCGCCAGCGCAGGTGCACCTCGAGCGGTCCGGCGGCGTCCCCCAGGCCGATATGCACGTCCTGGCTGCGTTTGCCCCCGTGCCCGCTGCCGCCGTCCACCCGGCTGACGAAGGTGCGTCCGTCCGGTGTCTTGACGGTGACCTGGGCGCCGACCACCGGGGATCCGGGTGCGGCCAGCCCGGCGGGTGCGGCCGCCTCCGCTGACGTGGCGGGGTGGGTCAGCCGCAGGCCCAGGAAGGAGCCCTGGGACGGCCCGGTGTTGTGGTAGAAGACCGGGGCGTCCCACTGGCGGGCCACCGCGAAGTCGAGCCGGCCGTCGCCGTCGGCGTCGCCGGTCGCGATACCCCGGGTGGGCACCGGTACGGCCAGCCCCAGTTGGCCGGCCACGTCCTGGTACCGGCCGTCGGAGTCCTTCACGAAAAAGTGCAGCCGCTGCGAGCCACCGATGTCGTCACCGCTGGTGACGTGCGGCCAGAAGAGGGTGTTCGAGACCAGCTCGTCGTTGGACATTGCCAGCTCCTGCAGCTGCGGCCAGCGATTGACCTCCCCCTTGACGAATCCGGTCGTCTGCGCCACCACCAGGTCGCCGCTGTTGTTGAAGTCCGCCAACTTGACGTCCCAACCCCAGCCGGACCAGGCGAGCCTCAGATCCGCGCTGCGGTCGGCGTACGGCGCCACGCCGTCGTCCAGGCTCGCGCGCAGGTCATCCTGGTCCTTGGCGGTGCTGATGAAGGCGAAGTGGCTCTCCTCCAGCCCGAAGCTCGCCGCGATGTTGCTGACGTACATGTCGTAGAGCCCGTCACCGTTGAGGTCACCGAAGTCGACGCCCATGCCCTTGAAGGAGTCGGCGCCGACCCGCTTGGACTTCGGCACCAGCGCCTCGCGCACACCGTTGACCAGTTCGAAGCGGAACGTCCCGGGCGTGGAGCGGTTGTGCAGCAGGCGGTCCGGGCCGAAGTCGTGCGCCAGGTACAGCTCGGGCAGCGCGTCGCCATCGAGGTCGTTGGCGGCGGAGGCCAGCGTCCAGCCCTTCGAGACCGCGCGGGGCAGCACGTTGTTGTGCCGCTGGAACTCGACGGTGGGGTCGGTGCCGCCGCTGCCGGCGGTGAACCGGAAGAAGTAGTCCTCTCCGCCGTTGAGGCCGTTGGACATCGAGCGGTTCATGGTGACGCCGGTGTCCTTGGTGTCGTCGAGAACCGGACCGTCCGGAAAGTAGTTGCCGATGTAGATGTCCACGTGCCCGTCGCCGTCGAAGTCGTCCGCGCTGGCGGCGTTCGTGTTCCACTGCGGCCCGTCGTACCGACCGCCGGCCGAACCCGGCACCAGCTCGACCGGCCGGTAGGCGGCCGCCGTCAGCGCGGTCGCCCCCGTCCGGGCGAGGTAGACGATCGGCGTCCGGCCCCACAGATAGACGAGCAGGTCGATCCGCCCGTCCTCGTTGTAGTCACCCGGCACGCAGCCCATCGGCGCCATCACGTCGTTCATCGGCAGCGGCGCCGGGTTCAGCGCGAACGGCGGGTACCGGTCGGCGGCCGCGCCGGGCACCGGCGTCACCACCACCTGGTCGATGCGCGGATCGGTGATGCACAGGTCGTTGGGCAGCCCGTCTCCGTCGAGGTCGTTCATCGCGACGCCGGCGCCGACCGAGGAGATCCACGCGTCGATCTCGCGGTACGCCTTGTTGACCCGCCGGATCGTCTGCTCCGGGTAGCCACCCGGCGTGGCGATCGAGGTGGCCGCGAAGCCGTACCCGCTCGCCAGGCTGTTGAGTTCCGCGGCGGAGGCGCCGGGCAGCCGGGCGGACAGGAACAGGCCGCCGACCACCACCAGTGCGACGATCCCCGCCAACTGCCTCCGCAGCCAGCCAACCTTTTGCGACATGTGCTCAGACCCTTCCGCTCGACACGAACTCATTGGTGAGGGTGTGGCGCCACACCTCGTACGCCGGTGTACGGCCGGCGGGGCCGGTGGGCCGCGCCCGGTCGCTCAGCGCCGCCGCGTCCCGCGCCGGCAGGCCGCAGAACACCTGCGTCGCCACGTCGTTGTGCGGCACCAGCAGGTCGGCGAGCTTCCGGGCCGAGGCGGCGAACGCCGAACCCTGCGCGAGGTTCGGGCGGTACGGCTCGGCGTGCCGCCACAGCGCGCGCAGCTCGGCCTCCTCGGCCCCACCCGCGTAGGTGGCGGCCAGCCCGATCCCGCTGTACAGGTCCGCGCGCCGCGGCTCGGGAAACCGGTCGGCCAGCGTGGTGACGACCTCGGGATCGGTGCCGCCGACGAACCACAGCGCCCGGCCGATGCCCTGGTCGATGGCGCGCCCGGCGTACCAGGCGCTGCTGTCCTTCGGCCATCCGAAGCGCTCCTCCCGGTACCGGTCGTGCACGTACCGCTGGGTGCGGAAGTACGCCTGGTGGAAGCCGTACCCGTCCAGCACCAGCCAGCGCAGCAGCGGCGCGTCCGGGGTGATCGCCGACCAGCGCAGCCGCGGTACCCGGGCCATCGCCCAGCCGATTCCGATGTAGGCCATGTAGATGTGTGGCTCGCCGCATCCGGCGATGAATTCCGCGGCTCGGGACCGACGCGTGGGAGACAATGCGTCGCGAATCGCAAATCCCATTGCCGCCCCTTCGTACGCAAATCCGCGAAACCGCTTTTCGATCCGGTTCAGCGGCTCCTGCACCTCGTGCGGGGCACCCGCCTCCGCCGCCGATCCGAAGCCGGCGAGGAAGTTTCTTCCTACCGATTCCAGCAGGTCACGGGCGGCAGGGTTCTTCTGGTGGAAGCCCCGGACGTCAAGCCGGGTATTCGATGTGTTCGGCGTCAGAACGCGACGTCTGAGCGCCCGCCAAGGAGTTGACAACAGTGCCCCCAAAATCGGCCTGCCCATAGCTGGCAATGGGTTTGGACCAGAGTTTTCCAGTGCCGTTTTGGGGTATCTACTTTTCGGTTGCTGCGCTCTTCTTCAAAGTTGCCCTGCCCACCCGGCCAGGTCGATTTCCGGCGGCCTCGGGCGACCGACCGCACGGAAAGGCCGCGGGCGGCGACAGCGGGCGGGGCTCAGGAGGCGGGCAGCGCTCTCCGGAGGCGGCAGGGCTCTCCGGAGGCGGGCAGCGCTCTCAGGAGGTGGGCAGCGCCGAGCGCGACGCCAGCTGGCCCCGCACCCGCGCCCGCCACTGCTCGTAGGCCGGCGGCTCATCCGCGTCCGGGCGGAACACGACGGTGCTGTCGTCGGCCAACGCCACGGCCGCCGGCAGCGCCAGGCCGGTCAGCGCCGCCACGGCCCCCTCGGTGTGCGCCGGCACGAAACCGCTGTACGCACGGGCCTTGGCCGCGAAGACCGAGCCCTGCGCGAGGTGCGGCCACAGCTCTCCGGCGTGCCGGCGCAGCCGGGTCAGCGCGTCCGGCGGGGCGCCGCCGGCGAAGGTGGCGGCCAGGCCGACCCCGCTCCACAGATCCGGCCGCCGGTCGGCGGCGAACGCCCGCACGGCGGCGTCGACCCCGTCCACGCCGGCGCCGTGGATGAACCAGAGCGCCCGGCCGATGCCCTGGTCCACCGCCCGGTGGAAGTAGTCTGGCCGGCCCGCCCACGGATACGCGGCGGACCGCTCCTGCCGTCCCACCCACCGCTCGGTCTCGAAGAAGGCGCGGTCGAAGCCGTAGCCGTCGACCGCCAGCCAGGACATCGTTGGGTGGTACGCGGAATCGGGCAGGTCCGGCAGCACCTTGCGCCAGGTGGGCCGCGGCAGCCGGGCCATCGCGAAGCCGATGCCGATGTAGGTGAGGAAGATGTGCGGCGCGGCAGGGCCGAGCAGCAGTTCCCGGGTCCGACGGCCCCGGCCCATCGCGTCCCGGACGGTGAATGCCATCGTCACGCCCTCGTACGCGAACCCGACGTGCTCCGGATCGATCAGGCTGATCCGCTCTTCGATCTCCCGCAGGTCGCTCACCTCGACACCCCACTCGAACCCGCAGATCACCGCCCGGGGAATGACCTCGAGCCTGCGGGTGGCCGGCGACGGTTCCACCGGGAACCGCCGGGCCGCGAAGCTCACCTCGGCCAGCGGCGGCGTGAGAATCCGCCTCCGCAGCGCGCCCACAAGGGACGACATGGGACCTCCTCCAACACCTGGCCATCAGGCACCACCACATGGTCGGCCCGGGTCGGAACGGCGGGCATCTTCCAGCTTGCCGGCCGGATCCGGCGCCCTCCGCCGTCCGCCGCACGCCGCACGGCACAAGAAGGTCACCGGTCCCGCAGCGGTGGAGAATCGCCGCAGAGGTCGAGGGAGGGAGCGACGATGCTCGTGCTGGTGACCGGTGGTACGGGTTATCTGGGCTCGCACAGCGTCGCGGCCCTGGTCCACGCCGGCCACCGGGTGCGGCTGCTCGTCCGGTCCGCTGCCCGGGTCACCGCGGCGCTGTCACCGCTCGGTGTCGATCCGGACGCGGTCGACGAGGTGCGCGGCGACGTCACCGACCCGGACGCGGTCGCGCGCGCCGTAGCCGGCTGCGACGCCGTGCTCCACGCGGCATCGGTGTACAGCTTCGACAGTCGGCGCAGCGCCGCGATGCGGGCCGTCAACGCCCGCGGCACCGAGGTCGTGCTGGCCGCCGCGCGGTCCGCCGCGCTGGACCCGATCGTGCACGTCTCGACCGTGGGCGCCCTGTTCCCCACCACCGCCGCCGTGGTCACTGCCGACTCGCCCGTCGGTCGACCGCGCGAGACCTACCTCGCCACCAAGGTGGAGGCGGAGCGGATCGCCCGCCGGCACCAGGCCGACGGCGCACCGGTCGTCATCACCTATCCGCCGGCCGTGCTGGGCCCCCACGACCCGCACCTCGGCGACCAGATCACCCGGCTGCGCAACGCCCTGCGCGGGCTGATGCCGGTCTGGCCGACGGGCGGCTTTCCGCTGGGCGACGTGCGGGACACCGCCGACCTGCACGCGGCTGTGCTGCGTCCGGGTCTCGGCCCGCGTCGTTACCTCGGCCCCGGCCGGTACGTGACCACCGCCGAGTATGTCGCCGCGCTGCGCCGGATCACCGGCCGTCGACTGCCCGCCAGTCGCCTGCCAGCCCGGGCGATGCTGCCCCTCGGGGCGCTGGTGAGCGCAGCCCAGCTGGTCGTGCCGGTGCACCTCCCCGCCGAGTACGGGGCCATCTACACCTGTGCGGTGAGCCGCCCGGTGGACTCCGGCCCGACCGACCGGTTGCGGGGCCGGCCGGCCCGGCCGTTCGAGGAGACGCTCGCCGACACGGTGCGCTGGCTGGCCGACTCCGGGCGGCTGAGCTCCCGCCTGGCGGGCCACGCCGCGACCGGCGGACCCAGTGGCGCGACCCGTGAGCCCATCCCACGAGCGCAATAACGGAGAAGAACGCCAGGCGCACGGAAAGTAGTGTCGGAGCGACGCCTATCTGCGATCGACGAGGAGAGTCAGATGACCACAGGGGAAACCCGCGTGTCCCGGTCCGGGCTGCTCGAACAGATCAACGGCCGGCACCACCGGGCGGCGCTCAACCTGTTCCTGCTCGTCGTGGTGGGGCACTGGGCCGAGCACCTCGTGCAGGCGTACCAGATCTGGGTCCTCGGCTACGCCCGGCCGCAGGCTCGCGGCGTCCTCGGGCAGTTCTACCCCTGGCTGGTGTCGTCCGAGTGGCTGCACTACGCGTACGCCATCGTGATGCTGGTGGGCCTGTTCCTGCTCCGGCCCGGATTCGTCGGGCGGGCCAAGGGCTGGTGGACGGTGGCGCTCGCCATCCAGTTCTGGCACCACATCGAGCATCTGCTGCTACTCGTCCAGGCCCAGACGCACACGAACTTCTTCGGCGCCGCCGTGCCGACCAGCATCGCGCAGATCTTCCTCCCCCGGGTGGAACTGCACCTGTTCTACAACTCGATCGTCTTCCTCCCGATGGTCGTCGCCATGTACCTGCACCTGCGGCCGAACCGCGCCGAGCAGACGGCGATGTCCTGCAGCTGCGCCCCCCGGCCCCGGGCCCGCACCACGCCGATCTCCGCGGCCTCCGCGGCCTGAGATGGTGGCCCTCGCCGGCCGATTGGCAGCCGCCGTCCTGCTCGCCTGCGTGCTCGCCACAACGGCGGCGCCGGGGGCGGTTGTCGCGGCCGCACCCGACCCCCTGTCCGGCAGCGACCCTCCGGCCCAGTCCGCGCTCTCCGCCCCGCCCCGGGCGGTCCGGCTCACATTCGTCGACCGCGTCGACGCCGGCCTCAGCCACGCCGTGGTGCTGGCGGCCGACGGCACCGACGTCGGCTCCGGCGCAGTCACCGTCGACGGGCACACCCTGCGACTACCTGTCGACATCACCGGCAACGGCGACTTCACCATCGCCTACCACGTGGAGTTCGACCTCGGCGGCGAGAGCACCGGCACCGTGCGGTTCAGCGTGGGCACCGGTCTCGCCCCGGCACCGGCGCCGCCGGCCGTTCAGCGGGCCGTCGCGCAGGCGGTCACCAGCCACGGGCACAGCGTCGACCCGGTCAGCGCCACGCTGCTGGTGATCGACGGTCTGGCCGTCGCCGTCGTGCTGGCGCTGCTGTACCTGCGGCGGCCCTACGACACCCCCTGAGCCCGGCAGGGTGCCCCGCACCCTGGGAGAAGCCGGCAGGGTGCCCCGCACCCTGGGAGAAGACAGCCCTCACCGGTGCTGCCCACCCTGGTTCTCGTACCCGAAACCACCGCTCCCCGAGAGGATGGCCGCCCCATGAACGACCTCCACCAGGTGATCAGCGCGTTGACGGCCGACGGCGACGACGTCGACCGGCTGGTGTCCGGGCTGACGCCCGAACAGTGGGCACTGCCGACACCGGCGCCCGGCTGGACGATCGCCCACCAGGTCGCCCACCTCGCCGCGACGTTCCGAATGGCGGGGCTCGCCGCCGCTGACCCGGACGCGTTCACCGGAATGCTCGGCCGGCTCTCCGGCAGCTTCACCGCCAACGTCGAGGCGGCCATGCGCCCGTTCCTGGCCGAGGAGCCGGACGTCCTGCTCGCCCGCTGGCGGACCGAACGCGCGGCGGCGGAGAAGGCCATTGCCGCCGTACCGGCGACCGCGACCGTGCCGTGGCTGGTTCGGCCGCTGCCGCCCGCCGTGCTGGCCTGTGCGGGCATGATGGAGCTGTTCGGGCACGGGCAGGACATCGCCGACGCCCTGGGGGTCCACCGGCTGCTGACCGACCGGATCCGCTACCTCGTGGGCTTCGGCGTACGGGTGTGGGACTTCGGCTACCAGGCCCGTGGCCTGGAGACCCCGGACGTGAGCTTCTACTTCGGCCTGGTCGCTCCCTCCGGCGCCCGCTGGGAATTCGGCCCGGCCGACGCCACCGAGCGGATCACCGGCCCGGCGTCGGATTTCTGTCTCCTGGTGACCCGGCGCCGGCACCGCGACGACCTGGCACTGACCGCCACCGGTCCGGAGTCGCAGCGGTGGCTGGACATCGCGCAGGCGTACCGCGGCCCGTCCGGCCCCGGCCGCGCGCCGGGCCAGTTCGCGGCGACCGCGGCCTGACCGCCGGCGGTGGACACCACGACGGCAACGTTCGGCGCCATCCGCGGCGCCACACAGGCCGAGGGTGAGGACCGGGGTTCGGTCTTGGCCGCCACCGAGGAACTGCTACGAGAGGTGCTCGCGCGCAACGGGCTCACCGGCGCGCAGCTCGTGAGCGTCCTCTTCACCGCGACGCCAGATCTGACCAGCGCCTTCCCCGCCGAGGCGGCCCGGCGGCTCGGTCTGACCGACGTGCCGCTGCTCTGCGCCTGCGAGATCGGAGTTCCGGACGCGATGCCGCGGGTGATCCGGCTCCTCGCCCACGTGCAGTGGGACCGGCCGCGCTCGGCGCTACGGCACGTCTACCTGCACGGCGCCGCGCGACTGCGACCCGACCTGCCCAGGCCCGTACCATAGCCGCGCCCCTGACGCCACGGAAGTCCCGGTCGGGTGCGACCGGGACTTCCGGGCGATCCGGGCCGCCGCCCGAGACTCACGACGGCGGGTGGGATGACTGCGCCGTGGGAGGCCCGACGGCAGCTGCGGCCCCAGCTCCACCCAGCCGTACGGGCAGCGCCACGAGCCCGTGCATGAACATGCTGACCCGCCAGGTCAGCGCGTCGGCCGGCACGGCCAACCGCAGCCCCGGGAAGCGATCGAGCAGCCGGGTCAGCGCCACGGTGGCCTCCAGCCGGGCCAGCGGCGCGCCAACGCAGTAGTGGATGCCGTGCCCGAAGGCGACGTGCGGGTTCTCGGCACGGGCCAGATCCAGCTCGTCGGCCTGGGCGAACCGGGCGACGTCCCGATTCGCGCCGAGGAGGGAGACGATGACCACCGAGCCGGCGGGAATCGTCTGCCCGGCCAGCTCCACCGGCTCCCGGGCCACCCGCAGCGCCGCCTGCACCGGGCTCTCGTAGCGCAGCAGCTCCTCGATCGCGACGGCGGTCGCGCTCTCCTCGCGGGGCAGCCGCCGCCAGCCCTCCGGGTGGGTCAGGAGGGCGAGCACCGCGTTGCCGATGAAGTTCCCGGTGGTTTCGTGCCCCGCGACGAGCAGCAGCGCGACCATCGAGGTCAGCTCGTCGGCGGTGAGCCGGTCGCCACCGTCGCGCGCCGCCACGAGCTCCGACAGCAGATCCGGAGTCGGTCGGCGGGCCTTCGCCGCGAGCAGAGCCTGGGTGTAGTCGAGCATCGCCGCGGCCGTCGTCTCCAGCTCACCGAGCGGCAGGTCGCTCCGCGTCAACGTCGCGGTCCACCGCTGCACCGTGCCGATGTCGTCCGCCGGGATGCCCAGCAGCAGGGCGAGCACCCGCATCGGTAGCGGCGCCGCCAGCTCCGGCACCAGGTCCACCTCGTCCCGTTCGGTGATCCCGTCGAGCAGGTCATCGACGATCTCCTCGATCCGGCCGCGCAACGCCAGCATCCGTCGGCGCTGGAACGCCGGCGCGATGAGCCGACGCAGTCGGGTGTGGTCCGGCGGGCCGTTGTTGAGCATGTGGCTGTTCAGGCTCAGCCGCAGCAGCGGGGAGAGGGAACGCCGGTCGCCGATCGCCCCGGTTCGGCTGCGCAGGCGCGGGTCACTCAGCGCCCGACGCACCGCATCGAGGCCGGTGACCAACCAGCCGGTCTCCCCCGAGGCGAGCTGGATCCGGTGCACCGCGCCGGAGTCGCGCAGCCGCGCGTACCCGGCGTGCCGCTGCGCGGCGCTGCCCATCATGAAGTCCGGCCGGCGCGGCGCCTCGGTCATCTCCCCATCGTCCTCTCCTGCACGCCGTCGATCATCTCCATCCGTGCCGTACGCCGGGTCGCGCCCTCGCCGCACGGGTGGCGGCGAGGGCGCGAGAGCATCAGGCCGACGCGAGCGCGGGATCCGCCGCGTCCGCCGGCTCCTCGTCCTCGTCCGGGCTCCGGAGGGTGTCGGCGAGGTGCGCGGCCAGCGCCGCCACGCTGGGCCGGTTCCACAGGATCGTCGGGGGAAGTTCCACCCCGTACCGGCGGGTGAGCCGGACCCGCAGCGCCACCGACATCACCGAGTCGACGCCCAGTTCGATGAGCGGACGCCGCAGCTCCACCTCCTCGGCCAGCAGGTTGAGCTCGGCCGCGACCTGCTCCCGTACGTCGTCGCTCACCCGCTCCCGGAACTCCCGGTCCGGCAGGCTGGCCCACTCGGCCAGTACGTCCGGTTCACCGTCGGCCGCGTCGAGGGACGTGGAGGGTGCGGTCAGCTCGCGGAACATCGGCAGGCGGGGGCTGTGCGGCGGCAGCGGAAGCACCCGCAGCACCGCCTGGTAGGGCGACGCGTACCGATCGGCGAACGCCCAGGAGCGGAACGCCTCGGCGGCGGTGACCGCCTCCAGCCCTCGCGAGTTGGCCTCCAGCATGGTGCTGCCGATCGCGTCGGACATGCCCATCTCACGCCACGAAGTCCACCCGATACTGCGGGTCTCGTGCCCGCCGAGCGCCTGCCGGTGCGCGGCCAGCGCGTCCAGGAACGAGTTGGCCGCCGCGTACGTGGTCTGCCCGGTGAGTCGGGCGAACTGCCCGCACGAGGAGAACAGCACGAAGAAGTCGAGGCTGCCGGGCGGGTAGAGCCGGTGCAGCACCATCGCGCCGTCGGCCTTCGGCCGCAGGACCTCCCGTAGGTCCTCGCGGACGACGTTGTCGACCATCGCGTCGCGGACCACGCCGGCGGCGTGGATGATCCCGCGCACCGGCGGCAACCCGTGCGTCGCCGGGTCCAGCGCGATGGCCACCTGCTCGGCGTCGGTCACGTCCAGGGCCAGGACCCGTACGGTCACCCCGAGCGCCTCCAGCGCAAGCACCTCGTCGATCTGCTGCCGCAGGCGATCGCCCCGCACGGCCGGCCACTCCACCCGCGGCGGCAGACCCTGCCGCCCGACCAGCAGCAACCGGGTCGCGCCACGGTCGACCAGCCAGCGGGCCACGGCGAGCCCCAGCGCGCCGAGGCCGCCGGTGATCAGGTACGTGCCGCCGGGCCGACAGTGCACCGAGGGCGCCTCGGTGGGGTGGGGAATCGGCCCGAGCCGCGCGACACTAGCCGTCCCGTCACCGGTCACCGAGATGACGTCCTCCTCGCCGCCGGGACGGCCCAGCAGCGGCAGCAGCCGGTCCGCCGTCGCGGTCGCCGGCACGTCCACGTCGACGACCCCGCCCCACAGCTCCGGGTGCTCGCCGCCGATGATCCGACCGATCCCCCACAGTGGCGCGTGCGCGACCGCCGCCTCGTCCCGGGCGGTCCGCACGCCACTGGTCAGGCACCACAGCCGGGGCTGCCCGCTCACCGCGGCCAACTGCTGGGCGGTGCGGATCACCATCCAGGCGCCCTCCTCCGCCGCCTGCTCGGTCGGCCCGCCCGTCTGGTCCGGCGACACCAGCACGGCGTCCACCGGCTCGGACAGCGCGGCGTCGAGGTCGTCCGGGGACGCGACCCGGATGGCCCGCACCCCCGCCGGTTGCAGGGACGCGGCCAGCGTGTCCAGGGCCGGCGAACCACCGATCAGGGCCACCCGGCGCAGCGGGCGCACCGGCTCGACCGCGGGCAGCGGATGCCAGACGACCTCGTGCACCAGGTCACGGGTGGCCACCGAGGTCCGCTGGTCCTGGAGCGCGGCGAACCGCAGGCCGCGCACGTCGCAGACGATCCGGCCGCTGTCGTCGGACACCAGGACGTCGACCGTGTCCTCCGGCGACCGCGCCGCCCGCCGGGTGTGCACCGTGATTCGCGCCGGCGGCTCGCCGTCGAACACCACACCGCCGATCTGCGACGACATCCACAGCCGGTGGGCGTTCTCCGGGGTGACGAGGACCGCGCTGATGGTCAGCGCGCCGTCGATCACGTGCGCCCAACTGGCGGAACGCTGCGCGGGCGGCGGTACCAGGGTCAGGACCGACAGTTGCTCCTCGTCGCTGCGCCGCAGCTCGTCCAGGTCCCAGGGGAAAGCGTAGCCGCCGACGCCCTTGGTGCGGAACAGGTCGTCCACCCGGGACCACGACCACGTCTCCGGGCAGCGGGCGCGGACGCTGTCGACATCCAGCCGTCCGGTCTCGAGCCGCCCACCGGGATCGACGGTGGCGGTCGTGTGCGTGATCCACTCGACCTCCTCGTCCGCCGACGTCACGTCGTGGATGATTCGGCTCGACAGCCGCAGGGCGTTCTCGGAGAGCACCACCTGCACCACCCGCGGTGGCACCACCGCGAGCGGCGTACGCAGCACGATGTCGCTCAGCGCGGGCGGCCGCCCGTCCTGCCCGGCGGCCCGGACGAACGTCTCGATGATCGCCGCCGCCGGCGTGATCTCCACCCCGACCACCTCGTGGCTCTGCGGGTACGGGCGGGACGACATGTCCAAGTGGGTCTGCCACACCTGCCGGGCCGGTGCGCCGCTGACCGTCATCCGGCCGCCGAGCAGGTTGTGCTGGTCCGGGTCGTGTCCACCGCCGGCGCCGGTGTCGGTGCCGGCCGGCGGGAAGATCCAGTATGGGCGGTGTTGCCAGGCCATCGTCGGCAGCTCCACCAACCCGCCGTCGGCGTGCTCCACGGCCCAGTCGACCCGCCCGCCCCGGCAGTGCAGCTCCGCCAGATTCTCCAGCAGGGTCCGTTGCTCGGGAAGGTGCCGCCGCAGCGTACGGATGACGGCGGCCTCGCCGAGGTCGAGCTGGTCGAAGGTCTCGGTGATCGAGTGGGCGACCACGGGATGCGAGGACACCTCCAGGAACAGCCGGTGACCGTCCTCGATCGCCACCTCCACGGCCTGCACGAACCGGACCGGCTGCCGCAGGTTCGTCGTCCAGTAGCCGCGCCCGCGCGGCTCGTCCGACCGGGGGTCGGCGAGCGCCGTGCTGTACAGCGGCACCTCGGCGGCGGTGGCACGCAGCTCCCCGGCCGCGCCGGCCACCTCATCCAGCACCTCGTCGACGTGCCGGCTGTGGAACGCGACGTCGGTGTCCACCCGTCGCGCCTCCAGGCCCTCCTCGCCCCACCGGGTCACCAGCTCCTCGACCGCGTCCCGGTCCCCGGAGACGACCGTCGACCGAGGGCTCGCCGAGATCGCGGCGACCACGTCGACGCGGTCCGCGAGCCGGTTCGCGCACTCGGCGAACGACAGGCCGACCAGCGCCATCGCGCCCCGGCCGTCGACCCGTTGCAACGCTCTCGCCCGGCGGCAGGCGAACCGCGCCGCCTCCGTCAGGTCCAGCGCCCCGGCCACCACGGCCGCCGCGATCTCCCCCACGGAATGCCCGAGCACGGCTGCCGGGCGGACGCCGTGCCGCCGCCACACCTCAGCCAACCCGATCTGCATGGCGAAGGTCATCGCCTGGATCCGTGCGGTCGTCCACGGCCGGTCGTCGGCGATGGCCTCGCGCGGAGTCCATCCCATCTCCGCCGCGAAGACGTCGGCCAGCGCGTCCATGGCGTCGGCGAAGACGGGCTCGTCGCGCAGCAGTTCCCGGCCCATGCCGAGCCACTGCGCGCCGTGACCGGAGAAGACCCACACCGGGTCGACCTGTCCAGCGTCCGCGCGGCCGGTGATCAGACCCGCCGTGCGCTCCCCGGCGGCGAGGGACTGCAGCCGGGCCGCCAGTTCGGGCACCGAGTCCGCGACGACGCCCGCCCGATGGGTGAGGTGCGACCGGCGGTGGGACAGGGTGTGCGCCACGGTGCCGAGTGGGGTGTCCGGGTGGTCGTCCAGCCAGCCGGCCACCTCGCCGGCCAGCGCCCGCAGCCCCGCCTCGGACATCGCCGAGAGCGGCACGACGGTGGGCGCGTCGGTCGCCTGCGGCTCGGGCTCGGCGCCCACCGGCGGCGCCTCCTCAATGATCACGTGGGCGATCGTGCCGCCGACCCCGTAACTCGACACGCCGGCCCGGCGCGGCTGTTCGCCCGCCGACCAGGGCAGTCGCTCGCCGATGAGGCTCAGCCCCGACCCTTCCCAGTTCAGGTCCGGATTGGGCTCGCTGTGCAGACTCCCGGGGATCTCCCCGTGCCGCAGCGCCAACACCGTCTTGATCACACCGGCGATGCCCGAGCCGGCCTCGACGTGGCCGATGTTCGGCTTGACCGAGCCGACCAGACAGGGCTCGCCGGCCGCGCGGTTGGCGCCGAACACCTGGGCGAGCGCCCGGGCCTCCTCCCGATCGCCCACCGGCGTGCCGGTGCCGTGTGCCTCGACGTAACCGACGGAGCCGGGGTCCACGCCGGCGCGGGCGTACGTTTGGCGGAGCATGTGCTCCTGCGCCCCGCTGTTGGGCGCCATCATGCCGTCGGAGCGGCCGTCCTGGAACACCCCGCTGCCCCGGATGAGCGCCAGCACCGGGTCGTTGTCCCGGCGCGCGTCCGCCCACCGCTTCAGCACCACGAGGCCCGCGCCCTCACCACGGCCGTAGCCGTCCGCCGCCTTGTCGAACGCCTTGCTGCGCCCGTCCGGGGAGGTCGCTCCGGCCGCGTCGAGGGCCACGAACAGCGCCGGCGTGGCCATGATGTTGATGCCACCGACGAGCGCCACGGGCGCCTCGCCGGAGCGGAGGCTCTGGCAGGCCAGGTGCAGGGCGGTCAGCGAACCGGCACACGCGGTGTCGACGGCCATGCTCGGCCCGCGCAGGTCGAGGAAGTACGAGATGCGGTTGGCGATGCCGTAGTACGTGGTGCCGTTCACCGCCCACGCCCCGGTGCGCGGGATGTCCTCGAGCAGCCGCCGGCCGTAGTCGTTCGAGTTGGCCGCCATGAAGACACCAACCTCCGACCCCCGCAACGCCAGAGGCGGCACCCCCGCCGCCTCCAGCGCTTCCCAGGCCAATTCGAGCATCATGCGCTGCTGCGGATCGAGGAAGGCCGCCTCTCGCGGAGAAATGCCGAAGAAGTCGGCATCGAAGCCTTCGATGTCCGTCAGAAACGACCCGGTTCGGGTGGTGTGACGGAGGATCGAGGTGGCCTGCGGGCTGCTCGCCGCATACGGCTCCCAACGTTTTTCGGGCATTTGCGAAACATGGCTCTGACCATTGATCAAGAACTTCCAGAACTTCTCCGGCGAGTCCAGGTCTGGGGCAAACCTGCAGCTCATCCCGATGACAGCTACGGCGTCGTCGAGCTCGGTGTCCAGGGACATGGCCCACTCCTTTCGAATCACCAGCCCGGAAACGGCGCACTCCGATCCGGCGGTCAACTCCGACACATCGTCGGCGGCCGGATGACGGGGTGGCATCTCCTGGAATGCGCTCCGTCGCCGCGCCCACCCGCTACCGCAACGCGGGTATCGGCCGCTTCTCGGCAACGGCGGGGACCATTGCGCATTCCAGGAGAAGAGACGGGCGGGAGCCGGCCGTAGCCTCTGCGCAAAGAGGCCGGCAGCGGCCCGCCGGATGGTCGGCGGGCCGCTGTTCGCTGCTACACCGATCGAGGGGGAGGCCGTCATGTCCCATCGAGTCACGCAACCGAGTCGCGCGGGCACGGTCCCATGGCCGGCAGATGCCGTCGACCACTACGTCACCAGGGGTTACTGGGAGGACCGGCCGCTGGCCGCGTACGTGTACGACGCGGCGGACGCCGACCCGGATGCCTGCTGCCTGGTGGACGAGGAGCAGCGGATGAGCTATCGGGAGCTGACCGCGCGAGCGGACGGCGCCGCGCTGCGCCTGCGTGACCTCGGCCTGCGGCCGGACGACCGGATCATCCTGCAACTGCCGAACGGCTGGGAGTTCGTCGTCGTCACGCTGGCCTGCCTGCGGCTCGGCGTACTCCCGGTGATGGCCCTGCCGGCCCACCGCCGGGCCGAGATCACGGCGCTGGCCGCACACGCCGAGGCGCGGGCCATCGTCGTACCGGACGTGGTGAAGGACTTCGACCACCGGGCCATGGCCTGGGAGGTCGCCGAGGCGAGCGACACCGTCGAGCACGTCCTCGTGCTGGGCACCAGCGTACGCGCGCCCAGCGTGGATGTGAGCGCGCTCTGCGCTCCGGCCGAGGACCCGGCCACGGCGCGACGTGAGCTCGACCAGGCGGCGCCCGACCCGCGCTCCGTCGCGCTGTTCCTGCTCTCCGGCGGCACGACGGGGTTGCCCAAGCTCATCGCCCGCACCCACAACGACTACTCCTACATGGCCCGGCAGGCGGCCCGGCTGTGTGGCGTGGGAGGGGACACCGTCTACCTCGCGGTGCTGCCGCTCGCCCACGGCTACCCGATGTCCGGGCCCGGCGTGCTCGGCACGCTGATGTCCGGCGGTCGGGTCGTCATCGCGCCGTCGCCGGCGCCGAAACGGGCGTTTGACCTCATCGCCCGCGAGCGGGTCACGCTGACCTCACTGGTCCCGGCCGCGTTGGTGCGGTGGATGGAGCATCGGGAGACCGAGGGGGACGCGGACCTCAGCAGCGTACGCCTGCTGCAGGTGGCCGGTTCCCGGCTCGCCGACCACGTGGCCGCACGGGTCGGCCCCACCCTGGGCTGCCCGCTACAACAGGTGTACGGCATGGGTGAGGGCCTGCTGTGCCTCACCCGGCCGGACGACCCACCGGAGGTGGTGGGGCACACCCAGGGCCGGCCGATCTGCCCGGACGACGAGATCCGGGTGGTGGACGAGGACGGCGGGCCGGTGCCGGACGGCGAGCCCGGCGTCCTGCTCACCCGTGGGCCGTACACGCCGCGGGGCTACTACCGATCGCCGGAGCTGAACCGATTCTCCTTCGTGGACGGCTGGTACCGCACGGGTGACATCGTCCGCCGACGGGCCGACGGCAACCTGGTGGTCGAGGGTCGCGACAAGGACATCATCAACCGTGGCGGGGAGAAGATCTCGGCCGAGGACGTGGAGAACTTCGCGTACCAGGTCGACGGGGTACGCCTGGCGGCGGCCGTGGCGATGCCGGATCCGCAGCTGGGCGAGCGGATCTGCCTCTACGTGGTCCCCGATGGCGACCGGACCGTCGAACTGGCCGCGATCCGGGCGATCATGGAGCGGGCGGGCGTTGCCCACTTCAAGCTCCCGGACCGACTGGTAGCCGTCGACTCGCTCCCGATCACCACGGTCGGAAAGGTCGACAAGAAGTCCCTGCGGGCCGACATCAGCCGACGGCTGGCGGCCGAGGCGGCGGCCGGCGAGCGGTGATCACCGAGCGGAGGATCGGGTTCGGCGGGATGAGGCACCAGGGCCCGGATCGGATTTCCGGTCCGGGCCCTGGCCTGTTCCGTCCGTCGCTCCGCCCGCGCGGATCGCGAGCTCAGACAGCGGCCGATTCGGTGGCGGGCTTGGGCGCCGCCGGGTTGACCGCGGCCAGGGCCGCCGTCCGCGTCTTGCGGGCGTTCAGGTACCGCTCGCCGAAGTTCAGGATCGGCCGCTCGACGACGAAATAGCTCACCGTGGCGACGGTCAGGGTCAGCAGGAAGACGGTGATCTCCAGCTCCCAGAACCCCATCCGTCCGCGCAGGAAGCCCAGTTGAAGTGGGTCGCCGCCGAAGATGCTGCCGTTGCGCAGCACCAGGTTGAGCACGACGAAGTGCCACAGGTAGAGCCCGTACGAGACACGTCCGAGGTAGACGACCGGCCGGTTGCCGAGGATCGCGTCGATCAGGCGGGACTTCGCGTGAGGCGCGATCATCGGAGTGATGATCAGGAAGGCCGCCACGATCAGCAGCACGTAGAACAACAGCGCGGCGGCCATCGTGTCGTAGTCGCCGTAGCCGGGACGGCCGAACGGCTTCGCGCAGTTGATGACGAACAGCGCGAACGCGCCCAGCCAGAACAGGTTCGGGCGGGCGGCGGCGGCCCGGAACAGCGCGGGGATCCGGTCCGGCACCACCTGGACCCGCGCGGACAGGATACCGAGGATCATGCCGAAGCCGATGTTGCCGGCCATCCCGAACGGCCACCAGTACTGGGGCGGGTAGAGGCCGGTCGACGGCAGGTGCAGGTAGACCGTCCAGGCGAACCCGACGACGAACAGGATCGGGATGGGAAGCATCAGCCGGCGGGCGCGGGCGATCGGGTCCGGCGCGCGGCGGGCCCACTTGCCGGACAACCAGGCGATCACCGGCAGCACCAGATACCACTGGACCTCGGTCGGCACGGTCCAGCTGATGTCCATACCGGCCATCCAGACCGGGTCGTAGTTCTGCATGAGCACGATCGGTCGCAGCACGTACCAGACCGAATCGATGCTGTTGAAGTTCAGCAGCAGCAGCGCGGCGGCCGTCATCACGTAGTACGGCGGCAGCAGCCGCAGCGCCCGGCGCAAGAGATACGGCCCGAGTTCCGGCTTCCGCGTGCCGGCGATGATCGCCCGCGCGAACGGGCGGTAGAGAAAGAGTCCGGAGATAAGGAAGAAGACACCGAGCGAGAGCTGGAAGCCGTTGACGATGTAGGCACCCCAACGATTACTGGGCGGCACATCGTACGAACCGATAAGGCTTCCGGCGAATGCGACATGGACCACCAACAGGCCCAGTGCCGCCAACCCTCGGACACCGTCGAAAACCGGCACCCGCTTGGCTTCCCGGGCCACGACGGCGGCCGGCGCCGGGCCTTCGGCAGCAGTTGTCGCATTCGTGTCGGTCAGTCGGTCCTGCCCGTTCGAGTCGGCTTTACCAGTGGAGGAGGAACTCATGCGCACGCCCCTTCAGGAGAGGGCGGGGACGTATCGCGCGCAGCCCGTCCGTCAATTACGGACGCGGACGCCCACCGCCTGTCCCAGTGTCACGGCGGAGCCCTCCGCAGCCTTCTTCCACCGTGCTCAATGACGCGGGCACACCGGGCCGCCGGCGCGCCGTCGGCACGCGGGCGGCCCGGTCGGTGAGCCGTTCGGTCAGGCCGGCCGGTACACGTTCAGCATGACGCCCTTGTCGTACCGACGGCTGCTCTCCAGCCGCAGCTCAGCGGGGTCCGCGAACAGCGGACGCCCGTCGCCGAGCACGACCGGCACCACCGCGAGCTGATACTCGTCGATAAGCCCGAGTTCGCTGAGCGACTGGGCCAGCAGGCCACCGCCGAGCACCTTCACGTCACCCTGCGCACGCCGCTTGATCTCGCGCACCTCACCGGCCACGTCAGCGGAGGCCAGCCGGCTGTTCTCCCATTCGGTCTTCTCCAAGGTCCGAGAGAAGACGACTTTCGGCAACGCGTTCATCCGGTCCGCCACCGGGTTGCTCTGGTTGGGCCAGGTGGACGCCATTCCCTCGTACGTTTCCCGGCCGATGAGAATGGTGTCCGTCTCTTGGAGACCGGCCATCACATGCTCCTGCAACTCCGGGCCCACGTGCGGAAACATCCAGTCGAGGCCGCCGTCGTCGGCGGCGATATACCCGTCGACCGAGACCATCATTGCGAGTGCCACTTTGGCCACGATTCCACTCCCTTTGCTGATGGTGATGACAAGAGTCTGCGGACCGGTCTGGATGCACCCGTCGGCGAATGACAGTACCCGCACCGGCGGCGCGAATTTCGCCGATCCGGACAATTACGGTTGCATCTTGGGCGGAGCCGAGAGGGTCTGTCAAGGCACCCCCGGCCGCCCGTCGGGTCGCGGTGGCAGCCCGCGTGGCGGTCTGGCCCACCGCCGACCGTTCCGTGGAAAAAAGTTCCCCCGCGGTGTCGATCCCGGGCGGGTGAGTTCGACGCTCCAGTAGTCGCCCCGGTAGTCGGCGGCTCCCGGTGTGCGAATCGAGGGGGAACGGATGGGTCCGATCGTGCGGCTGGTGTGCGGCCGGCGCACCAAGTGGACGGTGCTCGTGCTCTGGCTGGTCCTGGCCGGGGCGTTGGGACCGCTGGCCGGACAGCTCACCGCCGTCCAGACCAACGACACCGCCGACCTGCTCCCCGGCAACGCCGAGTCCACCCAGGCACTGGAGCTACAGCAGCGGTTGCAGACCGCCGACGTGGCGCCCGCCGTGATCGTCTACGTCCGGCCCTCCGGCATCACCGCCGCCGACGAGGCGGTGGCCCGCGCCGACGCCGCCGAGCTGGCGTCGGTGGACCGGGTGACCGGGCAGATCATCGGACCACTGCCGGCCGACGACGGGCAGGCGCTACAGCTGGTGGTGCCGATCCGGATGGGCGCCGACGGGTTCACCGAGATCGCCGGCACCCTTGACCGGGTCCGCGAGGTGACCGGCACCGGCACGGGCGGGCTCGCCGTGCACGTCGGCGGGCTCGGTGGGATCTACGCCGACTCGGCCACCGCCTTCGAGGGCCTCGACACCACCCTGTTGCTCGCGTCGGTGCTGGTCGTGGTGATCCTCCTGCTGTTCATCTACCGCAGCCCCGTGCTCTGGATCCTGCCGGTGGTCTCGGCGGCCATCGCATTGGTGAGCGCCCAGGCGGTCATCTACCTCCTGGCCGAACACGGGGGAATGACCGTCAGCGGGCAGAGCGTCGGGATCCTCACGGTGCTGGTGTTCGGCGCCGGCACCGACTATGCGCTGCTACTCGTCGCCCGCT
Organism: Micromonospora sp. NPDC051543; assembly: GCF_044454415.1. NCBI lineage: Bacteria > Bacillati > Actinomycetota > Actinomycetes > Micromonosporales > Micromonosporaceae > Micromonospora > Micromonospora sp. NPDC051543. The sequence continues at coordinate 80,136 of NZ_JBITDT010000014.1, forward strand.
ACCGCGAGGAACTACGCCGGCACGAGGACCGGCACGAGGCGATGGCCGTGGCACTGCGGCGCGTCGGGCCGGCGGTGGTCGCCAGCGCGGCTACCGTCGCCGCCGCCATGCTCTGCCTCTTCGCCGCCCAGATGAACTCCACCCGAGGGCTCGGGCCGGTGTGCGCGATCGGCATCGCGATCGGGCTGTTCGCGATGCTCACGCTGCTGCCCGCCCTCCTCGTGATCTGCGGCCGCTGGCTGTTCTGGCCCGTACGGCCGACAGCCGGCGCGACCGACGGCCGCACCGGCCGCGGTTGGGACGCCGTCGGTCGGCGGGTCGCCGCCCGGCCACGTCTGGTCTGGATCGGCACGACGCTGGCGCTCGCCATCATGGCGCTCGGCCTGACCCAGTTGAGCGCGAACGGGCTCGACACCGACAACCTGTTCGTCGACGAACCGTCCTCGGTGACCGCGCAGCGGGCACTGGGCGAGCATTTCCCCGCCGGGGGCGGCCAGCCGGTGGTGGTGATCGGCAATGCCCGCGCTGCCGAGGCGGTGCAGAGTTCGCTCGCGGGCACTCCCGGCATCGCCCAGGTCAGCCAGCCCGTCGTCCGCGACGGCCTGGCCGCGATCGAGGGCACCCTGGCCGACCGGCCGGACAGCCCGGCCGCCGAGCGGACCGTCGAACGCGTCCGGGCCACAGTGCACGCGATCCCCGGCGCCGACGCCAAGGTCGGTGGCCAGACCGCGATGGGCGTCGATCTCAACGACGCCAGCCGGCACGACAACCGGCTCATCATCCCGCTGGTCCTGCTGACCGTCCTGGTCATCCTCGCGCTGCTGCTCCGGGCGGTCGTGGCGCCGTTGCTGCTGGTCGCCACCGTGGTGCTGTCGTTCGCCGCGACGCTGGGCATCAGCGCGCTCGTCTTCACGCACGTCTTCGGGTTCGAGGGCACCGACAGCTCGTTCCCGCTGTTCGTGTTCGTCTTCCTCGTGGCCCTCGGCGTGGACTACAACATCTTCCTCATGACCCGGGTGCGGGAGGAGGCCATCCGGCACGGCACCCGTCAGGGCGTCCTTACCGGTCTGCGGGCCACCGGCGGTGTGATCACCTCTGCGGGCCTCGTCCTCGCGGCCACCTTCGCCGTCCTGGCCACCCTCCCCCTGGTGTTCTTCGTCGAACTGGGCTTCGCGGTCGCGCTCGGCGTGCTCATCGACACCTTCATTGTCCGGTCGGTGCTGGTCACGGCACTGACCCTCGATCTCGGCCAGCGGGTCTGGTGGCCCGGTACGCTCGGCCGCGGTCCGGCCTCGTCGGACATCCCCAGTGACCGAGCCGAGGACCGGGCCCTTGCTCCATGATCCGTGCCGCCGAGGTTCCTGGCCGAACCGATCCGTTCCCCCTCGGTGACGTTCGGTCAGGTCTCGGGTCGCCTGCCCTACCCTGGTGGGAGTCGGCTGACCCAGCCGACCGGAGCGAGACGGAGTGACAACGGTGCGATTCCTCACCCTGCTCAGAACCGCCGAGAACATCGACGCGGGTCCGCCACCGGACGACCTTCTCCGGGCGATGCAGAAGTTCGTGGAGGAGATGGTCGACGCGCAGGTCCTCGTGTCGACCGCAGGCCTCGCTCCGACCGTCCTCGGCGCGCGGGTGCGTCTATCGCATGACGGTATGACCGTCACCGACGGCCCATTCACCGAAACCAAGGAAATGATCGCCAGTTATGCCCTGATCGACGTGCCCACCAAATCCGAGGCGGTGGAATTGTCGATGCGATTTCTTCAGCTTCACCACGAATACTGGAATGGGTGGGAAGGTGAGGCTGAGATCCGGCAACTGGTCGACCCGCAGGATCTGACACCGGAAGCCTGGCGGCAGGCCTTTGTTCCGGTCAGCGCCGACCGTTAGGCCGCCCGATGGCTGTTTCCCGCCGACCGGTCGCGACGGCGTCAGGTCCCGGCACCCCGGTCCCTGAGCGGGCGCCGCTCACCGCAGAGCCGGCGACCCAGCATTCCCCGGCCGTGGAGCCGGTCATCCAGCAGGCGGCGCCAACCGGCGCCTCGGCCGCCCAGCAGGCGGTCGACACCTTCTGGCGGCACGAGTCCGCCAAGCTCGTCGCCGCCCTGATGCGGGTGGTCGGCGATCTCGGCACGGCCGAGGAGATCGCCCACGACGCCCTGGTCAACGCTCTGGAGCAGTGGCCGACTTCCGGCGTCCCGGCCAATCCGGGCGCCTGGTTGACCACTGCGGCCAAGCGCCGCGCGTTCGACCTGCTCCGGCGGCAGGAGCGCTACCAGCGCAAACTGGAACAGCTGAGCCACGAGTCACGGGCCGCCGGCACGGTCGAGACCCCGGACTTCGAGGCAGTGCTCGACGCGGATTTCGGCGACGACGTCCTCCGCCTCATCTTCACCGCCTGCCATCCGCTGCTGCCCACGCCGAGCCAGGTCGCGCTCACCCTGCGGGTGGTCGGTGGTCTACGTACCGACGAGATCGCCCGTGCCTACCTGGTCACCGAGTCCACGGTCAGTCAGCGCATCGTTCGGGCGAAACGGCAGCTCGCGAAGGCGCAGGTGCCGTTCGAGGTGCCGCAGGGGCCCGAGCGGAACGCCCGGCTCTCCTCGGTGCTCCAGGTGATCTACCTGGTCTTCAACGAAGGCTACGCGGCCACCGCCGGCGACGACTGGCTGCGCCCGACCCTCTGCACCGAAGCCGTCCGCCTCGCCCGGATCCTGGCCGAACTGATGCCGCTGGAGCCGGAGGTGCACGGGCTGCTGGCCCTGTTGGAGATCCAGTCCTCCCGGCTGCCAGCCCGCACCGGCCCGGACGGCCAGCCCGTCCTGCTGCTCGAGCAGGACCGGTCGCTGTGGAATCAGGTACTGATCGGTCACGGCCTGGCCGCCCTCGACCGCGCACAGCGGCTCACCGGGACGCCCGGCCCGTACCAGCTCCAAGCCGCCATCGCCGCCTGTCATGCCAGGGCGCACCGCGCCCAGGAGACCGACTGGGCACGGATCGCCGCGCTGTTCGAGCAGCTCAGCCTGGTGGCGCCGTCCCCGGTGGTCGAGCTGAACCGTGCCGTCGCGCTCTCCATGGCGCTCGGGCCGTCGGTCGGGCTGGCGCTGGTTGACGCCCTACGGCAAGAGCCGGCCCTGCAGGGGTACCACCTGCTGCCGAGCGTTCGGGGCGATCTGCTGGTGAAACTCGGTCGGCTGGCCGAGGCGGGCGCGGAGTTCACCCGAGCGGCATCGCTGACCGGCAACGGGCGCGAACGGACTCTGTTGCGCGGCCGGGCCGAGTCGTGCGCGCGTGGGTTACCGCCCGCCCGCTGACCAGCGGTTCCCGCGCCAGCAGCTGACCAGCGTTGGGCCCGTCCACTGACCCACGGAGCAGCGGCAGCGTGGCGGCTGGTCTGCGGGCCAGGGCCTTCCGTCGTGCGGCGCTGCCAGCGGTGTCCGGCGCGGCAATGAAGCGTCCCCGTCGGCCCGGGCCGACGGGGACGCCTCGTTCCGTCCGGGTCAGTCCCGGGCGTCCTCCGCCGCCACCATCGGCGTGGTGTGCGGGCGGGACAGCTCTTCGTCCGGCGCGTCAGCGCCGGACGCGCCCGGCCCCTGCGACGTGCCGAACGGCGGAATGTGCTTGAGGGTCGTGGCCACGAGGACCGCCAACCCCGCGAGGAGCACGGCGTTGATGGCGACAACCACGTGCAGACCAGTCGCGAACGCGGCCTGCGCGACGTCCTGGACCGCCGCGGCGACCCGCTCCGGAAGGCTGGCCAGCACGGCAGCGGCACCGGCCAGGCTGTCGCCCGCCGCCGCTGCCGCTCCGTCGGGCAGGTCCGCCGGCAGTTTGTCGTCGACCTGGTTGCGGTAGACGGCGAAGCCCACCGTCCCCAGCAGCGCGGCCCCCAGGGTGGCACCGAACTCGTTACTGAGCTGGGACAACGAGCCAACCACGCCACCCTTTTCCGGCGGCGCAGCCGAGACGACCAGGTTGGTGCCGAGCGCCACCGTCGGGACACCGAAGAAGGAGAAGATCGAGAAGCCGACGATCAGCAGCGTCGTGCCCCCCTCGGCCTTGACCTGGGTGAGCACCAGCATCATCACGGCGGCGCCGACCAGTCCCCCGGCGATCACGAAGGCCGGGCGGATCTTGCCGGCCAGCACCGGCGTGATCGCGAACGCGATGGTGCCGGCGATCGCGCCGGGGATCATGGCGAGGCCAGCCTCCACCGTCGACAGACCGCCGACGAGCTGGAAGTAGAGGTTCATGAACAGCATGGTCGACCCGCCGACGAAGCTGTAGATGAACAGACCGCCGAGCGCTGTGTTGAAGCCGCGGTAGCCGAACAGCCGCAGATCGAGTAGAGGATCGGCCAGCCTCCGCTGACGCTGGATGAAGATCGCCGCGAAGGCCAGGCCCACCAGGAGAGAGCCGAGCGGCAGCACCTCCCAGCCGTGCCGGGCCAGCTCCTTGATGCCCCAGATGGACGGCAGCAGCGCGATCATCGAGAGTGCCACGCTGGGCAGGTCGAGCCGTCGCGCCTCGGTGTTGCGGTACTCGGGCAGCAGGGTGGGACCGACGATGAGCAGCAGCGCCATGGCGGGCACGCCGAGCAGGAAGACGGACCCCCACCAGAAGTTGGCCAGCAGGAGGCCACCCACGGCCGGGCCGATGATGGCGCCGAGCGTCCAGGTGCCGCCCCAGATGCCGATGGCCATGGCCCGCTCTTTCGGGTTCTGGAAGATGTTGCTGATCAGAGCCAGGGTCGACGGGGCCAGCGTGGCGCCCGCGACACCCAGCAACGCCCGGCTGAAGATCAGCATCTCCGGGGTCGTGGAGAACGCCGCCAGCACCGAGGCCAAACCGAAGGCCGACGCGCCGATCAAGAGCAGCTTGCGGCGGCCGATCCGGTCGCCCAGGTTGCCCATGGTGAGCAGGAAGCCCGCGAGCATGAACCCGTAGATGTCCATGATCCACAGCTGCTGGTTGCCGTCCGCGCCCAGGTCGGTGGCGAGGCTGGGCAACGCCAGCAGCAGCACGAAGATGTCGAACGCGACCATGAGGGTCGGCAGTGCCAACACCACCAGGCCGAACCACTCACGACGCCCGGCCTTGGGTACCTCGACAGAAGTCACACCTCTCGTCCTCTCCAGATGTTCCGACAGCGGCAGGTCCGGGACGGAAACGCCCGTCACAGCTTGGGCGAATGAGCATCCCCACGATTGCGGTCCTGGTCGAGAATTCGAACCGCCGGCAGCGCAAAGCGGAGACGAAAGGTCCACGGCGCCACCGGCATGTCGATGGTGCCATAGTCGGGCATGAGGATCACGCCTCACATAAAGATGCCGTCACTAAATAGCATCTTGCTGAGGCCGGTAAGTAATGTCAAGGGCAACCGTGCGCTATTTATCCTACGTTTCCCGGCTAAGGACGGCTGGCGTCAGCTATGCAACTGCGCCACGTCCTCAAGATCGGCACCGGAATAATCCTCGGCATCGGCGAAGAACTCGACCCGGAGACTCTGCGGCTCCACCGGGCCGCCCCGCCGACAGTCCAGTGCGTACGCCTCGAGCATGGTCTGCGCCTCCGCCGTGGCCCGCCGGAACCGGGCTGCCGGCTCGGCCCCGCGGGCCAGCACGTCCGCCATCGCCCGGGTCATCACGTCCTGCGCGCCGGAGAAGTCGCCGAACAGCGCGCCCCACATCGGCGGTTGGCCGTCCGACGTGATCCGGTGCTCGTCGGCCAACCCGGGCGGGTACGAGTTGAGCTGGTCGCTCGCCACCCGCTGGTGCGGGTGATCATCAAACCATCCCTGCCCGGCGAGCAGGTCGAACCCGGCGTTGGTCAGCGGTACCGCGCTGTCCGCCCGGTGTCGCGCGGCGTCGTTCTCCGGGTTGTTGAGGAACTGCAGGAACGCCAGCGCGCCGTCCCGGGTGACCTCGTCCAGCCCGTCGGCCAGCCACAGCGACGTGCCAGCCACCGCGTTGCCGGCGTAGCGGACCCCCGCCGGGTACGGGAAGCGCCCCACCACCAGCTCGAAACCATTCTCCCGGGCGGCCTGCGCGGTGTAGTTGACGTCTGCCGACGAACTGATCCGGAACGCCGTCCGCTGCTCGGCGAAGGCCCGCAGGGTGCCCAACCAGTCGGGGATCCGGCCGGTGTCCAGATAGTGGCCGGCCGCGTGCAGCCGCTGCCACCACCGCACCCACGCCAGCATCTCGGGCGAGTCCAGGTGGACCCGGGTGGCCCGCGCCGAACGCCCGTTGTCGCCGTCGCACAGCAACCCGCCCTGCACCGCCAGAGCCTGCTGGAACCAGAGCCCGTGGTTGGCCCACGTGATCCCGTGCGGCGGCCCGCCCGGCGCCCGCCGGACAAGCGCGCACGCCTCCTCCAGCTCTTCCCAGGTGGACGGCAGCCGGGTGATCCCGGCGGCGTCGAGCAGCTGCCGGTTGGCGTACAGCAGTGGCGTGGTGCCCGCCGTCGGCATCGACATCAGCTCACCGTCCACGCTGTAGTACGCGCGCACGGCGGGCACGAGGTCGTCGATCACCACCGGCTCGCCGAGGATCTCACTGCGGCCGGCGACGGCCCGTTCCAGCGAGGTGAACTGTGGGCGGCCGGACGCGTCCCGGACATCCAACGCGGCCTGCGTGACGGTGAAGTAGAACTCGGCCAACGCCGGTGCCCGCCCCTCGGCGCTGGCCTGCGCGATGCGCAGTGGCAGCGTACGGAAGTCGAGCCCCTCGATGCGGACCTCGTACTCCGGATGGGCGGCCTCGAAACGCTCCCCGATCGCCCAGAGGCGGTCCATGTAGTGCGGGAAGGTGAGGTCGGCCATCCACACGTGGATCACTGTCTTCTCAGGCATGCGCTCCCCCTGCCGATCGCGGCGCACCGGACGGCCGGGCCCCAGAGGAATCCTTCGGGGCGGGAGTGGCGGCGCGCATCTCCCGTCGTGCTGTCCGGCCGCCTGGTCCGCCGTCTCCGACCGCCTACGGACGGGCCAAAGACCGCAATCAGGAAGGTGCGTAACCGCGCGACCGCTGCCAGGGTCGGGACCGGACGCGGTGCCGATCGCCCGGCCACCCGGGCAGCAGGGGGGAACGCCATGACTGAGTTGACAGGACAGGCCGGAACACGATCGGACGTCGTACCCACCCGATTGCCCACGCTGACCGGGATGCGCTTCATCGCCGCGGCGATGGTCTTCCTGCACCACACGACCTTCGCGAACCTGTTCAGCTCGGCGGACGACTTCGGCACGTTCCGGGCCATCGTGGCGCAGGGCAACTCCGGCGTCAGCTTCTTCTTCATCCTCAGCGGCTTCGTCCTCGCCTGGTCACGCCGCCCGACCGACACCGCCCCTCGCTTCTGGCGGCGCCGGTTGTTCAAGATCTACCCCAACCACCTGCTGGTGTTCGTGGTGTCCGTGCTGCTCATCGCGTACGGCGTGACCACCTTCGGGGTCAGCCCGGTCGAGTTCTGGCCGGCCGTGCTGAACGCCACGCTGGTGCAGGCCTGGCCGCACGACCTGGGTATCGCGTTCAGCGTCAACCTCGTCACCTGGTCGCTCGCCTGCGAGGTCTTCTTCTACTTCTGCTTCCCGTGGCTGGCCCGGGCCATCGACCGCATCCGGCCCGAGCGGCTGTGGGCCGCAGCCCTCACGGTGGTGGCGCTCATCGTGGCCGTACCGTTCCTGGCCCGACTGCTGCCGGCCGAGCCGCCGGTGCCGCAGGTGGGCCTCACGACCTGGGAACTGTGGTTCATCCAGGTGTTCCCGCCGGTGCGGATGCTGGAGTTCGTCCTCGGCATTCTGCTCGCCCGGATCGTGCTCGCCGGCCGCCGGCTGCCGCTGGACCTCGGCGGCGCGGTCGCCCTGGCCATCGGCGCCTACGCGCTCAGCTCCTTCTTCCCACCGGCGTTCCGGCTGGCCGCGATCATGGCCCTGCCGCTCGCTCTGGTCATCGCGGCCGGCGCGGTCTCCGACACGCGGCGGCAGGGGTCGTGGCTGTCCAGCGGTCCGCTGGTCTGGCTCGGCGACGTGTCATTCGCCTTCTACCTGTGGCATTACATGGTCATCATGACCGTCCGGTCGCAGCTGGACTCGCTCACCGGCTGGTCCACCCCCGCCGCCGTCGCCCTGATCGTCGGGCTCTTCGCGATCACACTGGTGCTGTCCTGGCTGCTGTACTCCACGGTCGAACGGCCGGTCATGAGCCGGTTCGCCACCAGCCGCCGACACCGGCCCGCGGAGCGGCCGTCCGCGCCGGTCTCGCCGGCCGGGCCGCAACCGGCTGACCCGCCGACGACGCTCGCCCAGCCGCGCTGAGCCGATCCCGGTCCCGACCGGCCACGGGCCGCACCCTCGACGAAGGACGCACGGCATGAGCATCAACCCGCATCCCGCCGCCGTCGCCCGGCCCGGTGACCCGGCGTACACCGCGGCGACCCGGGTGTTCAACCTGGCCGCGCCCGCCGAGCCGATGGTGGCGCTCACCGCCCGCTCGGTGGCGGACGTACAGGCCGCCCTGCGCTACGCCGAGGCGGAGAAGTTGTCCGTCCGGGTGCACGCCACGGGGCACGGGGCGGCGGCGGGGTCCCCGATGGACGGGGCGCTGCTGATCAGGACGGAGCTTGCCGGGGGCGTCGAGGTCGACGCGGACCGCCGGGTGGCCCGGGTACCGGCCGGTACCCGCTGGCGGGAGGTGGTCGAGGCGGCCGCGCCGTACGGGCTGGCCGCGGCACACGGCTCGGCGGGCACCGTCGGCGTGGTCGGCTACCTGCTCCGGGGCGGGCTCAGCCTGTACGGCCGGCTGCACGGCCTCGCCGTCAACACCGTGCGGGCCGTCGACGTGGTGACCGCCGACGGCACGGTGCGGCGCGTCGACGCCGACCACGACGCGGAGCTGTTCTGGGCGCTGCGCGGCGGCGGTGGCGGCTTCGGAGTGGTCACCGCCGTCGAGATCGCCCTCTTTCCGGCACACCGGGTCATCACCGGTGCCACCTACTGGTCCGCACGGCACGCCGCGGACCTGCTGGCGCGGTGGCGGGACTGGACGCTGACCGCGCCGCCGGAGGCGACCACCTCGGTACGCCTCCTGTCCCTTCCACCGGACGTCCCGCCCCCGCTGAACGCCGGCCCGATGCTGGTCGTCGACGGGGCGGTGCTCGCGCCCGGCCCCACGGATGTGTCGGCCGCCCGCGATGTGGTGGAGGCGTTGCTGGCCCCACTGCGGGCCGTGGCGGAGCCGATTCTCGACGCCTGGCAGGAGAGCGGGCCCGGCGATGTGCTGGCCGCACACCTGGAACCCACCGAGCCGCTACCGGTGATCGGTGACCACCTGCTGCTGCACGACCTCGGCGACCAGGGGCTACGGCGGTTCCTGGCGGTGACCGGGGAGGGCTCCGGTTCGCCTCTGGTGGTGGCGGGGCTACGCCAGCTCGGCGGGGCGTACGCGCGGCGGCCCGCCGCCGGCGGCGCCCTCGCCCATGTCACGGCCGCCTACTCCTACGCGGGTTCGGCAGCACCGTTCGCGGCGACACCGGAGGAGATCCGCGCCCACTGCGACACCGTGCGGGTCGCCCTCACACCCTGGGACACCGGCCGGACCGTTCCGTCCTTCGTGGAGCATGTGGGCGCCCCGCAGGGCCACCTGGACACAGCGGCGGTGGCGGCGGTGGACCGGGTCCGTAGCCGGGTCGACCCCGAGGGTCGGTTCCGCGACGATGTCACACCGCACGCGACCGAGCTGCGCTGATCGGGAGCATCCCGCGGGTCAGTGCGCCGCGATCAGATCGGCCAGGAACTGCCCGACGACGCCGCGCGCCACCTTGCAGTCCACCACCAGCGTCCCGGGACGACCCCGGTCCCGCCAGGCCCGCACGGCGTCCAGGTCGGTCACGCTCCGCACGGTCACCGCGGTGGCCCCGAACGCCCGGGCCACCCCGGCGAAGTCGGTCTCGGTGAACGACGCGGTGCTGCGGTCCGCGCCACGCGGACCGTACAGATGCACCTCGAACCCGTACGCGGCGTCGTCGTGGACAACCACGAGCGCCGATTCGCCCGTACGCACCAGGGTCTCCAGCTCGGGCAGCCCCATCAGGGCACCACCGTCGCCGAGGACCACCACCGTCGTGCGGTCCGGGCGGGCGGCCGCCGCGCCGACGGCGCCGGCGAAGCCGAGACCGATGGCCTGGAACGCCGCACCCATGAACACCAGTGCCGACGGGTCGCCGACCGGCCAGTTCATCAGGGGCCAGCCGATGAAGTGTCCGCCGTCGAGCACCAGCGTCCGCTCGGCTGGCAGCAGCGGCAACAGAGCCCGCGTCAAGGTGCGTGGATCGATCTGCTCGGCCGTCCCGGCGTCCTCGTACGACTCTCCCAGCCAGCCGGCGCGGGCCCGGTCGATCTCGCCGCCCAGCGTGTCGCGCCACGGCACGGGCGGGTGCCCGTCGGGGATCCTCTCCAGCAGGGCGGCCGCAGTGGCGGCGGCGTCACCAACCACGACCCGGCCCACCGCACCGGGGCCGGGCGCGGCGACGTCCACCCGGATCACCGTGGCGTCCGGGTCGAGCAGCCGCCCGTGGTGGAGGGTGAACGGATCCAGGCTGGCGCCGAACGCGACGACGAGGTCCGCCTGGCCGAGGATCCGCGCCGCCGCCGGTGCGGCGAAGCCGCCGCAGGTGCCGACGGACCAGGGGTGTTCGGCGAACAGCCCGGCCGCCATGACCGTGGTGGCCAGCACCGCGCCGGTGCGGTCGGCCAGCTCCATGACGGGCTTCGCCGCCCCGGCGTGCCAGGCGCCGAGGCCGGCGAGCAGCACCGGCCGGTGGGCGCTGGTCAGCGCGTCAGCCAGGGCTGCCAGCTCGTCGGGTGCGGCGGACGGCTGGGTGCTCAGGGCGATGTCCTCATCCGGTGCGGCGGGTGCTTGCGAAGCCTCCATCGGGGACAGATCGGCCGGCAGGCACAGGGCCACCGGGCTGCGCGTCCGGCGGGCGAGGCGCAGCGCGGCCCGTGCCCTGGCCGGCGCGGTCGCCGGGTCGTCGACCCGGACGACGTACCCGCCGAGGCCGTCGACGAGGGCCCGCTGGTCGATGTCGTTGCGCCGTAGGTGGCCGGTCGGCGCGTCTCCGCAGAGCAGCAGCACGCCGCTGCCGTGCCGGGCCGCCTCGGCGAGCCCGGTGGCCACGTTGGTGACGCCGGCCCCGTGACTCGTCGTACAGACCGCCACCTCGCCGCACGCCCGGAAGTAGGCGTCCGCCATCGCCATGGCACCGCCCTCGTGCCGGGCGGCGACGTACCGGACGCCGCCCTCGGTGAGGCCGGCCACCGCCATGATGTTGCCGCCGCCCACCACACCGAAGGCGTGCCGGACGCCAGCGTCGGCGAGCGCGCGACCGACCGCTGCCGCTACCGTGCTCATCGTCTCCTCTTCCGCTCAGGCAAGCTCGAAGACCACTTCGCCGACGGTCATCTCGATGCGGTTGGTGCGCAGCAGCCGCCACTGGCTCGCCGCGAACACCGACTGCCACTCGGGAATCGTCGGGATACGGATGCCCATCAGGTCGTGCCCCAGCTCGAAGCCGAGCGTGAAGACCGGCAACTCGGTGTCCGGGATCCCGGAGGTGCGGGTCGCGTCACCGAGGATGAACCGCCGTGCCGCCGGGAAGACCTCCCGCAGTCGGCTGAGCGTGGCCAGGCACCGGTCCCGGGGCCAGAAGTCGTGGCCCATCATGAAACAGGTGATCACCTCCACCTCGGCGAACTCGGGCCGTGGCTCCAGGCGCAGCACGTCACCTTCCACGAACCGGAGCCGGTCGGCCAAGCCGGCGGCCGCGGCGTCCCGCTCCGCCACGTCGAGTGAGGGTCGGGCGATGTCGACGCCCAGGCCGCTGGTGCCCGGATAGCGCCGGAGTACGTCCAACAGCCGGCCGCCGCTGCCGCAGCCCAGGTCGACGACGAGCCCGGTCGGTCGGGCCCGCTCCATCGCCGCCCAGAACGTGGGCGCGTAGCAGAGCGCGTCAAGCTCCCGGCAGGCGTACGCGATGGCCGCGGCGTCGCGCTGGTAGAACCGGCCGGTTCGGTTCTCGGTGCGCAGGATCGACGGCATCTGGCGGAACAGTTCGGCGCTGCCCCGGCTCAGCCAGTGCACGAAGGCACGGTTGCGGTACACGTCGTCGAAGGCCGCCGCGACGGTGACTGTCGAACCGTCGCGCTCCACCACCCGCACTGCGGCGAGGGCCCGGAACAGGCCTTCGGTGGACGGCCCGTCGAGGCCGTGCCGCGCGGCGAACTCCTGGGCGTCGAGCTTGCCGGACTGGCGGAGTTCGTCCAGCGCGCCGACCTCCCAGGCCGCGCCGATCGCCCAGGCGGCGACCGCCGAGTTGAAGATGTCAGCGACGTGGCGCTGGCTGCCGGTCCGCGAAACGTCGATGCTCACCGCCCGCCCGCCCTCCGTTCCGTCCGGTCCACCGCGTTGCACTGCGCTTCTCACTGGCTGTGCCTCCTGTCGGCGTGGCGCACTGTCACCCGCGCTTCCGGGCGGTCGTGTCGACCGGGTTGTCCCGACGGATCGCCGGGGCGGTGACCTGCGTCTAGGCGAATGATCGCTTCCTACCTATATGGTCGGTTATACGGTGATCCGTCGGCACCTCTCCGCGTGCGGACCACGCGCACCAGATCACCCGTTGAGCAGCTCGTTGCGCACCGGCCGGAAGTGCTCGTACGAGGCCAGGTCCGGCACGGTCCAGCCGTCCAGGTCGTACTCGGCCAGGCAGCTGTCCACCAGATCCCGGTAGCCGTCCAGCTGGCCGGACGCGGCCTGCGCGAACAGCAGCTCGACCCGGGTGTTCTCGTGGTTGCCCGCGTAGTTGCGCTCGTACAGCTCGTGCCGGCCGCCGAACTCGGTGCCCACGGCGTCCCAGAGCAGCTTCATCACCTTGACCCGCTCGACCGCGTCCACGCCGTTGGACCCGCGCACGAAGCGGTCGAGGTACCGCCGGATGTCCGGGTTCTTGAAGTCCTCGGCGCTGGAATTGACGTAGATGAGCCCGCTCGCCACGTCCTGGAGCACGATCTCGCGGATCCGGGGGTACCCGACCTGCATGAACCATCGGTACGCCAACCCGTACTCCGGGTTGGGCAGGACCGCGCCGTTGTGCCAGGGGACGGGGTTGCGGGCGGCCGAGTCGGACAAGGAGCGGAACAGGTTACGCCAGGCCAGCACCTCGCCCAGCCGGCTCTGGACGCCGCGGAACTCACTGGCGCCGGTGATCTCCAGTGCCTTCGCGAGGAGGCCGGCGATGAACTCCAGCTTCACCGCCAGGCGTACGCAGCCGTGGAACGTGAACCGCTCCAGGAAGCCGGAGCCGGCGCTGAAGAGCTGGACCTTCGCCACGTCACCGTAGACGAAGACGTTCTCCCACGGGATGAGGACCTTGTCCAGCACGAGTATCGTGTCGTTCTCGTCCAGCCGTGAGGAGAGCGGGTAGTCGAAGGGGCTGCCCATCACCGCGGCCGTCGCCGAGTAGGACGGCCGGCAGATCAACTTCATCCCCGGCGCGTTCATCGGCACCGTGGCGACCAGAGCGAACTCGCGTTCCTTGATCGGCAGGCCGTAGTGGGCGATGAAGTTGTAGTGGGTCAGCGCCGAGCCGGTGGCGACCACCTTGGCGCCGCTGACCACCACCCCGGAGTCGGTTTCCTTCTCGACGTGCACGAACACGTCCCGCACCTGGTCCGGCGGCCGACTGCGGTCCACCGGCGGGTGGACGATGGCGTGGTTCCAGTACAGGACCTTCTCCTGCGACTCGCGGTACCAGCGCCGGGCGTTGTCCGCGAACGGCTCGTAGAAATCCGCGTTCGCGCCGAGGGTGCCGAGAAACGACGCCTTGTAGTCGGGGCTACGGCCCAACCACCCGTACGACATCCGGGCCCAGGTCTCGATCGCCCGCTGGTCGGCCACCAGGTCGTCCACGCTGTGCGGGGTGGTGAAGAACCGGTGGGTGTAGCCGTCACCCCCGGCGTCCGAACGGGTCGTGAGCACGTCCCTGGTAACCGGGTCGTGCAACGCGTCGTACAGTCGCGCCGTCATCCTGATCGGGTTGTGGAACGCCGGATGGGTCGTCACGTTCTTCACCCGCTCGCCGAAGAGGTAGACCTCCCGGTCATCGGCCAGGCTGTCGACGTACTCGGCACCGGTCATCGGGCGCTTGGATTCCTCGTTCACCGTGCTCCCCTCGCTCGTCCGCGTCCGGTCGGTACGCCTCAGGCCAGACCGAAGTGGGCCTGCGCCAACTCCCGGTTGGCCTTCATGGCCAGGAATGTGGAGAGGCCCGCGTGACCGTGCAGCATCGACATGTCCCGCCAGACGCGCTCCATCCGTTCGCCCTGCCGGGACGCGCTGGAGCCGGCGCTCGGGAAGAGGTGGCCCTCCACCGCCCGCCAGCACAGCCGGACCACCTCGCGGCTGATGGTGGCGAGCCGGAGTTCGGTCTCCCGGGTGAAGACCTGCGGCCCGCTCGCGCACGCCTCGCTCCACTGCCGTACGGCATCGGTCAGGGCGGCCTCGGCGGTAGCCAGAAGCCCCACCGCCTCGCCGTATCGAAACTGGTAGTCCGGGTCCTCCATCCGGAGCACCACGGGCGGGAAGATGGTGCTCCGGGTGCGCAGCAGCTCCTCGTACGCGTCGAGCGCGCCCTGGGCCATCCCGACCGCGAGGGCGCCCAGTTCCAGCAGCATGAAGCTCAGCGGACCGCCGCCGTACTCGGGGTTGCCGTGCAGCAACCGGCCGGGCGTGCCGCCGGTCACGCTGAGCTGGCTCAGGTGCACCGGAAGGACGTGGTGGTCGGGCACCCGCGCGTCGGTCACCGCGATGCCATGCGAGCCACTGCCTCGCAGGCCGAGCTGCCCACCCCAGTCGTCGAGCCGCCGCCACTGCTGGCGCGGCAGCACGAACATCACCGGCTCCGCGGGTTGCCCGTCCGGACCCACCGCGAGCGCGTGCCCGATGAAGTGCGTCGCGTATGGCGACCCGGAGCAGTACCCCCACGTGCCGTTGATGAGCCAGTCGCCGTCGGAGGTGCGGGCGGCGGTGCCGGTCGGCGCCACTGCGGCGGGGCAGACGAAGTCACCCTCCGCGAAGAGTTCGGACTGCGCCTTCTCCTCGAAGAGCGAGGCCGCCACCAGCGCGTGCGCCGCCCCGAACAGGTACATCCAGCCGGTGGACGGGCAGCCGCGGGCCAGCGCCGTGGCCACCCGTACCAGGGTCTGCACACCGAACTCGTAGCCGCCGAAACGCCGGGGCACGATGAGCCGGTAGAAGCCGGCGTCGAGGAACTCCCGATGGGTGTCCTCGCTGTAGTACGTGCGTCGCTCCGTCTCCGCCTGCCGGTCCACCAACGACGCCGCGATCGCCCCCGCCCGGGCGATCACCGCCTCCGGGGTCAGGTCCGGCTCGGGCGGCGGCGGGAAGTCGTGCGCCGGTACGTCCCTGGCCACTGTCATACGCCTCTCCCTGCTCAGATCTGCTTCAGTGGGCCGTCAGGCGTGGTGACCACCGCGCGGAGCACCCGCCGGTAGTCGTCCACCAGCCCGGCGGCCGTGCCGACGTCGACAAGATTGCGGTTGTACTTGAGGCTGCCCACCATCTCGCCCGAGGGCAGCAGGTCCATCGCCCACAGTCCGCCGTCGGGGATGTGCGAGCTGTCCTCCTGCGAGAGCAGCCGCCGCCGGATCTCGGTGGCGTGCAGCCCTCCGGCCGGCGGATCGGCGTCGCCGAAGCCGGACTGGAGCAACTCGAACGTGACCACCGTCCGGTTGTCGTCGGCGAACTGCCGGGTCAGCTCCGGCGCCTCGGCCGCGATCAGCCCGAACGGGAGTTCGTGGTGGTACGCCTCCAGACAGGTACGACGGGTCCGCTCGACGGCCTCGCGCAGGGTGTCGCAGCCGGTGAGGTCGGTGCGGAGCGGGACGAACGAGAAGAACATGCCGACGGTGCGCTGGAACCGCTCGTCGGAGCGACCGGCGAGGAAGGTCGGAATGGTCACGTCCCACGCACCGGTCCGGTTGTGCAGCAGCACTGTGTACGCCGCGAACAGCACCACGAACGGTGTGCTCCGGGTGGCACGGGCGTACCCGAGCACGCTCGCCGTCAGCCCCGCCTCGACCAGGAAGCGGTGCGCGGCGTACGCGTTCGGTACGCCGGGCGGCCGGGGTGAGTCGGTCGGCAGCCCGAGGATCTCCGCGCCGCGCAGCTTGCGCCGCCAGTACGCACGGGCGGCCCGGACCGGCTCGCTCTCCAGGCCACGGAGCTGCTCGGCGGCGAACTCCCGGTACGTGGGCGGCGGCGGGTCGTCGGGCACGGGGTGCCCGCTGTGGCGGGCGTACCGTGCGGACAGGTCCTCCATGATCAGCCGCATCGACCAGGCGTCGGTGGCCGTATGGTGGGTGGCCAGCACGAGCACCGCGTCGGTGTCGTCGAACCGGCCGACGATGGCCCGCAACTGCGGTTGGTGCGACGGGCTGAACGGGGTCGCGTCCACCTCGTTGAGCAACCGCTCCGCCCGTCCGTCCCGTGACTCGCCGGGCGCCGGGGTCAGCGTCCGGACGACCAGCGGCGGCATCGTCGGCGGGTGGACGAGCTGGGCGTGCGGCCCCTCGCCGCGCAGGATCGACGTCCGCAACGCCTCGTGCCGCGCCACCACGTCGGCGAGCGCCCGGCGCAGGGCGTCCAGGTCGATCCGGCCACTGATCCGCCAGCCCGCCACGAGCACGTGTCGGTCACCGAAGGCACCCTCCGCCTCGCCCCGGTCGAACGGGCAGAGGAACTCCTGATTGTGGGAGAGGGGGGCGCGGATCGGATAGATGTCGACGAACGGCATGACTTCTCCTCAACTCCCCGGAACGGTCCGGTCCAGCGCCGCGACAAGGGAGCGGGGTCGCAGGTCGGGCCAGCACTCGGTGACGTACGTCAGGCAGGCGTTGCGGTCGGTCGGGCCGTACGCGACGGTCCAGCCGCCCGGCACGCCGACGGTGGCCGGCCAGAGCGAGTGCTGGCCCTCGGCGTTCACCAGGACCAGGAACACGCCGTCGGGATCGTCGAAAGGATTGCTCATCGTGGCCTCCGCTCCGGCTCCTGCGCCACGTCGAGCCGCTCATCCAGGGCGGCCACGGTGGGCGCGTCGAACACCATGTCGATCCGGATGTCCACGCCGAGCGCGGACCGGACCCGGTTGACCAGCCGCATGGCGAGCAGCGAGTGCCCACCGAGTGCGAAGAAGTCGTCGTCGGCGCCGACCCGGGGGGCACCCAGCACCTCCGCGAAGATCTCGCAGAGCCGCTCCTGCCGCGGCCCGCGCGGCGGCCGATAGTCGGACGCCCTGGAGAACTGCGGCTCGGGCAGCGCCCGTCGGTCCAGCTTGCCGTTCGGGGTCAGGGGCAGAGCCGGGACCGTCATCACCGCGTCCGGGAGCATGTAGTCGGGCAGCAGCGTCCGGGCGTACGCCGCCAACTTCGCGTCGTCGACGCCGGCCGGGCCCGGCACGACGTACGCCACGACCCGCTTCTCCCCCGCCTCGACCTCGTGCGCCGTCACGGCGACATGCGCGACCCCGGGCCCGCGACCCAGCACCGCCTCGACCTCGCGCAGCTCGACCAGGTAGCCGCGGACCTTGATCTGGTCGGACGCCCGGCCGACGAACTCAACCAGCCCTTGCGAGGTCAGCCGGGCCAGGTCCCCGGTGCGGTACATCCGCTCGCCGCCGCCCGTGAACGGGTCGGCCACGAAACGCACCGCGGTCTGGTCCGGACGGCCGTGGTAGCCCCGGGCCAGGCACGGCCCGGCGACGTAGAGCTCACCCGTCACGCCCGGCGCCACCGGCTCCAGCCGTCCGTCGAGGACGTACAGCCGGACGCCGGCCAGCGGTCGGCCCACCGGTACGGTCTGTCCCGCCTGGTAGGGCGCCGCCATCGGCGAGCGGGTGACGAAGGCCGTCGCCTCGGTCTGCCCGTACATGGCCTGCACCAGCGTCTCGGGGCAGGCGTCGAGCACCCGTGAGACGGCGGTCGGCGCGATCACGTCGCCGCCGGTCAGCACCTCCCGCACCCCGGCCAGCGCGGTCGCCGCCTCCTCGGCGACGACGCGGAACAGACCGGCGGTCAGGTGCAGGCCGGTCACCCGCTCCCGCTCGATGAGTGCCCGCAGGCCGTGGACGTCCAGGTCGCCAAGGGGTGCCAGCACCAACCGGTTGCCGTGCAACAGCGGCACCCACAACTCGTACGCGGTGACGCCGAAGGCGTGCGGCGCCACCATGAGGACGACGTCGTGCCCGCCGCCGGCCCACACCGGGTCGGCGGCCATGTTCAGCACGCCGCGGTGCGTGATCGCCACTCCCTTGGGATCGCCGGAGGAGCCCGAGGTGAACATGAGGTACGCCAGCTGGTCGGGGTGGACCGGGTGGACCGGCTCGGCCTTCCCCACCGGGTCCCCCTCTCCCGGGCGGAGCACGTGCGGGACCGCCGGCAGCCCGTCGTCGTGCGCGGGCCGATCGGTGATCAGGAGCCCACAGCCCGCCCGGTCGATGACCGCCTGCATCCGCTCCCGCGGATAGGAAGCCGGCAGCGGCAGGTAGCAACCGCCCGCCTTCAGCACCCCGAGCAGCGTCACGACCAGCTCCGGTGAGCGCTCCATCAGCACCGCGACCACAGTCTCCGGGCCGACGCCCAGGGCCCGCAGCCGTTCGGCCACCTCGCTCGACCGCACGTCCAGGTCCCGGTAGGTGAGCTGGCCGGCACCCGACGACACGGCGACGGCGTCGGGCGCCCGCTCGACCGCGGCCGCGAATGCCTCCTGGACGCATGAGTAGGCCATCGCGTACTCCGCTCTCTGCTCGCCGCCGACGTTCCCTGCCGCCGCCGGCCGTCGGCCAGCATCACATTCCGCTGCCCGCCGGTTCTTCTCCCAGCGTGCGGTCGTTCAGGCGTGCGCCGGGCTGTTCTGGTAGACGGCGAGCCGCCACTGCTCGTCCCGCTTCACCACCACCCAGGAGGCCCGGATCGCCCGGTCGGCGGGGACCGTCGTCTCGCCCGGGGCCAGCACACCCCCCTGGGTGACGAGCACGGCCGCTCCCGTATCGAGGCTCTTGATCGCCAGCGGTTGGCCGGTCACCTGCGTGCCCTTGTAGGGGCCGCCGAAGGCCTCCGCCATGAACGCGCGGATCTCCTCCCGGCCCTGCCGCAGGACGCCGGGGAGGATCATGACGCCGTCCTCGACGAAGACGTCGGCGAACGCATCGGAGTCGTGGGCGGCCCAGGCCGCGACGATCCGCTGCGGAACGGCAGCGATGGCGGCCTGGTCGTCGGTGACGGATGGCGTGGTCATCGTCGGTCTCCTTTGCGACGGCGGAGAAAACGGCGGAGGTGTGCCCGGCACCCGGCGCCGGTCGTCCGCCCGCCCCGGAGCGGGGCCACCACGACTCTCGCAACTGGCCCGCCCGTGCCGCATCTTCCCCGTTGCGCCCCACTGCGGCCCTCGGCCGCCCGAGCCGGGTTCGCACTCAGGGAGATGAGCCGCGGCCAGCGTGGATGTGAGAGTTCCCTTCGAGCGGAAGGGGTACGCGCCCAGGTCATCGCACCGCTTGCGTACCCGTGCGAGCCGGCGCGGGCGCCCGGCCCGGAGCGGCCGGTCGGCGTGCACCGCGGACCCCACGTCCTGGGCTCAACCGAGTCCCTCGCCGACAGCATCGAGGAGGAGAGGGTGACCGTCACCCAAGCACCCCCGCAGGCGGATCTCGTCCGCCGCGCGTCGTCACTGGTACCGCTGCTTCAGTCGCACTCCACGTGGACCGAGCAGAATCGACGCCTGCACGACGAGGTGATCGAGGCAATGACCGAGGCCGGCATCTTCCGGATGCGGCTGCCCGCCCGCTACGGCGGTTACGAGAGCGACACCCGCACCGTGGTCGACGTCCTGACCGCACTGTCCGCAGGGGACGGCTCGGCGTCCTGGATCGCGGGGGTCAACTCCATCACGACGTGGATGGCCTCGCTCCTGCCCGACGAGGTGCAGGACGAGATCTTCTCCGCGCCGGACGTCCGACTGTGCGGCACGCTGAGCCCGTCCGGCATGTGCACACCGGCCGAGGGCGGCCTCACGCTCAACGGGCGGTGGGGTTTCATCAGTGGCGCGTTGCACGCCCAGTGGCAGATGGTCATCGCGATGGCCCCCGCGCCGGACGGCAGCCTCTGGCCGATCATGACCGCGGTGCCGCTGAACGAGCTTCAGGTCGTCGACGACTGGCACACCTCCGGCCTGCGCGGCACCGGCAGTGTCAGCACGGTGGCGCAGAACGTCTTCGTGCCCGAGCGGCGGGTGCTGCCCCTGCCGCTGGTGCTCGGCGAGCAGTACGCGTCCCGCACCAACGCCGCGTCCCCCATCTACCGCACACCGCTGCTGGCCAGCGCTTCCGCGATGTCGGTAGGTGTCGCGGTCGGCCTCGCCACCGCGGCCCGCGAGGTGTTCCTGGAGCGCCTCCCGGAGCGCAAGATCACCTACACGGCGTACGAACACCAGGCGGACGCGCCGCTGACGCACCTGCAACTGGCCGAGGCGACGATGCTGACGGACGAGGCCGTGTTCCACGCCCACCGACTCGCCGACACGGTCGACAGCAAGGGAATCGACGGGACGCCGTGGTCCCTGGTCGAGCGAGTTCGTGCCCGTGCCGACATGGGCCGCGCCACCCAGCTCGCCAGGCGGGCGGTCGACCTGCTCGCCTCGGCCAGCGGCGGTTCGTCGGTCTACCAGGACGTGCCGATCCAGCGCATCCTGCGGGACGTCCAGGCCATCAACCTGCACGCCCTGATGAACCCGGACACGAACGCGGAGCTGTACGGCCGCATCCTCTCCGGGCTGGAGCCGAACACCCTGTACATCTGACCCATCCACAAGGACCCGTCGGCGTCGCCGGCGGGTCCTTGTGTCGATGGCCCTGAGCACAACGGGTCCCCCGCGGACACCGTGCACCGGCGGGTTGGCACGTCGGGACGGGACCGGGTGGGGGCCTTCGAGCTGAGGACGCCGCGCCGCTGGGGGTTCGACCCGGCCAGCGACGCGGCGACGAAGGGGGTGGAGAGATCAGGTGGCCAGCTCCGAAGCGGACTCGGCCGGCCGGCTGGGCTCCGGCACGGCCGGTAGCGGGCGACGAGCGGCCCGGAACACCCGCATCATCATGGCGGGCTTCAGCAGCGACTGCGGCGGATCGATGAGGCCGGCGACCCGCATGAACGCCTCGGTGATCCGGCTGTCGTGGAGCATGCCGTACATCAGCTTGGCCATGTAGCGGTTCATCACGCGGACCATCAACGGCCGGTCCCCCTCCACCTCGGGGAACGCCAGGTCGCCACCGG
Organism: Micromonospora sp. NPDC051543; assembly: GCF_044454415.1. Classification (NCBI taxonomy): domain Bacteria; kingdom Bacillati; phylum Actinomycetota; class Actinomycetes; order Micromonosporales; family Micromonosporaceae; genus Micromonospora; species Micromonospora sp. NPDC051543. The sequence continues at coordinate 101,530 of NZ_JBITDT010000014.1, forward strand.
CCGCGATCCCCCACGGCGCTTCGATCACCGTGGAGATCTCCTTGAAGAAGGCACGGGCCTGCGGGGCACGGCCGCTGTTGAGGTGCTTGCGCAGCGTGAGCGCCTCCAGGGCGGAGACCGTCATGCCCTGCCCGTACACCGGGTTGAAGCTGCACACACCGTCTCCAACCACCAGGTAGCCCTGCGGAAACGCGGTCAGCCGCTCGTAGCGCCGGCGGACGCTGGCGGGGAAGCGGATCAGCACCGGCCCGACGACCGGTTCGGCGTCGCGGATCGCGTCGTACACCGTCGGGATCGGCAGCGACTTGGCGAATTCCCGAACGCCCTTGAGGTCGGTGGTCGGCTCGTCGCCGAGCATCGCGGTGAGCGACAGGATGTGCCGGTCGCCCTTCGTCCGACCGAAGAACGCCCCGCGCGGGCTGCTCGGTGTGGCGAGCGGGATTTCCGACCAGTCGTTCTCCAGCGGCCGGGCCGGCAGGTCGAACTCGCAGGTGGTGTAGGAGAGGCCGATCTTCACCCGGTCCTCGGCCGGACGCTGGTAGCCCAACTCCTCCAACCAGACGGGCGTACGCGAGCCCCGGCCGGTGGCGTCGATGACCAGATTGGCGGTGAGGTCGCGGGGTTCGCTGCCGGCCTCGTGCGCCTGCACCCGCGCACCGATGATCCGGTCCCGCCCCGGCGACGACATCAGCCCGACGATGTCGGTGCGCTCGAGGAAGGTCACATTCGGGATCGCGGCGACCCGGTTGCGGACCATGTTCTCCAGCGCCGGCCTGGTCATGCTGACGGCCACCAGGCCGGTGTGCGCGTTCTTGACCCGCAAGCCGTCGATGTACCAGTGCATCTCCCCCATGTCGACCATGGGCATCCCGGAGTTGGCCATCTCCTCAGTCAGCCCGGGGAAGAGGCCCTCCATCTCCCGACCGCCGCGTGCGAGCAGGGCGTGCGCGTGGAAGCCCTGTGGCACACCGCGTCGCGGCCCCGTGGCCCCGACCAGCACATCGCGGTCCACAATCGTCACGTCACCGTAGAACTCACTGAGGACCCGCGCGGCCAGCAGGCCGGCCATACTTCCGCCCAGCACCACCGCGCGTTCACCGACCAGTCCGGCCATCGCTCAACCCTCTCGTTTCGCCGAATCCGACTCCACGCCGGGTCACCGACCCCGACGCCTGGAATCGTCACAGCCGACGCATGCGGCGAGCATCTTTCGGATTGCGGGATCGCCGGTCGCCGCCGCCGCCCGGTGGGATGGCGGATCCGTTCCGCACGCCAGGAGATGTCGCCCTCTGGGCGGCGGTGTGACGATGCCTCGTGTCCCGGCCGTCATCTACCCCGGGCAGCGCCCGACGGCCGGCCGGTAACGACCGCATTCGACAGGATGAGAGGCCGACGCATGGACCCCTTCCGCATCGAGGTCCCCCAGGCCACGCTTGACGACCTGCACCGCCGGCTCGCCGCGACCCGCTGGCCCGCCGGGGCCGAGGCGGTCGACGGGTGGGAGCGGGGAGTGCCTTTGTCGTACCTGCGGGACCTCGTGGAGTACTGGCGCGACGAGTACGACTGGCGGGCCGCCGAGGCCCGGTTCAACGCGTACCCACAGTTCACCACGGAGCTGGACGGCACCCGGGTGCACGTCCTGCATGCCCGCTCGGCCGAGCCGGGGGCCACCCCGCTACTGCTCACGCACGGCTGGCCGGGATCGGTCGCGGAGTTCCTCGACGTGATCGGCCCGTTGACCGACCCGGCGGCGCACGGCGGAGACCCTGCGGACGCCTTCCACGTGGTGGTGCCGAGCCTGCCCGGGTACGGCTTCTCCGGCCCCACCGCCCCCGGCTGGCACGTCGGACGCATCGCCGGGGCGTGGGCCCAGCTGATGAGCCGGCTCGGCTACGACCGGTACGTAGCGCAGGGGGGCGACTTCGGCTCGGTGGTGTCGCTGATCCTCGGTCAGCTCGACCCGGAGCACGTGCTCGGTGTGCACATCAACATGCTGCTGACCGGCCCGACCGGCGAGGACCCGGACGAGCTGACCGGGCTCAGCGAGGCCGACCAGGCCCGCCTCGCCCTGCTGCCGCGATTCCGCGACCACGGCGCCGGTTACATGGCGATCCAGGCCACCCGCCCGCAGACCCTCGGGTACGCGCTCAGCGACTCGCCGGTCGGGCAACTCGCCTGGATCGTGGACCGGTTCCGGGAGTGGACCGATTCCACGGACGTGCCCGAGGAGGCGGTCGACCGGGATCTGCTGCTGACCAACGTCATGCTCTACTGGCTGACCGGCACCGCCGCCTCCTCCGCTCAGCTCTACCACGAGGTCGCGCCGATGCTGCCGATCGCGAACCCGCCGTCGCTGCGGCACCAGGCGATCCCGGTACCGCTGGGCGTGGCCGTGTTCCCGCACGACATGTTCCAGCCGGTACGCCGATTCGCCGATCGGGACTTCGGCAACATCGTCCACTGGAGCGAGTTCGACCGCGGCGGTCACTTCGCGGCGATGGAGGAGCCCGACCTGTTCGTGGCCGACGTCCGGGAGTTCACCCGCGCGCTGAAGGGCTGAGGTGGAGCCGGCCCCCCTCGGCGGGGGGCCGGCTCCCGCGCCGTCTCAGGGCACGATCTCGAGCTGCGCCATCATGCCGAGCTGTGAGTGCTCCAGGAAGTGGCAGTGGTACACGTACCGCCCGACGTAGTCGTTGAACGTGACCTGGATCCGCGCGGACCCGCCGACCGGCAGGTAGATCGTGTCCTTGCGGCCAGCGTCGTCCAGGGAGGGCGGGCCGCCGTCCCGCTCCAGCACCCGGAACTGCTCCAGGTGCAGGTGGAACGTGTGGCTGATCATCATCGGGTCAGCCGCGACGACCGTCCAGATCTCCGTCGTGCCCCGCTTGACCTGGAAGTCCACCCGGTTCGGGTCGAACGGCTGGCCGTTCACGAGCGCCACCGGCGCGGTCGGGTTCGACAGGTCGAAGTTCATCGACACGTTCCGGAACACCGTCGCGGGCGGAAGCGCCGGCAGCGGGCGCAGGGTGCTGGGGACGGTGCTGGTGTCCTCAGCGGTCCGAACCACGTCGAAACGCACGAGCGGGTTGTCGCCGTCGGCGAGCACCAGCTGGCTACCCAACGGGTACCGGGAGAAGTCGACGACCACCTCGGCCCGCTCGGCGGAACCCAGCACCAGCTCGGTCCGCGGCACCGGGGCTGGCAGCAGGCCGCCGTCGGAAGCGATCTGAAGCATCTGCGCCCCGCCCAGGTTCAGCCGGAACACCGCCTCACCGGCCGCGTTGAGCAGCCGGAACCGGTACTTCCGGGCGGCCACCGGCAGGTACGGCTGGGGACGCCCGTTGGCCAGCAACGTCGTGCGCGTGCTCGGGTTGAGGGAGAAGACGAGCCGACCCTCGGCGTCGAACTCGGCGTTCCGAATCATGATCGGGATGTCGTAGGACCCGCGGGGCAGGCCGAGGTGCGACTCCGCCGGATCGTCGATCAGGTAGAACCCGTGCAGGCCCCGGTAGACGTGCTCCGCCTCGGTGTGGTGGCTGTGGTCGTGGTACCAGAGCGTGGCGCCCTGCTGGCCGTTCGGGTATTCGTACAGCCGGGAGCCGCCCGGCGCGATCACGTCCATCGGATGCCCGTCGCTGGACGCGGCCACGTGACCGCCGTGCAGGTGCACGTTGGCCGCCACGTCGAGCCGGTTGTCGATCCACACCAGCGCCCGCCGGCCGCTCCGGGCCCGAATGGTCGGGCCGACGAAGGTGCCGCCGAAGGTCAGCGCCGGTGTCCGTACGCCCGGCAGGATCTCGACGTCCGCGTGCTTCATCGCGAGCCGGTAGACGTCCACCCCACCCACGTTGGAGATCGGCGCGAGGACCGCCGGCACCGGCATCCGCACCGAGAACGGCGGTACCGTGCTGCGCACGCCGGCGGTGGACGCCGGCAGACCGTGGTGGTGCCCGGCCCCCTGAGGAGGCCCGCTGGCACCCTCCCTACGCGCCGCGGCAACCCCGGTGGGCAGCAGTACCGCCCCACCGAGGACGCCCCCTAGTGCCATCAATTGTCGTCGTTTCAGCATTCCGCTCCGATCCCCGCATGGTCACCGACGGCCACAGCGTCGCATCGACGACGGCCGTGGTCTTCTTCTGTCATGCGATTCCGCGACGGAGCGCGGCGACCGTCATGGAGCGCGGCGCCCGGCACGGCGAACGGCGGCGGGCCGGGCCGGCTGGTGGCTACTGGTTGTACGGCATCGTCGGGAACCAGCCGTAGCCGAACATCGCCGGCAGCCGGACGTCCCAGTAGACGACCGTGAAGACCCCGAGAGCCAGCAGAAGAGCACCGGTGACGGCCACCGCACGGGACGGGCGGGCCGCGAGCCAGCCGACGAAACGGCCACGGGTCAGCACGATCAGCAACGCGAACAGCAGGGCGATGATGGCGATGTTACCCAGCGACTGGAGGACGAACGCCCCCGCGCCGTAGAGCGGGTTTCCGGTGTCGACGGCCCACTGGAAGAGCTTGTGGAACAGCGGGTAGGGACGGCCGATCAGGAACCCGCCGACCAACGCGCCGAGAGTCACCACCCGCCACGCCGGCCGGCGCGCGAAGGGGTCGGGCAGCACGCCGAGCGCGGCGAGCCCGAGGTACACGAACGCCAGGCCGACCAGCCCGAACACGACCGACGACTGGAGCAGTCGCACCGGCATGCCGCCCGCCGTCGCGGTGGACAACTGCGGCAGTGCGCCGCCGATCAGGACGCCCACGAAGCCGTAGATCGCCGACACCACCACCATGCCGAGCGCCAGCAGCCCGATGGGGCGCAGCAGCGTCGCCAGGGCGGCGCGCGATCCGGGTCCGCCGACGGTGCCGGCGCTGGCGTGGCCCATCGGGCCGATCGACGCGACCATGGCGATGTTGCAGGCGGTGAACGTGCCGGCGAACCCGGACACGAAGGCGAACAGCATGCCGGCTGCCACCCCGTCGATGGCGGTCGCCTTCGCGTCGTGTCCGAGCATCGTGTTGGCCACGTTGTCGCCGATCACATGGTCAACGAACTCGTACGACCACAGGACCGCCAGCAGCACCCCGCCGAGCACGCTGGCGGAGATGAGCGGCCAGCGGCGGATCCCGGGACGCGCAGCGGAGCCGATGGCCGGGGCCGGTACTCCAGTGGTCACCATGGCAAACCTTCTTCCGTGCGGAAATCGGGACAGGTCGATTCTTGCGATGGTTGGCCGACCGGATGTGTTCCAGATTGCGCTTTCTGCGGTCGTACTGATCACCCCGTCGCCGCACGCCGTTCGTCAAGTTCAGGCACGATCCGCGCTGCGTCGGGGCCGCCGCGAAGAGCACGAGCGAAGACGCACAACAGACGGTCGGTATGGGATCGTGGCCGCGCGGCGTCCGCTCACGCCGCCCCGCCCCGATCGTGGTCGATGGCAGAGGCGTGATCTGGTCGGGCCGAGCTCACGGCTGGAGGGCATGACACGATGGCGTACATCGATCTAGGGGTCGACGAAAAGGAGTTCCCCGGCATCACCGGTCCGATGCGTTACCGTCCGGAAACGGCGAAGCCGCTCAACGAGCTGGCCGAGGTGTTGCTGCGCGCCCCTCACTCGCTCCCGGCCGGGGAGCGGGAGCTTATCGCCGCGTACGTTTCCGGTCGCAATGACTGCAACTTCTGCTGTGCGTCGCACTCGGCTTTCGCCGCCGCGCAGCTCGACGAGGGCATGGCCCTCGTCGATCAGGTACGCGCGGACCTCGACACCGCGCCAATCTCGGCGAAGCTGCGGGCGCTGCTGCGCATCGCCGGCGCGGTCCAGATCAGCGGTCGCAGCGTCACCACCGAGCTCGTCGCCGACGCCCGCGCGGAGGGCGCCACCGACCTGGAAATCCACGACACCGTCCTGATCGCCGCCGCCTTCTGCATGTTCAACCGGTACGTCGACGGGCTCGGCACTTTCGCGCCCGCCGGTCAGGACGCCTACGCCGAGTCGGTGCGTCGAATCATCGAGGTTGGCTACGAATCGGCGGTTCCCCTGCAACCGACGACCGCCCCGGCCAACTGAGCACGAACAAGGAAGACCAGATCCAGGTGTTCTGCCCACGGAAGTTGGTGACCGGGCTGAGATCTTGGAATGGGTGCGGGCCTCTGGGTGAGGTGGAGCTTGTCGAAGGTTCCGCATCACCCGGGAGGTCCTCGTGCCTCACGCCGGTGCGTCCAGCTGAAGTCCCTGTCAAGGGCAGTGCCCGTGGATGGGTCGTCGAACGCACCATCGGCTGGCTCATGCACCACCGCCGACTCGTGCGCGACTACGAAACCCGCCCTGACAACTCCGCCAGCATGATCACCCCTCGCCATGACCGACAACCCGGCCAAACGCCTCACCCTCGAAACCACCCGAACCTGGCGAGAACCCCTACAACCACAACACACAAATACGTGCGTCAGACGTCCTCTTAGATGCTGCGCTGGAGCTAAGCCTTTCCTGCGCCAACGCGCTGAGAACCATGATCAGTAGGCTGAGACGGGCATCGCGAAGTCGTACCCCGCCGAAGTGTGGCCATAAATATAGTCGAATGGACAGAGGCCCTTTTGTGCGTAGCCATCGAAAAACAGCGCGGAACATTTGAAGCAGAACCGCCACCGGTTCTGCCACCCTGACGGCTGGCCGACGTCGTGTGTCAGTAGGAACTGCCGAGGAGGATAGGGAGAATACGGGTTGAGCCACTGATGATCTCCGCCCGGCCACAGCGGGCATCTCTTCGTCGCACTCGGCCCCCAATAGAGCGCAGAGCATCGGTAGCAGTGCCGCCAGTTGGCCTGAACATTGGAACTTTCGCCTACGCCGGGCTGACTGTCGTTGTACGTCAGCCGGAAGGTCCAGCCGGCAGGCTGATGTGTGCCGCTGTTTTGCGGGCAGCGACTTTCGTTGACGGTGATGTCAAACAGGAACAGCTCGAAGCAGTTGACGCAGAATCGCCATCCGTCCGACGTCCACCGGGGTTCCGCAGCTACCGGTGCTGGCGACAACAAAGATCCGCCAGCTGCCGCCGACAGGCCGAGCAAGATTCCGCCTGCAAGAATAGATCGACGGGATGAGCGTTTGACGTTGAACGCCTTGTTCATGGCTCCCCCAACAGTCTCACCAGCATCGGGGCAAATCTAGCAGCAACGTCGATCGCTGTAAATTACTCAGATTTCTGTCACGATGATCGGTTGCGTTTCCGCTGACGTTCTGTTGGCCTTCCACAGGGAGAGCGCGCTCACCACGGCGGCGGCGAGATCGGGTCGGTCGCCCTCATCGCGCCGAGCCGGTAAGCACTCCGGACGCAGTCCGCGCGTGATGCGGTCCCGGCGGTCCTGCTCGTGGCTGCCCCGGGTACGACGCCGGAGCGGTCATCCGCCTCGTGCGTCAAGCCGCCGGTCTGACCCGGTGATGCTTTATGACCTGCTGATGATCACGCCATCGATTACCTCGGAGGGGCTGTGTCGCCTAACCCGGACGATGGGCGCTACCACCGGAAGCACGACCTGATCCAGCACCGCGGTGCGGCCCGGCAGGATCGCACCTGGCGGGATCGTCTCGCGTCTTGGGCGAATCGCCGCGGCCGGTCGGTCAGGGGCCGTTCTGCCGGCGGCGGCATCGATCGAGCAGACAGGTGCAGTAACAGCCGAGCTGGACGCACAGGATCCGGTCGCCAGCACCCAACATCTCACCAACCGCCGACAGCAAGATCCTCTACCTCAGGGAAGACCACATCATCACCCGACTCGCCGACCATCCCCGCCTTGCCAGCGCCATCCAGAGCCACACGACCTGCTCACGCTCCCGCGCAGCAGGAAGATCACCATCGTCTGCGACCAGGAACACTGCACACCAACCATAGAAAAATCCGCGCAGGTCAACCTGCGCGGATCATGATCAATATGTGGTGATGATGTGTCCGAGGGGGGACTTGAACCCCCACGCCCTATACGGGCACTAGCACCTCAAGCTAGCGCGTCTGCCATTCCGCCACCCGGACTTGCTCGTTCAGCCTACCTCGCCGACCCAGATGATCTTGCATCCGAAGGCCGGCCCAGCGGGCCGCACGGGGAGTTACTGTACACGGCACCCGTGGATCATGCACATCACCCTCCCGTCGCTGCTCACACCGCCACCCAGGGTCACGAGAGTTGGCGTGAGCGCGACCCCGGCTAGCGTCGGCGGCCCTGTGACGGCAGCATTGCCCTGTGTCCCATCCCTCTCCTCTGGCCGCCGTACAGCAAAGGGCCCTCGCACTGCGCGCGGCGGGCGACCACGACGCCGCCCGGACGTTGCTCGCGGACGCCGTCGGATCCGCCCGTCCGCCGTACGGCGAGGACCATCCCGAGACGCTGCACACCGCTCACCTGTTGGCCCGCCTGCACCGCGAGGCCGACGACCCGCTCGCCGCCCGCCGGGTGCTCGAGGAGGCCTTCGCGGCGGGTGAGCGGCGCTGGGACCATTCCGAACCGACGATGCTCGCGCTCGCCTTCGAGCTCGCGGAGGTCGCCGAGGAGTTGGGTAACCGGCACGAGGCCCGCCGCAACTACACCCGGGTCGCCAGCGCCGGGCCCGCGGCGCTCGGGGAGAACCACCCGGTCGTACGCGCCGCCCGTGACTACCTCGGCGAGGGCAGCCCCGCCGCGGAGCAGACGTACGTGGGGCCGCCGACCTCCGCCACCTCGACCGACTCGGGGGCCCGGTCGGCACTCTCCGGCCCGACGCTGTCTCTGGCGACCCTGGCCGCGATGCGGCCGACAACGGACGGTCCGCCACCGCCCGCGTCGCCCTGGGCGCCGCAGCCTTCGCCGACCCCTGCCGGTCCGACGCGGCCCGCGTCGGCCGTCCCCCCGGTGCCGGCCGCACCGCCGATGCCCCGCCAGCGGGTCGAGCAGCAGGCGGTCGCACCCCGGCCACCGGCCGGCCCACCACCTGGGTTAGCCGCCCGGCCCACGCCACACCCACGGCAGCAGCCTCCACCCGCGCCGCCGCGCCAGCGCACGAACGACGCGCCTTCCCGCCCCGCCTCCGGCGGGTCGCAGACACCGCCCACGGCCGGACCGCCCGCCACCGCGCAGCGGCCCACCGCGCCGACCTCCGCCGGTCCGCACCCCAGCCCCGCGCCAGCGCCGCGGTGGGATGACCCCACGATTCAGGTACGGCAGATCGAGCCCCTGCTGGCCGAGGAGGCGGCTCGTCTCGCGGCGGCAGGGGCGAGTGGCGCGGCCGGCACGGCAGCGGGTTCGACCCCGTCCGGAGCGATCCCGACGACTAACAGTCCGGCGGGCACGCCCCCGCACCACGCACTCGGCGGAACGCCCGCCGCACCGCCGCGGCCGGTGTCCGGACCTCCCCTGCCCTCGGCGCCGGCCTCTGGACCAGCCGGCCGTCCGATGTCCGCTCCGCCCGGGTACGACCACCCCGTCTCCGGGCCGCCCGCCCGGCCCCAACCGGTAGTCGGGCCGCCCGCCAACCCGGTGTCCGGACCACCCGGCCACGCCTATCCCGTGTCCGGTCCCCCGGCGCAGGCGTTCCCGACGTCCGCGCCGCCCTACCCCGTGTCCGGGCCGCCAGCCCAGACGTTCCCGCCGCCCTACCCCGTGTCCGGTCCACCAGCCCAGTCGATCCCGACGTCCGCACCGCCGCACCCCGTGTCCAGCCCGCCAGCCCAGACGTTCCCGACGTCCGCACCGCCCTACCCCGTGTCCGGGCCGCCAGCCCAGGCATCCCCGACGTCCGCGCCCCCAGCCCAGGCGTTCCCGACGTCCGCGCCGCCGCACCCCGTGTCCGGGCCGCCAGCCCAGGCATTCCCGACGTCCGCACCGCCCTACCCCGCCTCCGGCCCACCGGCCTCGGCGTTCCCGGTCTCCGGGCCGCCCGGTTTCCCCGTATCGGCACCACCTGGGCAGAGCCAGCCGGTGTCGGCGCCTCCGGTGAGCGCGCCGCCGTGGGGACTGACCGCGCCGCCGTGGAGCAGCAGCGCACCTCCGCAACCGCTACCCCCGTCAAGTGCCGTCGCCCCCGGATCGGCGGACGTCCGGCCCACACCGGCCGCCGAGGGCACGCCGCGCTCACCGGGCACCGGGGACGGCCAGGCGGGCGTGCCCGAGCGGCCCGTTCCGGGCAACCGAGGCACGGAAGCGCTGTCGGCCGGACCCGGCGAAGCGTCAGGTTTCGCGTCCGCGTCGACGGAGGTGTTCCCGGCCGTCGGGCCGTCGGCCCCTCAGCTGGGCAGGCCCGACGCCGGAGATCTGGCGACCCCACCCGACTGGGCACCAAACCTCGAACCGGCGCCGACGACGCCTGTCGCCCCGATCCCGACCGAGCACAGCGGACCGGGATCCGTCCCGGGTGGACACGGCGGCCCGACGCACCTCACCGGCGGGCATGGCGGCTCGGCGTCGACTCCGGTGGACGATCTGGTGCCGGGCCTGGCCGCGCCCTACGGCCCGCCGGTCCCGCACGCCTACCCGGCCACCGAGCAGTACCCGGCCGGCCAACGGTACCCGGCGCAGCACGTCCCGGCCAGCCACGAGGTGTACCCGGGGCAGTACTACCCGCAGGAGGCGTACGCGCCGTCGTACCCCGATGGGACTGGCTCGACGGGCCGCAACCGGGCGACGGTGATCGGCGCGGCGGTGGCCGCCGGGGTTGCCCTGGTGGCGGTCGCGGGCCTGGGCGCGGTGGTGTTGAGCCGTGAGGACGTGCCGCCGCCGTCCGGGACACCGGTGACGGTGGCACCGGCGACGACCGGTCCCCCTCCCGGCGACCTGAAGCTGCGCGACGACGCGGTGACGATCACGCTGAGCTGGACGGATCCGTCCGGGGGCACGGTGCCGTTCATGGTCGCGGGTGGGCGGGCCGGGTCGGCGCTCGGCGTGATGGCGACAGTGGAGCCGGGGCGGACCCGCCACACGGTCAACGGGCTCAGCTCCCGGGTGGACTACTGCTTCACGGTGCTGGCCGTCTACTCGACCGACAGCTTCGCCACCTCGGGTCAGGTGTGCACGGATCGTGAGCGGTCGACACCGCCGAGCTGAGCACGCACCGGCGAGCTGGTCATCGTCGGATTGACGATTGTGGAGCTGAGCTGGGCGTCCGCCGCGCACGCTCGGTATCCACAGGGGTGACGGTGCGGGTTCCCCCGTTCCCGGCCGGGCCATATGATGGCACCCGGCTCAGGGGAGGGGTCGCCGCGAGGCGTACGCCACCTGCCACGACTCAGGGAAGGCAGCCGGCTGTGGCCAGCATCGACGACGCCGAGCGGACCGACGCCCCCCGTTCCCGGTCCCGACTGCGAGGCGGGCTCGTGACGGTGGGCACGGTCACCGCGCTGCTGGCCGCCATGGGGCTGACCGTCCTGGGGTTGGGCGCGGCGGACAACGCGGTGGCCAACTACGACGCGAGTTCCTGGCTGTGGAGCGGGGTGCGCAGCGAGCTGGCCCGGGTCAACGGGGTGACGGCCCGGGTGGACACCCGCACCGAGATTCCGGGCGCCCGCCGGCACCCGATGCAGGTCGCCCAGACCGACCGGCTGCTGATCCTGCGGGACCTGCAGACCGGGCAGATCAGCTCACTGGACCTGGCCACGTTGCAGCTCACGGCGACCACGCCGACCACGCCCGGCCTGGGTGTGAGCGTCGCCCTGCACGAGGACGCGGCGTTCGTCGTCGACGCGGTGCAGGGCATCGTGCGGCAGCTCGACCCGCGCTCGTTGAGCCCGGTCGGTGAACCGGTGCGCTATCCGCCGGGCATCACCGGCGGCGCGTTCGACGGTGAGGGCCGGCTCTGGATCGCGGTGCCCAGCGAGGGCACGGTCTCGGCGGTCACCGCCGCGAAGCTGCCGTCCGCGCCGGCCTCGGCCGCGCCGGCCGGCGGAGGGCTCAGCCCGGAGCGGGTCGAGACGTACGACGTCGCCGACCCCAGCCACGATCTGGTGGTCTCCACCCTGGACGACGGGGTGGCGGTGCTGGACCGGACGGCCGGCCGGCTTCTGCGGGTACGGCGCGGCGAGGTGCGCCCGACGCCGTTGACGCTGCCCGGCCCTGCGGCGTTGCCGGCCCGCACGTCGGGGCCGCGGGTGCCGGTGACGGTGCCGGCCGAGCGGCGGGTGCTGGTGGTGGGTGACGTCGGCGAGGAGCGGACGTTCACGGTGCCGGGTAGCGGCGACCGGCTGAGCCCGGCGGTGGCGTGGGCCGATCGGTTCTACTGCGCCGACGAGGCCACCGGCACCATCTACTCCTTCGACGTGGGCGGCCAGTTGGTCGACACCATCAAGGGCAAGGCGACCGGACCGTTGGAGATGGAGGTCCGGGAGAACCACCTGTTCATCAACTCGCCCGACTCGGCGACGGCTCGGGTGGTGGACGACAAGCACCAGGTGCGCGAGGTCGACAAGTACGCCAACGACGTGTTGGGCGGTGACCCGCCGCCGGCGCCCCCGCCGCCGCCTCCGCCGAAGAAGCCCCGGGTGAGCAAGCCGAGCGCGCCGCGCAGCGTCACGGCCGCCGCCGGCAACGCCCAGGCCCGGGTGAGTTGGCGGCCGGCCGCCGCGAACGGCGCCGAGATCATCAAGTACGTCGTGCAGGGCGCCGGTCAGCGCCTGGAGGTGGGCGCCAACCAGCGCGCGGTCGAGGTGAAGGGGTTGACCAACGGCGAGACGTACCGGTTCGCGGTGCACGCCGTGAACGCCAAGGGTGACGGCCCGCCGCGCAGCAGCAACCCGGTCACCCCGACCGCCGCGGTGCCCGATCCGCCGGCCAGCATCACGGCGCAGGAGCGGCCGGACGGCACGGTGGTGGTGAAGTGGCCGGCCGCGAACGCCCAGGGCAACAAGATCGCCAAGTACGCGGTGACGGCCACGTCGGCGGGGACGAACGCGCCGGCCGGCGAGTCGACCAAGACCGAGCTGGTGGTTCCGGCCGGTGAGCTGGAGTACGGGACCCAGTACGCGTTCACCGTCGTGGCGGTCAACGACAAGGGCGCCGGCTCGGCGGCCTCGCCGGTCAGCAACACGGTGGTGCCGTTCGCGGCGCCGGGTCGTCCGCTGGATCTGCAGGCCGGTACGGTCGCCGACCAGCCGGGCGCGGTCACGGTGCAGTGGTCGCCGGCCGAGGCGAACGGCCGGCCGGTGACGAAGTACCAGGTGGACGTCGGTGGCAAGACCAGCGAGGTGACCGAGACCCGCACCACCGTCACCGGTCTGGGCAACGGCCAGAACGTCACGGTGAAGGTGAAGGCGGTCAACGAGGCCGGGCCGGGCCCGGAGGCCACCGCCACGGCCCGCACGGTCGCGGCTCCCCGGGTGACGGTGACCGGCTCGTCGGCGACGGCGACGGGAGCGACCGTCACGTTCACCGTGGACGCGGGCGGCGGCAGGGCCACCTGCTCGCTGAGCACCTCGGGTGAGCCGGCGAAGGCCGGAGCCTGTTCCAGCATCACGATGACGGGCCTGACGCCGGGCACGGCGTACTCGTTCACGGTGACGGCGACCAACGCGGCCGGCAAGAACACCGCGACGAGGGCGCAGACGACCCAGCCGCTGTACGGGATCGCGACGTGCCGCAACGGCGCCTCAGGCCCGGAGGCGAGTTACTGCACGCGGGAGATCCCCGGCGAACGCAACGGCAACGAGATCTTCGAGGTTCCGCGGCAGGACAACGACCGCCAGGCAGGCTGGGTGGCAAACGGCACGCGGCTGCAGGCCTACTGCAAGAAGTCGGGCGAAGAGGTCTACGCCTACATCTACAACAAGGACAAGCGCAGCACCTGGTGGGTGCAGGTGGACTACAAGGGGAAGAACTACATTCCCTGGGCCTGGCTCAACCTGGAAGGCGGCGACAACATCAACGTCCTGCCCACCTGCTGAACCACCAGGCGAGGAGCACCACCGACCGTGAACACCCACGAGCCGCTCACCCAACCGGAGGTCCAGGGCTTCGCCGCCCTGGCCGCCCGGCTGGCCGAGAACGTCAACGCGGTGGTGCTCGGCAAGCCGCAGGTGGTCCGGCTGGCGCTGACGGCGCTGTTCGCTCAGGGGCACGTGCTGCTGGAGGACGTGCCGGGGGTCGGTAAGACGACCCTGGCACGGGCCATCGCCGCGACCGTGCAGGGTCAGTGGCGGCGCATCCAGTTCACCCCGGACCTGCTCCCGTCGGACGTGTCCGGCGTGACGATCTTCAACCAGGCGAGCAGGGAGTTCGAGTTCCACCCGGGGCCGGTGTTCGCCAACATCGTGATCGCCGACGAGATCAACCGGGCGTCGCCGAAGACGCAGTCGGCGCTGCTGGAGGTGATGGAGGAGCACACCGTCACCGTGGACGGGGTCCGACACCCGGTGCCGGCGCCGTTCCTGGTGGTCGCCACCCAGAACCCGGTGGAGATGGACGGCACGTACCGGCTGCCCGAGGCACAGCTCGACCGTTTCCTCGTGAAGCTGTCCGTCGGCTACCCGGACGAGGCGGTCGAGGTGGAGGTGCTGCGCGGCGCGACGGTCCGCTCCCCCGAGGCGCTCGCCCCGATCACCGACACGGCGACCGTCGGGGAGATGGTCCGGATGGCGCGCCGGGTGCACATCGCCGAGCCGCTGTACGCGTACGCGGTCCGGCTGGCCGCCGCGACCCGCACCCATCCGCAGGTACGCGTCGGGGTCAGCCCTCGGGGTGTGATCGCGTTGACGCGGGCGGCGTGCTCGTACGCGCTGATCGACGGGCGGGGCTGGATCATGCCGGAGGACCTCAAGGCGCTCGCCGAGCCGGTGTTCGCACACCGGCTGCTGCTGACCCCGGACGCGCAGGTGCGCGGGCTGACCGCAGCGGAGGTGCTGCGCCAGGCCATCGCGTCGGTGCCGGTGCCGCTGCCGTCGGGGCAGCCGGCCCCGGTGCAGGGCTGACCGGCAGCAGCGCCATGGGGATCACCGCCCGAGGGGTCGGGCTGCTCGTCGCCGCCGTCGTGTTGCTGGGGACCGGTTTCCGGTTCGCGTACCCCGAGTTGACGTTGCTGGGCGCGGCGGCCGGCGCGGCCGTCGGCTACGCGGCGCTGACGGCGGCCTGGCGGCCCCGGCTGGTGGTCGCGCGCCGGGCCGACCCGGACCGGGTGGCGCGCGGCGAGCCGGCGAGCATGACGCTGACGGTTCGCAACGCCGGCCGGCTGCGCTCGGCGAACCTGCTGGCCGAGGACCGCTGCGGGAGCCGCGCGGTGCCGGTGCCGCTGCTGCGGTTGCGTCCCGGTCGGGACACCGAGGTCCGGTACGACGTGCCGACCGACCGCCGTGGGGTGGTGGCGGTCGGTCCGCTGCGGGTGACCCGGCGGGACCCGCTGGGTCTGGTGGCGCTCGCCCGACCGTACGGGGAGACGGCACCGGTCTGGGTGCACCCTCGGATCCACCCGCTGTCGGCGGTGCCGACCGGTGCGGGGCGCAGCCTCGACGGCCGGGTGGACGGGGTGCCGCACGGGTCGATCACGTTCGACTCGCTGCGGGAGTACGTGGTCGGCGACGAGCTGCGGCGCGTGCACTGGCGCACGAGCGCCCGGGTCGGCGAGCTGATGGTGCGGGAGAACGTGGACACCAGCCTGCCCAGTTTGGTGGTCCTGCTGGACAATCGGTCGGCCGCGCATCCGCACCGCACGGGCGGGGTGGCGGAGTCGTTCGAGTCCGCGTGCGAGGCGGCGGCGTCGGTGGTCACCGCCGCGCACCGCGCGGACCTGCCGGTGCTGTTGCTGCTGGTCGGCCCGGAGTCGATCGAGGGCGGGCCGGCCGGGGTGGGTCCGCTGGACCGGCTCGCCGCCGCCGAACTGTCCGACTCCGACGACGCCCTGCGCGCCGTCACCACCCGGCTGCGTCAGGACCGGCTCGGCGACACGCTGATCTTCCTGACCGGCCCCGGTGGGCGGGACGGGTTGGGGCACGTCGGTGCGCTGCGCGGCGCGTACCCGTCGGTGGTGGTCGGGGTGTTCGGCGCGGCGGAGCCGACGCCGGCGGGTACGGGCGGCCTGGTGGTGGTCGACGCGGTGGACGGCGCGCAGTTCGCCGCCGAGTGGGACGGGGTACGCCGGTGGTGACGGGCATCGCGCCGCCGCGCGAGGCGCCGGAGGCGACGGCGGGCGGCGCGGGCGCGGCGGGGCGGGTGGTACGCGCGCTGCGGGCGGCCGTCGTACCGCTGACGCTCATCGCGCTCATCGCGCTCGCCGGGGTGGTGCTCGGCCGGGTGTACGCGGGCGACCTGCTGACCCGGCTGGTGATCGGCGCGGCCGTGGGTTCGGTGCTGGCCAGTGTGGCCGCCCGGCGGCTGCCGTCGTGGCTGGTGGCGCCGGTGTCGATGGCGGCGTTGGCCGGGTGGACACTGTGGTCGCTGCGCCTGGCCGCCGCCCGCGCCGACCTGCCGGGCAGCCTGCTGGACGTGAGCACGGACGCGGCGCGCAACGGCATTCCCCGCCTGCTCACCGCGATGATCCCGGTGGAGCCCACTCCGGACACGGTGCTGGTGCCGGTGGTGGCGGCCTGGCTCGCCGGTCTGGCCGGGGCGGAGGTGGCGTTGCGCACCGGCCGGGTGTTGCTCGGCTACCTGCCGGCGGCGGGGCTCTACGCGGCGGCGCTCTACGTGGTCGGCCCGAACGCCGAACCGGCGATCGGCGCGACGGTGGCGTTCGTCGCGGTCGCGGCGGTCGGGCTGGCCGCGCCGACCGGCGCGTCGCCGGCCGGCGGCGATCCGGCGGCCGGCCTCGCCCCCGGGGTACGGGCGGCCGTGCGACTTCGGCTGGCGGTGTCGGCGGCGCTCGGCGTCGTCCTGGTGATCGGGTTGGTGGCGCTGCTCGGCCCGGTGGTCGCCGCTCAGGTCGACGGGCGGCCGGTCGACCCGCGCCGTTACGTGGAGCCGCCGCAGGTCGAGACGCTCGACGAGAACCCGCTGATCCGGATCTCGGGGTGGGCGCTGCACCCGGAGCAGAAGCTCCTCGACGTGAGCACGTCGGGCCCCACCGCTGCGGCCGGCGACGCGGACGACCCGAAGGCGGCCGGGGTGCGGATCCGGCTGGCGGTGCTCAGTGACTACGACGGGATCACCTGGCGGGTCGGCGCGACGTACCGCAACGCGGGGCGGATCCTGCCGGCCACCGCGCCGGCCCGGGACAGCACGGTGCAGACCGTCCGGCAGCAGATCACCGTGGCGGAGCTGACCGGGCGGCTGCTTCCGGCCGTGGCGACGCCCCGCGAGGTCAGCGGCGCGCGGGTGGCGTACGACCCGGCGACGGGGACGCTGATCCGGCCGGAGGGGTTGACGCCGGGTCTGCGGTACGAGGTGACGTCGGTCCGGGAGCGCCCGGACAACAACCTGCTGGCGACCGCGAACGTGCCCGCCGGCGAGGAGGTGGCCCGGGTGCTGCGGGTCGCCGACGGTGTGCCGGATCCGCTGCGCCGGCTGGCGACCCAGCTCGCCGAGGAGAACGGCGCCCCGTACGAGCGGGCGGCGGCGATCGAGCAGTTCCTGGCCGAGCACTACCGGGTGGTGGCGGACGCGCCGAGCGGGCACGCGTACCCGAATCTGGCCTTCTTTCTCTTCGGCCCGCGCAACGGTGGCGGGCAGCGGGGAACGTCGGAGCAGTTCGCGGCGGCGTTCGCGGTGCTCGGCCGGCTCTCCGGGCTGCCGACGCGGGTGGTGGTCGGTTTCTCCTCCGGTGGTCAGGGGCCGGTGCGGGCGGGTGACGCGTACGCCTGGCCGGAGGTGCTGTTCGACGGGCTGGGGTGGGTGGCGTTCAACCCGCTGCCCCAACCGGAGAACGAGCCGCGGCCGGTGGAGGAGGACTTCCGCCCCACGCCCGAGGATCCGCCACCGTCGGAGGTGCCCGCGCCCACCGCGGAGCCGACCTCGTCGCCGGAGCCGGTGGCCGCTGGCGATGGGCCGCCGGCGCGCGATGGCGTGTCGACGCCGGTGCTGGTCGCGGGCGGCAGCGGGTCGCTGCTGCTGGTGGTGGGGGCGCTGCTGCTCACCCTGCTGGCGATGCGCCGCTCGCTGAGTCGCGGCCGGCTGGTCCGGGGTGATCCCGGCCAGCGCATCGCGGGCGCCTGGCGGGAGGTGACCGACGCGCTGCGGCTGGCCGGTCGGCCGGTCGGCGACGACCTGGCGGCCACCGAGGTGGCCGGACGCGCCCGGCAGGCTCTCACGGACGCCCGGGACCGGCACGCGAACGGTGCGCGGCCCGACGGGCAGCCGGCGACCGACCCGGCGGTGGACGAGTTGGCGACGCTGCTCAACCAGGTGGGGTTCGCCCCCGGCACCGCGACGGCCGACCAGGCGGCCCGCGCCGCCGAGGTGGCCACCGCCTACGTGACGACGTTGCGGGCGGCCCGTCCCTGGTGGCGTCGCCTGCTCTGGTCCGTCCACCCCGATCCCCTCCGCCGCGCCCGCCGGCCCCGGCGCTGATCAAGATTGTCGGCCTGAGGGAGACGGTCGGCAGCGCTTGACCTTGACGCAGCGTCAACCCTCCATGCTGCCTGCCATGACCATCACGTCAACAACGCCAGGGCTCCAGGAGCCGGCGATACAGGTACAGGGGCTGGAGAAGTCGTACAAGGAGCTGCGTGTGCTGCGCGGCGTCGACCTCACCGTCGCGCGGGGCAGCATCTTCGCGCTGCTCGGCTCGAACGGGGCGGGCAAGACCACCATGGTGAAGATCCTGGCGACACTGCTGCGGGCCGACGCCGGCACCGCCCGGGTCAACGGCTTCGACGTTGCGACCCGAGCCGCCGATGTCCGCGGGTCCATCAGCCTCACCGGGCAGTTCGCGGCGGTCGACGAGATCCTCACCGGGCGGGAGAACCTCAGGCTGGTCGCCCGGCTGCGGCACCTGCGCGACACCGGCGCGGTCGCCGACGACCTGCTGCGCCGCTTCTCGCTGACCGAGGCGGCCAACCGGAGGGTGGCGACGTACTCCGGTGGCATGCGCCGCCGTCTGGACATCGCGATGAGCCTCATCGGGAACCCGCCGGTCATCTTCCTCGACGAGCCGACCACCGGCCTCGATCCGCAGGCGCGCATCGAGGTGTGGCAGGCCGTCAAGGAACTCGCCGAGGGTGGCACGACCATCCTGCTCACCACCCAGCACCTCGACGAGGCCGAGCACCTCGCCGACCGGATCGCGATCCTGCACGAGGGCCGGATCGCCGTCGACGGCACCCTCGAGGAGCTGAAACGACTCCTCCCGCCCGCCGAGATCGAGTACGTCGAGAAGCAGCCGAGCCTGGAGGACGTCTTCCTCGCCCTCGTCGGCACCACCACAGAGAAGGACCACCGATGAACAGGCACTTCCTCGGCGACACCGCCGTCCTGCTGGGACGTTCGCTGCGGCACATCGGCCGCAGCCCGGACACCATCATCACCACGGCCGTCATGCCGATCGCGTTCCTGCTGCTGTTCGTGTACGTCTTCGGCGGCGCGATCGAGACCGGCACCGACTCGTACGTGAACTACCTGCTGCCCGGCATCCTGCTCATCACGATCGCCTCGGGCATCTCGTACACGGCGTACCGGCTCTTCCTGGACCTCCAGGGCGGCATCTTCGAGCGCTTCCAGTCCATGCCGATCGCGCGCTCGTCGGTCCTGTGGGCACACGTGCTCACCTCGCTGGTCGCCAACATGATCTCGGTCGTGGTGGTCGTCGGCGTCGCCCTCGTCATGGGCTTCCGCTCGGGCGCCGGGGTGCTGGCGTGGCTCGCGGTCGCCGGCATCCTGCTGCTGTTCACCCTGGCGTTGACCTGGATCGCCGTGGTCCCCGGCCTCACCGCGAAGTCCGTGGACGGCGCGAGCGCGTTCTCCTACCCACTGGTGTTCCTGCCGTTCGTCAGCTCGGCCTTCGTGCCCACCGACACCATGCCGGGGCCGGTTCGCGCCTTCGCCGAGCACCAGCCGGTGACCTCCATCGTCAACGCGATCCGGCGTCTGTTCACCGAGCAGCCGGTGGGCACCGACATCTGGGTCGCCCTCGCCTGGTGCGTCGGCATCCTCGTGGCGGCCTACGTGTTCGCCGTCGTCACCTATCGTCGCCGGATCTCCTGAGACGGTTCGGACCGAGGGCGGGCAGGATCAGAGCATGCTGACGATCGGTCAACTGGCCGCGTACGCGGGCGTGACGACACGGGCGGTGCGGCACTACCACCAGGTAGGGCTGCTGCCCGAGCCGGAACGGGACGCCTCGGGTTACCGGCGGTACGGCGCCAGGGCAGTGGTGTCGCTGATCAAGATCCGTACCCTCGCCAACGCCGGGGTGCCGCTGTCGCAGATCGCTCGGATGCTCGAAGCCGACGCGTCGACCTTCGCGGAATCGGTGCGGCGGATCGACAACCACCTGCTCGACGAGATCGCCCGACTGAAGACCAGCCGTCAGCAGATCGCGCGGCTCACGGCGGGTGACAGCCTCGTGCTCGCACCGCAGGTGGCTGCCTACCTCGATCGGCTGCGGGACATCGGGGCGTCGCCGCGGATGGTGGAGGCCGAACGGGACGGCTGGATCCTGGTCGCGGCCCGCTGGCCTGATCTCGTCGTCGAGTGGATGCCCTTCAAGCTGGCGCAGCTCGACGACCCGCGCGTCGTCCGGCTGTACCGGGTCCTTTCGGAGATCTTCGAGAGCGACACGGGCGGGGACGCGCTGCTGGAGGAGGCCGCCGACATCATGGCCGCCCTCGCCGAGGAGGCCTACGGTTCCGGCGAGGTCCTCGACGATGGCATGCAGGGCGATCTGCCGGACCTGCTGGACGCGCTCGCTGTCGAGACCGACCAGCGCGCGGAGCGACTGCGGGACCTGATGCGCCAGCGCGGCTGGTCCGGTTGGACTCGGCTGGAACGGCTGGCGGAGCCGCCCGGATGAGACGGCCGAGCCAGGTCAGGTGGTCAGGCGGCGGATGAGTTTGCGCATGCCGGCCTGCCAGCCGTCGGGGTCCTCGGCCCGACGGCGGGCGTAGTCGGCGACCTCCGGGTGCGGCAGGATCAGGAACCGCTCCTCGGCGAGCCCGGCGATCGCCGCGTCGGCGACCTGGTCCGGGGTGAGCAGCGCACCGGATGCGGTGATCACCCGGGCGCCGAGATGCCCCTCGGCGATCCCGTCGGCGAGCATCGGGGTGTCCACCCCCTGCGGGCAGAGGGCGCTGACCCGGATGCCCCGGTCCCGGTAGGTGATGGCCAGCCACTCGGCGAAGCCCACCGAGGCGTGTTTCGTGGCGGTGTACGCGGCGTCGCCCACCGCGGTCAGCACCCCCGCCGCGGAGCAGGTGTGCAGCAGGTGCCCGCCGCCGCGGGCGAGCATGCCGGGCAGCACGGCACGGGCCGAGTAGACGTGGGCGAGCACGTTGACCCGCCATGCCCGGTCCCAGCCCGCGTCGTCGACCTCCACTCCCCCGCCGGTGGTGACTCCGGCGTTGGCGCAGAACAGGTCGATGCGGCCGAACCGCCGTTCGGTGTCGTCGACGAGCGCCCGTACCTGGGCCTCGTCGGTGACGTCGACGGCGGCGGCGTGCGCCACCGGGCCGATGCCCTCGGCCACGGCGCGCGCGGCCTCGGCGTCCAGGTCGGCGACGACCACGGCGGCGGCGCCCTCGGCGGCGAAGCGGCGTGCGAGGGCCGCTCCGATGCCACCGGCCCCTCCGGTGACGACCACGATCCGGTCGGTCAGGTTCACGCGGACGCTCCCGCCGGCTCGGCGCCGAGTTGGGCGATGACTGTCGTCAGCGCGGCGACACCCCCGGCGGTCACCTCCGGGGTGGGCAGCAGCGCGAGGATCGGCACGTCGACGCCGGCTTCGGCGTAGCGCCGCGCCTGGGCCCGGCACCGCTCGGGTGAGCCGTGCAGCACCAGGGCGTCGACCACCTCGTCGGGCACGGCCGCGCTGGCCGCGCGGCGGTCGCCGGCCGCCCACGCCTCCCACATCGGCCCGAGCGTTTCGCCGCGGCCGAGCCACCGGTGGAACTCGGCGTACGCCGGGACCGTCAGGTAGCTGGTGATCAGCCGGCGGCCGAGGGTACGGGCGTATGCGGCGTCCTCGGTCGGGCAGACGAAGATCCGCGCGGCGACCTCGAAGCCGGCCCGGCGCTCGCCCAGCTCGGCGAGGGTTCGCGGTACGTCGTCGGCGCTGAGCCAGTTGAGGATGACTCCGTCGGCCTCGGCGCCGGCCAGCCGGAGCATCCCCGGGCGCAGCGCGGCGAGCAGGATCGGCGGCGGGGCCGTGGGCGGGCGTTCGAGGGTGAACCGGCGCACGGTGAAGGTGTCGTAGACCTCGTCCACCGTCTCACCGCGCAGGGCGGCCCGCAGGAACCGCAGCACGTCGCGGGTACGCCGGAACGGCTCGTCGAACCGCGCCGCGTTCCAGTCCCGCACCAGCACCGGGGAGGACGCGCCGATGCCGAGCGCGAACCGGCCCGGCGCCGCCTCGGCCAGCGCCGCCGCGCTCATCGCGAGCAGCCCGGGCCCGCGGGTGAAGACCGGGGTGATCGCGGTGCCCAGCCGTAGCTGCGGCTGCCACGCCGCGGCGAGGGCCAGCGGGGTGAACGCGTCGGTCCCGGCGACCTCGGACGACCACACGTCGGTGAACCCGGATCGCTCGAGGGTCGCGTAGACCCCCTGGTGCTCGGTCAGCGGAACCCCGCCCAACGGCACTGTCATGCCCCATCGATTCGTCACCGATCGATCCTGCCTGGTGACGGCGCCGCTGAGCAAGATCCCCTTAGTGGGCCTAATCGCCGGTTCGCCGCGACCCGGCCCGCGAAGGTGTTACCACTGCGAGGTGGACCGGAGCACCGGCGCAGGCCGCTGACCATGGCTTCCAGGGCGGCAGGACACCTGGAGCCGGTCCCGGCGGCGGCCGCGCCCGGTCGGGCGACGTTCCTGGAACTCTTCTTCGACCTGGTGTACGTCTTCGCGCTCACCCGGATCTCCGCGCGGGCGTTCGAGGATCTGAGCCGGGAGCCGGCCCGCGACCACGCCGCGGCGGCGATCACCGGCAGCGGCAAGACGCTGCTGTTGCTGCTGGCGCTCTGGGCGGTCTGGCAGGGCACCGCGTGGACGACCAGCCGCTACGACCCGTACCGCGCGCCGTTGCAGATCGTCGTCTTGACGGCGCTCGTGAGCAGCATGGTGATGGGGGTGGCGGTCCCCCGGGCGTTCTCCGAGACGTCGCTCATGTTCGCCACGGCGTACGTCATCGCGCAGGTGACCCGACCGGTGATCCTGTCGATCGCGTTGGGGCCGCACCCGTACCGCCGGCTGAAGGTGCGCATGGCGGTCGTGTTCGCCGTCACCGGGGTGCTCTGGATCAGCGGGGCGCTGCTGGACACCAACACGCAGGTGGTGCTCTGGTCGGTGGCGCTGGCCGGCGAGTACGCGGCCGCACGGTGCGGCTGGCCGGTGCCGGGGCTGGGCCGCTCCACGGTCTCGAAGTGGGAGATCGCCGGGGAGCACCTGGCGGAGCGGTACCAGCAGTTCTTCCTCGTGGCGCTCGGCGAGACGATCCTGGTGGCCGGTTTCGCCTACAGCAAGGGCCCGTACGGTTCGGGGCACCTGTGGGCGTTCGCGTTCGCGGTGGCCACGTCGATCATGCTGTGGCGGATCTACGTGCAACGCGCCGGGCAGATCCTGGGCGAGGCGGTGCAGATGGCCCGCCACCCCGCCAATATCGGCCGCTCGGCGGCCGACACTCACCTGATCATGGTGATCGGTCTGGCCGCGACGGCGATCGGCTACGAGCTGGTGATCGAGCATCCGCTCGGCCACGCCCCGGCGCCGTGGGTGGTCATGGTGCTCGGCGGACCCGCGCTGTTCCTGGCCGGCCGGGCCCGCTTCGAGTACGAGGTCTTCGGGCGGGTGTCGCCGTCCCGGTGGATCGCCATCGTCGTGCTCGCGGCGGCGGCCGTACCGCTGCTGTTCCTGCCGGGGGTGGTCGCCACCGCCGCCGGGACGATCGTGCTCGGCGGCGTCGCGATCGCGGACGCCCGCCGGGCGCGCGGCGCGCCGCCGGAGGCCGCCGCGACGCCGTTCTGAGGCATCGGGGTACGCGACCAGGCCGGTTGGGTCGAGTCTCACAGCCCCGGGCCGGCCGGGGACCTGGCCACACGCCCTAGTCTCGGCGGGTGACCTTCTCCCTCGTCGCCCGCTCCGCCGACGGCCGCCGCCACGGCGTCGTCGTGGCCAGCAAGTTCCTCGCCGCCGGAGCGTTGGTGCCGGCGGCCGCGGCGGAGGTCGGCGCGCTGGCCACCCAGGCGCACGTCAACCTCGCCTACGGTCCGCAGGGGCTCGCGTTGTTGCGCACCGGGGTGGCCGCCGCCGAGGTGGTGGCCGGCCTGGTCGCCGCCGACCCCGAGCGGCAGCACCGGCAGCTCGCCGTGGTGGGCGTCGACGGGCCGGGTGCGAGCTGGACCGGGCCGGCCTGCCACCCCTGGGCGGGCGGACGCGTCGGCGACGGCTGGGCCGCGCAGGGCAACATCCTGGCCGGCCCCGAGGTGGTCGACGCGATGGGCGAGACGTGGCAGGGCACCTCGGCGCTGCCGTTCGCCGAGCGGCTGGTCGCCGCGCTGCGGGCCGGTGACGAGGCCGGCGGGGACCGGCGCGGCCGGCAGAGCGCCGGCCTGCTGGTGGTCGAGCGCGGCGGTGGGTACGGCGGCACCAGCGACGTGGTCGTCGACCTACGGGTGGACGACCATCCGGACCCCGTCGCCGAACTCGGTCGGCTGCTGAGCGTGCACACCATGCTCTTCAGCCGGCCCGACCCGGCGACCCTGCTCGACCTGAGCGGCGCGGTCGCCGACGAGGTGGCGGCGCTGCTCACCGCGCTGGGTCACCCGGTGGGCGACGCCGGGCCGGAGGCGGCGCTGGTCTCCTGGGCGGGGCTGGAGAATCTGGAGGAGCGCCTGGTGCCGGGGCGGATCGACCCGGTGGTGCTCACCCACCTGCGTGGCGTCGCCCCGCACGTGCCCGCGCCCCGCCAGGGCGCCTGATCACCGGACGCTCGCCGGGTCAACCCTTCACGCGGGGTACCAGCCGGTGCACGACGGTCAGCGCCAGCGCCATGACCACCGCCATCGTCCCGGCGATGCCGGCGGCGCTGCCCGCGTACCCGGCGAACAGCGGCCGGCGGGCCAGCTCCTCCGGGCCGGTCCCGCGCAGATCCACCAGCCAGGTGAGCGCCAGCCCGGAGGCGATCAGGGCGAGCACTCCGGCGACACCGAGCACGGCGGCGGCGACGCGGTGCGCGTCGCCGGGCTCGATCTGGGCCTGCTCCCGTTGGGTGATCAGCAGGAGCAGCCCGGCCAGCGCCGCCCAGACACCCACCACCAGGTAGGCGGCGACCGCGTCACTGGGCCGGTGCCAACCGGCGGAGAGGGTGGCCACCCCGGCGACGGCGGCGTAGAGCGCGCCGACGAACGCGCCGACGGCCCGCACCTTGCGGGGCAGGACGAGCATCAGCGCGACCGCCACCGACGCGGCCACGGCGGTGTGCCCACTGGGGAGGCTGTTGCCCACCGCGGCCCGCTCCGGGTCGACGCCGAAGTCGGGCCGGCTCAGCCCGTACTTGAGCAGTTGGGTGGAGACGTTGGCCCCGGCGATGAGCAGGGTCGCGGTGACGGCCAGGGCGATCCGCCCCCGGATGAGCGCGATGAAGCCGATCATCGCGGTGGCGGCGAGCAGCGACACCACCGACATCGCGTTCAGGATCCGGTCCACCGGCCCGTCGATGCGGTCGTGACCGATCTCGTTGCCGGTGAGGGCGACCGTGTCGACCCACTGACCGATCTCGGTGTGCACGGCAACCCGCCACACGGCGAGGAAGGCGGCCGCCTGGACGAGGGCCAGTACGACCAACCAGACCGCGGTCCAACCCCGTGCCGTCGCGCGCATCCGCACACCGTAGCGGCCGGACCGGACCGGTCGTTCGGTGGCCCACCGGCTGTTGCCGGTTAGGTTGTGGCGGGAGTGAGGAGGTGGCGGTGAGCGACACACCGGAACGCGAGCCCGGCCAGGTCGGGCCCGGCCCGGCGCGGGTTGAGTCCCTGGCGGATCTGCTGGGCGGACGGCGGGGCGCGGTCGACGCCACCCTGCCGCCGGTGGCGTTCGCCCTGGGCTGGCTGATCGGCGGCGAGTCGCTGTGGACCGGGGTGGGCGCGGCGCTCGCCGTCGGCGTCGTCGTGGCCGGCGTACGACTGCGACGGGGTGACCGGCCGCGCTCGGTGCTGATCGGCCTGCTCGCCGTCTGCGTCGCGGCGCTGATCGCGGTGCGTACCGGCCGGGCCGAGAACTTCTTTCTGATCCAGCTGCTGTCGAACGCCGCGAGCGCCCTGGCGTGGGCCGTCAGCATCGTCGTGCGCTGGCCGCTGCTGGGCGTGCTGGTCGGCGCGGCGCTGGGCCAGCGCGCCCGGTGGCGGAGGGATCCGGCGCTGCTGCGCGGGTACGGCCGGGCCAGTTGGGTGTGGACGGCGACCTACCTGCTGCGGGTGGCGGTGTTCGTCCCGCTCTACCTGAGTGGACAGGTGCTCGCGCTCGTGGTGGCCCGGGTCGCGTTGACCTGGCCGCTGGTCGCGGCGGCGCTGGCCGTGAGCTGGGTGGTGCTGCGCCGATCGCTGCCACCGGAACACCCGGGGTTGCGTCACCCGGTCCCCGCGCTGCCGGACACCGCACCGCGATAGCGGGCATAAAAGTGGAGAGGCCGCCACGGGGGGAGCGGCCTCTCCGGTGACGTACGTTACTCCGTCAACGTCCTTGGTGTGATCCCGTGACAGCCGGAATTTCTGGGCTTTTTCGCGGCAGTCTTCAGTCCGGGCGGTGGGGTGGGCCGGTCGACCCGCTGCGTTGACCAGATGACCGGCCCACCCCGGCCTGACCGTGGGTGTCAGGCCGTCCGCCGGCCGGGTCCCGTCGTTCCCCCGGACCCGGCCGAACCCCGGGGTGGGCGGGGCACTCCACCCACCCCGGGTCGCTATCAGCCGTTCGGGAACAACGTCCCGTAGTCGGCGTACGCCATGGCCACATCGGCCTGCGCCCAGAAGCGGTGGTAGTTGAACGTGGGCTCCGGGCCACCGTTCAGGTACGCCTGCACCTTGGGCCAGTCCGGGTCGTTCTTGTAGAACGACCGGATGTCCAGGAAGCTCTTCCCGGCGGCGATGGCGTCGCCGTTGGGCATCTTCCCGGTCCAGCCCGGCGGGACGTAGAGGCCCTGACCGCTGGAGGCGTCGTAGACGTCGTCGAAGCGCTTGTAGTCGCCACGCGTCTCGGTGGTGGAGACACCCTTCGAGTCACTGGCGGCGTCCAGCGCGTCGAGCAGACCCTTGGCGGTGGTCTTCGCCGCCGCGTTGCCCGACTTGGCCGCGTACGCGATCAGGATCCGGGCGTAGGAGGCGGCGACGCCGACGTCCTGGCCCTTGCTGATCACCTCGACGTGCAGGTTGGTGTTGGGCTGCGGGCTGCTCGGGTTCCAGGTGGTCGGCTGGCCGGTCCACTTCATGTCCGACGGGATCGACCAGTTGGTGCCGACCGTGGTGTTGGCGATCGCCCACGGCACCCACTTGTCCAGCAGCGCCTTGGCCTTCGTGTTGCCGGTCTGCAGGTACAGCTCGGCGATCCGCTGCATCGACCACGCCTGCATGCCGAACCACTGGTTCGACGGCGGGTCGTTGTAGACCGGGTCGACGTCGTAGAACATGCCGTAGAAGGTGCTCGTGCCCGACGGCGGCTGGGCGTAGCTACCGTCCCAGCTGTTGGTCGCCCCGCCGGCGATGCCGCCCTCGGAGGACTGGAGCCAGGTGTAGAACTCCAGCTGCCGGTCGAAGCTCTTGGTCCAGTCGGAGACCGCGGTCGACGACTGCGGCTTCAGCTCCGGCGTGTTGGTCAGCGCCCAGGCCGCGAACGGGTTCTGGTAGCCGAAGTGGTTGTGGCTGGAGCCGATCCGCCAGGACCAGTTCTGGCTGGTGTCGTACGCGCCACCCCAGGCGTAGTACCAGGACAGCAGGTAGTGCGCCGAGTCCCGGCCACTGCCGGCGGGGCAGGTGCTGGCCCCGACGCAGTTGCCGATCTTCTTGAAGTACTTGTCGAACATCGCGTACCGCAGATAGTCGCCCATCTTGGCGGCCTTGGCCACGGTGGCGGCGACGTCGGCCTGCTTGCCCTGCGCCTTGGCCCAGGTCAGCGCCCAGTAGGCGGCCTGCACCGCACGGGCGTCGGCGTCCGGGGCGTTGGTGTACTTCCACTGCTTGGCGGGAGCGCCGCTGTCCTTGACGAAGAGGTCGAGGTAGCCGTACTGACCGCCGTGCTTGAAGGTGTCGCAGGACGGCTGCGGGATGGTCTCCCACACCGACTCCTGGGTGCCCCGCTGGAAGGTGTTGATGTACGCCGGCTTGGTGGTGCCGTCACCGCAGCGGCCGAAGCCGTACGTGTTGTCGACGTCCATCAGCCAGTGCATGCCGTAGATGTCGCCGGTGCCGTAGGTGGACTGCAGCTCCGAGCGCAGCGGGTCCTGCCCGACCGAGATGTTCGGGTTCAGGGCCGACGGGTACTGGCTGGGCAGGTTGTACTCCGCGGCGTACTGCGGGGTGCCGGCCGAGGCCGCGGTGGGCTGGTCGGCGTGCGACGGGATGATGTACTTCTCCATCACCGTCCAGGCGTTGTTGAACGGCGCCCAGTTCTGGGTGACGCGGCCGTACTGGGCCTCCAGCCAGATCCAGAAGCTGAACGCCTCCGAGGTGGTCTCGTGGCCGTGGTCGGGCGCCTCGACGATCAGCGTCTCGACCGAGTGGTACGGCACGCCCTCGGGGCTGAAGTAGCCCGAGTTCTTGATCTTGCCGTACTGGTCGAGGAACTTCTTGATGTAGGCGTTGTCGCCGCCGGGGGTGTCGTTGTCGATCTCGGTGGCGGCGACCGCCAGCGAGGCGAGACCGGTGGCGGCGGCGGTGATGGTGGCGCTACCGCCGACGGTGTCGGTGTCCTCGGCCGCGGCGACCGTGACGGTGACCCCGGTGTTCCAGTTGCTGGGGGTCAGCGTGACGGTGGTCGGCGAGACCGTGATGTCGCTGTCGCCCGAGGGGGTGAGGGTGACCGGCACGCTTGTCGTCGGCGCGGCGCTGAGCTTGAGGTTGAAGGTGGACGTGCCACCCTCGTTGACGCTCACCGCGGACGGCGTGGCGACCAGCGTCGGGCCGCTGGCGGCGCCGACGGTGAACGACTTCTCGGCGACCCCGATGCCGTTGGCGTTGTCGTACGCCTTGGCCTGCACGGTGTAGCTGCCGGCCGGCAGGTCCTCCTGGGTGTAGGAGTACGGCGCGGTGGTGTCGGTGTTGATGAGCAGGCCGTTGCGGTAGAACTCGACCTTGCTGATCGTCCCGTCCGGGTCACTGGCGGTCGCGGTCAGCGGCACGTCGGCGGGCGCGGTGAACGGCCCGGAGGGCAGGCTGAGCGTGACCGACGGCGGCTGGTTGGCCGGGGTGCCGTTGCAGGGGGTGCCGTTCAGGGTGAACGAGGTGGGCTTCGGGTTGCTGCCCGTGTGGGAGCCGTTGAAGCCGATGGTGGTGGACGCCCCGGTGCCGAGGTTGCCGTTGTACGACTCGTTGGTCGCGGTGACCTCGCTGCCGGACTGGCTGTACCGGGCCGACCAGCCCTGGGTGACCCGCTGGCCGCTGTTCGGGAAGGTCCACTTGAGCGACCAGCTGCTGATCGGGTCGCCCAGGTTCTTGATGGTCACGTTGGCCGTGAAGCCGGTGTTCCAGTCGTTGGTCGCGTAGACCACGTCGCAGGCCGGTGCGGCCTGTGCGGCGCCGGCGGGCAGCATCACCCCGCCGAGGGCGAGCGCGGCGGCGGCGAGGATCGCCACTCGACGGCGTCGTGCCAGATGTCTCATGTGCGCGGTGTCTCCTCGGACCAGGCCGGGTGGTTCCCGGCGAGGCGCCTGCCCGCAGGTGGTGGTGGTACGCGGGGGATTCGAGGCGCCCGGGAAGGTGGTAGCCCCGGGCCCGGCCGGGGTGCGGCGGTGCGGCCCGTGCGGGAGGGGGTCCCGTCGGCTCGCTCGGGTGCCGTGACCGGAGGTGGTGCTCCGGCTGCCCTCGGCGGTCCCGCGCCCACGCGACCTGGCTCCTGTCGCGTTGAATCGACAGTGTGCCATGGAAGCGCTCCCACAACAAGCCGAGAAGGGCCGAGAACACCCACTTGTTTCGATCTCGTTTTGGGTCTTTCACAAAGGCGTGACGGGCGTTACAGTCGCAACATCGGTCGATGGGAGCGCTTCCATCGACAAAGGTTCCAACTGGAAGATCGCCGGGACCGTCCTCGTGGCGGGCCCGGGGAACCATCCGAAGGCCGACGGCGGGCCAGCCCGGACGCCGCCGTCAGCCATCATCCCGCCACAGGGAGGGAGGTGGAACCAGAGCCACTCGCGTGGCCCGGCTCCCGCGCGACACGCACGGCAGGACCCAATTCCGCCCGTGCGTGTGCAGTTACGGTGGGGACGGGGGTTGCCCTCCCCCGTCCCCACACTAAACCCCCGTACACGATGGGAAAAGAGGCCGACGGGACAGGCGCGAAGCGCCGCCCGGTCGGCCTCGTTCGCTGTCCGGGGCCCTCACCCGCCTCGACCCGCCATCGCCGGCCGCCGTGACGGCCGGCTCACCGGGTCGAGCGCTTCTGGCCTATCCTGGGAGCGCTCCCGAATCTCGGCGGTGGCCCCGTATCCACGAGGAGAATCCATGTCGATACCTACCGGGCCCGCCGGCCCACTGCGCTTCCCCCACCACTTCGGTTGGGGCGCGGCCACCTCCGCCTACCAGATCGAGGGCGCCACCAAGGAGGACGGCCGCGGCGAGTCGGTCTGGGACACCTTCAGCCGCGTCCCCGGTCGCACCCGCAACGGCGACACCGGCGACGTGGCCGCCGACCACTACCACCGGTACGCCGAAGACCTCGACCTGATGCGTGACCTGGGTCTGCGCAGCTACCGCTTCTCCATCTCCTGGCCCCGCATCCAGCCCGACGGCAGCGGCACGCCCAACCAGCGTGGGCTCGACTTCTACCGTCGTCTCCTCGACGGGCTGCACGAACGCGGCATCGCCCCGATGGCGACCCTGTTCCACTGGGACCTGCCGCAGGCGTTGCAGGACGCCGGTGGCTGGGAGTCCCGCGACACCGCTCTGCGCTTCGCCGACTACGCCGACGCCGTCTTCAGCGCCCTCGGCGACCGGGTGCCGGTCTGGCTCACCATCAACGAGCCCAAGACCGTCGTACAGAACGGCTACCTCACCGGCCACCACGCGCCCGGTCGGCAGGACCCGGACGCCGCCTACCTCGTCGCCCACCACCTACAGCTCGCGCACGGCCTCGCGGTGCGCGCGCTACGGGCCTCGGACAGCACCGCCCGGATCGGCCCCGCGCTCAACCTGCACCCCTGCTACCCCACCGACGACTCCGCCGAGGCTGTCGCCGCCGCGTACCTCTACGACGGCTACGAGAACCGCCTCTACCTCGACTCGGTACTCAAGGGCAGCTACCCGCAGGACGTCCTGGCCGACCTCGGCCCGCAGAGCCGCATGGTCCGGGGCATCCGCGACGGCGACCTGGCCGTGATCTCGTCCCCCGTCGACCTGCTGGCGGTGCAGTACTACACGCCCATCTACGTCGCCGCCGACGGCCGCACCGAACACCGCTGGCCCACCTCCGAGGCCGGCTGGCAGCAGATCTACCCGGACGGGATGTACGACGTCCTGACCCGGGTCACCCGCGACTACGGCCCGATCCCGCTCACCGTGACCGAGAACGGTCTGCCCACCCCCGACACCCTGGCCGCGGACGACACCGTCGACGACAGTGGCCGGATCACCTTCCTGCGCGACCACCTGGCCGCCGCGCACCGCGCCATCGCCGACGGGGTGCCGCTGGAGAGCTTCCATGTCTGGTCGATGCTCGACAACTTCGAGTGGGACGAGGGATACGAGCAGCGTTGGGGCCTGGTCTACGTGGACTACGTGACCCAACGGCGCGTGCTCAAGCGCAGCGCCCACTGGTACCGCTCCGTCATCGCCGAGGGTGGCTTCTGAACTCCTCGCCCGGACGGCCGGGCCCGGACGGCTCGGCTCGGGTGAGCCGGTGACCGTCCGGGTCACGGCCGGAAGACTCAGCGGGGCAGCGCCTGCTGCAACTCCGCTCGCAGCGCCGGGGTGAGCATCTCCCCCGCCTGCTTCGCCAGCCGCGCCATCTCGTAACCCACCACGCCGATGTCGGCGTCCCCGGCCGCGAGCGTGGCCAGGATGGACCCGTCACGCACCTGCATCACCAGGAAGTAGCCCCGGCCCATCTCGACCACCGTCTGCTTGACGATGTCGCCGTCGAACATCTGCGCCGCGCCCGCCGTGATGCTCATGAGCCCGGACGTCACCGCGGCGAGCTTGTCGGCGTGGTCGCGGGGCAGGTGGTCGGAGATCGCCACCAGCAGCCCGTCGGAGGAGACCACCACCGCGTGCGCCACGCCCGGCACCCGCTCCGCGAACGCGCTCACCAGCCAGCTCAGGTCGCGTGCCTCCTGGCTCAACGTCGTCACTGTCGTCGTCCTCCTTCGTCGTGCCCCCACGAGGGTGGCACCGGTATCTCGGTGGTGTCCTCGGCCTCGGCACGCCGTACCCCGCTGTAGAGCCGGGAAAGCATGCCGCCGACCGCGTCCGGGTCGAGGTCGGCGCGCCGCGGCGACGACTCCGGCTGGGCGGGGCGGGTGACCGCGGAGAGCTGCGCCATGGGTACGCGTACCGGAAGGCCCCGCTCGTTCGTGCCGGCCGTCACCGGAGTCGCGGGCGGTACGGGCTGGACCGGGGCCGCCGAAGCCGCCGGCCCCTGCCGGGACCACCAGCCGCCGCCGTCGCCCGCGGAAGCGGTGGCCGGAGCCAACACGTCCTCGGCGCGGACCGGCACGGGTCGGGTCTGGCGGGGCACGGCGGCGGCCGGCGGACGACCGGCCACCGGAAGGTCCAGCGGCACGGTCGCTGTCCCGTGGACGCCGCCGGACGGGGGTACACCCGCCCCACGCTGCACCGCGGCGCCCCGGGCCGCGTTCGACGCCAGCATCCGGGCGGGCGCGGGCGGATCCAACTCGACCGCGCCGCCGGGCGCCAGCAGGGTCGCCGGCAGCACGAGCCGCGCGACGAGGCCACTGTGGCGCCCTTCGAGCTGCACGCGCACACCGAGTCGGCTGGCCAGGTGACTGACCACGAACAGGCCCATCCGCTCGACCGCCGCGACGTCCGCGGCCGGCGGGCTGGCCAGCACCGCGTTCGCCTCGGCGAGCGCGGACGGGCTCATGCCCAGACCGTCGTCGACGATCTCGATGAGCGCGGTGGACGCCTCGACCCGGGCGGTCACCACGACGAACGTGTCCGGACGGGAGAAGGCCGTGGCGTTCTCCAGCAGCTCGGCCAGCAGGTGCACCAGCTCGCCGACCGCGTGCCCGACCACGTTGACGGCGCCCATCGGCTCAAGCCGTACCCGCTGGTACTGCTCGATCTCGGCGGCGGCCGCCAGCAGCACGGTGCCCAGGCCCACCGGACGGTTCCACCGGCGGGTGGAGTCGGTGCCGGCCAGCACCAGCAGGCTCTCGTCGTTACGGCGCATGCGGGCGGCCAGGTGGTCGAGCTTGAAGAGGTTCTCCAACTGGTCCGGGTCGCTCTCCTCACGCTCCAGGTCGTCGAGCAGCTCCAGTTGCCGCTCCACCAGCACCTGGCTGCGGCGCGCGAGGTTGACGAACATCGCGTTGACGTTGCGGCGCATCAGCGCCTGCTCGACGGCGACCGTCACGGCGCTGCGGTGCACCGCGACGAACGCCTCGGCCAGCTCACCGATCTCGTCGAGCGAGCGGACGACCGCCGGGGACACGTCGATGGTCGGCACGCCACCGGTGACGGTGCGCAGCCGATCCAGCGCGTCGGGCAGCTCCACCTGCGCGATCCGCAGCGCCTGGCTGCGCAGCAGGCGCATCGACCGGGCGACCGAGCGCCCGACCAGCAGGGAGATCAGCAGGGCGACCAGCAGCACCGCCACGACGCCGCCGACCACCAGCAGGGTGGTCCGGAGCTGGCCGCTGCTCGCGTCGTCGGCCTGGCGCACCGCGTCGTCGAGCACACTCGCCTCGACCTGCCGCAGCAGCTCCTGGCGTTGCTGGCTCGCCGACCACCACTGCTCCGAGGGCAGCACCTCCGGCGCCGCGTCGCCGATCGGCAGACTGCGCTCCTCCAGGCGGGTGGCGACCTGGAACCCCGGGTTCACCGAGGTCTCGTCGTACCGGCGGATCTGGTCGCTGGTGGCGGACACCCGGAACGCGCCGAGCGCGGTGAGCTGCTGGGCGCGCAGGTCGGAGAGGATCACCCGGTCCTCGGTGCCGTACCGGCCGGCCCGGCCGGCGGCGTAGAGCTGCGCCCGGACCCGGGAGGACAGCTCCTTGACCCGGGCGATCTGGACGTAGCGCAGGACCGCGTCGCTCAACCCCGGCCGGTCCTGGCCCGGGGTCGGCTCGGCGAGCAGGTCCAACAGCGAGGCGACCGCCCGGTGGTAGTTGCTCAGGATGGTGTCGTTGCTGAGCACCGCCGGCGGGATGGCCGGTCGGATGTCGACGACCTGGTCGTACGCCTCGAGCACCTCCGAGTAGGCGACCCGCCAGGAGGCGTCGGCGTCGGCCAACGGCTCGGCCGCCCGCCGGAGGTCCTCGACGGCGCGGTCGGTGGCCGACTGCAACGGCCGCAGGGCGGTGGCCGCCGCCTCCCGGTCGCCACCGCGGCGCAGCTCGCCCAGCTCACCCGCCGAACGGTCCCGCTCCTGCTGGAGCTGGTCGACCACGGCGGTGATCTGCCGGCCGATGCCGACCTGCCGGGAGAAGTCGTTCAACGTGGCCGTCCGACCGACCAGCGCGCTGGTCTGCACGCCCGCCAGCACCAGGAACGCCATCGACGGCACCAGCAGCACGGTGGCGAGCTTGGTGCTCATCCGCCAGTCCCGCAGCCGGAACGGAGAGCGGCGTCGATGCGGAACGACCCGGACGTCGAAGCGACGCCGACGGTGGTTCGACACCGCACCGATCGACGGGTCGGGACCTGCCGCCACCCTGCCTCCTCCGTCCTGCCGCGTCCACCGCGACCCGGGGAGCGGAGTCCATCCAACCAGGCTCGGTGGCGCTGTCAACGGCCCGGGCAGGGCGAAAGTTCAGGAAGGATACTGCGGGTGGGACCGTCCTGTCGTGGTCGGTGAGACCAGTTCGTCCGTCCGGCCGATGTCGGCGAGCGCCGCCGCCGCACCAAAGTGACCCAGGGCCACCAACGCCGCTCCGGTGGCACCGATCTCCGGGTTGCGTTGGTGCGACACCGGTCGCGGTGCGAGCGTGGCGGCGAACGCCTGCCGCCACCACACCGACGCGGCCACCGCGCCGCCGCCCAGCACCACCCCGACCGGCTTGTCGACTGTGGACTCCAGCACCGCGAGGTCCTCGGCGACCAGCCCACACAGCCCCTGCATGAGCCCGGCCAGGATGTCCACCGCCGTGGTGCTGAAACTCAGACCGCGCAGCTCGCCGGTGCCCGCCGGGGCCAACCCGGGCGCCCGGTCGCCGCCGAACCGGGGATCGGCCGGCCGACCACCACCCACCGGCACCAGCGCCAGCGCCGCGTCCAACTCGTCCCCCGGGGGCAGCCGCATCTCCCGGTTCGCCCAGGCGAACAGGTTGCCACCGCTGGAGTACGCCGCCCCGGTCACCACGTGGTCGTGGTCGACCCGGTAGCGCCAGAGACGCTCGGGCAGCCGCGGCAGCGGCTCGCCGGCCGGGATGCGCTGCATGAGGCGTACCGCCGCGGAGGTGCCCACCGTGACCGCGGCCCGGCTCGGGTCGGCGCAGCCCGAGCCGACGTTGGACGCGCCACCGTCGCCCACCGGCGGCGCCCACCGGGCCTCGGCCAACTGCGGCCAGCGGCGGGCCCGGTCGGGGCGCAGCCGGCCGTGCCAGTCCAACTCGCCCAGCGGTGGCAGGTCGCGGGGTCGCGCGCCGGCCAGCGTCAGCGCCTCCTCGTCCCAGCGCAGGGTGACGAGGTCGAGCAGGCCCGTGCCGGAGGCCTGCGAGATCGACATCGGCGCCGTCTGGAGCAGCTCGCCCAGCACGTACTCCGGAAGGCCGACGAACCGGCTGATCGGCGTGCCCGACAGGTCCCGCAGCCAGGGCAGGCGCACCGGCCAGTAGGAGCGGTGCCACCAGCAGCCCGTGCGTTGGTGGAAGCCGTCCGGGTCGGCCGGGCCGGACGTGTCGCCGACCGGCGCGGGTCGGGTGTCCAACCAGGTGACGACCGGACCCAGCGGGGTGCCGTCACGGTCGAGCGGGAGCACCGAGTGCCACTGCGCGGACGTCGCCACCATGCCCACGTCGTGCAGGTGTCCCGCCTCGGCCAGCTCGTCCAGACACTCGACGAGGCTGGCGAGGTAGTCGGGGCCGGAGAGGGTGCCCGTGCCGTCGTCCCCGATGGCGAGTTTGACCTTGCGCCGGGCCAGGGCGCCGGGCAGCGGCCGGGTTTCCCCGTCCAGCACCAGCCCGCGTACGGAGGAGGTGCCCAGGTCGAGCGCGAGAATGTTCATCGCCGGTCAAGTTACCCGGTGCCGGCCGCGCCGGGACGATGGTCCGGCCCGGCACACCCGTACGCCCGATGGGGTCCCGAGTGAGGCGTCGACCGCGTAAGGTGATGCGCATGCTCGCGCACCCAACCTCCTGGTGGCCCGCCGACCCGGCGGCCACCCCCCGCGCGTAGCTCCATCCACGCGGCCGCCACCGAGGCGGCCGCCGGATCTCCGGCCCGGATGGCCGCCCCGCTGGCGGCGCCCGGCGCCCACGGAGACCACGATGACCAGCCAGAACCCCCTGACCGACCTGCTCGCCGCCATCCACCGGGGCGACGATCCCGGCCCCTTCGCGCTGCTGCGCCGCGAGGGCGCCGACGACCTGGAACTGTTCACCGGCCCGGTCGGCACCGTCGACCGGCTGGCGGACATCCCGCTGCCTCCGGGTGAGCCCGGGGCGCGGACGTTGGCCCTGGTGCCGTACCGGCAGATCGCCGAGCGCGGCTTCGCCTGCGTCGACGACGACGCTCCGCTGGAGTGTCTCCAGATCCGCGAACACGGTCGGATCCCGCTGGTCGAGGCGCTCGCCGCGCTGCCCGACGAGCCGGTCCGTACCCGGGACGCCGCCTTCGACGTCAGCGACGAGGAGTACGCGCGGATCGTGCAGCAGGTGCTCACCGACGAGATCGGTCGCGGCGAGGGCGCCAACTTCGTCATCCACCGCACCCTGCACGCCACCATGCTGGGTGCGCCGCTGGTGGCCGCGCTGGCCGCGCTGCGCCGGCTGTTGGTCGCCGAACGCGGCGCCTACTGGACGTTCGTGGTGCACACCGGCGCCCGCACCATGGTCGGGGCCAGCCCGGAACGGCACGTCAGCGTCGACGACGGGCTCGTCATGATGAACCCGATCAGCGGCACCTTCCGGCCCTCCGGCGGCACCCCGGACCGGGCGGCGCTGCTGCGGTTCCTCGCCGATCCGAAGGAGATCGAGGAGCTGTACATGGTGCTCGACGAGGAGCTGAAGATGATGGCGACCGTCGCCGAGCACGGCGGCCAGGTCATCGGCCCCTATCTCAAGGAGATGTCGCACCTGGCCCACACCGAGTACCTGCTCGCCGGCCGGGGCACCCGTGACGCGCGGGAGGTGCTGCGGGAGACCATGTTCGCGCCCACCGTGACGGGCAGTCCGATGGAGAACGCCTGCCGGGTGATCGCCCGACACGAGCGCCGGGGTCGGGGCTACTACGCGGGCGTGCTGGCGCTGCTCGGCCACGACGACGCCGGCCGGCAGACGCTGGACGCGCCGATCCTGATCCGTACCGCCGAGATCTCCCCGTCCGGTCGGCTGCGGGTGCCGGTCGGCGCCACCCTGGTCCGGCATTCGACGGCGGCCGGTGAGGTGGCCGAGACCCACGCCAAGGCGGCCGGGGTGCTGGCCGCGCTGGGTCTCGGCCCGGCGGCGTCCACCGGCGAGCGCGGGCCGGTCGTGCGGCTGGCCGACGACCCGGAGGTACGCGAGGCGCTGGCCGCGCGCAACACGCCGCTGGCCCGGTTCTGGCTGGACCAGCGGTCGCCCGACGCGCCCGGGCTGCCCGGTCTGGCCGGCCTGCGGGCCCTGATCGTGGACGCGGAGGACACCTTCACCGGAATGTTGGCGCACCAACTGGGCGCGTTGGGTCTCGCGGTCACGCTGCGCCCGTGGCACGACGGCGGCCCGGTCGACGGGTACGACCTGGTGGTGGCCGGGCCCGGCCCGGGTGACCCGGGCAGCCCGGACGATCCGAAGATGGCGGCGTTGCGGGACCTGCTCGGTGAGTTGCTGGCGTCCGGTCGACCCACCCTCGCGGTCTGCCTGGGGCACCAGGTGCTGGCCGGGCTGCTGGGGCTGCCCCTGCACCGCCGGGACGCGCCCTACCAGGGGCTGCAACGGGAGGTGACGCTGTTCGGCCGGTCCCGCCGGGTCGGCTTCTACTCCTCGTTCACCGCCCGTGCCCAGGTGGACCGGCTGGACACCGCGTACGGGACCGTGGAGCTGGCCCGGGACGTCCACGACGGGTCCGTGCACGCCCTGCGCGGGCAGGGCTTCGCCGGCGTGCAGTTCCACCCGGAGTCGGTGCTCAGCCCGGACGGATTGACTGTGCTGACCGAGGTGTTGACGGACCTGCTGCCGGCGTCGCGCCCGGTCGGCCAGGGTTAGCTCCCGGCCACGGCATGGTTACCGTCGCCGCGGGGTAGGGCTGGTGCGACCGGTGGCGCGAGCGGGTCGAGAGCCCCCGTCCGCGCCACCGGTCGCCTCAGCCGCCCAGGCCCTGCTTGAGCGCCGTGCCGATCAGCACCGCCCGGCGGGCGGTGAGGGCGCAGGCGCCCAGCGCCACCGCGTCCGGGGCGATCTCCCCGTTGTTGCTGGTGTGCGAGGCGCCGTACGGGTTGCCGGCGATGAACTGGCTGGAGTCGGTGTAGCCGGGAGGGACCACCACACCACCCCAGTGGTAGAAGACGTTGAAGAGCGACGTCAGCGTCGTCTCCTGACCACCGTGCGACGTCGCCGTGGAGGTGAAGGCCGCGTAGACCTTGTTGGCCAGCGCGCCCTGCGCCCACAGCGGGCCGGTGGTGTCGATGAACTGCTTCAACTGCGCGGCGATCATGCCGTACCGGGTGGGCGAGCCGAAGATCGTCACGTCGGCCCAGGCCAGGTCGTCGATCATCGCCTCGGGAACGTCCTGGGTCTCCAGATGGTGTGCCTGCCAACCGGAGTTCGAGCGGATCGCCTCGTCCGGCGCGAGTTCCCGTACCTTGCGCAGGCGCACCTCCGCGCCGGCTTCCCCGGCGGCCTCACACGCGGCCTGCGCCATCTGGTAGGTGATGCCGGTGGCGCTGTAGTAGATCACCGCCACCTTCGTCTGGGCAGCCATCAGAGTTGTCCCCTTCTCGTCTCGGGTCAGCTCCCGCGACTACCCGGGCGGTGCGGAGACAAACGACGGAAGGCGGTGTTGCGGTCGTCCGGGCTCAAGTTTTCCGCAAGTTCCCGGATGTTCCGATCCGGTCGCCCGCGCGGACGGCGATCCTGATGCCATCCGGTGCCGGCGTGCGATCCTGCCGCCCCCCTGGCACCGGCGCCTGAACGGGGGATCGCGCTCCGCCGGCAACGGCGCTGGCGCAGCGCGATCAGGGGTCCGCCGTCGTCGAAGGCCGCCGCCCGCTCAGCGGACCAGCATCGTCATCAGCCGGTCCAGCTCGGCTGCCGGGTCGGCGGTGAGGCCGGTGTGTACCGGACCGGCCTGGATCATCGTGCTGCGCGGCGCGACCAGCCAGTGGAAACGCTCACCGAGCCGCATGCGGGTGGCCGGCCCGTCGCCGGAGCAGGTCCGGTCCACCGACTCCAGCACCGCGGCGACGGCCGGCAGATCGACGTCGGGCGCCAGGGCGCGCGCCCGGTCGGCGTCCAGGTGGGTCCGCGCGGCCAGGAAGTCACGCTGCTGGCAGTAGAGCAGCACCCCCACGTTGATCTGTTCCCCGCGCTCGACGCGGGGCACCAGCCGGATGACGGCGTACTCGAAGGGATGCCTCACGCCGCGCTCCCGGTCGGTAGCCAGTCCGCCGGGTCGGCGACCCGCCGCGACAGGTGCGACACGTACGCCTCCCGCGCCTCGTCGGCCGAGTCGAAGTCGGCCGCGGTCAGCCACTGGGCCGGCACCAGCGCCAACACCTCCCGCAGGAGGTCGGGGGTGACCCGGGCGGCCAGCTCGTCGTTGGCCTCGGCGACCCGGTCGGCGTACGGCGCGAGCACGTGGTCCCCGGCCCGGTAGGCGCGGTGCACGGCGGCGTCGGCGCGGGGCCAGTTGTGGTGGAAGTACAGCGCGGCGCCGTGGTCGATCAGCCACAGCTCCCGGTGCCAGATGAGCAGGTTGGGGTTGCGCCAGCTCCGGTCGACGTTCTCCACGTACGCGTCGAACCACAGCACCCGGGAGGCCAGCAGCGGATCGACGGGGTGCGCCACCGGGTCGAAGCCGAGCGCGCCCGGCAGGAAGTCCATCCCCAGGTTGGCGCCGCCGCTGTTGCGCAGCAGCTCCTGCACCTCCTGGTCGGGCTCGGCCCGCCCGATCACCGGGTCGATGTCGAGGACCACCAGCGGTGGCACCCGCAGGTCCAGCCGGCGGGCCAGCTCGCCGCAGATCACCTCGGCGACGAGCGCCTTGGGCCCCTGCCCGGCGCCGGTGAACTTCGCGACGTACGTGCCGAGGTCGTCGGCCTCGACGACGCCCGGCAGTGAGCCACCCTCGCGCAGTGGGGTGACGTAGCGGATCGCGGTGACCTGGCGGAGCACGCCGCCCACCCTACTGTGATCTCCGGTCACCGGGGTTGCTGGAGCCCGCGCAGCAGCAGGTCGACGAGGCGTCGGGGGTCGTAGTCCGGGTCGTTGTCGCGACTGACGCAGAGGTTGCCGATGCCGCGCATCAGTTCGTACGGGCGTGTGCCGGGGGTGATCTCGCCAGCGTCGACGGCGGCGTCGAGCAGTTGCCCGCAGACCGGCACGAGGCGGTCGAGGAACCAGGCGTGCAGCGTGTCGAAGCCGCCGGCGTCCGATTGCAGCGCGCTCGCCAGGCCGTGCTTCGTGACCAGGAAGTCGGTGAAGAGGTCGACCCACTGGTGGAGGGCCGCCAGGGGGGAGGCGGCGTTCGCCAGCAGGGTCGGGCCCGCTTCGGCGCAGGCCTCGACCTGGTGGCGGTAGACGGCGACGACGAGGTCCGCCCGGGTCGGGAAGTGCCGGTAGATCGTCCCGATGCCGACCCCCGCGCGGGCCGCGATCTCCCGGATCGGCGCTTCGACGCCGGAGGTGACGAAGACCGCGGCGGCGGCCGCGAGGAGCGTCTGCTGGTTGCGTACGGCGTCGGCTCGTCGGCCACGGGCGGGCACTTCCGGGGTCTGGCTCGTCGCCGACACGGTTCTCCTCCAGACACGCGACTAGTAAACGGATCAGCGTTCCGTATACTAGTGGAACGGCGATCCGCTTCGACTCTAGCGGAGGCAGGGCCACCCCTGCACGACGCCAGCCGTGCCGCGTCCGCACCCCGGGAAGGCAACCATGACCGCACCGACTCTCGCCGAGAACACCCTCGACGCCGCCGTCCTCTCCGTCAGCCCGATCGTGCTGCCGGCACCCGACCGGGCCGTGGACCTGCGGCTCCGCGTCTCCGCACCGATGACCGGCGCCGAACTGCCGATCATCCTGCTCTCGCACGGCCACGGACTCTCCAACAACCTCTCGTCGCTCAACGGCTACGGGCCCCTCGTCAACCACTGGGCGGCACAGGGCTTCGTCGTGATCCAGCCGACCCACCTGGACTCGAGGACCCTGAGCCTCGATCCCGGCGACCCCGAGGCGCCGCTCTACTGGCGCTCCCGTGCCCAGGACATGACCCGAATCCTCGACCAACTCGACGCGGTCGAGGCCGCCGTGGCACAGCTTCGCGGGCGTCTGGACCGGAGCCGGGTCGCCGTGGCCGGGCACTCGATGGGCGGCCACACCGCCAGCCTGCTGCTGGGCGCCCGGCTCACCGACCCCCACGACGGGACACCCGTCGACCTGACCGAGCCACGGATCGGCGCGGGGGTGCTCCTCGCCGCGCCCGGCCGGGGCGGAGACGCGCTCACCGAGGTCGCGAAGGGCTACGGCTTCTTCGAGACCACGGACTTCTCCGCGATGACGACACCCGCGCTCGTCGTGGCCGGCGACCGGGACACCTCCGAACACCTGACGGTACGGGGCGCGCGGTGGCACGCCGATCCGTACGTCCTGTCCCCCGGTCCCAAGTCGCTCCTGACCCTGTTCGACGCGGAGCACGGCCTCGGCGGGATCTCCGGCTACGACGCCGCCGAGACCACCGACGAGGATCCTCGACGGGTCGCGGCGGTCGCGGCGCTCACCGGGGCGTACCTGCGCAGCACGCTGTACCCCGCAGACCCCGCGTGGCGCGACGCCCGCGCGACGCTGACGTCGGGAGCGGACGCCGTCGGCCGGGTCGAGTCCAGGTAGACCGGTGTGGGGCCAGCGGCACTCCGCTGGCCCCGATCCCCGGACCGAGGTCAGTCGAGCTTGTCCCGCAGGTCGTCGACCTGGTTCTGAAGTCGGTCCACCGCGCCCTTGTTGTTGACGAACGTGGTGATGCCCGCGGCGAGGCCCAGGCCGATCAGGACCGCCAGGATGCTCAGCACCAGGCCGCCGATGGAGACGCCCCGGCCGGTCACGCCCGGCCGGCGGGCCATCTTCAGCCCGACGATGCCGAGGACGATGCCGATGATGCCCAGCACCAGCCCGACCCAGGCGAGGATGGCCGTCAACACGCTGAACAGGCCGGCCACACCGAAGACCAGAGCAAAGGTGGCGGCCGCGCTGGTCTTGGCGCCGGTGGACGCCCGATGGGCCCGAGAATCGGCCGGTACGCCGGCACCGCGGGCCGGTTGGCTTGCGGCAGTCATGGGACTCCCTTCCGTACGCGCGGCGCGCGTACTTCCGGCCGGCGGCATTCCCACCGGAG
The DNA here is from genome assembly GCF_044454415.1 of Micromonospora sp. NPDC051543. Classification (NCBI taxonomy): domain Bacteria; kingdom Bacillati; phylum Actinomycetota; class Actinomycetes; order Micromonosporales; family Micromonosporaceae; genus Micromonospora; species Micromonospora sp. NPDC051543. Next base: position 144,664 of record NZ_JBITDT010000014.1, read on the forward strand.
CGGCGGTTAACCGCGCGTGTCGGTCCTCGGGCCTAGGCTGCGGCGTGGCGACCGGAAGGGGTGCGATGACTGCCGACCTGAGCACGGCCGAAGCGTTGGCACTGCGGATGACCAGCCTGCTGCTGCGCCCGCCCGTCGGGCCGGGCACCGTCGCCGAGGTGGTCGAGTGGTTCGGGGCGATGCAGGCTCAGGACCTGGCGAGCGGGCTGTGGTCGCTCGGCGCCCGGCTGCCGGGGTCGACGATGACCGACGTGCAGGCCGCGCTGGAACGCCGCGAAGCGCTGCGCACCTGGCCGATGCGGGGCACCGTGCACCTCGTGCCCCCCGCCGACGTGCGGTGGATGCTGGAGCTGACCGGCGTACGCTCGCTGGCCGGCGTGGCGGGCCGCCGGGCGCAGCTCGGCCTCAGCGAGGCCGACGCCGACCGGGCGGGCGACGTGCTGGGCGCGGCGTTGGCCGGTGGCGGCCGGCTCACCCGCGCGCAGTGTCTCGCCACCCTGCGCGAGGCGGGGCTCGGCACCGACGGCCAGCGCGGCTACCACCTGCTCTGGTACGCGAGCGTGCGCGGCGTGACCTGCGTGGCGCCCACCATCGGCACCGAGCAGACGTTCGCCCTGCTCGACGAGTGGGCGCCGGAGCAACGCCGCCCGGAGCGGGACGAGGCGTTGGCGCTGCTCGCCCACCGCTACGTCCGGGGCCACGGGCCGGTCACCGACCGCGAGTTCGCCGGGTGGAGCGGCCTCACCCTGACCGACGCGCGGCGCGGCCTGACCGCCGCCGCCGACCTGCTGAGCACGGTACGCGTCGACGGCGAGCCGATGTACGTGGACGCCGCGCTGGCCGACACCCCGCGCGCGCCGGCGGCCGAGGTGCTGGCGTTGCCGGGGTTCGACGAGTACCTGCTCGGCTACCGGGATCGCACGCTGATGCTCGACCCCGCGCACCGGGCGGCCGTGGTGCCGGGCAACAACGGCATCTTCCAGGCGACCGTGGTCCGCGCCGGTCGTGTGGTGGGCGTGTGGAAGCGCAAGGTCGGCCGGCAGGCCGTCACCCTGACGGTACGGCCGCTGACGCCGCTGACCACGGGCGAGAGGGCCGGCGTCGAGCAGGCGCTGACCCGGTACGCCGACTTCCTCGGGCTGCCACCAAAGTTCGACTGGCCGGCCTGACTACTTGCCCGTCGGGTCAGGGGTGGCCGGCCGGGGGCGGGCTGTGGTGAGCAGGTCGACGATCCGGGTCACGCCGGGGTCGGTGCGGATCTGCGCCACGCTGGCCGGCAACGGCAGCCGCCAGTTCGGGTATTCGTCGACCGTGCCCGGCATGTTGGGTTGGCGCACCTCCCCCAGCACGTCGTAGAGGGACACACCGAGCAGTCGCGACGGGCTGGCCGCGAGCGCGGCGTGCATCGCCACCACCACGTCGCCGTCGTCCGGCTCACCGCCGGCCTCCGCGTCGGCGTCGGGCGGCTCGGGCAGCAACGACTCGGCGCGCAGCATCGCCAGCAGCCGCTCGCGGTCGGCGGCGGCCCGGGCACGTTCGACGGCCACGTCGGTGCCGAGCAGCTTCAACTCGTCGCGCACCCGCACGTGCTCGCCGGTCAGGAATCCGGGGGCGGTCGGCAGGTCGTGGGTGCTGATCGTGGCGAGGGCGTTCGTGGGCCAGCGGGCCGGTGGGGTGAACTCGCCGTCGTCGTCCCGGGCGAACCACAGCACCGTCGAGCCGAGCATGTTGCGCCCGCGCAGCCCCCGCGTCACCGCCGGCTGGACCGTGCCCAGGTCCTCGCCGACGACCACCGCGCCGGCCCGGTGCGCCTCCAGCGCCAGGATGCCGAGCATCGCCTCGGCGTCGTACCGCACGTAGGTGCCCTCGGCGGCCCCGGCGCCCGGCGGCACCCACCACAGTCGCCAGAGCCCGGCGACGTGGTCGACCCGCAGACCGCCCGCGTGCCGCAGGGTCCGCCGCAACATGTCCCGGTACGCCGCGTACCCGGTCTCGGCGAGCCGGTCCGGTCGCCACGCGGCGAGGCCCCAGTCCTGGCCGAGCTGGTTGAAGTCGTCCGGGGGCGCGCCGACCCGTACCCCCTGGGCCAGGACGTCGGCGAGCTGCCACCCGTCCGCGCCGCCCGGGTCGATGCCGACGGCCAGGTCGTGCACCACGCCGACCGGCATGCCGGTCGACCGGGCCGCCGCCGTCACGGCGTCGAGCTGCTCGTCACACAGGTGTTGCAACCAGGCGTGGAACGCCACCCGGTCGGCGAGTTGGCGACGCTGCTCGGCGACCGCCGGGGAGTCCGGGTGGTGCAGCTCCGCCGGCCACGCCCGCCAGTCGTTGCCGTGCCGCTCGGCCAGCGCGCACCAGGTGGCGAAGCTGGTCAGCGCCGGGTCCGCGTCGAGGTCCACCGCCGGGGCGTACGGGTGCAGCAGCTCCAACGCGTGCCGCTTGGCGGTCCACACCTCGTCGTAGTCGATCAGGTCCCTGCGGTCGGGGCGTAGCGCGCCGACCACCGCCCGGGTGGACGGGTCCGACGCCGCGTACGCCGGGGTGTCGCTGACGCGCAGGTAGAGCGGATTCACGAAGCGTCGGCTGGCCGGCGAGTACGGCGAGGCGGCCACCGGGTGCGCCGGTCCGACCGCGTGCAGCGGGTTGAGCAGCACCAGCCCGGCGCCCGTTCCGCCCGCCCATCCGGTGAAGTCGGCCAGGTCGCCGAGGTCGCCCATGCCCCAGGACCGCTCGGAGCTGAGCGCGTAGAGCTGGAGCATCCAGCCCCAGGTGCGGGGCGGCACGGGCAGCCGCCGGGGCACCACGACGAGGGTCACGTCCCGCCCGTCGCAGGCCAGCCGGTGCCAGCCCAGCGGCAGGTCGGCGGGCAGCTCCGCGTCGACCGTACGGCGGCCACCGTCCTCCAGGGACACCACGCCCGGGCCGGGCAGCGCGTGCGTCGCGCCCTCGGAGAGCACCAGGGTCGGCGGCAGCGCGGTCCGGTCCACCGCACGGGCGGCGGCGAGCGCGTCGGCGATCGCGGCGGGGCTGGTGGCGTCCACGCCGAGCAGCCCGAGCACGCCGACGACGGTCTCCGGCGCGACCTCGACACGGCGGTGCCGCCAGTCCTCGTACCAGGTGGACACGCCATGCGCGGCGGCCAACGCGACAAGTCCCCGATCCATCACCAACCCACCCTGCCACGCCCACCCCCACCCCGCACCCCACCCCGTCCTCGCCCCCGTCCTCATCGATCTTGCACTTTCTGCTGCGACATAAAGGACCTTCCCCTCCATGTCGACAACACAAAGTGCAAGATCGACGAGGGCAGGGGTGCGGGGACGAGGGGCGGGGGGGTTAGTGGGTCTTGTCGAGGGTTAGGTTGCGGCCGTTGTTCGGGTCGAAGAGGTGGATCTTGTCCAGGTTGAACCAGGCTCGGCGGGGTTGACCCTCGGTGGCGCCGGACTCGGCGGACAGCCGGGTCACCAGGTTGCCGCCCGCGCCGGCGAAGTCACCCGCGCCCGCGTCCGCGGCCAACTCCTCCAACTCGGCGGCGCTGGCCCGCTCACCCTCCACGGTGAAGTACACGTACTTGTCCGAGCCCATCGACTCGACGATCTCCACCGGGGCCTCGAACTCCAGACCCCGGCGGCGGGTCTCGTCGTCGACCAGCTCGGCGTCCTCGAAGTGCTCCGGCCGGATGCCGAGGATCAGTTCGCGGGGCGCGTCGGCCGCCTCCAGCTCCCGGCGCAACCGGTCGCCAAGCGGCACGTCGCCCAGGGCCGTCCGCAGGCTGCCGTCCTGCACCGCCGCGTGCAGGAAGTTCATTGACGGTGAGCCGATGAAGCCGGCCACGAAGAGGTTGCGGGGGTGGTCGTACAGCTCCTGCGGCGGGCCGACCTGCTGCACCGCGCCACCCCGCATGATCACCACCCGGTCGCCGAGGGTCATCGCCTCGGTCTGGTCGTGGGTGACGTAGACGGTGGTGGTGCCGAGCTGCTTCTGCAACCGGGACACGACCGTGCGCATCTGCACCCGCAGCTTCGCGTCGAGGTTGGACAGCGGCTCGTCCATGAGGAACGCCTTGGGCTGGCGGACTATCGCCCGGCCCATCGCCACCCGCTGCCGCTGACCACCCGAGAGGTTCGCGGGTTTGCGGTCCAGCAGCGCGGTCAGCTCCAGCACCTTGGCGGCCTCGTCGACCTTGGAGTTGATCGTCTCCTTGTCCAGCTTCGCCAGCCGCAGCGGGAACGCCATGTTCTCCCGCACGGTCATGTTCGGATACAGCGCGTACGACTGGAACACCATGGCGATGTCCCGGTCCCGGGGCGCCTTGTCGTTGACGCGCTGGCCGCCGATGCGGAGTTCGCCGGAGCTGATGTCCTCCAGCCCGGCGATCATGTTGAGGGTGGTGGACTTTCCGCAGCCGGAGGGGCCGACCAGGATCACGAACTCGCCGTCGGCGATCTCCAGGTCGACGTCCTGCACGGCGACGGTCCCGTCCGGGAAACTCTTGCTCACCTTGTCGAGCACGATGTCAGCCATGACTACCCACCTATCCCTTGACTGCGCCGGAGGTCAGGCCGGAGACGATGCGGCGCTGGAAGAAGAGGACGAACAGGATGATCGGTACGGTGATCACCACGGCGGCGGCACAGATCGCCCCGGTGGGGTCCTCGAACTGTGACGCGCCGGTGAAGAACGACAGCGCCGCCGGCACCGTGCGGGACCGCTCGGTGGAGGTCAGCGAGATGGCGAACAGGAAGTCGTTCCAGCAGAAGATGAAGACCAGGATCGCCGTGGTGAACAGGCCGGGCGCGGCCAGTGGGGCGATCACCCGCCGGAACGCCTGTGCCTGCGTGGCGCCGTCCATCTTCGCCGCCTTCTCCAGGTCCCACGGGATCTGCTTGAAGAACGCCGACAGCGTGTAGATCGCCAACGGCAGCGCGAAGGTGATGTACGGCAGGATCAGGCCGGGCCAGGTGTCGAAGATCCCGAGCTGCCGTTCGATCTCGAACAGCGGCGACACCAGTGACACCTGCGGGAACATCGCGATCAGCAGGGAGATGCCGACCAGCAGCCGCTTGCCCGGGAAGTCCAGCCGGCTGATGGCGTACGCGGCCATGGCACCGAGGACCACCGCGATCAGCGTGGCGATGAGTGCGATGCCGATGGAGTTGACGAGTGCTCGGACGAACTGGTCGGTGTCGAAGATCGTCCGGTAGTTGTCCAGCGTCCACTCGCGGGGGATGAACTTCCCGTCGGTGAGGGTGGCCGGCGTCTTGAACGACAGCGAGGCGATCCACAGCACCGGGACCAGCGCGAAGACGACCACGAGGACGTCCAGCAGGCCCCACCGCAGCTTCGCGCGCGTGGTGGTTTCCGCAGCCATGTCAGCGCCTCTCCCCATCGTCGCTACCGGGGGCAGCGGTACCGAACAGCTTCACGAAGACGAAGGCGATGATCGCCACGGTGAGGAAGACCAGCACCGACATCGTCGAGCCGATGCCGAGGTTGAGACCCCGAAGCAGGTTGTTGTAGGCGAGCATCGACACCGACGAGGTCTCGTTGCCTCCGGCGGTCAGCACGAAGATGTTGTCGAACACGCGGAACGCGTCGAGGGTGCGGAACAGCAGCGCGACCAGGATCGCCGGCTTCATCACCGGCAGCATCACCTTGGTGAACTTCTGCCAGGCCGTCGCGCCGTCGGTGGAGGCGGCCTTGAGCAGGTCGTCGGGCACCAGGGCCAGCCCGGCCATCAGCAGCAGCGCCATGAACGGCGTGGTCTTCCAGATCTCCGCGAGCATGATGATCGCCAGCGAGCTGGCCCGCTCGGTGAGCGGAGCGCCGTCGCTGAACAGGTCAGCCAGGTAGCCGGTGCCGGGGGTCCAGGCGTACCGCCAGGAGAAGGCGGCGACGACCGTGACGATGCCGTACGGGATGAGCGCCGCGGTACGGACGATGCCCCGCCCGACGAGCGTACGGTGCATGATCAGCGCCAGCCCCATGCCGAGCACCAGCTCGACGGCCACGGTGACCACCGTGATCAGCGCGGTCACCCCGAACGCCGTCCACCAGAACTCGTTGGTGAGCACGGTGACGTAGTTCTCCAACCCGACGAACTCGCGCTGGTCAGGAAAGCGCAGGTCGTAGCGCTGCAACGACAGCCAGAACGAGTAGATGATCGGGTACGCGGTCACCAGGACCATGACCAGCGCGGCGGGCGCGCAGAGCAGCCAACCGAGCCGGCGTTCGGCCTTCTTGTTCTCGCTCAGCGGCGCCTTGCGGCGACCTCCACGCTGGGTGGGTACGGCGGCGCGCTGGCCGTCGGTCACCTCGGTCGCCTCGGTCGACTCAGTGGTGGCGGGCCGGGTCATGGCAGCACCCCCTTCGATTCCAGGGCGTCGGCGATGGCGTCGCGCAGCTCGTCGGCGGTCTGCTGCGGGCGGATCCCGGACGGCGGCGACAGGATCGCCGACATGACGGTGGAGATGCTCTGGTAGGCCGGGGTCAGGGGGCGGGTCGCCGGGTCCTTCAGCTCTTCCAGGATGGTGTCCTTCATCGGGTACGCCTCGGCCATCTCCGGCTCGTCGAAGACGGCCTCGATGGTCGGTGGCACGCCGTCGTTGATCGCGGAGAACTTCTGGTGCTCCGCGCTGCGCAGGCACCGCGCGGCCTCGAACGACAGTTCCGGGTGCTTCGAGTACGAGCTGACGGCCAGGTTCACCCCGCCGATGGTGACCTTGCTGGGGGTGCCCTCGTCGATGCCCGGCACGCGGGCCCAGCCGACCTGCTTGGCCAGCTCCGGGTTGGCTTCCTGAAGGGCCGGGTAGACGAACGGCCAGTTCACCTGGAACGCGCCCGACCCGGACTGGAACTCCAGCCGTACCGGGTCCTCGGTGGCGTTGCTGAAGGACGGTGAGGTGACGCCCGACGTGGCGAACCGCTGCAACTGTTCCAGCGCCCGGACCGTGCCGTCGTCCATCACGGCCTTCTTGCCGTCGTCGGAGAGGACCTTGCCGCCGGCGCTCTCGGCCAGGGTGTTGTAGAGGACGACCAGGCCCTCGTACTGCGCGCCCATGGTGAGCACCTGGTAGGGCTTGCCCTGGTCCTTGAGCTGCCGGGCAGCGGTGATCATCTGGTCCCAGGTGGTCGGCGGCTGCGGCACCAGGTCCTTGCGGTACCAGAGCAACTGCACGTTGGTGTTCTTGGGCGCGGCGTAGAGCTTGTCCTCGTAGCGGGCGGTCGCCAGCGGCCCGGCGAGGGTGCCCTGCTCGACCTCGGCCTTGTCCTGGCCGGTCCACTCGCGGATCCAGTCGGCGCTGGCGAACTCCTGGGTCCAGGTGACGTCCAGGCCGAGGATGTCCATACCGGTGTCTTCGGCGGCGAGCCGGCGCACCATCTGCACCCGCTGGTCGTCGGCCTGCCGGGGCAGCACCCGGTAGGCGATCTCGTACCGCCCCTGGGCCTGCGTGTTGCAGTCGTCGACGACCTTTTGCAGGTTCTGCTCGGGCGGGTAGTACAGGTTGAGCGTCGGTGGGCCACCGTCGTCGGATGCGCCGCACGCGGCGAGCGGCGCGACCAGGGCCAACGCGGCGGCAGCCGCCCCGACCCGGGCAACCGGCCGGCGTCGGTGTCGGTGTCGGGCCGTTTCGGGGTCCGTCATCGCCTTCCCCCTCTCGTGCACAACGAGCCGGGGAGGGCATCCGTGCCCCGGCGCACGGTGAGCTGTCTCCGAGCCCAGGAGCTGCGAAAACGCCCCGCTCGGATACTCCGTGCGGCTACACTGCCCCGCTCACCACCCCACGAAACCTCCCGGCAACACGGCGCGTCCCGCTCCCACCGACAACCGAATCCCCAACCCCACCCCCCCACCCCCTCAGCCCTGTTGATCAAGAGGTTTGCGTCAGGAAAGACGTGGCGGGTTCAGGGTGTCGGTGCAAGCAGTAGCCGATCAAGGGCTTCTGCGGGAGTGTCCCATCCCAGGGTCTGGCGGGGGCGGCCGTTGAGTTGG
>NZ_JBITDT010000015.1:0-93280 GCF_044454415.1 Micromonospora sp. NPDC051543
CCGCCCGCGCCCCGGACCCGCCCAGCGCCCGGTGATCATGAAGTTATTGCCACCGCCATCGGCGTGTCATGACAATAACTTCATGATCAACGCGCCGAGGGCGGGGCGGGGCGCGGGCGGGACAGGGGTGGGGGTTAGGTTCGGGATTGCATTTCGTTGCGGAGGTCGCCCAGGAGGGCGCCCGCGTCGGTCACCGACCTGCCGGGGAACATCGCCATCACGACGCTGCCGTGGTCGGCCCAACCGCACACCGCGAAGTCGCCGCCCTCACCGCTCGTGCTGCCGCACTTCATGACGCCACCCAGCTTGCCCGCGGGCACCTCGCGCAGCCCCGTCACCGCTCCGGTCTCGTCGGACATCAGGCCGAAGAGGCTGTCCAGGTCGCGTTCGGGCTGCCAGAGCAGCGTCGTGCCGCCGAAGACCAGGACCGCGCGCTTCTCGTCGGCGGGGTCGCGGTAGACGGTGCCGAAGCTCCGGTCCAGGTCGATGTCGGCGGCCAGGCCGCTGCGCAGGTAGTCCGCCGTGCTCTTGGCGCGTTCGCTGTCGTCCCGCGTCAACCCCGCCACCCGCTCGGGCGAGGACAGCCGGGTGTGCTTCTGCTGCGCCACACGCCACCCACCGACCCCCAGCACACCCGCGCCCGCGAGACCGACGAGCAGGGCGACCGTCCAGCCGATCTTGCGACGGCGGGACCAGCCAGCGGACCGCTCGTCGGGATCTCCGCCGGTGTCCCGCGTGCTCAGCTGGATCGGCTCCTCGGTCAGTTCGACCGGCTCGCGGCCGTGGTCGAGCGACCGGTCGGTGAGATGTGCGTCGGACATAGCCGACACCGTACGCGAACGAGAGGTGGCGCACGTCAGGTCCGCAGAAGCCCTTCGTAGACTTGTCGGGTGACCGAGAGACTGGATGCCCGACGCCCCGACGCCCCGACCCTTGCCGGCCAGTACCAGCCTGGCGAGGTAGAGCAGCGGCGGTACGAGCAGTGGGTAGCCGCTGGGCACTTCCGGGCCTCCGCCGACAGCGACAAGCCCCCCTTCACCATCGTCATTCCGCCGCCGAACGTCACCGGCTCGCTGCACATGGGTCACGCGTTCGAGCACACGCTCATGGACGCCCTGACCCGGCGCAAGCGGATGCAGGGCTTCGAGGCGCTGTGGCTGCCCGGCATGGACCACGCCGGCATCGCCACCCAGAACCTGGTCGAGCGTCAGCTCGCCGCCGAAGGGCTGTCGCGGCACGACCTCGGTCGGGAGAAGTTCGTCGAGCGGGTCTGGCAGTGGAAGGCCGAGTCGGGTGGCAAGATCCTCGGCCAGATGCGCCGCCTCGGCGACTCCGTCGACTGGGAGCGGGAGCGCTTCACCATGGACGCCGGCCTGAGCCGCGCGGTCCAGACGATCTTCAAGAAGCTCTTCGACGACGGCCTCATCTACCGGGCCAACCGGATCATCAACTGGTGTCCGCGCTGCCTGACCGCACTGTCGGACATCGAGGTCGAGCACACCGACGACGACGGTGAGCTGATCTCGATCCGCTACAGCGACGAGGTCGTGGTGGCCACCACGCGGGCCGAGACGATGCTCGGCGACACCGCCGTGGCGGTGCACCCCGACGACGAGCGCTACCAGCACCTGATCGGCACCGAGGTCGAGCTGCCGCTCACCGGCCGACGGATCCCGATCGTGGCCGACGCGCACGTCGACCCGTCCTTCGGCACCGGCATGGTCAAGGTGACCCCCGCCCACGACCCGAACGACTTCGAGATCGGCCAGCGGCACGACCTGCCCTCGCTGACCGTCATGGACGAGCGCGGCGTCATCACCGTGCCCGGCCCGTTCGAGGGGCTGGACCGGTTCGAGGCGCGGCCGGCGATCGTGGCCGCGCTGCGGGAACAGGGCCGGATCGTCGCCGAGAAGCGGCCGTACGTGCACGCCGTCGGCCACTGTTCGCGTTGCAAGACGACCGTCGAGCCGCGCCTGTCGTTGCAGTGGTTCGTCAACACCGCCCCGCTCGCGCAGGCCGCCGGTGACGCGGTGCGCGACGGTCGGGTCCGTATCGAGCCGGCCGAGCTGGCGAAGCGCTACTTCGCCTGGGTCGACAACATGCACGACTGGTGCATCTCCCGCCAGCTCTGGTGGGGGCACCGCATCCCGGTCTGGTACGGGCCGGCCGGCGAGATCGTGTGCGTCGGTCCCGACGAGACGCCGCCGACCGGCGAGGGTTGGCGCCAGGACGAGGACGTCCTCGACACCTGGTTCTCCAGCGGCCTGTGGCCGTTCTCGACCCTGGGCTGGCCGGAAGAGACCCCGGACCTGGCGAAGTTCTATCCCACCAGCGTGCTGGTCACCGGGTACGACATCCTGTTCTTCTGGGTCGCCCGGATGATGATGTTCGGCCTCTACGCGATGGACGGCCGGCCGCCCTTCGACGTGGTCGCGTTGCACGGCATGGTGCGCGACCAGTTCGGCAAGAAGATGTCGAAGTCGTTCGGCAACGTGGTCGACCCGCTGGACTGGATCGACAGGTACGGCGCCGACGCCACCCGGTTCACCCTGGCCCGGGGCGCGAACCCCGGCCAGGACGTGCCGGTGAGCGAGGAGTGGTGCCAGGGCTCGCGTAACTTCTGCAACAAGCTCTGGAACGCCACCCGGTTCGCGTTGATGAACGGCGCGCACACGACCGGCGACCTGCCGCCCGTCGAGCGGCTCTCCACCGTCGACCGGTGGGTCCTGTCCCGGCTGGCGCACGTCACCGCCGAGGTCGACGAGCAGTTCGAGGCGTACGAGTTCGCCAAGGTCTGTGATCTGCTCTACCACTTCGCCTGGGACGACGTCTGCGACTGGTACGTCGAGCTGAGCAAGCCGGTGCTCGCCGAGGGCGGTGAGCAGGCCGACGTGACCCGCCGGGTTCTCGGCCACGTCCTGGACCAGCTGCTGCGGCTGCTGCACCCGGTCATCCCGTTCGTCACCGAGGAGTTGTGGCTCGCGCTGACCGGCGGCGAGACGGTGCAGGCCGTCGCCTGGCCGGTGGCCGACCGGACGTTGGTCGACGACGCCGCCGAGGTCGAGCTGGCCGCCGTGCAGCGGGTCGTCACCGAGATCCGCCGGTTCCGTTCCGACCAGGGGCTACGCCCGACGCAGCGGGTCGCGGCCCGCCTGGACGGGCTGGCCGGGGCCGGCATCGCGGCCCACGAGCCGCTGATCCGGTCGCTGGTTCGCCTCGACCCCGCCGGTGACGACTTCCAGGCCAGCGCGACGTTGGCCATGCCCGGCGCGGTAGGTGTCGCGTTGGACACCCGGGGGTCGATCGACGTGGCCGCCGAGCGGGCCCGGCTGACCAAGGACCGCGCGGCCGCCCAGAAGGAGGTCGCGCAGGCCCAGGCGAAGCTCGACAACCCGGCCTTCATCGGCAAGGCCCCCGAGCCGGTCGTCGCGAAGATCCGCGACCGGCTCGCCACCGCCGAGGCCGACCTGGTCCGGATCGACGCCGCTCTGGAGACGCTTACCTCGTGACCGACCGTACCGATTTCGCCGCCGCCGAAGCCGAGCTGAACGCTCGCGGTTTCACCCGCATGGTGTTCGAGCTGGACCGCATCGAGTCGCTGCTCGACCTGCTCGGGAGCCCGCAGCGGGCGTACCCGTCGATCCACCTCACCGGCACCAACGGCAAGACCTCCACCGCACGGATGATCGACTCGCTGCTGCGGGCGTTCGGGCTGCACACCGGCAGGTACACGAGTCCGCACCTGGAGACCGTCCGGGAGCGGATCAGCCTGGACGGCGAACCGGTGAGCGAGGAGCGCTTCGCCGCGGTGTACGGGGAGATCAAGCCGCTGGCCGAGCTGGTCGACGCGCGCTCGGACGAGCCGCTGACGTACTTCGACATGACGACCGCGTTGGCGTTCGCCACGTTCGCCGACGCGCCCGTCGACATCGCCGTGGTCGAGGTGGGCCTCGGCGGCGCCGAGGACGCCACCAACGTCATCCAGGCCGGAGTCTGCGTGATCACGCCGATCGGCCTGGACCACACCGAGTGGCTCGGCGACACGCTCCAGGACATCGCGCTGGCCAAGGCCGGCATCATCCACCCGGGCGCCACCGTGATCTCGGCGGCGCAGGAGGAGGAGGCCGCGCGACCCCTGCTCGAACGCTGCTCCGAGGTGGGGGCCACCATCGCCCGCGAGGGCGCCGAGTTCGGCGTGCTGAGCCGGGCGGTCGCCGTCGGCGGGCAGGTGCTCAAGCTGCAGGGCCTCGGCGGCGTCTACGACGACGTGTTCATCCCCCTGCACGGCGCGCACCAGGCACAGAACGCCGCGGTGGCGCTCGCCGCCGTGGAGGCGTTCCTCGGGGCCGGGGCCCGCCGCCAGCTCGACGTCGAAGCCGTCCGGGAGGGGTTCGCCACGGCCAGCTCTCCGGGTCGGCTGGAGCGGGTCCGCAGCGCACCGACCGTCCTGCTGGACGGCGCGCACAACCCGCACGGCATGGCCGCGACCGTGACCGCGCTGCAGGAGGAGTTCGCGTTCAGCAAGCTGGTGGCGCTGGTGGGTGTCCTCGCCGACAAGGACGCGAGCAGCCTGCTGGAGCTGCTGGAGCCGGTGGCCGACGTCGTGGTGGTCACCCGCAACAGCTCGCCACGGGCGATGCCGACGAAGGAGCTCGCCGCGCTCGCCGTCGAGATCTTCGGCGAGGAACGCGTCGAGGTGGCCGAGGAGGTGCCGGACGCCATCGAGCTGGCGGTCGCGTTGGCCGAGGAGGACGTACCCGGTGAGCTCAGCGGCGTCGGTGTCCTGGTGACGGGTTCGGTGGTCACGGTCGCCGACGCGCGCCGGCTGCTGAAGCGATGACCGGCCCCGAGCGCGACCCCCGCGCCACCGACGACCCGACCGACCCGTCGCGCGCCGACGCGGGCGGGTCCGGATCGGGCGCGGGGGAGCCGGAGGTCGGGCAGGTACGGCGCTCCGGCCTGCGGAACCCGCAGGCGGCCGTACGGGGTCTCGGCGCGGGAACGCTCGGCCTGGAGGCGCTGGTGCTGCTGCTGGCCATCCAACCGATCCGGGTGGTCGGCGGTGACCTGGGCGGCGCCGCGATCGCCGTGGTGGTGGCCCTGGCGGTGGCCGCCATCCTGCTGGCCGGCATGATGCGGCGTCCCTGGGCCTGGCACGCCGGCACCGTGTTGCAGGGCCTGCTGATGCTGGCCGGGCTGCTGCACTGGTCGCTGCTCGTGCTGGGCGTCATCTTCGCGCTGGTCTGGGCGTACGCGCTGCACGTCCGCCGGGTCATCCTCGGCTGACGCCCGAGGGGCGGTCAGGCGTCGGCGCGTTCGCGCCACTGGGTCAGGGCGATGCCGTGGCCGTCCGGGTCCCGGAAGGCCGCCGCCCACACCTCCAGCCTGCTGCCCCGGTTGACCACGCGTGGGGCGTACGTGAAGCGGACACCGGATCCGCGCAGCCGTCCGTACGCCGCCTCGATGTCGTCCACCTCGAGGTTGACGTGCACGAGCCGGCGACTGATGGGCGCCGCCCCGGTCACCTCGCGCAGCACCAGCCGGGTCGAGCCGAAGGCGAGCACCGCGTTGCCGGTGCCCTGGTCGACCTCGGTGAAGCCGAGCATGTCCCGGTAGAAACCGAGCGACCGGGCCAGGTCGGTGACCAGCAGGGTCAGGCCGACGCCGCTGATGGGACCGGCCGGATCCGCCGCCGACGCTCCGTCGTACCCGAAGATCGCCTCGTCCAGGGCCTCGGCCGTGACGGTCTCGCGGGCCGCTCCCGCCGGGGTCGGATCGTCCAGCGGCAGGTCCAGCGGGTCCAGCGGGTCGGTAGCGAGCGGGCCGGTCCGCTGCGCCGGCGGGGCGTCGGTCGGCCGGTCCGCGCCCGGCGCGGACCGGGCCTGCGCTCCCGCGTCCACGCGGTCGTCGTCGGACTCGGCGGCACGGACGTCGTCCGGCTCGGCAGTGTCGACGTCGGGCTGGTCGAAGTGCTCCTCAGCCGGAGACCGGGGGGCGGGAGTGGCCCGGCGGGGCAGTCCCGCACCGGGCTGCTGCTCGACGACGACGCCTTCGAGGACCACCGGGCCGCCCGGGGTCTGGCTCACCACCACCGGCTCGCGCTCGTCGGATACGACGGACCGGTCGTCGCGCAGGGGGTCGGGACCGCGCGGGTCGCGGAACGGGTCGCCGCCGCGCGGGTCGCGGAACGGATCGGGGCCGCGCGGGTCGCCGAACGGGTCAGGGCCGAACGGGTCGCCGCCGCGCGCGTCCCGGAAGTCGTCGTCGGGCGCGCGGTCCGCCCACGGCGGGGCGTCCTGCTCGATCAGCACCTCGTCGACGGGGTCGATGTCGCCGAACTCGGGCGGCAGGTCCGCGACGGCCGCGGCGGTCTCGGCGTGGGTGGGCACCTCGTCCCAGAGAACCTTGACGTGCCGCTGGTCGTCGAGCGCGACCCGGATGGGCAGGGTCTGGCCCAACGACGGCCACTTGGAGACCGGTACCCGCGGCTCGATGATCTTCTTGGATCGGGGCGGCAGGCCGGGCGCGTCGATGACCAGTTGCAGCTCGCACCGGCCGAACGCGTACTGGGTGGGTGGTTCGGAGGCGCTGTGCACGTGCGCCACGCCGACCACCCAGGTGCGTCCGCCGCCCTTCACGGTGGCCAGCGCGATCGCCAGCACGAGCAGGGCGACGCCGAGCGCGACGATGGCCCAGCTGGTCATGCCCAGCCCGAAGAGGACGACGAAGGTGGCCACGGTGCCGAGCACCGTGCCGATCAGCTTGCGTACCGGCGCGATGGGCCGGTTCCCGCCATTCGCCACAGTGGACCTCCCGGGGGTCAGGGCCAGGCTAGGCCGGATCGGCCACCGGAGGAAAGACCGGCCGCCGCGCCGGCGCCGGGACCGGGTCGCTAGGCTGACGGTACCGAGCCCAAGCGTTCTGCGCGTACAGGAGGAACCCAGCGTGTCCAACGACAGCCCGGAAGAGCGCAGCCTCGTGCTGATCAAGCCCGACGCGGTCCGCCGCGGCCTGGTCGGCGAGCTCCTCTCCCGCTTCGAGCGCAAAGGGCTGCGGATCGACGCGATGGTGCACCGGACCATGGACGCCGCGCTCGCGGACGCGCACTACGCCGAGCACGTCGACAAGGCGTTCTACCCGCCGCTGAAGGACTTCATGACCGGCGGTCCGCTGGTCGCCCTGGTCCTCTCCGGCGACCAGGTCATCGACGTGGTCCGTGGGCTGGTCGGCGCGACCGACGGCCGCAAGGCCGCCGCCGGGACCATCCGGGGCGACCTGTCGCTCTCCAACCGGGAGAACCTGGTGCACGCCTCCGACTCGCCGGACAGCGCCAAGCGCGAGATCGCGCTCTGGTTCCCCGAGCTGGGCTGACGACCTCACGATCTCAGGCGGCCGGGGGTAGCTTCTCCGGGTTGCCCACCACGTAGACCTCGCTGATCCGGCCGGCTGCCGCGGCGACGGTCAGCGTGTACCGGCCGCCGTCGCCGCGGGTGAGCAGGATGGCCGGTTCGCCGTTCAGCTCCAGTCGACGTGCCGTCCACGCACGGTGCGGGCCGTAGATCCCGGCGTAGTACCGGGCGACCCGGTCCGCGCCCCGCACCGGGTTGCGCGCGGAGCGGACACGACCACCACCGTCGTTCCACGCGGTGACGTCCTCGGCCATCAGGTGGGTGAGCGTCGCCAGGTCCCCGTTCCGGGCGGCGGCGAGGAACGCCTCCAGCAACCGCTCACGCTCGGACCGGCTGGCGGTGAAGCGGCGGTCCTCCTGGCGTACGCGCGTGCTCGCCCGGTGGTACAGCTGACGACAGTCCTGCGGGGTCCGGTCCAGGATCTCCGCGATCTCGGCGTACGGCAGGTCGAACGCGGTGCGCAGGACGTACACGGCACGCTCCGGCGGCGTGAGCCGTTCCAGCACGTGCAGCAACGCGGTGGACAGCGAGTCACGCAGCTCCGCGCGGTCCAGCGGGCCGAACGGCGAGGGCTCGGTCGGCACCGGCTCGGGCAGCCACGGTCCGACGTACGTCTCGCGGGCCGCCTGCCGGGCCCGCAGCCGGTCCAGCGCGAGCCGGGTCACCACCCGGGACAGGTAGCGGCGGGGCTCGGCCACCGTCGAGCGGTCCGCGCCCAACCAGCGCAGGTACGTCTCCTGGAGCACGTCCTCGGCATCGTGCCGACTGCCGAGCAGCCGATAGGCGAGTCCGAGCAGCATCGGCCGGTGCGCCTCGAGCGCACCGGCCGCCTCTGCCGCCGTGGTCGTCACGCCTGAGCCGGGGGCTCCATGCGCGTCGTCACCGCGATGCGATTCCACACGTTGATTGTGGCGATCGCGAGGATCAGATCGGCCAGTTCCTTCTCCGACCAGACCTTCGCGGCGGCGTCCCAGACGTCGTCCGGCACGCCGTGCTCGCCCAGCCGGGTCACCGCGTCGGTGAGCGCCAGCGCCGCCCGCTCGCGCTCGTCGAAGAACGGTGCCTCACGCCAGGCGGCCATGGCGAACAGGCGCCGGTCCGACTCGCCGTCGGCCAGTGCCTCGCGGCTGTGCATGTCCACGCAGAACGCACAGCCGTTCGACATCGACGCCCGGATCTTGACCAACTCCAACACGGTGGGATCGACGTTCGCGCGCACGTACTTCTCCAGGCCCGACACGGCCTGGTATCCCTGCGGCGCGACCTCGAAGAGCTTCATCCGTTGCACGGCAACCTCCCTGATCGGTTCGACACCGCTACGACGGTCCGGTCGGTCGCGCTGTGACAACCGGGCCTATGAGCCCGGTCACGTCGAGGGGGTCAGCCGCGCGTCGCGGGGACGGTGTCCGGGAGCACCTCGCGGGGGCGGGGGATCCGGACGACACCGTCGACGTCGCCGGGCGGGCGGTCCTGGTCGCGGGGTGCGGGTCGGGACACCCGTGCCGCCAGGTCGCGGCCCACCTTGATCATCGGTAGCTCGACCCAGCGGTAGAGCACGTCCGCGAGGACCAACGCCACCACCACGGCGCCCACGAAGATGCCGGTGCTGTGCCGCCCGAGCGCGGGCAGCAGCCCGACCGCCGCGTGCGCCGCGATGGACTGGACCAGGTACATCGAGTACGACCGTTCGCCCACGAACACCAGCGGCCGCAGCCCCAGCACACGGGCCAGGACGCCGCGCGACAGCAGAGCCGGCAGCAGCAGCGCGGCCGCCGCCGCGTAGCAGCCGATCAGCGCCTCCTGGCCGAAGCGGGCCGGCCAGTACCGCACGGCCACCTGCACCGCGGCGAAGGCCACGATCACCACGCTGGCGGTGACCGGGTGGGTCAGCGGCCGGAACAGGGCGAAGCCGCGCGGGTGGTGCATCAGCACGGCCGTCAGGCAGCCGAGCAGGATCGCCACGTAGTGGATGGGCCAGCTCAGCCAGGCGATCTCCGGGGGGATCAGCGCGATGAGGAGCACGAGGAGCCCGAGGGTCACGGCGAGCCGGCGACGGAAGGCGCTGGTCACCAGCACGAAGGCGATCGCCGGCCAGAGCAGGTAGAACTTCTGCTCGATCCCGATCGTCCAGGAGTGCAGGTACGGGGCGTTGGCCGGCAGGAAGTCGTTGAGCAGCAGCAGGTAGTAGCGCAGCGAGCGTTCGACCGCGTCGCCGGTGCCGTTGAGCCGGGCCAGGCCCCAGGTCAGGAACAGCACGAGCAGGTACACCGGCATGATCCGGAAGAACCGCCGCAGGTAGAAGGCGCGCAGCGAGACCCGACCGTAGCGGTGTTCCTCCCGCAACAGCAGCGTCGTGATCAGAAAGCCGGAGAGCACGAAGAACAGGTGTACGCCGATCCAGCCGGTCAACCAGGCCCAGGACGGGCCGCCGAAGTGGAAGGCGAAGACCATCACGGCCGCGACGGCCCGCAGGCCGTCCAGCGCGGGGAATCGACGCATGGCCTGGAACTCGTCGTGGTTGAGCGGACGCACCGGCGAAGTCTGCGCGAGCCCGTCACCGGGGTCAAGCCGCGCTGGTCGCCCGTTCGCGCCCTTCGGACAGCGGGCGTTCCGGTGCCCGTCACCCGGACCGCCGACCGCGGTCATCTGCGCCCGGTAGACCGACGGGGTCACCCATGACCGGGAGGAAGCATGACCGAGCTTGATCGACGTACCCTGCTGCGGGCTGGCCTGGTGGCCGGAGCCGGAGTCGCCGGCGGCGCGCTGCTGGGCGGCGCCGGCGCGAACGCCGCTCCGGCCTGGCGTCCGGCGGGACGCCCCGTGCTCACCCACGGGGTGCAGAGCGGCGACGTGACCGCGGATTCGGCGCTGGTCTGGACGCGGGCCGACCGCCCGGGCCGGATGCTGGTCGAACTGAGCCGCCGCACCGACTTCCGGGGCGCGCGGCAGCTCCGTGGCCCGGTGCTGGGCCCGAACGCGGACTTCACCGGCAAGGTCCGGCTGCGGGGCCTGCCGGACGCCGAGCGGCTGCACTACCGGGTGCGGGTGGAGAGCCTGGACCGGCACGGGGTGGTCAGCGAGCCGTCGACCGGGTCGTTCACCACCGCGCCGGGTCGGCACCGACGCCGGGACGTGCGGTTCGTCTGGACCGGGGACATCGTCGGCCAGGGCTGGGGGATCGATCCCAACTTCGGCGGGCTGTCGATCTTCCGGGCGATGCGCGCGACCCGTCCGGACTTCTACCTGTGCAGCGGCGACACCGTCTACGCCGACGGCCCGCTCGTCGAGTCGGTGACGCTGCCCGACGGGCGGATCTGGCGCAACCTGGTGACCCCGGAGAAGAGCAAGGTCGCCGAGACGCTGCCCGAGTACCGGGGGCAGTTCGCCTACAACCTGCTCGACGAGCACCTGCGCGAGTTCGCGGCGGCCGTGCCGCAGATCAACCAGTGGGACGACCACGAGGTGCTCAACAACTGGTATCCGGGGGAGATCCTGGACGACCCGCGCTACACCGAGCAGCGGGTCGACGTGCTCGCCGCGCGGGCCAGCCAGGCGTTCCACGAGTGGCTGCCGGTGCCGGACAACGGGCCGCTGTACCGGCGGATCCCGTACGGGCCGCTGCTGGATGTCTTCGTGCTCGACATGCGGACGCACAAGGACCCCAACGACGGCAACACGTACGCCGACCCGAAGCGCGGTCTGCTCGGCCGCGAGCAGCGGGAGTGGCTGATCCGGGAGCTGAAGCGCTCCACGGCGACCTGGAAGGTGATCGCCAACGACCTGCCGATCGGGGTCGTGGTGCCGGACGGTCCCGCCGCGCAGGAGGGCGTGGCGCAGGGCGACCCGGGCGCGCCGCTCGGGCGTGAGCTGGAGTTCGCCGAGGTGCTGCGGGCGACCCACCGGGCCGGGGTGACCGGCATGGTCTTCCTCACCGCCGACGTGCACTACTCCGCCGCGCACCACTACGACCCGTCCCGCGCGGCGGTCGGTGACTTCACGCCGTTCTGGGAGTTCGTCTCCGGCCCGGCGCACGCCGGCGCGTTCGGCCCGAACGCCCTCGACGGCACGTTCGGACCGCAGGCGGTCTTCGTGCACGCCCCGCCGCGCGCGAACACCTCCCCGGCCGAGGGCTTCCAGCACTTCGGCGAGGTCCAGATCGACGGCGAATCCGGGGCTCTGACGGTGCACCTGCGCGACCGCGAAGGCGCCTCCCTCTGGACCACCACCCTCCCAACCCCCTGACCCCGGGGTCCCCCTCGGTTGATCATGAAGTTGTTGCCACGACACGCCGACCCGGACGGCAACAACTTCATGATCGACGGGGTGGGGGCCGGGTGGGGGCCGGGTGGGGGCGGGGTGGGGTTTAGTCGGGGGCGGGGGAGCGGGTGGGTCTTGTATCGTTGGAGGCCGTAAGGCGATGACCCGGCCATCACCGGTGAGCCTCCGGAAGAACAGCCGGGTGACCGGCCCAGTAGAACCGGACGGGTCCGGCCCGTCACAGCCGGCCAATGAGCGGGCGGTCGATCCTGACCGCCAAGCGGGGTGGTACCGCGGGCCACCCGGGGAGCGTCGTTGTCGGCGTACCCCGGACGGTTCGTCCTCGCAGACCCACGTTGAGTGAGCTGCGAGGAGAGCGACAGGCGATGGCCTATCCACTGCACGACCCGACCGCCGCCGGTGTCCCGGCGAGCCCGGACCTGCCCGCGGTCGAGCGCCGGGTGCTGGAGCACTGGACGGCCGACAAGACCTTCGAGGCCAGCATCGAGGCCCGTCCCGCCGGCACGGACGGCAAAAACGAGTACGTCTTCTACGACGGTCCACCGTTCGCCAACGGCCTGCCGCACTACGGCCACCTGTTCACCGGGTACGTCAAGGACGTGGTGCCGCGCTACCAGACCATGCGCGGCCGGCACGTGGAGCGGCGCTTCGGCTGGGACTGCCACGGCCTGCCCGCCGAGGTGGTGGCCGAGAAGCAGCTCGGCATCACCAGCAAGGCCGAGATCATCGACCTGGGCGTGGCCCGGTTCAACGAGGCCTGCCGCACGTCGGTGCTGGAGTTCACCCAGGACTGGGAGCGGTACATCAACCGGCAGGCCCGCTGGGTCGACTTCACCAACGACTACAAGACCCTCGACCTGGACTACATGGAAAGCGTCATGTGGGCCTTCAAGACCCTGCACGACAAGGGTCTGATCTACGAGGGTTTCCGGGTGCTGGCGTACTGCTGGCGCTGTGAGACGCCGCTGTCGAACACCGAGACCCGGATGGACGACGTCTACCGGGACCGGCACGACCCGACGCTGACCGTGTGGTTCGGGCTGACCGCCGACGAGTCCGCCCCGGAGCTGCTGCGCGGGCCGGTCAAGCTGGGCGTCTGGACCACCACGCCGTGGACCCTGCCGTCGAACCTGGCACTCGCCGTCGGCCCGGACATCGAGTACGCGGTGCTCGACCGGGACGGGGAGCGGTTCGTCGTGGGGGCGGCGCGGCTGGCCGCGTACGCCAAGGAACTGGACGGGTACGAGCTCCTCGGCACGGTGTACGGCCGGGACCTGGTCGGACGCCGTTACACGCCGCTGTTCGACTTCCTCGTCGAGCGGGCGGGCGACAACGCGTACCAGGTGCTCGGGGCGGAGTTCGTCACCACCGAGGACGGCACCGGGATCGTGCACCTCGCCCCGGCGTTCGGTGAGGACGACCAGAACGTCTGCAACGCCGCCGGCATCCCCACCATCGTCACCGTGGACGACCACACGCGGTTCACCGCGCTGGTCCCGCCGTACCAGGGTGAGCAGGTCTTCGACGTCAACAAGCCGGTGATCCGGGAGCTGAAGGAGCGGGGGGTGGTGCTGCGGCAGGACACCTACACCCACTCGTACCCGCACTGCTGGCGCTGCGACACCCCGCTGGTCTACAAGGCGGTGTCGTCGTGGTTCGTGGCGGTCACCCAGTTCCGGGACCGGATGGTCGAGCTGAACCAGGAGATCAACTGGACGCCCGGCCACATCAAGGACGGCTCGTTCGGCAAGTGGCTGGCCAACGCCCGGGACTGGTCGATCAGCCGGAACCGGTTCTGGGGCTCGCCGATCCCGGTGTGGAAGTCCGACGACCCGAACTACCCGCGCCTGGACGTCTACGGCTCGCTCGCCGACATCGAGCGGGACTTCGGCGTACGCCTGAGCGACCTGCACCGGCCGGCGGTGGACGACCTGGTCCGCCCCAACCCGGACGACCCGACCGGTCAGTCGATGATGCGCCGGGTGCCGGAGGTGCTGGACTGCTGGTTCGAGTCGGGGTCGATGCCGTTCGCCCAGGTGCACTACCCGTTCGAGAACGCCGACTGGTTCGAGCACCACTACCCGGGTGACTTCATCGTCGAGTACATCGGGCAGACCCGCGGCTGGTTCTACACCATGCACGTGCTGGCCACCGCGCTGTTCGACCGGCCGGCGTTCCGCAACTGCCTGAGCCACGGCATCCTGCTCGGCTCGGACGGGCGCAAGATGTCCAAGAGCCTGCGCAACTACCCGGACGTCTACCACGTGTTCGACTCGTACGGGTCGGACGCGATGCGCTGGATGCTGATGTCGTCGCCGGTGCTGCGGGGCGGTGACATGGCGGTCACCGAGACGCTGATCCGCGACGCGGTACGGCAGGTGCTGCTGCCGCTGTGGAACGTCTGGTACTTCTTCTCGCTGTACGCCAACGCCGACGGGTATCAGGCGCGGCGGCGCACCGACTCCACCCACCTGCTCGACCGGTACATCCTGGCGAAGACCAACGAGCTGGTGGCGACGGTCGGCGCGCAGATGGACGCGTACGACATCTCCGGCGCGTGCGCCACCGTCCGGTCCTACCTGGACGCGCTGACCAACTGGTACGTGCGCCGGTCCCGGGACCGGTTCTGGTCGGGTGACGCCAACGCCTTCGACACGCTGTCGACGGTGCTGGAGACGCTCTGCCGGGTGGTGGCGCCGCTCGCGCCGCTGACCGCGGAGGAGATCTGGCGTGGCCTGACGGGCGAGCGGTCGGTGCACCTGACCGACTGGCCGTCCGCCAAGGAGTTCCCGGCCGACCACGACCTCGTCGCGGCGATGGACAACGTGCGGGCGGTCGCCTCGGCGGCGCTGTCGTTGCGCAAGGCCAAGGGGCTGCGGGTACGGCTGCCGCTGTCGACGTTGACCGTGGCGTCCCCGGCGGCGGAGCAACTGCGCCCGTTCGCCGACCTGATCGCCGACGAGGTCAACGTGAAGGCGGTGGAGTTCAGCGCCGAGCTGTCCGCGTACTGCGAGCAGGTGTTGACCGTGGTGCCGCGGGCGCTCGGCCCGCGCGTCGGCAAGCAGGTCCAGCAGGTGATCAAGGCGGTCAAGGCGGGCGACTGGGAGCTGGTGGAGGGCGCGCCGGTGGCGGCCGGCATCACCCTGGCCGAGGGCGAGTACGAGCTGCGTCTCGTGGCCGCCGACGCCGAGCACTCCGCGCCGCTGCCCGGTGGCGAGGGCGTGGTGGTGCTCGACACCGAGGTCACCCCGGAGCTGGCCGCCGAGGGCCTGGCCCGCGACGTGGTGCGGGTGGTGCAGCAGGCCCGCCGTGACGCCGACCTGGACGTCTCGGACCGGATCGTGGTGTCGGTGTCGGCGTCCGACGAGGTGCGCGCCGCGGTGGCCGGGTACCTGGAGTTCGTGTCGGGTGAGGTGCTGGCCGACTCGGTCGACTTCGCCGAGGGCCTCGACGGTTTCGCCGGTGAGGTGGGCGAGGGTGAGCGGGTGACGGTCACCGTCCGTCGGTCGTAGAACACGCACGCGGACGCCTCCCACCTCCGTCGGCGGGGTGTGGGGGCGTCCGCTACCGTGACACCGCCTGTTCGCACCTCATCTGCCGGAGGACCAGTGCCCCTGCTCTACACCATCGGCAAGCTCACCGTGGCGCCCGCGCTGCGGTTGGCGTTCCGCCCGACCGTGGAGGGTCTGGAACACGTGCCGGAGACCGGCGGCGCGATCTTCGCCGGTAACCACCTCTCGGTGGCGGACGAGCTGTTCCTCGGCACGGTGGTGCCCCGGCACCTGGCGTTCTGGGCCAAGTCCGAGTACTTCACCGGCACCGGCGCGAAGGGCGCGTTCTCGAAGTTCGTCCTCACCGGTCTGGGCGCCATCCCGGTCGAACGGGCCGGTGGGCGTGCCGCGCTGTCCGCGTTCGACGCCGCCATTCCGGCGTTGCGGGGCGGTGACCTGGTGGTGGTCTACCCGGAGGGCACCCGCTCCCCGGACGGCAAGCTCTACCGGGGCCGGACCGGGGCGGCCCGGCTGGCGATCGCCGCCGGTGTGCCGATCATCCCGGTGGGCACGATCGGCACGGACAAGGCGCAGCCGATCGGGGCACGGGTACCTCGCCCCGGCACTGCCAAGATCACCGTGAAGTTCGGAAAGCCGCTGGACTTCACCGGCCGCCCGGACGATCGCACCTCGCTGCGGCAGATGACCGACGAGGTGATGAGCGAGATCCAGAAGCTCACGGGCCAGGAGTACATCCCCCGCTACGCCCCGAAGCGCGCCGACACCGACCCGGCCAGCGAGGTCTGACCCCGCCCAAGCCGTCCGGGTGCCCGCGAGCGGCGGCACGGATGCGGCTCAGCCCTGCTTGGGTTGGACGATCTGCGTGCGCAGGGTGTCCAGCAACGTCGCGCTGTCCGAGACGGAGAGCCGGGTGAACACCCCGGTGGCGATGCTGCCGTGGTCGACCGAGGTGCACACCACCACGTCACCCCCGGCTGGCCGACCGATCGCGCAGCGCTCGTACCGACCCCGTACGCCGGTCCGCACCGTCTCCGGGGCCTCCAGCGCGTAGCGCTCACCGAGCCGCGTGATCTCCTCGTCCGCGTCCGCCTCGGGGGTCAGCCGGAAGCCGGTGCCGCCGAAGACCGTCACCTGCTTGCCGTCCGTCGTCCGGTAGACGCCCGCGAAGGTGTCCTCGGCCAGCAGGTGCTCCTGGCGTACCTCTCTCTCCAACTGCTTGGCCGTCTCGGAGCTGCTGTCGTCCTGCCGCAGGCTTAGGTCGGCGACCTGCTCGGGCAGCGCGGCGCTGGCCGGGTACTGGGACGAGATCGGCAGGCCGTAGTAGGCCGGGCAACCACAGCAGCAGGCCAGGCTGAGCAGCAGCAGCCACGGCCAGCGACGCCGGCGGCGGCGTGGTCGAGGAGGCGCGTACCCCTTGGGGGCCTCCCCGCCCGGCGGCGCCGTGGCCGGGCCCCGCCCCCGGCGCTGTTTCGGCACCCGGGCCGGCGGCGCGGGCCGGACCGGCGCGGCGGGCCGGGCGGCGGTGGGTGGAGGTGGTGCGGCAGGTCGGGCGTGCGGTGGCGGGTAGGCGACCGGCGGCAGGTAGGCCGGCGGTGGCGGGTGGGCGGCGGGTTGGTGGTGCGGCGGCGGCGAGACGGGGTGCGTCCCGACCGGCGGTGGTGAGACGGGGTGCGCGCCGATCGGTGGCCCGGGCCACTGCCGGGTGGCCGGCGGGACCGGGTAGCCCAGTGTCGGCGGCAGCGAAGGCAGTTCGGCGGACGGCAGGTCCCAGCCGCCGGTGTCCACCCCGGCCCACGGGTCGACCGGGGTGCGGTGCTCCAGCGGCTGCTCCGGCAGCGGCGGTGGCGGGGTCGGCTCGGCCGACTCCCCCCAGGCACGCCGACGCGGCAGCGGAGGCGGAACCGGCGCGGACCCGCTCCACCGGGGCGCGGGCGGCGCGGCGGGGGAGTCGGGGCCGTCACCCACGCGCTCGCGGGCCGTGGGCTCAGGCCCGGCAGCCGGCCCGGTCTCGGCCACGGGCTCCGGGGCAGTCGGGTGCGGCTCGGGCTTGTCGGCCGGCTCGGGCTGGGCCGCCGGCTCCTTCGCCGTCGGGTCCGGCTGGGCCGCCGGCTCCTTCGCCGTCGGGTCCGGCTGGGCCGCCGGCTCCTTCGCCGTCGGGTCCGGCTGGGCCGCCGGCTCCTGCGCCGTCGGGTCCGGCTGGGCCGCCGGCTCCTTCGCCGTCGGATCCGGCTGGGCTGCCGGCTCGGACAGCGTCGGGTCCGGCTTCGCCGCGGGCTCGGGCGTCGCCGCCTCCGCCGGGCCGGCGGGGGTCGGTTCGACCGGGGGTTCCGGGCCGTCGGGGACGGCAGGTTGATCCGGGGGTACGGGTGGGGAGGTCGACTCGTCGGCGACCGCCGGCGCGTCGTCCGGCTTCGGGCCAGGGGTGCGCCCGTCGGCCGGCCGTGCTCCCGGCTGGGGCTCCGGCATCGCGGCAATCTCCTCTCGCGCCGGTCCGAGGTTAGTACCGTGCCGCCACCACCGCCGCCCGGGCACCGGGGCGCGGGCCCGGGGCGGCCGGTCGGCCGGCATCGTGGCGTGCGCGCGGTCACCGTCCGCCGGGCGCGTACCCTTGGGCATCATGAGTGCCCCGTCCACGACGCCGCGCGCGGCCGCGACCAATCCGAGCGATGGCTCCAGCTCGGAGCCGTCGATCTGGCCCCGGCTCGAGCCGTTGCTCCCGCAGATCTCCAAGCCGATCCAGTACGTCGGCGGTGAACTGGGCGCGGTCGTCAAGGACTGGGACGCGGCGACGGTGCGCTGGGCGCTGATGTATCCCGACGCGTACGAGGTGGGCCTGCCCAACCAGGGTGTGCAGATCCTCTACGAGGTGCTCAACGAGCTGCCCGACACCCTCGCCGAGCGGACGTACGCGGTCTGGCCCGACCTGGAGAGCCTGATGCGCACGCACGGCGTGCCGCAGTTCACCGTCGACGCGCACCGGCCGGTGCGCAAGTTCGACGTGTTCGGCATCTCCTTCTCCACCGAGCTGGGCTACACCAACATGCTCACGGCGATCGACCTGGCAGGCATTCCGCTGCTGGCCGCCGACCGTACCGACGCCGACCCGGTGATCGTGGCCGGTGGGCACGCCGCGTTCAACCCGGAGCCGATCGCCGACTTCATCGACGCCGCGGTGCTCGGCGACGGCGAGGAGGCCGTCCTGGAGATCACCGCGATCGTCCGGGAGTGGAAGGCCGAGGGCTCCCCGGGCGGCCGCGACGAGCTGCTGCTGCGGCTGGCCCGCACCGAGAGCGTCTACGTGCCGCGCTTCTACGACGTCGACTACCTGCCGGACGGGCGGATCCAGCGGGTCGTGCCGAACCGGGCGGACGTGCCGTTCCGGGTGCACAAGCGCACGACGATGGACCTGGACGCGTGGCCGTACCCGAAGAAGCCCCTCGTGCCGCTCGCGGAGACGGTGCACGAGCGGTACGCCGTGGAGATCTTCCGGGGCTGCACCCGGGGCTGCCGGTTCTGCCAGGCCGGCATGATCACCCGCCCGGTGCGGGAGCGGTCGATCACCACCGTGGGGCAGATGGTGCGTGAGGGCCTGGAGTTCTCCGGCTTCAACGAGGTGGGCCTGCTGTCGCTCTCCTCGGCTGACCACTCCGAGATCGGCGACATGTGCTCGGGCCTGGCCCAGCAGTACGAGGGCACGAACGTCTCGCTGTCGCTGCCGTCGACCCGGGTGGACGCCTTCAACATCGACCTCGCGCAGGAGTTGTCCCGCAACGGGCGGCGTACCGGTCTGACCTTCGCCCCGGAGGGCGGGTCGGAGCGGATCCGCAAGGTCATCAACAAGATGGTGTCGAAGGAAGACCTGATCCGCACGGTCGTCACCGCGTACAGCAACGGTTGGCGGCAGGTGAAGCTCTACTTCATGTGCGGCCTGCCCACCGAGACCGACGAGGACGTCCTCGAGATCGCGGAGATGGCCCACGAGGTGATCCGGGCCGGTCGGGCCGCCACCGGCTCCAAGGACATCCGCTGCACGGTCTCCATCGGCGGGTTCGTGCCGAAGCCGCACACCCCGTTCCAGTGGGCCTCCATGGAGCGCCCGGAGGTCATCGACGGCCGGCTCAAGATGCTCAAGCAGGCCATCAACGCGGACCGTTCGCTGGGTCGGGCGATCGGCTTCCGCTACCACGACGGCGAGCCGTCGCTCATCGAAGGCCTGCTCTCCCGGGGTGACCGCCGCGTCGGCGCGGTGATCCGCCGGGTCTGGGAGAACGGCGGCCGGTTCGACGGGTGGAGCGAGCACTTCTCGTACCAGCGCTGGGTGGACGCGGCGGCCGAGACGCTGCCCGCGTTCGGGGTGGACCTCGACTGGTACACCACCCGTCAGCGTGACGAGCTGGAGGTCCTGCCCTGGGACCACCTGGACTCGGGCCTGGACAAGGACTGGCTCTGGCAGGACTGGCAGGATTCGGTCAGCGGGTTCGAGCAGGACGACTGCCGCTGGACCCCGTGCTTCGACTGCGGCGTCTGCCCCTCCATGGACACCGAGATCCAGATCGGCCCGACGGGCAAGAAACTCCTCCCCCTGACGCCGATCACCCCCCTGAAGACCCCCGCCCCCTGACCGACCCCGACGGGTCGCTCGCGTTGATCATGAAGTTGTTGCCCGCACCACGGCGTGTCGTCGACAATAACTTCATGATCAACGAGGTGCTGAGTTTCGAGGAGCGAGACGATCAGTAAGAGAAACCAGCCGGAGGGTGGGCAGGCGCCGGTCGTCCAGCGCGCCCGCATCCGGTACGCCA
This sequence comes from Micromonospora sp. NPDC051543, assembly GCF_044454415.1. Classification (NCBI taxonomy): domain Bacteria; kingdom Bacillati; phylum Actinomycetota; class Actinomycetes; order Micromonosporales; family Micromonosporaceae; genus Micromonospora; species Micromonospora sp. NPDC051543. The sequence goes on from NZ_JBITDT010000015.1 coordinate 20,002, forward strand.
AGCGCGGGCCGCTGCGGTTCACCTCGCACCGGGACTTCGCCCGGGCCTTCGAGCGCGCGCTGCGTCGTGCCGCCGTACCGATCGCGTTCTCCCAGGGCTTCACCCCGCACCCGAAGATCTCCTACGCCAGCGCCGCCCCGACCGGGGTGGCCAGCGAGGCGGAGTACCTGGAGATCGGCCTTCAGGCCCCGGTCGACCCGGAGGCGCTGCGCGCCGCGCTCGACGCCGCGCTCTCGCCCGGGCTGGACGTGCTGGAGGTGGTGATCGCCGAGGGAGGCAGCCTGGCCGACCGGATCGAGGCGTCGCACTGGCGCATCGAGCTGCCCGAGGTCGACACGGAGACCCTGCGCGCCGCCGTGGACGCGTTCACCGCCGCCGACGAAATTCTGGTCGAGCGGATGACCAAGCAGGGGCGACGCACCTTCGACGCTCGCGCGGCAGTCATATCGATCGATGCTCTCCTCCCGACGCAGACGCCTTCCGGGGTGCCGGCCGTACCGTGTGCGATACTCGAACTGGTCGTACGGCAGGTCACTCCGTCCGTACGGCCCGATGACGTCCTTTCCGGCCTCCGCGTGGTGGCCGACCTGGAGCCGCCGGTCTCGCCGAGGGTGACCCGGCTGGCTCAGGGCACGCTGACCGCGCAGGGTGCGATCGTGGATCCGTTGGATGCGGACCGCGGCGGGGCAGCCATCGTTGGGCACTGACCGACGGTCAGCGCTCTTGCAGGCAGACTTCGGCGGTCGCGCACCACGCGCGCCCGGCGGAAACACTTTTGCGGCGACCCTGCGTGGCAGCGCTCACCCGCGCCCGGGGCAGCCAGAACTGGAGAACGTCCATGCTCGAGAACGAGCCCGAGGGCGGCGAACGGACCGGTTCACAGCCGGCCGGGGAGACCGCTGAGCAGAGCAGCACCGACAGCACCGCCGGCACCGAACAGGCCACCGGCGCGGAGCAGGCCGGGGCGGAGAGCGCCGAGCCCGCCGCGAAGCCGCGACGGGCGCGGGCCACCCGGCGTCGGGCCGCCCCGCTCAACCAGCCGGAGCAGGCCGAGGCGCCCGTCGAGGCGTCCACCGGTGGGATCGGCGCCGTCGAGACGCCGCAGGCGGAGGTCTTCGCCCCGATCTCCGGTGACCTGGACGTCCCCCCGAAGGCGCCCCGTCGCCGTCGCAAGGCCGCTCCGGTCGAGACGACCGCCGAGGAGCCGCTGGTCGCGGCCAGCGCGGAGCTGTCGTCCCCCGAGGTCGTTCCTCCGGTCAAGGTGACCCGCACCCGGCGGAAGAAGGCGACGCCCGCCGTCACCGAGCCGGAGCCCGCCGCTGCCGTCGAGTCGGAGCCGGCCGTCGACGAGCCGGCCGCCGTCACCGAGCCCGAGCCCGTCCCGGCCGACGAGCCGCCGGCCGAGTCCGACCTGCGGGAGGCCGAAGCCGAGCTGGACGAGCCGCAGACCTCGCCGAGCCCGGCCGAGCAGGCGTTCGGGGATGTCGCGCCCGGCGTCGCCGTGGCGAACGTGACGGACGAGCCGATCGAGCCGGCCGAGGCCATCGAGGCCGAGCCGCCGAAGACCCGCCGTCGTCGCGCAGCGCTCTCCGCGCCCACCGTGCTGTTCATGGCGCCCCAGCCGGACGCCGTGCCGGTGACGCGCCCGGCCGAGCCCGAGCCGGTCGCCGAGGAGCCGGCCGTCGAGGCCGAGCCCTCCCGTCGTCGGCGGCGCGGCCGCCGCGATGCGGAGCCGGTCGAGCCGCTCGAGCCGATCGAGGCCGTCGAGGCCGAGGAGGAGCCGACCGAGGAGGCCGACGAGGCCACCGAGGCGGACGAGGACGACGAGGACAGCGCCGCCGCGCGCCGTCGCCGCCGCCGTGGTCGCCGTGGTCGGGGCCGGGGCAAGGGTGGCGCCGACGACGCCGACGACGAGGAGTCCGACGAGGCCGCGCAGGCCGAGGAGGAGACCGCCGAGTCCGAGGGCGAGAGCGACGAGGACGAGGAGTCCGAGGGCGGGGACGGGATGACCCGCCGCCGCCGTCGCCGTCGTCGCCGGGGCGCGGGTGACACCGAGGGGGCCGCCGACGACGGTGTGCCGACCGTGGTCAAGATCCGCGAACCCCGTCGTACGGTCGACGAGGTCCAGGGCGTGTCCGGCTCGACCCGGCTGGAGGCCAAACGCCAGCGTCGCCGGGACGGCCGGGAGCAGCGCCGTACGCGGCCGCCGATCCTCAGCGAGTCGGAGTTCCTGGCCCGCCGGGAGGCGGTGGACCGGGTGATGGCGGTCCGGCAGCGCGGCGACCGCACCCAGATCGCCGTCCTGGAGGACGGGGTGCTGGTCGAGCACTACGTCACCCGCAACTCGTCCGGCACCATGGCCGGCAACGTCTACCTGGGCAAGGTCCAGAACGTGCTGCCCAGCATGGAGGCGGCGTTCGTCGACGTCGGCCGGGGCCGCAACGCGGTGCTCTACGCGGGCGAGGTCAACTGGGACACCTCCGGGCTGGAGGGGCGGGCCCGCTCGATCGAGCAGGCGCTGCGCTCCGGCGACTCGGTGCTGGTCCAGGTCACCAAGGACCCGATCGGGCACAAGGGCGCGCGGCTGACCAGCCACATCGCGCTCTCCGGTCGACACCTGGTCTACGTGCCCAACGGCAACGCGTCCGGGATCAGCCGCAAGCTGCCGGACACCGAGCGCAAGCGGCTGCGGGACGTGCTCAAGAAGCTGGTCCCGGACGGTGCCGGCGTGATCGTCCGGACGGCCGCCGAGGGCGCCAGCGAGGACGAGCTGGCCCGCGACGTCAAGCGGTTGCAGGCGCAGTGGGAGGACATCCAGGCCAAGGCCGCCGAGGGTGGCGCCCCGGTGCTGCTCTACGAGGAGCCCGACCTGGTCATCCGGGTGGTCCGGGACCTGTTCAACGAGGACTTCCGCGAGCTGGTCATCGAGGGCGAGCAGTCGTACGGCATGGTCGAGTCGTACCTGTCGCACGTCTCCCCGGACCTGGTCGACCGGGTCCGCCGGCACGTCGGCACGACCGACGTGTTCGCCGAGTACCGGATCGACGAGCAGATCATCAAGGGTCTGGACCGCAAGGTGTTCCTGCCGTCCGGCGGCTCGCTGGTGATCGACAAGACCGAGGCCATGACGGTCGTCGACGTGAACACCGGCAAGTACACCGGCTCCGGCGGCAACCTGGAGGAGACGGTCACCCGCAACAACCTGGAGGCGGCGGAGGAGATCGTCCGCCAGCTCCGGCTGCGGGACATCGGCGGCATCGTGGTGATCGACTTCATCGACATGGTGCTCGAGTCGAACCGGGAGTTGGTGCTGCGCCGGCTCACCGAGTGCCTGGGTCGGGACCGCACCAAGCACCAGGTCACCGAGATCACCTCGCTCGGTCTGGTGCAGATGACCCGCAAGCGGATCGGCGCGGGCCTGCTGGAGGCGTTCAGCGAGACCTGCGACTGCTGTAAGGGCCGGGGCGTCATCATCCACACCGAGCCGGTGCCGGAGAAGCCGCGCAACGGCGGGGCCGCGGAGAAGGTCAAGGCCGTCGCGTCGTCGGCGCCGGCCGCGCCGGCCGTCCCGGCCGCGGAGAACGGCACGCCGTCCTCCCGCCGCCGGGCGCGCAAGAGCGCCCCGGCCGAGCGCGCCGTGGTCGAGGTCGTCGACACCGACAACCGCGCCGAACCGGACGCCGACTACCAGGACACCATGGGGTACGACCTGTCCCGGTACGAGACGGAGACGGAGGCCGCTCCGGCGGTGTCCGACAGCCAGCGGGGTGAGTCGGCGCGGCTGGCCGCGGCGGACGACCCGGACGCTCTCGCCGACGCTGACGGCGACGAGGAGGCCGCCGAGGGTGGCACCGGACGTCGTCGTTCCCGCCGGGGTGGCGCCCGCCGGCGGACCCGCCCCTGACGGCTCACCGGCCCGCCGTCCCTGACGGCTGACCGGCCCGGTGTTTGACGAGGTCCCTTTCCCGGCAATGTGACGGGGGAGGGACCTCGCCGCTCGGGTCACCGCGACGCGGGAACGCTCGGCCCCGGTCAGGAGAAGAAGATGCGTCGCCTGCTCGCTCGTACCCTGCTGGTAGCCGTACTCCTGGCTTCGGCGGCCTGCTCCGAAGACCGCTCGGGTGGTGCGGACCCGACCGGGGGTCCCGCGCCGACGGGTCCGGCCGCTACGCCGCTGGGCGGTGGCGCGGCGGGCGGTGACGCCCGGGTCTGTGCCGAGGCGCGGCGGGCCGGGACCACCGCCGTCCGGGAATATGTCGAGGGGCTGGGCCAGATGGTCGCCGCGGTGGGCGCGGGTGACACCGTGACGGCCGACGCGGCCCGGAGCCGGGCGCAGGCGGCCCTGGCCGGCTGGCGGGCGGCGCTGCGGGAGCAGGGCGCTCAGGCCACCGACGCGCAGCTCAGGACATTGCTCAGTGACCTCGGCACGGAGGTCGCCGCCCTCGGCGTCGACGTCGAGTCGATCGACGAGACCGAGTTGGACCGGCTCCAGCAGCGCCTCGATCAGCTCTGCGTCCGGTGATCAGGGCGGGCCGGTTTGGGGTCCGCGCCGGCGATGGCGTACTCTTGCCTACGGCCCACCTTTGGTGTGCCGAGTTCCCGTGTGCCCGCGCCGCCGTGCACTGCTACCCGGCGAGCCGCCGCGGGGACGACCAGTCAGCAGCCTCAACGACAGGGAGTCCGCCTCCGATGTACGCGATCGTCAAGACCGGCGGCAAGCAGTACAAGGTCGCCGAGGGCGACGTGATCGAGGTCGAGAAGCTCACCGGTGCCCCCGGTGACGCGGTGAAGCTCACCGCGGTGCTCCTCGTCGACGGTGACGACCTGGTGACCGACGCGGCGAAGCTTGCCGAGGTCGCGGTGTCCGGCGAGATCGCCGCGCACACCAAGGGCCCGAAGATCCGGATCCACAAGTTCAAGAACAAGACCGGCTACCACAAGCGCCAGGGTCACCGCCAGCCGTTGACCCAGGTCAAGGTGACCGGCATCTCCAGCGGGAAGTAGGTCGTCCTCCAATGGCTCACAAAAAGGGTGCGTCCAGCTCGCGTAACGGTCGCGATTCCGCGGCCCAGCGACTCGGCGTGAAGCGCTTCGGTGGTCAGGTCGTCAGCGCCGGTGAGATCCTCATCCGGCAGCGTGGCACCAAGTTCCACCCCGGTGACCTGGTCGGCCGTGGCGGCGACGACACGCTGTTCGCCCTGGCCGCCGGCTCGGTCCTGTTCGGCACCAAGCGCGGTCGCAAGACCGTCAGCATCGTTCCGCAGCAGTAGTTCTCTTCGCTGAGCGGGCCGCGGACCTCCGGGTCCCGGCCCGCTCGGCTTTTTCGAAGTGCGGGGTCGACCCTCGCTGGAAGGATTGACGCCGTGGCGACGTTCGTTGACCGGGTCGTCCTGCATTTGCAGGCCGGCGATGGTGGGCACGGTTGTGTCTCGATCCACCGCGAGAAGTTCAAGCCCTTCGGTGGGCCGGACGGCGGCAACGGCGGCCACGGCGGCAGCGTGTCGCTGGTGGTCGACCCGCAGGTGACCACGCTGCTCGACTTCCACTTCCACCCGCACGTCAAGGCCGACAACGGCAAGGGCGGCGCCGGGTCGAACCGGGACGGGGCCAACGGCCACAACCTGGTGCTCAAGGTGCCCAACGGCACGGTCGTGCAGACCACCGACGGCACCGTGCTGGCCGACATGGTCGGTGCCGGCACCACCTTCGAGGTGGCCCGGGGCGGGCGTGGTGGGCGCGGCAACGCCTCGCTGGCCAACGCCAAGCGCAAGGCGCCCGGCTTCGCCGAACTGGGCGAGCCCGGCGACCAGCTCGACATCGTGCTGGAGTTGAAGAGCGTCGCCGACGTGGGCCTGGTGGGTTTCCCGTCGGCCGGAAAGTCGTCGCTGATCTCGGTGATCTCCGCCGCGAAGCCGAAGATCGCCGACTACCCGTTCACCACTCTCGTGCCCAACCTCGGCGTGGTCCGGCTGGACAACCACACCTTCACCGTCGCCGACGTGCCGGGCCTGATCCCCGGCGCGGCCACCGGCAAGGGCCTGGGCCTGGAGTTCCTGCGGCACATCGAGCGCTGCGCGGTCCTGGTGCACGTGATCGACTCGGCGACGCTGGAGCCGGGCCGCGACCCGGTCGCCGACATCGACGCGATCGAGGCCGAGCTGAGCCAGTACGGCGGGCTGACCGAGCGCCCCCGGCTGGTGGCCGTGAACAAGGTCGACGTGCCGGACGGCCGGGACCTCGCCGAGATCGTCCGCCCCGATCTCGAGGAGCGCGGCTATCGGGTGTTCGAGGTCTCGGCGGCCACCCGGGAGGGGCTCAAGGAGCTGACGTACGCGATGGCCGAGCTGGTCGAGGCCGAGCGTAATGCCGCCCCGCCGGCCGAGCCGACCCGGATCGTGATCCGGCCGATGGCCGTCGACGACGCCGGCTTCACCATCACGGCGGAGGCCGACGGGTCGTTCACCGTGCGCGGCGTACGCCCGGAGCGGTGGGTCAAGCAAACCAACTTCGACAACGACGAGGCGGTCGGCTACCTCGCCGACCGACTGGCCCGCCTCGGCGTCGAGGACAAGCTGGCCAAGGCCGGCGCCGAGCCCGGTGACCTGGTCCGGATCGGTGAGCGCGAGTTCGACTGGCAGCCGACGCTCTACGCGGGCGTGGAGTTCGTGCCCGGTAACCGGGGCACCGACGTACGCCTGGAGGAGAAGTCGAGCCGGGCGTCGGCGGCGGACCGGCTCGCCGCGCGCAAGGCCCGCCGGGTGCGCCCGGAGGACGAGATCGGCGCGGACGAGATCGGCGCGGACGTGGGCGACGACGACATCGAGGATGACGCCGAGTAGCCGGTTGCGCTCCGTGATCGGGTTGATTGCCGGAAACCTCCGCGAAATCCATCCCGCTTAGCGTCGGGTGATGCTGATCGAGTCGCGGCCCGCCATCGATCCCGAAGTCGCCGCCCTGGTCGTCGCCCAGCAGCGTGAGCTGCGCGTCGCTGACGGCGGGTTGGACGGGCAGGTCACCGTCACCCACGACGACATCCGCTACCTGGCCGTGGTGGTACGCGGTCGGGCGGTCGCCTGTGGCGGGCTCCAGTCGCTCGACGCCGTCACCGGCGAGGTCAAGCGGATGTACGTGCGGCCGGCGTACCGGGGCAGGGGCATCGCCCGGCAACTGCTCGCCGCGCTGGAGGAGTGCGCGTTCCAGTTGGGGCACACCATGGTCTGCCTGGAGACCGGCACGTACCTTCCGGCGGCCGTCGGGCTGTACCGGTCGTGCGGCTACGAGCCGATCCCGGTGTACGGCGAGTACGTGAACAACCCGTACAGCGTCTGCTTCGCCAAACGGCTCCCGGTCGCGGCCTGACGGCTGCCGTCGGGGGGCGGCCGGCGGCGGTCGGGTCGGGCGGACGGCGTCAGGCGCCGGTCTCGGCGTGCGCGACGGTGACCGGCTTCGACTCCGGCGACGCGTGCTGGCGCAGCACGATGCTCAGCAGGATCAGCGCGCCGACCGCGAGGAACTCGCTCTGCCAGTTCTGCATGGACTGGAACCAGAAGTCGCTCGTGCCGAGGAAGTCCCACGCGCTGATCGGCGGCGCTCCGCTCTGCAACGCCTGCTCCTGGTTGTACGCGGCCGTGCCGCCGAGCAGGTGCCCGACGAACGAGCCGGCGAAGATCAACAGCAGCGCGATGGAGAGGCTGTTGCGGTAGACCACCAGAGGCAGGCCGCCGGCGCGTGCCGGCCACGGCGACCGCGCGGTGGCGTGGCGCTCGTCGTCCTCCGGGCGGTCGGTCTGGTCGACCGGCTTCGACTCGGCCGAGCCGCGCTGCACCAGGTACGCGGTGAGCAGCACGTACCCGCCCATCTGGAGGAACTCCGACTCCCAGTTCTCGAAGACGGCCTCGGCGAAGTGCCCACTGGCGAGGTACGAGGGCCAGCTCAGCGGGGCCGCGCCGAACTCGACCAGCTCCTCGTTGTGGGTCTGCCAGCCGAAGACGCTCTGTAGGACCAGGAACACTCCGAAGGCGCCCAGCATCGCGGCGGCCAGCGCGTTGTCGCGTATCCAGCGAGGCACCATCGACCCCCTTCACGGATCACCATCCGTGACGTACCCCGCCCCTGCTCGCTCTCAAACGTGCGAAGTAGCAGCTCAGGGGCGGTCGATCGGGGTGTCGAGGCGCCCGCCGGTCCCGGCTTCGTTCGAGAGCAGCAGGCCGAGGGCCAGCATGCCGAAGCCGAGGGCGAGATGCAGCCAGTTGTCGGCGCCGTTGACGGGCAGGATGTTCGCCCCGCCCTCCTCGTCGATCGCCTCGATCGCCAGTCCGTACAGCCAGAGGGCGAGGTAGATCGCGCCGCCCCCGGCCAGGAAGACCCGCGCGCCGGCGACGCTGCGGGCCAACACCAGACCGGCCAGCCCGAAGAGCAGGTGTACGGCGTTGTGCAGGATCGAGACCTGGAACACGCCGAGCAGTTTGGCGTCCGAGTGGTGCCCGGCGAAGGCGAGATCGCCGTAGTTGGTGGTGATGCCGGGGATGTAGCCGAGGACGCCGATCAGCAGGAAGACCCCGGCCACGACCAGCGCGGCGACCTGCACCCTCGGTCGGGGCGCAGCAGGTCGGCCACCCCGCGCGTCTCGTGCCATCGGTGCCCCTTTCGTGGATCTGCCCGGTCCCGCGAACGTCGCTGTCCGCAGCGGCGATGTGACGCAGCCCGACGATCCTCCATTTTGAAGTCCCTCCCGACGCTCGCGCAGAGAAATGCACGAACAGGTATGGAAGCCAAAACGCCGGGTAGGTGAGTTGTCAGCGGCCACCGCGACACGGCCGCATCCCCCCAGAACAACCGCGACGACACTTCCGAGCGGAAGGGAAATCATGACTTACGATCTGTCACCCACCTCCTCCACCTACGGCCAGGAGTCCACCAACGGCGGCGGCGTCCGCGAGCAGGCGCGGCACGTCGGGTCCGAGGCGGCGCACGCCGGTGGCGCGGTCGCCCAGACCGCCAAGGAGCAGGGCACCGAGGTTGGCCGTGAGGCCGTCCGGCAGGCCCGCAACCTCTACGGCGAGGCCCGCACCCAGCTCGCCAGCCAGACCGGTGAGCAGCAGCGCCGCGCGGCCGGCGGACTGCGGTCGATCGCCGACGAGATGCGCACGATGGCCGAGCAGGGTGGCCAGGCCGGTCCGGTGAGCGAGCTGGCCCGCCAGGCCGCCGACCGGGTGCACGGCGTCGCCGGCTGGCTCGAGGAGCGCCAGCCCGGCGACCTGATCAACGAGGTACGCGACTACGCGCGGCGTAACCCGGGCACCTTCCTGGTCGGCGCGGCGGTGCTCGGTGTGCTGGCCGGCCGACTGACCAAGGGCATCTCGGCCTCCGGTGACGACTCCGGCAACGGTTCCGCGGGTTACCGCGGCGCGGGCGCGTACGACCCCGAGCGCACCGCCGTGATCCCCACCCCGCCGCCGGCGCCCCGTACGGCCGCAGACGCCGCCCCGGCGGGCAGCTACCTCGACCCGACGCCGGGCACCTACACCGAGCCGACCTCCGGCGGTTACACCGAGCCGACCTCCGGCGGTTACGCCGACCCGACGCCGGGCGGCTACCAAGACCCGGCCCGCCAGGGCGGCTACACCGAGCCGGCGAGCACCGGTCAGCCGCTGCCGCCGGTGACCCAGACCGACCCGCTGCCGGGCGTGCCGTCCAGCGGCAGCCCCCGCCCGTGAGGCACCGAGTCATCCGAAGGGAGGCGGCATGAGCATGCCGACGCAGGGGTCCGGACTGGACTCCGGTTACCACCCCGACGCGGGTGCTCCGCACACCGCGTCGGAGGTGAAGAACAGCTCGCTGGGTGACCTGATGCGTCAGGTCACCACCGACCTGTCGACGCTGATGCGTCAGGAGGTCGAGCTGGCCAAGGCCGAGATCCGCCAGGAGGGCAAGAAGGCCGGCAAGGCCGCAGGCCTCTTCGGCGGCGCCGGCTTCGGCGGCTACATGGTGGCCCTCTTCGTGTCGATCGCCATCTGGCAGTTCCTGGACAACGTCATGGACTCCGGCCTCGCCGCGCTGATCGTCGCCGTGGTCTGGGCCGTGGTCGCCGCCGTCCTCTACTCGGCGGCCAAGAAGAACGCCCAGCACGTACGCGGGCTCAAGCAGACCAACGACAGCGTGCAGCGGATCCCCGACGCGCTCAAGCCCCACCCGGAGGGAGTCACCCGATGAGCACCGACCCCGACCAGATCCGCCGGGAGATCGAAGCCACCCGCAACAGCCTCAGCTCCGATGTGGACGCGTTGGCGTACAAGGTCAGCCCCAGCCGCATCGTCGACGACCGTAAGCAGCGGGCCCGCTCCGCGCTGCAGAATGTGAGGGACAAGGTCATGGGAACCGCTTCCGACCTCGGCCACGGCACCGGCCACGCCGCCCACTCGGTGGGCGACCGCGCGTCGTCGGCGGCGTCCAGCGTCAGCGACGCCGCGCACTCGGCGGCCTCCTCCGTGAGCGACGCCGCCCACAGCGCGCCCCGCGTGATCCGGGAGAAGTCGCAGGGCAACCCGCTCGCCGCCGGTCTGATCGCCTTCGGCGTGGGCTGGCTGGCCTCCTCGCTGATCCCCGCCTCCCGCCGGGAGCAGCAGGCGGCCGCCCAGGTCAAGGAGAAGGTCGGCGAGCACAGCGGAGTCGTCAAGGAGAAGCTGGGCGAGGTTGCCAGCGAACTCAAGGACGAGCTGCGTGAGCCGGCCCAGCACGCCGCCGAGTCGGTGAAGTCCACCGCCCAGGACGCGGTGCACGCGGTCAAGGACGACGGCCGCTCGGCCGCCCAGAACGTCAAGGACCAAACACAGCAGGCCCGCCAGCAGGTCAGTTCCTGAAACCACGAGCCGTCGCCGTATCTCCCCGCGATCTTGCACTTCCTGTTGCCGCTCTGTCGGCTAACGAGGCTTTTGTCTCAGCAGAAAGTGCAAGATCGCGGGGACTTCGTGGCGGTGGGCTGGGGTGCGGATTCTGGTGTCGCCGTAGCGGACTCCGCCTCTCAGCAGGCGCTGGGTCAGCGCGAGCCAGCTACAGAATCCGCGCTCCAGCAGCCAGAGCGGGGCGGCCAGGGTGGTGGTCGGTGGGAAGACGGTGGCACCGGCCGCGCGGCGGCGACCCGCCTCGGCCAGGGCGACGACGCTGGCCGTCATGCCGAGCAGCAGCCGGGGCCGGCGGGACGCGACCGCCGTGGCCAGCGCGGGCAGGACCGCGAGCGCGGCCAGCAGGCGGGCCGGCTGGGCCAGGTCGTCGTACGCCTGGCGGACCCGCTGGCCCCGGAAGTGCGCCGCGTCCGGCGGCAGCCGGCGTACGTACAGCCAGGGTGGCGTGGCCTCGACGCCGCCGTGGGCGCGGACCGTACGGATCAGCTCCAGGTTCTCGAAGAGCACGTCGGGGTCGTACCCGCCCATCGCGAGGAACGTGCTGCGGCGTACCGCGAGGGTGCCGGGGTAGTCGTCTCCGAGGGCGCGGTTGAGCAGCGTCCGCCCGGTGTCCCACCAGGCGTGCCAGGGCAGCGGATCGAAGTAGTTCTGCGGCCGGACGAGGTCGACCCGGTCCAGCAGTCGGTGCACCGCGTGGAGCCCGGCCTCGTCGTACCGGACGTCGTCGTCGGCGATCACCACGTGCTCGTGGCGTGCCACGCCCACGCCGGTGTGCACCCCCACCACCTTGCCGTTGAGCCCTCGCCGGGCGCGATCGGGCGGCAGGTGTCGCAGCAGCGGGCGCCAGGCCGCCGCGTGCCGGGCGAACAACTCCGGAGGTGAGCCGTCGACCACGATCACGTCGACGAGACCGCTCAGCCGGCGCAGGTAGCCGGTCAGCTCGTCCAGGCCGGCGTCGGTGTGCCAGCGCAGCGGCAGGACGTACGCCATCGGCAGGGCCGTTCGGCCGGTGCCGTGACGCGCGGCGCGTCGGGCGTCACCGCTGGCCGGAGAGGGCATCGCGCCTCCTTTCCGGGTGCTGCGCGGCGGGTGTGCCGCCTGCTGCGCCTGCCCGCACGGCGGCCGTCCAAACCGGCGCGAGGCACCGACACCCGGACAACGGCGGTGGGACGGCCTCAGGCGCGGCGGACGTTGGTGACGGTCATGCGGCCGGGCGGCAGGACGGGCATCCGGTGCAGGTCCAGACGCAGATCCTGCGGCGGCACGTCGTAGCGCATGCCGCCGGTCAGCTGGGTGACCGCCCGCTTCATGAGGTCGATGGTGATCCACTCGCCGGCGCAGCGGTGCCCGGTGCTGTGGTCGCCGCCGCCCTGCGCGATCAGCGCGAACGGGTCCACGCGCCGGTCGGCGAACCGCTCGGGGCGGAACAGTTCCGGTTCGGGCCAGAGCGCCGGGTGGTGGTTCGTGCCGTAGAGGTCGAGCAGCACCCGCCGCCCCTGCGGGAAGTGGTGGCCCTGCCAGTCGAAGGGGCGCCGGACCCGGGCCGCGGCCATCGGGAAGAACGGGTAGTAGCGGCGTACCTCCTGGACGAACTGCTCGGTGGCCCCGTCGTCGCCGCGGACCCGCTGTCGCCAGCCGGGATGGTCGTGCAGGGCGAGCGCGGCGAAGACGATGTACCGGTCCACGGCGACCGTGGGACGCAGCAGGTTGAGCAGTTCGACGGCGGCGATCCGGCGGGGGAGAAGCGCCCCGCGCGTGTCGCGGTGCTCGGCGACGACCCGCAGCGGGCTGTCGGCCGGGGCCGGGTGGATGCCGACCCGGGTCCGCTCGACGAGGTCGCCGATCCAGCGTTCAGTGCGGCGGCGGGCGAGCAGGCCCCGCCAGTGCCGTGGGCCGACGACCGCCGGGCCCTCGATCATGGCGTGCAGGTCGACGGCGCGGCGGTCGACCTGCGACGTGGCCAGCGGCACGCCGGCCCAGGCGCAGACCACCCGGGTCAGCAGCCGGCCCAGCTCGTCGTAGAGCGGCACCGCGCCGGCCGCCTCCCAGGCGGGCATCCGTGCCCGCCACTCGGCGTCGAAGAGGTGCCCGAGTCGTCCGATCGCCGTCGGCGTCATGATCGACATGAACATGGCCTTGCGGTCGGTGTGCGCGGCGCCGTCCAGCCCCTGCACGCCGCCCCGGCCGGTGAGGGTCCGCTGAATCCGCAGCGGCATGGCGCTCCCGCGCTGGAAACGTTCGTTGTCGTAGAACAGGGTGGCGGCCGGCCGACCCCGCAGGCAGATGGTCGGCGTGAGCAGGATCCGGGTCGAGAAGACGTCGCTGCCCAGGCGGTCGCAGCGTTCTCCGATGAACCGGTAGCCGGCGCGCAGCAGGGCGAGGGTGCTGTCCGGGCTGCGGTCGGCCGGCATGGTCGCCATCGGGCCTCCTCGAGGTTCCGGCGGCGGCCCGCGTCGCCGCCGGGGCACGTCTACCCTCGTGGCCGCCGTGCAATCCCCGTGTCGACAGCGCGTCCGCTGGCCCCTCCCACGGGCGGCGGAACCTGGTTGGCTAGCCGGTGGGGCCGTCGCCGGTCGGCATCGTCGGACGACGGTGGCGACCCCGTTGGGCCGAGGTGTCCACGACCACGGGGAGGACGCATGAACGACAACAGGCCGCCGCGCTGGCGGCAGCGGCGGGCGGTCGAGACGCCAGGTGCGGGTGGGGCCGGGCGGCCGCTGATCGGCCCGCCGGGCCGGCCGGCCCGACCGCGCCGGTTCTTCACCGTGCACCTGGGCTTCACCGCGCCGGGCGCGGCCGACGCGGTCGAACAGGCGGTGGCGTACGCGGAGGCGCTGAGCCTGCTCCGCCCGGAGCTGGCGCTCGGTGCGGCGGCCCTGTCGCCGGCCGATGCCTGGCACCGGGCCGAGCGGCTGTTCTGCGGCGCGGTCGGCCCGGACGGGGAGCGCTGCGTCGACGTCGCCGACCATCCCGGCTTCCACCACGCGCCGGGCCCGGGCGGTCTGGGCTGGGGCGACGGCGACTAGGTCGGGTGTCAAAGTCCCCGGCCACGGGCTTTGACACCCGCCCCAGCCCCTGCTGAGAAAACCCCCACCGCGCGACCCGTGCCGGTGTCCTCGTCGAGGAGGGCACCGGCACGGGCCACGGCCGATCAGTCGAGGTCGAACTCGCCGTCCTGTGCGCCGGCCACGAACGCGTCCCACTCGGCCTGGGTGAAGACCAGCACCGGGCCCTGCGGCTCGGCGGAGTTGCGCATCCCGATCAGGTCGTCGACGAAGGCGACCTCGACAGCGCTCTCGGAGGTGTCCCCCTCGGCCCGTTGCCAGACCGCGCGGGAGAGGTCGAAATCGCCCTTGGGGTGCTGCGCCATGGTTCTTTCCTCCACTGCAGGGGGCCAGGTGGGGACCGCCTGCCGATCCCCATCGGGCAGGATAAGCGGATGCCGAGCCTGACCCGTGTAGAGGCGACCGCGCGTGGCGCGGCGATTACTGTCGAGTCCTATCAGGTGGACCTCGACCTGACCGGCGAGGGCGATCTGTTCCGGTCCCGCGTCGAGATCCGCTTCCGGGCGACCGCCGGGGCCGCCACCTTCGTCGAGGTCAGGCCGGCAAACCTCGTCGCGGTACGCCTCAACGACCGTGCCGTCGACCCCGCCACGCTGACCGACAACCGGCTGCCGCTGGTCGATCTCGACACGACGAACACCCTCGTCGTCGAGGCGGAGATGACGTACTCCAACGCCGGGGAGGGGCTGCACCGCTTCGTCGATCCGGCGGACGGCGAGACCTACCTCTACGCGATGTCGTTCCTCGACAACGCCCAGCGCATCTTCGCCGCGTTCGACCAGCCCGACCTCAAGGCCCCGTTCACCCTCACGGTCACCGCGCCGCCGCAGTGGACGGTCTCCGGAAACGCCGAGGTGGTCGCCACCCCGGCACCGGGGCGCTGGGAGTTCGCTCCGACCGCGCCGCTGGCGACGTACTTCTTCTCGCTGATCGCGGGGCCGTACCACGTCCGCCACGCAGAGCACGACGGCATACCGCTGGCGATCTACTGTCGACGGTCGCTCGCCGAGCACCTGGATGCCGACGCCGAGGAGATCTTCGACATCACCGGGCGGTGCCTGGACCGGTTCCACCAGCTCTTCGCCGAGCGCTACCCGTTCGGCAAGTACGACCAGGCGTTCGTGCCCGAGTTCAACGCCGGCGCGATGGAGAACCCGGGCATCGTCACCTTCCGCGACGACTACGTGTTCCGTTCGGCGGTCACCGACACCCAGCGCGAGGTGCGGGCCACCACCATCGCCCACGAGATGGCGCACATGTGGTTCGGTGACCTGGTCACCATGCGCTGGTGGGACGACCTGTGGCTCAACGAGTCCTTCGCCGAGTACCTGGGCACCCGGGTCACCGCCGAGGCCACCCGCTTCGACCAGGCGTGGACGACGTTCGCCATGCGCCGCAAGGCCTGGGGGTACGCGGCCGACCAGCGTCCCTCCACCCACCCGGTCGCGCCGACGGAGGTGGCCGACGCCGACGAGGGCCTGCTCAACTTCGACGGCATCTCGTACGCCAAGGGCGCCGCCGTGCTGCGGCAACTGGTCGCGTGGCTCGGCGACGAGGCCTTCCTCGCCGGCCTGAACGCGCACTTCGCCGCGCACCGCTTCGGCAACGCCACCCTGGCCGACCTGCTGACCAGCCTCTCCGCCGCCAGCGGCCGGGACCTGTCCGGTTGGGCCGAGCTGTGGTTGCGCCGGCCGCAGGTCAACACGTTGCGCGCCGAGGTCGACGTCGACGCCGACGGGCGCTACACCGAGGTCGCCGTGGTGCAGACCGCCCCCGCGTCGCACCCGGTGCTGCGTCCGCACCGCATCGGGGTGGGTCGGTACGCGGCGAACGGCGCCGTCCAGCGCACGGAGGTGGATCTCGATCCGGCCGTCGACGGCGGTCGTACCGTGCTCGGCGCGTTGACGGGTGAGCCGGCGGCCGAGGTGCTGCTGCTCAACGACGGTGACCTGACCTTCGCCAAGGTACGCCTCGACGCGGCGTCGGCGGACGCTGTCGCGGTGGTGCTGCCCTCTCTGACCGATCCGCTCGCCCGGGCGGTGCTCTGGGGCGAGGCGCTGGACGCGGTGACCGACGGCGAACGGCCCGTCGTCGGCCTGGTCGACCTGATGGTCGCGGCGCTGCCCGCCGAGACCGAGGTGATCATCGCGGAGGACGTGCTCGTCCTCAGCCGGTCGCTGGTGGACCGTTACCTCGACCCGCTGGCCCGTTCGGCGGCGCTGGCCCGGGTCGCCGAGGCGTGCCGGCGTCTGCTCGATGGCGCTCCGGCGGGGGAGTCGTTGCAGCTCGCCGCCGCCCGGGGCTGGATCGCCGCGACCACCGACAGCGACCTGCTCGTCGGCTGGCTCGCCGGCCGGGACGTACCGGCCGGGCTGGCCGTCGACGCGGAGCTGCGGTGGGCGGTGCTGCGCCGGCTCGTGGCGCTGGGCGCGGCAGGCGAGGCGGAGATCGCCGCCGAGGCGCGCGCCGACGTCAGCTCCGCCGGCGCGGAACAGGCCGCGTACTGCCGGGCCGCCGTGGGCGACCCGGCCGCCAAGCAGGCGGCATGGGAGATCCTCATGCGGGACACCGAGCTGTCCAACCGGCTGCTCGAGGCCACGGCGGAGGGGTTCTGGCAGCCCGAGCAGCCCGAGCTGACCGCCGCGTACGTCGGGCGGTACTTCGCCGAGATGCCGGCCGCCGCTCGTCGTCGTACCCCCTGGACGGCCGACCGGGTGGCGAAGCTGGCGTTCCCCCGCTACGCCGTGGCGCAGCCGACCCGGGAGGCGGCCACGGCGCTGCTGGCCCGCGACGACCTGACGGCGGGCCTGCGGCGGGTCGTCACCGACGCCGACGACGACCTGCGGCGGGCGCTCGTGGCGCGCACGGCGGTGGCCGCCGCCTCGGCCTGAGGTCGGCCGCCGGGGTGGGCGGCCCGGCTTGCGATGGTCCGAGCGCGGGGTGGCCCGAGCGGCCACCCCGCGCCCGTGCTCAGCCCAGGGCGGGTTCCGCCGTGACCGGGGCGTCGAAGTCGATGACGTAGCGCTGCTCGTGGGCGACGGTGCGCTCCGGGTCCATCGCCGTGCGCACCAGCAGCGGTATGAGCAGCGGCATCAGCGCGCGGGCGACCGGCCCGGGCGCCTTGGTGTGGTTGATCCGCGCGGCACGGGCGGCGACCTTCTCGACCCGGGTACGACGCAGCCGCACGTACGCCTCGAAGGCCGACGTCACGTCGGGTAGGTCCCGCAGGCAGCGGGCGAGCTGCACCGCGCTCTCGATGGCGAGCGAGGCGCCCTGCCCGGAGCTGTTCGACGGCGCGTGCGCGGCGTCGCCGACCAGCACCATGCGGCCCCGGTGCCAGTGCGGCACGGGCGGCATGATCTGCAACGCGCCGGCCACCTGGAGGTCGTCGGCGGAGCTGGTGGCCATCAGCTGCCGGCCCGGGTCGTCGTCGCCGTAGGTGGCGCGCAACGTGTCCAGCCACTGCCGCGCGGGCACCGTACGGGCCTCGACGAGGCTCATCGGCCGCTGCCCCGGCAGGTTGGCCCCCCAGCGGGTGCCGCCACCCGGCTCCGGCCAGTACAGGTAGTAGCCGCGCCGTCCGAAGGCGAACGTCATCGTGCCCTCCTCGGCTTCCACCTCGTGCCGGGCGACCGCCTCGAAGCCGAGCAGTCCGGTGAACCGGGGGCCGGGCGCGGCCGGGTCGATGAGGCCACGGACCGTGGAGCGGACGCCGTCCGCGCCGACCAGGACATCGGCGGTCGCCGTGGTGCCGTCCTCGAAACGCGCGGTCACGCCGTCGTCGGTCTGCGTGACGTCGACCAGTCGCTTGCCGTACGCGAAGGTGATGCCCTCGGCGACGGCCCGGTCGTGCAGCACCCGGTGCAGCTCGGCCCGGTGCACCACGCGCAGCGGTGGCACTCCGGCCAGCATCGGCAGGTCGATCCGTCGGGCGCCGACGGCCATCACGCTGCGGTGGATCCCGGTGGCGATCGCGGTCACCGCCGCGTCCGCGCCGACGGCCCGTAGGGCTGCCACGCCGTTGGGCGCGAGCGCGAGGGTGCCACCGATGCCACCGGCTCCGCTGGCGGGCGGCGGGTACGCCTCGGCGACGGTGGCGGTGATGCCGGCGCGGTGCAGCGCGAGGGCCGCCACGGGCCCCGCGATGCCGCCGCCGATGACGAGTGCGGTTCGTACCGTTGTCATGCTCTTTCTCCCTGGTGTCGTCGCATGGGTGCGGACGAACCGTCCTGGGAGGGAACCCGGTTATCCTCGTGGTTGCCGCTTCGGGCCGGGTGCCTGCTCAGGTGTCGGTTCGAGGTAGGGCTCCGGCGGGGTGTTGGCGCACCCCGCCGGAGCTGTCTTCTCAGTCGGCGGTGTCGGGGTCGCTGCTGGTCCTCGCGGCCAGCTCGGTCAGCTCGGGCGGTATCTCGCCGGTCTCGTGGAAGGCCCGCCAGAAGTCCAGCCCCGGGTAGCTTCCCGAGGTCAGCTCCGCCAGCAGGGCCCGCAGCCAGGTGGCCTCGGCGTCCCGGATGGCGAGGTCGTACTCGTTCTCGACCAGGAACAGTCGTGGAACGTCCCGCAGGTGGGCGGCGAGCGTCTCGCGGTCACGGCGCAGCGCGTCGTCCAGTCGGTCGAGCCGCTGCCGGAGCAGGTCGGTCGCCTCGTCGGGGTGCAGGGCGGCGAGCACGGAGAGGCCGGCCCGGAAGCGGGGATGCTCGGCCATGGGCGTGCCGACCAGTTCCCGCGCCCAGTCGACCAGCTCGGCCCGGCCCGCGTCGGTGATGCGGTAGACGGTGCGTTCCGGGCGTCGGCCCTCGCGGACGCTCTCCACGGCTGCGATCAACTGGTGTTTGTCCAGGTTGCGGATCACCGTGTAGAAGGAGCCCCACTTGAACTCCATGTCCTGGTCCTTGCCCCAGGCGCGCAGTGTGCCGGCCATCTCGTAGGGATGCATGGGCCGCTGGACGAGGGCGGAGAGCACGGCCAGCGCCAGCAGGTTGCCGACCTTGCGCCGCTTCGGCATGACGTACCTCCCAAATACTCGTGAACGAGTATACGCATACGATTATTCGTGCCACCAGCCCTCGGGCCGATACGGCCGGTTCGGACGCCCGGCCTACGATCAACGGGTGGAGGAAGATATCCGGCGGATCGGGATCATGGGTGGCACCTTCGACCCGATCCACCACGGGCACCTCGTCGCGGCCAGCGAGGTGGCGGACCGGTTCGGCCTGGACGAGGTGGTCTTCGTCCCCACCGGGCAGCCGTGGCAGAAGGCCGACGAGCCGGTCAGCCCCGCCGAGGACCGGTACCTCATGACGGTCATCGCCACCGCCTCCAACCCCCGCTTCCAGGTCAGTCGCGTCGACATCGACCGCAGCGGCCCGACCTACACGGTCGACACGTTGCGCGACCTCCAGGCCGAGTACGGCTCCAAGGTCCAGCTCTTCTTCATCACCGGAGCGGACGCGCTGCAACGCATCCTGTCCTGGAAGGACCTGGACGAGATCTTCGAGCTGGCCCACTTCGTCGGTGTGACCCGTCCCGGTTTCGCGCTGACCGACAAGCACCTCCCGGCGGACACGGTCAGCCTGATCCAGGTGCCCGCGATGTCCATCTCGTCGACCGACTGTCGTGCCCGGGTCGCCCGCGGCGAGCCGGTCTGGTACCTGGTGCCAGACGGTGTGGTGCAGTACATCGCCAAGCGACGCCTCTATCAGTCCTGATCGCGTCCGGTATGTGCCGGTTGGTACGTCTAACCGACCAGAACTGACGGGTCGGGACCTCGCCGGGTGTGAGACGCTTGGAGGATCGCACGCCTGATCGAAGGAGAACGGTGACAGTTTCCGAACGCGCGCACGAGCTGGCGATCGCCGCCGCCCAGGCAGCCGCCGACAAGAAGGCGCAGGACATCGCGATCATCGACGTCGGCGACCAGCTCGCCATCACGGACGCGTTCCTGCTCGCCGCCGCCCCCAACGAGCGCCAGGTGCTCGCCATCGTCGACGCCATCGAGGAGCGCCTGCTGGAGCTTCCGGAGAAGGCCAAGCCGATCCGGCGCGAAGGCGAGCGGGGTGGCCGTTGGGTGCTGCTCGACTACGTCGACATCGTGGTGCACGTCCAGCACACCGAGGAGCGCGAGTTCTACGGGCTCGACCGCCTCTGGAAGGACTGCCCCACCATCCCGTTCGTCGACCGCGACCTGGTCGAGGCCGACGCCAGCGGGTCCGCCGCAGCCGAATGACCCGGCTGATCGTCTGGCGGCACGGCAACACCGACTGGAACGCCGCCAACCGCGTCCAGGGGCAGACCGACGTACCCCTCAACGAGCTGGGCCGCGACCAGGCCCGCGCCGCCGCGCCGCTGCTCGCGTCGCTGCGACCGGACGCCATCGTCTCCAGCGACCTGGGCCGCGCCGCGGAGACCGCCGCGGCGCTGGCCGCGCTCACCGGCCTCGGGGTGCGCACCGACGCCCGGCTGCGCGAGCGACACTTCGGCCAGTGGCAGGGCCTGCACCTCACCGAGGTCGCCGAGCGGTTCCCGGGCGAGTACGCGCGCTGGCGGGCCGGCGACCCGGCACCGGGCGCGGATCTGGAGCCACTGCACGAGCTGGGTGAGCGGGTCGCCGCCGCGTTCCTGGCGGCGGCCGACGCGACGCCCGACGGGACGGTGGTCCTCGCCACCCACGGCGGCGCCTCCCGCCAGGGCGTCGGTCACCTGCTCGGCTGGCCGGCCGACGTGCTGCGCACCATCGGCTCGCTGGCCAACTGCCACTGGACCGAGCTGCGACACGACGACGTCCGGGGCTGGCAGCTCCGGGGCCACAACGTCGGCCTCGTCACCGCCCCGGCCGTCGTCGACGCGGTCTGAGCGCCGATCCGGCCCGGGTCGGCGCTCGCACCTCGGCGCGGCGGGTCGTGATCGGCTAGCGTGCCGGGCATGCCCGTCGCGGTCGTCATCGACTCCACCGCCTACCTCCCACCCGAGCTGGTGCTGCGGCACCGGCTGACCGTCGTCCCGTTGACCGTCGTGCTCAACGGCGCGGAGGGGCTGGAGGGGGTGGAGACCCAACCCGCCGACGCCACCCGCGCGCTGGGTGAGCGGCGGGTGTCGGCCAGCACGTCGCGCCCGGCGCCCGAACAGTTCGCCCGGACGTACCGCCGCCTCCTCGACGACGGCGCCGACGGCGTCGTCTCGGTACACCTGTCCGCCGGCCTGTCCGGCACGGTCGAGGCGGCGCGGCTGGCCGCCGACGACTTCGACGGCCGGGTCGAGGTCGTCGACAGCCGTTCCACCGGCATGGGCCTCGGCTTCCCGGCCATCGCCGCCGCCACCGCCGCCGAGGCCGGAGACGACCTCGCCGGTGTACGCGACGCCGCGCTCGCCGCCGTCGCCCGGACCACCATGTGGTTCTACGTCGACACGCTGGAGTTCCTGCGCCGGGGAGGCCGGATGAACGCCGCCGAGGCGCTGCTCGGCACCGCCCTCTCGGTCAAGCCGATCATGCACATGCCGGACGGGACGATCGTGCTGCGGGAGAAGGTGCGTACCGCCAGTCGGGGAGTCGCCCGGCTCGTCGATCTGGCCGTCGAGGCGGCCGGCGACGACGACGTCGACCTGGGCGTACACCACCTGGCCGCACCGCAGCGCGCCGAGGCGCTGCTCGCCGCGCTCACCGCGCGCCTGGGCGAACGGGTGCACGACACGTACGTCTCCGAGGCGGGCGCGGTGGTCGCCGCGCACGCCGGGCCGGGTCTGGCCTGTGTCGTCGTGCACCGCCGGCCCGCGAGCTGAGATCGTGGCCGGCGCGTGCGTGGTGACCGGTGGTGGCCGTGGCGTCGGCCGGGCCGTGACGCAACGGCTGGTGACGACCGGCGTCACCGTCGTCGTCGTGGAGCGCGACGCCGAGGCGGTGGACTGGCTCGCCGGGCATCCGGCCGCCGATCGCCTGCTCGCGGTGGTCGGCGACGCCGGTGATGAGCGGGTGGCCGAACACGCCGCCGAGGTGGCCGAACGCGTCGCCCCGCTGACCGGCTGGGTGAACAACGCGGCGATCTTCCGGGACGCGGCCCTGCACACAGCGTCGGCCGACACCGTGCTGGACCTGATCGGGCTGAACCTGCGCCCGGCCGTGGTGGGTGCCGCCGTGGCGGTGCGCCGCTTCCTGGCCGCCGGCACGGGCGGCGCCATCGTGAACGTCTCGTCGCACCAGGCCCGCCGGCCGGTGCCGGGCGCCCTGCCGTACGCCACGGCGAAGGCCGCCATGGAGGGGCTGACCCGGGCGCTGGCCGTCGAGTACGGGCGGCACGGCATCCGCGCCAACGCCGTCGCGCTCGGCTCGATCGCCACCGAGCGGCACGCCGAGTTCCTCGCGGCGCAGGAGCCCGCCCGGGCCGAGCAGATCGACGCCGAGCTGACCCGGCTGCACCCGGTGGGCCGGATCGGGCGTGCCGACGAGGTGGCGGAGGCGGTCGCGTACCTGCTGTCGCCGGCCGCGAGCTTCGTCAACGGGGTGACCCTGCCGGTGGACGGGGGACGGGCGGTGCTCGGCCTCGACCCGGAGGCCCGCTGATCCGGTGCGCTCGGGCCGCCTCCATCCGGAGACGGCCCGACCGCTGTCCGCTCAGCTCCGCAGGGACCACTGCTGGTTCTGTCCACCATTACAGGCCCAGAGGATCAGTTTGGTGCCGTTGGCGGTGGCGGCGCCGTTGGCGTCCAGGCAGAGCCCGGACTGGACGCCGGTGAGGGTGCCGTTGGCGTTGACGTTCCACTGCTGGTTGGCGCCGCCGTGGCAGTCCCAGATGATCACCTGGGTGCCGTTCGCGGTGCCCTGGCCGTTGGCGTCGAGGCACTTGTTGCCGTACACCTGGATCTGCTTGCCGGCCGTGTAGGTCCAACGCTGCGCGGCGCTGTTGCTGATGCAGTCCCAGAGCTGCACCTGGGTGCCGTTGGTGGTGGCGCCGTTCGGCACGTCGACGCAGCGACCGGACTGCGCGCCCACGATCTGGGCGTTCTGCTGCGGGTTGCCGCCGCTGGCGGGGGTGTAGGCGGCAGCGGCGATGTTCGCCTGCACGGCGTCCTCGGTGGCGGCCGTCGGGTAGCCGGAGGTCAGCACGCCCTCGAAGAAGGTGCCGCGGCCGGTGATGCTGTTGTCGCCCCCGATGCCCAGGAGGATGGCTCCCTCCTTCTTCATCGGGTTGTAGCCGTTGGGCCGCCGACCGTCGAAGTAGGTGGTCAGGCCACCCGACTGCGAGTTCCCGCCGCGGATCGCCCAGTGGTTCGGCTCGCCCTTGACCATGGCCGTGACGAAGCGGTGGTTGATGGACGCGATGTTGTTGTAGCCCGCGTTCACCCCGGAGAACAGGCCCCACTCCAGGTCGGCCATGATCCAGGGACCCGCGCCCGCTCCGTAGCCCCACTGCTTGTTCGCGCCGAAGTAGACCGTCTCCATGATCGCGCGCTCGTCGGCCAGGACGTTGGTCTGCGCGTTGCCGTAGTCGAAGCAGCACCACTGGTTGTAGTGCGTGCCGTCCACGACGGCGTAGATGCCCTCGGGCTGGTCGCCGGTCGCGACGCCGTTGGTGTTGTTGTTGCGGTAACCGGTGCCGGGGGCGATGTAGACGCCGTACGCCTTCTGGCCGCCGATGGTGACCGGTGCCGCCTTGGCGTCGGCGAGGTTGTCGTAGCCGCCGGCCGCCGGGCCGCTGAAGCCACCGGGAGGGGCCTGGGTGAGCCGGTTGTTGCGGCCGGACTGGTCGTAGATGATCGTGATGACGCAGCTCGTGTTGGCGCAGAACGTGTCCTGGGTGGCGGCGTTCGCGACACCACCGGCGCTGAGCACGCCGACGTCACGGGTGGTGTTGTCCGACGATCTGCGGACCTGGTAGAGCGCTCCGTTGTACGCCCCGTACAGGGCCCGGGTGGTGCTGTGCGCGGCGACGCACGGCGTGCCGCCGGAGGCGTAGATGTCGCACGGGCCGGTGCCGGCCGCCCGGGCGACGCCGGGCGTCTCCGTGACCAGGTAGACGCCGGCCCCGGCGACGAGGACCAGCAGGGTCCCCGCTGCGGCCAGCAGGCGGTGCAGCCTTCTCTTCATGTCCGTGGTTCCCCTCAGGTGGCGGTGGTGGTGGGGGGCGATGATAGCGCTAACATTAATCCTCATCCATGAATGCGCGCTACCTCCGGACGGCCACTGCGCCATACCAGACGCGCGCATGATCAGGGCGTTGTCCACAGAGGCCTCGGTTGTCCACAGGTCGAGCCAGCGAGGCGGCCGTCGTGGCGTCCGGCGTCCTAGCGTCGCGGCGTGGCAGAGGACGAGGAGACAGCGGTACGCCAGCGTCTGCGCCGGTTGACCGCCGCGACGGGCAGCACGGCGCCGCCTCCGTCGGGGGCCGACGCGTCGGCAGCGGACGTGTCCGCCGATCCCGGCGCTACGGCACGGCTGCCCGGCCCCGGAGCATTCGACCCGGGCAGGCGCGGGGTACGGGCGCTGGCCGCCGTGGCCCTCGTGGTGGTGCTGGCCGCGGCCGGTTGGGCCTGGCGGTCCCGACCGCACGCGGAACCGGTCACCCCACCGGTCGGCGAGGCCACCTCGGCCGTCGTGACCGGGCAGGCCAGCGCGTCGGCGTCCGGCGAGCTGGTGGTGGCGGTCGCGGGCAAGGTGCGCAAACCGGGGCTGGTACGCGTACCGGCCGGGGCCCGACTCGCCGACGCCCTCTCCGCGGCCGGTGGCCCGCTGCCCGGCGTCGACGTGGCGCTGCTCAATCCCGCTCGCAAGCTCGCCGACGGTGAGTTGATCGTCGTCGGGGTGACGCCCCCGCCGGCACCCGGCCCCGTCGCCGGTCCGGCCCCCGCCGGCGCGCCGGCCCCCGGCGCGGCGCTGAACCTCAACAGCGCGACACTCGCCCAGCTCGACGCGCTGCCCGGGGTGGGGCCGGTGCTCGCCCAGCGCATCCTCGCCTACCGGGACCAGCACGGCGGGTTCGCGGCCGTCGGCGACCTGCGCCAGGTCGACGGCATCGGCGACGCGCGCTACGAGCAGCTCAAGGACCTGGTGACGGTGTGAACGTCCCACCCGTCGTCGGCGACCCCCCGCCACCGGACCTCCGGCTCGCCGGGCTGGCCGTGGCCGCCTGGCTCACCGCGCTCGCCGGCCTGCATTTCGGCCCCCGACCGCTGCTGCTGGTGGCCGGCGCAGCAGCCGTGTCGACGGCGCTGAGCACCCTGCGCCTGCTCGGTCGACTCGGTCGCCCAGGGGCTCTCGCCCGCCGTTTCGGCTGGATCATCGTCGCGGTCGGTCTCGGCGTCCTCTGCGGCGCGGCGGCGACCTCGGCCCGGCTGCTCGTGCGGGACGCCCCGCCGGTCCGCGCCCTGGCCGAGAAGCACGCACCGGTCACCGCCGACCTCGTCGTGCGGGACGATCCGCGCCCGATCCGCTCGGCCGGGCGTCCCGGCATGCTGCTGGTGTCGGGCGAGCTGATCCGGCTGACCGGCCCGGACGGCCAGCCGCTCCGGACGTCGGTACGGGTGCTGGTCCTCGCCACCGACCCCGGCTGGCGGGGGTTGTTGCCGGGGCAGCGGCTGACCGCCGAGGGGCGACTCGGCGTGCCGCGCGGCGGTGACCTCACCGCGGCGGTCCTCGCGACCAGCGGTCCACCGCAGCGGCGCGGTACGCCGTCGTGGGCGCAGCGCGCCGCCGGCACCCTGCGGGCGGGTCTGCAACGGGCCTGTGCGCCGCTGCCCGACGACCCGGGAGGTCTGCTGCCGGGACTGGTGGTGGGGGACACCAGCCGGCTGCCGCCCGCCGTCGAGGAGGACTTCCGGGCGACCGGCATGACGCACCTCAATGCGGTCTCGGGCAGCAACGTCGCGATCGTGGTGGGTGCGGTGCTGCTGGTGGCGCGCTGGGCGCGCGCCGGCCCGTGGCTTGCCGGGGTGCTCTGCGGGATGGCGCTGGTGGGCTTTGTCATCCTGGTGCGTCCGTCACCGAGCGTCGTACGGGCCGCCACGATGGGGGCGATCGGGCTCGTCGCGCTGGCCGCCGGTCGACCCCGGGCCGCGCTGCCCGCGCTGGCCGCCGCCATCACCGTCCTGGTGCTCGTCGACCCCGAGTTGGCGGGCGACGCCGGGTTCGCGCTGTCCGTACTGGCCACCGGGGGTCTGCTGCTGCTCGCGCCGCGTTGGCGCGACGGGCTGCGCCGTCGGGGCGTACCGGCCGGGCTGGCCGAGGCGTTGGCCGTTCCGGCGGCCGCCCAGGTGGCCTGCGGGCCGGTCGTCGCCGGGATCTCCGGCACGGTCAGCCTGGTGGCGGTGCCGGCCAACCTGCTGGCGGTCCCGGCCATCGCGCCGGCGACGGTGCTGGGCGTGACGGCCGCGGTGCTGTCGCCGGTCTGGCCGGCCGGGGCCGGGTTCGTCGCCTGGCTGGCGAGCTGGCCGGCCTGGTGGCTGGTCGTCATCGCCCGCCACGGCGCCCGCCTTCCGGCCGGCACCGTGGCGTGGCCGGGCGGGGCAGGGGGCGCCCTGCTGCTGGCCGGGCTGACCGTGGCGCTGCTGGTGGCCGTGCGCCGCCCGCTGGTGCGCCGGTTGGTGGCGGTGGTCACGGTCGCCGTACTGGTGGGCGCTCTCGGGGTCCGGTTGGTCGCCAGCGGCTGGCCGCCGCCCGGCTGGGTGGTGGTGGCCTGCGCCGTGGGACAGGGTGACGCCCTCGTGCTGCCCGTCGCGCCCGGCCGGGCGGTCCTGGTCGACACCGGGCCGGAGCCCGGCGCGGTGGACGCGTGTCTGCGACGGCTCGGCATCCGGGAGGTGTCGCTGCTGGTGGTCAGCCACTTCCACCTCGACCACGTGGGCGGGGTGGCCGGGGCGTTCCGGGGACGACGGGTGGCCGCCGTGCTGACCCCGCCGTCGCCGGACCCGGCGAGCGGTCGGGCGGCCGTCCGCGCGGCGGCGACCGACGGCCGGGCCACGATGCGGGACACCACCGCCGGGGCACGTCACCGGGTCGGCGATGTCGAGCTACTGGTGCTCGGACCGCCGTATCCGCTGGCCGGCACCCGCTCGGACCCGAACAACAACTCGCTGGTGCTGCGCGCCACGGTCGCCGGCGTCACGGTCCTGCTGCCCGGCGACGCCGAGACCGAGGAACAGCACGCCGTCCTGGTCCGGACGCCGCCCGACCAGCTACGGGCGGACGTGCTGAAGGTCGCGCACCACGGCTCGGCGTACCAGGACGAGAGCTTCCTCGCCGCCGTACGGCCGGCCGTGGCGCTGGTGCCGGTCGGCACGGGCAACACGTACGGGCATCCGAACCCGGCGCTGCTGTCCCGGTTAGGCCGGCACGGCGCCCGTGTCCTGCGAACCGACACCGACGGCGACGTGGCGGCGATCCGGACCGCCGACGGACTGGCGGTGGCCCGTCGAGGGGTACCGCCGGGACGGCGACCGTGAGTGGGACTGCCGATCGCGTGGAAATTGCGCGCACTCGACCCGGAATCCCGGCCATTTGCGGATTAGGTGGTGAACCGAGGTAAATGTCTGGATTTGCGCTAAGTGCGGGCTGCGCTGACCGGGCAGCGAATGAGCAGGCCCGTACCCGCCATGGGCCGTGCGAATATGGGCGACGTGACCCCCGCCAGCCTCGCCCCCATTGTGCTCGTCCTCGGCGACGAGGAGCTGCTCGCCACGCGCGCGGTCTCCGAAGCTGTCGAACGGGCCCGCGCCACCGACCCCGAGGTGGACGTCCGCGAGTACCAGGCGGGTGCGCTCACCGTCGGCGAGATAGCCGAGATGCTCAGTCCGTCGCTGTTCGGCGGCCGGCGGCTGCTCGTCCTGCGCTCCGGGCAGGACGCCCGCAAGGACCTGGTCGCCGCGCTGCTGGCGTACGCGAAGAATCCCGACCCGGAGGTGCAGCTCCTGGTGCTGCACCTGGGCGGCGCCAAGGGCAAGGCCTTCGCCGACGGGCTGCGGTCGGCCGGCGCGACGGTGGTTCCGGCGGCCAAACTCAAGGGCCACCGCGACCGGGTCGCCTTCGTCCGCGACGAGATCCGGCGGGCCGGCGGCCGGTGCCCCGACGACGCCGCCGAGGCGCTGATCGCGGCGGTCGGCAACGATCTGCGCGAACTGGCCGCCGCCTGTTCCCAGCTCATGGCCGACACCGACGGGCGGATCAGCGCCGAGACGGTGTCCCGTTACTACCGGGGGCGGGTCGAGGTGACCGGCTTCACCGTGGCGGACGCCACCATGGTCGGCGACGTGCCGGCCGCCCTGGAAGCGCTGCGGTGGGCCCTGCACGTCGGCGTCGACCCGGTGCCCATCGCCGACGCCCTGGCCGACGGGGTGCGGACGGTGGCCCGGGTGGCGTCGGCCGGACGGGGCAACGCTTACCAGCTCGCCAGCAGCCTCGGCATGCCGGCGTGGAAGATCGAACGGGCGCAGCGACAGGGTCGCGGCTGGACCCCGGAAGGCCTGGTCCGCGCCATGCAGGTCGCCGCGGAGTGCAACGCGGCCGTCAAGGGGGGCTCGGACGACCGGGCGTACGCCCTGGAGCGGGCCGTCTTCTCGGTGGCGGCGGCCCGGCAGGGCAGCAGCCGGTGACGGGGCCGAACCGTACGGCGTGGGCCACCGTGTCCGCCGACGAGGAGCGGTACCGGCCGCTCTACGCCCGGCTCCTCGGCCTGCGGTTCGTCAACCCCGGTGGGGTGCTCTGCTTCCTGTTCTTCGAGGGCGCCATCGCCCTGGCCGTGCTGCTCGCCCTCGCGGAGCTGGTCACCTGGTGGGCGGTGCTGGTGCTACCCGTGGTGGTGGCGGCGATGGTCAAGCTCAACGACATGGTGGCCGCGGTGGTGGTCCGTTCCGCCGCGCTCGTACCCGAACAGGAGCGGGACCGCTTCCGCCGGCAGATGGAGCCGGTGGTCGGCCGGGCCCGCGTCGAGTGGAGCGCCGCGACTCCGGTGACGGTCCGGACCGACCCGGTGCGGCCCAGGCGTCGCGGGGACCCGCTGGACTGACGGCCGCCGAAGCCGGTCGGGCGGCGGTTCGTGGACACACGGAAGCCCCGGACCGAGGTCCGGGGCTTTCCGAATCAGTCTGACGATGAAGCGTCAGGCGGAGAGCGTCACCACGCGCTTCGCGATCGCCGACTTGCGGTTCGCAGCCTGGTTGGCGTGGATCACGCCCTTGCTGACGGCCTTGTCCAGCTTGCGCGAGGCATCCTGCATGAGAGCGGTGGCCTTCTCGACGTCACCGGCCTCGGCGGCCTCGTGGAACTTCCGGACGGCGGTCTTCAGCGACGACTTGACCGACTTGTTGCGCAGCCGGGCCTTCTCGTTCTGCCGGTTGCGCTTGATCTGGGACTTGATGTTCGCCACGCGACAGCCTCGTCTTGATAGCTCGGGTTGGTCAGCTTGCGCACGACATGACGACATGAGTCATCGCCGCGCGAAAAGCCAGGTTACCAGGTCGCCCCGGACGAGCCAAAACGGCTCCGCCTGAGCGCGCGTGCTCGACTCCCGCGCCCAGCGGGGCGCTCGACCCGTGATCCACCCCGGCTTCCTGCGAACCAGGGTATCCGCCGGCCCCTGACCACCCGACTTCTCGGAACCCGGATGGATCACGGGACGGCCCGCGCGAGGACGCCTGCGCCGGCGCGGTCACCGCCAGCCCTGGCGGCGGGCGAGCCAGCCGAGGGCCTGTCCGCCGCTGGCCCGCTGGTGCGCCGACCGGTACGGCGAGGCCGTCACCGGTGTCGCGTCCGCCCCGGTGAGGTAGTAGCCGGCCAACGCGGCCAGGGTG
The DNA here is from genome assembly GCF_044454415.1 of Micromonospora sp. NPDC051543. Classification (NCBI taxonomy): domain Bacteria; kingdom Bacillati; phylum Actinomycetota; class Actinomycetes; order Micromonosporales; family Micromonosporaceae; genus Micromonospora; species Micromonospora sp. NPDC051543. The sequence goes on from NZ_JBITDT010000015.1 coordinate 49,739, forward strand.
GCGTCCAGCGCGTCCGGGGGAGCGCCCGCGCTCGCCGGGTGCGCGGCGAAGATCCGATCGACGTCCAGGCCGCTGTCGTACGCGGTGAGCAGCAGCGTCACCAGGTCGAACCAGGCCGGCCCGGTGCAGGCCCAGGTCCAGTCGCAGATCCAGGCCCGGCCGTCCGGGCCGATGAGCACGTTGTCCACCCGCAGGTCGCCGTGGATCACGCCGGTCGCCCCGTCCGCGTACGCGGGCAGGCGGGACTCCAGCGCCACCAGCTCGGGGAGTCTGCCCCGGGCGGCGGCGGGCAGCGCGGGGAGCGGCTCCCGGCCCGCGGCGACCTCCTCCCACCAGAGGATGTCCGAGCGGGCCAGCTCGGCCAGGCGGGGGAGGCCGAGCGCGGTCAGGTCGGCCGGTGGATCGGCGAGCGCGGCGGCGACCTCGGCGTACGCGGCGAGCGTGGCGTCCAGCTCGGCCCGCGCCCAGGGCAGGCGTGGGAGGTGGCCGTCGACCGCGTCGGCGCAGAGCGTGAACCAGCCGGCCTCGTCCAGCGTCCACCGCAGGCGGGGCGCGGGCAGGCCGGCCGGCAGCCGGTCGAGGATCGCGGCCTCCCAGGCGTACCCCTGTGCCAGGCGCGGTTGCGCGACGGCGGGTGCCGCCTTGACGAAAGCCCGGCCGCCGTCGGCGGTGTGCAGCACGGCGGCGAAGCCCCGGGTGAAGCCGGCGGTGGCGACCTGGGCGGTGACCACCGGCGCGCCGAGCCGGTCGGCGATCGCGGCCCGCAGCGCCGCCGGCAGCTCCGGCCACGACGGGCGCGACGCGCTCGCGTGGTACGGCATCGGCGGCAGCGGGGAGGACACCCCACCATGCTGCCCCGGGGTACGTGCGCGGCGCGCGGCGACACTGCCAGACTGCCAAGCCATGAGGACCGAGGACTTCTGGCAGCTGATCGACCAGGCCCGCGCCGGGGGCGGGGGTGAGCCCGGGCCGGTCGCCGCGCGGGCCGTGGCGCTGCTCGCCGAGCGCGATCCGCAGGACATCGTCGGGTACGCCCAGCACCAGGTCAGAGTGCTGGCCGCCTCGCACAAGGCGGACCTGTGGGGCGCGGCGTACCTGATCAACGGCGGGGCGTCGGCGGAGGGCTTCGAGCACTTCCGGGGCTGGCTGATGACCCAGGGTCGGGCGGTGTTCGCCCGCGCGGTCGGCGACCCCGACTCGCTGGCCGAGCTGCCCCAGGTGCGGGCCGCGTCGCTCAGCGGGGAGGAGTTCTCCGCCGAGCAGATGCTGGCGGTGCCGTGGGACGCGTACCGCAGGGCCACCGCGTCGGAGCTGCCGACGGACCGCGAGCCGGTCCGGACGCCGGACCTCAACGACTTCTGGGACTTCGACGACGAGGAGGAGGTCCGCCGCCGGCTACCCCGGCTGGCCGCGCTCTTCGTGGAGCCGCCGATGGAGTGAGGCGTCCCGGGGGCCGATCCGTCGCCCGCGCAGTGGGCGTACCCCGGCGGCGTGGGAACATGGAGGGGGTCGGCGGCGCGCCGGCCTGTTCACGTCAGCCGACCAGAACGGACCGCTGTGCCACCGAAGCTCGATCCCGGCGCGAACGCCCCTGGTGCCACCGACCCCGGTCGCATCCGGAACTTCGGCATCATCGCCCACATCGACCACGGGAAGTCGACCCTGGCCGACCGGATGTTGCAGCTCACCGGCGTGGTCGACCCCCGGCAGATGCGCGCGCAGTACCTGGACCGCATGGACATCGAGCGCGAACGTGGCATCACCATCAAGAGCCAGGCCGTTCGCATGCCGTGGACCATCCGCGAGGGCGAGCGGGCCGGCGAGCACGCCGTGCTCAACATGATCGACACCCCGGGGCACGTCGACTTCACGTACGAGGTGTCCCGGTCGCTGGCCGCCTGCGAGGGCGCCGTGCTGCTGGTCGACGCCGCCCAGGGCATCGAGGCGCAGACCCTGGCCAACCTCTACCTGGCCCTCGAGAACGACCTGCGCATCATCCCGGTGCTCAACAAGATCGACCTGCCGGCCGCGCAGCCGGAGAAGTACGCCGAGGAGTTGGCCCACCTCATCGGCGGTGACCCCGCCGACTGCATCCGGGTCTCCGGCAAGACCGGCGAGGGCGTACCGCACCTGCTCGACGAGATCGTCCGGCAGTTCGTTCCGCCGGTCGGCGACGCCGAGGCGCCCGCCCGTGCGATGATCTTCGATTCGGTGTACGACGTGTACCGCGGCGTCGTCACGTATGTCCGGGTCATCGACGGCCGGATCAGCGCCCGCGACCGGATCAAGATGATGTCCACCGGTGCCGTGCACGAGCTGCTGGAGATCGGCGTCATCTCACCCGAGATGGTCAAGGCCGAGGCGCTCGGCGTCGGCGAGGTCGGCTACCTGATCACCGGTGTGAAGGACGTCCGGCAGTCCCGGGTCGGTGACACGGTCACCATCAACGCCCGGCCGGCGGCCGAGCCGCTCGGCGGCTACAAGGACCCGAAGCCGATGGTCTACTCCGGCCTCTATCCGATCGACGGGTCCGACTACCCGAACCTGCGCGAGGCCCTGGACAAGCTCAAGCTCAACGACGCCGCCCTGGACTACGAGCCGGAGACCTCCGGCGCGCTCGGCTTCGGCTTCCGCTGCGGCTTCCTCGGCCTGCTCCACCTGGAGATCATCCGGGAGCGGTTGGAGCGCGAGTACAACCTCGACCTGATCTCCACCGCGCCCAACGTCGTCTACCGGGCGATCACGGACGACGGCGAGGAGATCGTCGTGACCAACCCGAGCGAGTACCCCACCGGCAAGATCGCCGAGGTGTACGAGCCGGTGGTGCGGGCCACCGTGCTGACGCCCAACGACTACGTGGGCGCGGTCATGGAGCTGTGCCAGGGCCGGCGCGGCAGCCTGCTCGGCATGGACTACCTCTCCGCCGACCGCGTGGAGCTGCGCTACACGCTGCCCCTCGCCGAGATCATCTACGACTTCTTCGACCAGTTGAAGAGCCGTACCAAGGGGTACGCCTCGTTGGACTACGAGCCCTCCGGCGAGCAGGCGTCCGACCTGGTGAAGGTGGACATCCTGCTGCACGGCGAGCCGGTGGACGCGTTCAGCGCCATCGTGCACAAGGACAAGGCGTACAACTACGGCGTCACGATCGCCGCGAAGCTTCGTACGCTGATCCCGCGCCAGCAGTTCGAGGTGCCCATCCAGGCGGCCATCGGCAGCCGGGTGATCGCCCGGGAGACCATCCGCGCCATCCGCAAGGACGTGCTCGCCAAGTGCTACGGCGGTGACATCAGCCGTAAGCGCAAGCTGCTGGAGAAGCAGAAGGAAGGCAAGAAGCGGATGAAGATGGTCGGCCGCGTGGAGGTCCCACAGGAGGCCTTCATCGCCGCCCTGTCCTCCGACTCCGGCGACGCCAAAACCACCGGCAAGAAGTAACCACCCCCATCCCGCCCCGGCCTCCCACCCTTTCCCGCGGTGATCAAGAGGTTCGCGTCATCCGGAGCCCGGATCCTGACGCGAACCTCTTGATCACCCGGGGGCGGTCGGGGGTTGGGGGTTGGGGCGGATTTTTTTTGGGGTTGGGGTCTGGGTGGTCGCCCTGGGCAACATGTTGTCTGAGCTGTGTGGACGTGTCTCCGTGCCAACCGACGCAGCCGACCGACATCGACACCGGCAACTTCTTGTGCGGGTGAGTCGGTTTGGATTTTTGGTGGGTCGGGAACTTAGCGGTCACGACAGGAAGCACACGTTGTGTGTCAGACATTCTTTGAAGGAGGGCGACCGTGGAGCTCACCGTGTGGGGCATCATCACTGCCATCGTTGTTGGTCTCATCGTCGGGGCGCTCGGCCGCCTGGTTGTTCCGGGCCGCCAGAACATGCCGATCTGGCTGCACCTGCTGATCGGTATCGGCGCGGCTCTGCTGGGCACGGTGCTGGCGCGGGCGATGGGTATCGCGACCGAGACCGCTGGTATCGACTGGACCGAGCTGCTGGTGCAGGTCGTGGTGGCGGCGATCGCGGTCGCGCTGGTGGCCGGTGTGGGTGGCCGCCGCCGCGTCACCCGGTAACACCGCACACCCGTAGTACCGCAACACCTTCGAGGGGCGCTCGGCCATCAGGCCGAGCGCCCCTCGCTGTCGTGCCCGGACGGGTCCGCCCCCGCTCCGGCGCGCCGCCGTCCCCGGGCTCGGCCACGGCGCCCGCGCCGATCTTGCACTTTCTACTGCGACATCCCGGGCATCCCACCCCTATCGACAACCGAAAGTGCAAGATCGCGGGGGTGCGGGGGCGCGGGGGCGCGGGGGCGCGGGGGTGCGGGGGCGGTCTGGTGGTCCGTGCCTGTGTTCACCAAGTCGTGATCGTCTGGGCGAGCAAGTCGGTTTGGATTTTTGGTGGGTCGGGAACTTAGCGGTCACGACAGGAAGCACACGTTGTGTGTCAGACATTCTTTGAAGGAGGGCGACCGTGGAGCTCACCGTGTGGGGCATCATCACTGCCATCGTTGTTGGTCTCATCGTCGGGGCGCTCGGCCGCCTGGTTGTTCCGGGCCGCCAGAACATGCCGATCTGGCTGCACCTGCTGATCGGTATCGGCGCGGCTCTGCTGGGCACGGTGCTGGCGCGGGCGATGGGTATCGCGACCGAGACCGCTGGTATCGACTGGACCGAGCTGCTGGTGCAGGTCGTGGTGGCGGCGATCGCGGTCGCGCTGGTGGCCGGTGTGGGTGGCCGCCGCCGCGTCACCCGGTAACAACCTGGCATCACCACAGGATGCGAAAAGAGCGCCCGGCCGGACGGCCGGGCGCTCTTTCGTGACGTCCTGCCCATATTCGGCCCGGTTCCATGAGTCTCTCGCGTCGGCGGCCTGCGATACGGTCGCCAGGCTTCGGCCTCCCCGCCCACTGTCGTAAAGGATTTCTTCGTACTAAGGTGCGGCGGAGAAGGTTAGTGCCAGGCGACGCGAGGGGAGAAGTGGCGTGAACAGGTGGAAGCGGTTGGCCCCGGTCACTGCCGTGGTGGCCTCGGTCGCCATGGTGTTGGGCGGCTGTGGGGGCTCCGGCGAGGAAGCGACCGACGACAGCAAGCTCACGGTCTGGATGATGGGTGAGGGCGGCGACGCCCAGAACGCCTTCCTCGACGGCGTGGAGACCGAGTTCCGGCAGAAGCACCCCGACACCGATGTGGTGGTGCAGTACATCCCCTGGCTGGAGGCGCCGAAGAAGTTCCAGGCCGCGCTCGCCGGCGGTGAGGGCCCGGACATCACCGAACTGGGCAACACCGAGACCCAGGGCTGGGCCGCGCAGGAGGCGCTCGCCGACGTCAGCGGTCGGATGGGTGGCTGGGCGGACGGCAAGGACCTGCTGCCCGACCTGGTGCGCAACGCGCAGCTCGACGGCAAGCAGTACGGCGTTCCCTGGTACGCGGGCGTGCGAGCCATCTACTACCGCACCGACTGGTTCGCCGAGGCGGGCGTGCAGCCGCCGAAGACGTGGGACGAGCTGGTGACCGTCGCCAAGGCCGTGCAGGCCAAGAAGAAGGGCACCTACGGCATCGCGCTGCCGGGCAACTCCGAACTGCCCTTCTACTCGTTCCTCTGGGGCGCGGGCGCGGAGATCGCCACCAACCAGGGTGGCGCGTGGAAGTCCGGCTACTCGACGCCGGAGGCGCAGCGGGCCGTCAAGTACTGGACCGACCTGGTCACCGTCCACAAGGTCGCCCCGCCGGCCGCCGCCGGCTGGAACGAGATCGACGCGCGGACGCAGTTCGCCACCGGCAAGGCCGCGATGGCGTTCGCCGGTAGCTGGCAGCAGGCCGCCATCAAGAAGGACAACCCCGAGATCGAGAAGGTCTGGGGTACGTTCCCGATCCCCGGCCCGGACGGCAAGGCCGCGCCCGGTTTCGCCGGTGGCTCCGACCTGGCGATCTGGAAGGACAGCGAGCGGCAGGACCTCGCCTGGGACTACCTGACCGTGCTGCTGAACAAGAAGAACGCGCAGAGCTTCGCGAGCAGCCTCGGCTTCTTCCCCGTCTACAAGGACCTGGTCGCCAGCGACACGTACGCCAACGACAAGGTGATGGCGGCCTTCGCCACCACCATGCAGAACACCAAGCTCACGCCGCTCACCCCGAAGTGGGTGGAGGTCAGCCGGACGAAGACGGTGACCCAGGCGATGAACAGCTCGGTCATGAAGGGTCAGAAGACGGTCGAGAAGGCTACCGCCGACGCGGCCGGTGAGATGGAAAGCATCCTCAACTCCAAGTGACCACGCTGACCGAGGTGCCGGAGACGTCCGCCGTGCGGGAGAACCCCGCGCGGCGGCGTCGCCGGGTCGACCGCCTGCCCTACCTGCTGCTCCTGCCCGCACTCGTCATCATCGGGGTGCTGCTGCTCTGGCCGCTCGGCCAGGTGGTGGCGATGTCCTTCTACCGGCTGAACAGCGTCCGGCAGTTGCGGGGCGACCGGGAGTGGCCGTGGGTGGGGCTCGGCAACTACACCGACATCCTCACGGACCCGTTCTTCCTGACCGTCCTGCGCAACACCGTGCTGTTCGCCGCGGCGAACGTGTTGCTCACGATGGTGCTGGGCACCCTGGTCGGACTGCTGCTCAACCGGCTCGGCCGCAAGATGGCGACCTTCGTGGCCAGTTGCGTGATGCTCGCCTGGGCCACCCCCGCGTTGACCGGCACGATCGTCTGGAAGTGGATCTTCGACGACACGAGCGGCCTGGTCACCTGGCTGTTCAACGCTCTGCCGGACGGATTCTCGAACGCCCTGTTCGGTCGCAGCGACTGGACCGGTTACGGCTGGTTCAACTCACCGCTGCTGTTCTTCGCGATCCTCACGCTGGTGGTCGTGTGGCACTCGTTCCCGTTCATCGCGGTGAGCGTCCTCGCCGGCCTCAAGAGCGTGCCGAGTGAGCTGCACGAGGCGGCCCGGGTGGACGGCGCGAGCCCGTGGCGGGTCTTCTGGAAGATTACGTTCCCGCTGTTGCGACCGGTCTTCGGAATCCTGATCGTGCTCTCCACCATCTGGGACTTCAAGGTCTTCACCCAGCAGTTCGTGCTGGCCGGTGGCACCCAGGACCGGCCGACGTTCATGCTCTCGATCTACTCGTACGCCGAGGCCTTCTCGCCGCCGCCGAAGTACGGGCTCGGCGCGGCCATCGCGGTGATCCTCACGCTGATCCTGCTCGTGGTCACCGGCTTCTACGTGCGGATGGTGCTCAAGCAGGAGGACGAGTCGTGAAGAAGGTCGCCCTCAACGCCGCCGGGCTGCTGGTCGCGCTCTTCGCGGCCTTCCCGGTCTACTGGATGATCTCGACGTCGCTGAAGCCCAGCAACGAGATCTTCTCGGCCACCCCACAGCCGGTGCCGACCCATCCGACGCTGGCGCACTACCGGGAGATCCTCACCGGCAACCTGATCCCCGGGGTGACCTTCCTCGACTTCTTCGTGAACAGCGCGATCGTCGCGGTGTCCACCGTGGTGCTCAGTGGGCTCGTCGCCCTGCTCGCCGCGACGGCGGTGGCCCGGTTCCGCTTCAAGCTCCGGACCAGCTTCCTGATCATGCTGCTGATCGTGCAGATGATCCCGTTGGAGGCGTTGGTCATCCCGCTGTTCCTGATGATCCAGCGGCTCGGGCTCTACAACACCCTGCCCAGCCTGATCCTCACGTACCTCGGCTTCTCGCTGCCGTTCGCGGTGTGGATGCTGCGCGGTTTCGTCGCGGCCGTGCCCAAGGAACTGGAGGAGGCGGCCGCCATCGACGGCGCGAGCCGGGCCCAGACGTTCCGGCGGGTGCTGTTCCCGCTCGTCGCGCCCGGCCTGGTGGCGACCAGCATCTTCTCGTTCATCACGGCGTGGAACGAGCTGATCTTCGCGTTGACGTTCATCAACGACCAGGGGCGCTACACCCTGCCGGTGGCGATGACCTTCTTCTTCGGCCGTGACGACACGAACTGGGGGCCGGTGATGGCCGCCTCCACGCTGTTCACCCTGCCGGTCATCATCTTCTTCCTGCTGGTGCAGCGGAAGATGGTCTCCGGCCTGGTGGCCGGAGCGGTCAAGGGCTGACAGACCCTAGGCTGGCCGTCATGACGGGCAGGGTGGCAGCGGTGAACCTCGGCATCGTGACCGAGGCGGAGTGGGCCGGCGACGCGAGCGGTCGCAGCGGCATCGACAAGCGTCCGGTCGACGGGCCGGTGTCGCTGCTGGCGGAGGGCCTGGCCGGTGACTTCATCGGCGAGCGGGCCGTGCACGGCGGGCCGGACAAGGCCGTCTACGCGTACGCCGAGGAGGACGCCGCGTGGTGGTCGGCCGAGATCCGCCGGTCCATCCGCCCCGGCGGTTTCGGGGAGAACCTGACCACCTACGCGGTCGACGTGACCGGCGCGGTCATCGGCGAGCAGTGGGCGGTGGGTACGGCGCTGCTCCAGGTGACCATGCCGCGCACCCCGTGCACCACGTTCGCCGGCTTCTGGGGCGTACCGGATCTGATCAAGCGGTTCACGGTCCGGGCCACCCCGGGGGCGTACCTGCGGGTGCTGCACGAGGGCGAGGTGGGCGCCGGCGATCCGGTCGAGGTGGTGGAACGGCCCGCGCACGGGGTGACCATCGGCGAGGTGTTCCGGGCGACCAGCCTGGAACCGGAGCTGCTGCCCCGGCTGCTCGACGCGACCGACCTGCCGGCACCGATCCGGGAGAAGGCCCGCCGGCGGCTCGCCGGTCACGCCTGAGACGCGAGGAAGGCCCCCGGGTGGACCGGGGGCCTTCCTTCCAGCGGTACGTCAGCGCAGCCAGGGGATGTTGCGGTCGAGCAGACCGCGCTCCTTGAGCTCCTTGCGCAGCGGGATCTCGTCGTCGACGTACCCGTCCCAGTTGATGCCCCAGTAGTTGGCGGTGTGGGTGCCCTCACCGATCAGCTGGCGCTGCACGGGCGTGCGGTTGCGGTACCACTCGCCGTTCACGTCGGGGTGCAGCTCGTCGAGCGGACGGATCCACCGGTAGGTGTAGCCGACGAAGAGCATCTTGCGGGTGATGGTCGACAGGTTCGTCGAGCGCGAGTGCCACTGCCGACGGTCGAAGATGAACGCGTCGCCCGGGTTGGCGGTGATCTCCACCGTGCCCTCCGGGTCCGGGTTGTGCACGCTGAGGTCCTTGGGACGGTCCAGCGAGTTCCACAGGTGGCTGCCCGGGATGACCTTGGTGGCGCCACGGCCGGTCTCCGACAGGTCGGACAGCACGTACCCGACCTTCAGCGAGAACATCGGGCGGGGCAGGTTCGGGTCCATCGTCTCCGGGTCGGAGTTCTGCCGGTACCCGTCCTGGTGCCAACCCCAGTACGGCTTCTCCGGCTCGGCGGCCGGCGGGGTGACGTCCAGGTGGTTGTGGTGGGTGTAGATGTTCCAGCCGGCCAGCCCCCACATGTACGGGAAGGCGATCGGGTGGGTGAGCAGCTCGCCGAAGAGCTCGTCGCGCTCCAGGAAGCCCAGCAGGTGCAGGGTGCCGTCCTTCTTGGTGGTGCCCTTGGCCTGCTCCTCCGCGTAGACGCGGTCGACAGCCGCCTCCAGCGCCGCCCGGTGGTCCTCCGTCAGGACGTTGCGCAGCAGGAGGAAACCCTGCTCGTGGAACTCCTTGCGGTCAGTGTCGCTGATCGGTTCGTAGCCGGTCCGGTCGCCGTAATCGAACACCGCGTCGTACCCCTCCCCATGAGGTGAAACCATTTCTGGCACAGGCCGCCGATCGTAACGCGAGTGCCGGGGCGGTGGGAGGGCGAGCGGCGGCGGTACGGCCCGGGGCCGGACCGCGCGCAGCGGAACCGATGCAGCGAGTCACATTTTCGTGATCACCGGGTGGCTCTGTGGCTGTTTGTCCGATTGTGCGGTCACTGCCGGTTAAGAGATCCGGGTCGCCGAGCGCTCGGTGTCGGGGCGCTCAGCCCTCGGCGAAGACCTCGGCCACCACCTGGCCAGCGGAGCCCTGCTCGCCGGTCACCTGGCCCCAGGTGCCATTGCGGGCGGTCCACTCCAGGTCGCCGAAACGGACCCGCTTCACCCCGTGGTCCTGGGCGTGCGAGACCAGCCAGTGCGCGTACCGCCAGCCGTCGCGCTGGTCCTGCGCGGTCACCGCCAGCCCTGTCTGGCTGGTCTTTTCGGCGCTCGACACACCCCAGTCCAGCGCCAGGTTGCGGGTCAGCTGCGCGGCCGCCGCCGCGCCGCGCATCACCGGGGTACGCCCCACCGTGCAGGCCACCGCCTCGGTGGCGTCGCCGAGCAGGGCCTTGGTGAGCACCTCGGAGTCGTCGGCCCACTTCTGGTACGCCTCGGGGAACGCCGAGCGCTGCACCCGCTGGGCGGCGTCGGTGACCCGCATCTTCTCCCAGCCGCGCACCTTCTTGAGCGCCTTGTAGAACCTGTTCGCCGCGTAGCGCGGGTCACGGATCTCGGCCGGCGTGCCCCACCCCTTGCTGGGGCGCTGCTGGAACAGCCCGAGCGAGTCGCGGTCACCGTGGTCGAGGTTGCGCAGCCCCGACTCCTGGTACGCGGTGGCCAGCGCGACCACCACGGCGCGCTCGGGCATGCCGCGCTGGACGCCGATCGCCGCGATGGTGGCCGCGTTCGCCATCTGCTCCACGTCCAGGACCACCCGGCCGTCGGCCTGGACCGTGCAGGTGCGTCCCGCCAGTGGCAGCCGCAGTTCGTCCCCAACCCGCCGGGCGACGAGCCAGATCGCGATCACGGCGACGAGGATGAGCACCACTCCGCCCGCCACGGCTGCCCGAGTTCGCACCCACACCTCCTGATCGACAGTTCGACAAGCGTACGTCCCCGCCGGCGTCATCCGGGCCGTTCGACCGGTTCGGGCTTCGCTCAGCCGTCACGTGCCGATCGGGACGTTCCCGCTGGCGCGTGGAACTCACCTGCGGATGAAGATCGTGTCTGCCGCGTCACCCGTCGTCAACAGCCGGAAGAGATTGCCTGGTCAAGGACCTTATTTGGTTGACACGTCAATCGGACGTGCGGGAGTCGAGGAGGAGTTCGATGGGAACGCTTGACGGCAAGGTGGTGCTCGTGACCGGAACCGGCGGCGGTCTGGGTCGCGTCGCGGCGCTGACCTTCGCCCGCGAGGGCGCGAAGGTCGTCGGGGCCGACATCCAGGTCGACGGCAACAACGAGACGGTCGACCTCGTCCGGGCCGCCGGTGGGGAGATGACGAGCGTCGCGCCCGTCGACCTGACCGACCCGGAACAGGTCCGTCAGCTCGTCGAGGACGCCGTGGCCGCGTACGGAGGCCTCGACGTGGTCTACAACAACGCGGCCGCGCTGCGCTTCGGCCCCCTGCCGGACTTCTCGGTCGACGACTGGCGGTACACGATCGCCGGTGAACTCGACATTCCGTACCTGGTGTCGAAGTTCGCCTGGCCGTACCTGGTCCGGCGCGGTGGCGGCGTCATCATCAACGCGGCCTCGATGGCCGGGATGATCGCAGGTCACGTCCCGCCGATGGTCGGGCACACGGCGGCGAACGCCGGCGTCATCGGCATGACGCGACAACTCGCGCTCGAAGGCGCGCCGCACGGCATCCGAGCGGTGGCGGTCAGCCCCGGGCCCATCCTCACCCCGGCCAGTGAACGCGACCTGGGGGACGACCAGGCGGCCCGGGACGCGATCACCGCCAAGACCATGCTGAAGCGGTTCGCCCGCCCCGAGGAGGTCGCCGAGCTGGTGGTCTTCCTCGCCTCGGACCGGGCGTCGTACATCACCGGCGCCAACTACGCGGTCGACGGTGGCGCGACGGCGTGGTGACACCCCGGGGCGCCGCCGCTTCCGGGCGGGGCCCCGACCCCCATCGAGCGCCTTTGCTCTGCTTCAACAGAGGCAACACTCGGAGCCCTCGGGTGTTGCCTCTGTTGAAGCAGAGCAAAGGACGTGCGGAGGGCATGGGCGCCCCGCCGCTCACCGCAGCCGGCCGACGTCCCCGGCCCTACCCGGCCTGGTCACCGCGTTCGGCGTCCAGAACGGCCACCCATCGCGGTGACCTCTTCTCCCGGAACGCCATGACCCCCTCGCGCCCCTCGTCCGAGAGGAAGTAGCCCGTCGAGAGGGCGGACAGTCGGGCCAGGTCGCCCCGCAGCTCGGCGGTGCCCGGCCGGCGCAGCAGATCCTTCGCGCCGGCCAGCGCGCCGGGCGCGCCGCGGACCAGGGAGTCGCAGTAGCCCCGCACGACGTCGTCGAGCTCCTGGGCCGGCACCGAGGCCGTCACCAGGCCGACCTCGACGGCCCGCCGCCCGTCGAAGGTGTTCCCGGTCAGGTACAGCTCGGCGGCGGCGCGCGGGTGCAGCCGGGGCAGCACGGTCGCCGAGATCACCGCCGGGATCACCCCGATGCGGACCTCGGTGAACGCGAACGTCGCCTCGTCGGCGCAGACCGCCAGATCGGCGGCGGCGATCAGGCCCAGCCCGCCGGCCCGCGCGGGCCCGGCGACCCGGGCCAGGATCGGCTTCGGGCACTCCCAGAGCGCCGCCAGCACGTCGCCCAGCATGCCGGCGGGCACGGTTCCGCTGGCGTACGCCGCGGCAGTCTCCTTCAGGTCCGCGCCGGAGCAGAAGACCGGGCCGCTGTGGTCGAGCACGATCACGCGGACCGCGTCGTCGGCCACCGCGTCCGTCAGCCCCGCCAGCAACTGGGTCATCAGGGCGGTGGAGAGCGCGTTGCGGTTGTGCGGGCTGTCCAGGGTGAGGGTGGTCACCCCACGGGCCGTGGCGACCCGCACGAGCACGTCGGGAGAGGTCATGCCGGGCACACTAGTGGCCATGCCCGGCGTCCTTCCAGATGGTGAGACCGTCCCCGTCGACGGATCGTTGCCCGCCACCGCCACCACGGCGGTCGGCGCGCGCGGCTTCGGCGTGTACGTCCACGTCCCGTTCTGCGCCAGTCGCTGCGGCTACTGCGACTTCAACACGTACACGGCCGCCGAGCTGGGTGGGGGCGCGAGCCGCGAGGCGTACGCCGACACCGTGCTGGCCGAGTTGGCGCTCGCCGCCCGGGTGCTCGGCGACAGCCCGCCACCCCGCGTCGACACCGTCTTCGTCGGCGGCGGCACGCCGACCCTGCTCCCCGCCGACGACCTGGCCCGCATCCTCGAGGGCATCGACCGCACCTGGGGGCTCGCCGCCGACGCCGAGGTGACCACCGAGGCGAATCCGGAGTCGGTCACGCCGGAGTCGTTGACGCTGCTGCGCACGGCCGGCTACACCCGGATCTCGCTGGGCATGCAGTCCGCGTCGCCCGGTGTGCTGGCGATCCTCGACCGCAAGCACAGCGCCGGCCGGGCCACCGCCGCCGCCCGCGAGGCGCGCGAGGCCGGGTTCGACCACGTCAACCTGGACCTGATCTACGGCACGCCGGGGGAACGGGCCGAGGACTTTGCCGCCACCTTGGCGCAGGTCGTGGCCGCCGGGGTCGACCACGTCAGCGCGTACGCCCTCATCGTGGAGGACGGCACCCGGCTCGCCGCGCGGATGAAGCGCGGCGAGTTGCCGTACCCCAGTGACGACGTGGCGGCGGACCGCTACCTGGCCGCGGAGGCCGCCCTCGACGCGGCCGGCCTCTCCTGGTACGAGGTGTCCAACTGGGCGCGCACCGACGAGGCCCGGTGCCGGCACAACCTGCTCTACTGGACCGGCGCCGACTGGTGGGGCCTCGGCCCGGGCGCGCACAGCCACGTCGGCGGGGTGCGCTGGTGGAACGTGAAGCACCCCACCACGTACGCCCAGCGGCTGGCGGCCGGCGCGTCACCCGGCCTGGCCCGCGAGGTGCTGACCACGGACGAGGCGCACATGGAGGACGTGATGCTCCGGCTGCGGCTCGCCAGCGGACTGCCGCTGGGGGTGCTCGACGACGCCGGTCGGGCCGGTGCCGCGCGGGCCCTCGCCGACGGTCTGCTGGACGCCGAGGGGTACGCCGCCGGACGGACGGTCCTCACCCTGCGCGGCCGGCTGCTCGCCGACGCGGTCGTGCGGGACCTGCTGCCCTGAGCCGGACGCCCGCCCGGCCGGCGGCGGTGTGCCGGACCGGCCGGGGGAGCGGCCGGCCCGGATCACTTGATGAAGTTGGCGGAGAGCGGGTAGCGGTAGAGCTGCCCCTCGTTGGCCTTGATGCCGGCGAGGATGCCGCACACGGCGCCGAGCACGACGGCCGCCACGACGCCGATGAAGCCGATGACGATGCAGGACAGCACCCAGCCGACCAGGCCGACGATCGACCAGATGAGCTGGAAGTTGAGCGCCGACACGGCGTGCGCCCGGACGGTCGGGGACTGGCTGCCCCGGGCGAGCAACGCCACCAGCGGGGCGATCCAGCCGAGCACGCCAGCGCTGATGATCATCCCGGCGGCGCCGCCGAAGTGGGCGACGAGCGCCCAGGTCTTGTCCTCGTTGTTGGCGTAACCGCCGCCGGGGTTGCCGTATGCGCCGCCGGTCGGATACCCGCCAGTCGTGCCACCCGGCGGTGGGTAATTACCTGGTGGGGGGTAACCGCCCGGCGGAGGGTAGCCGCCCGACGGCGGTTGGTCACCGGTGGGCGGCGGATAGCCACCGGCTGGGGGATAGCCGCCCGGGCCGGGCGCCCCGGACAGTGGTGCGGTGGGCGGCTCGGCCGACGACGGCGAGCCGGGCGGGTTCGGCTCCGGCGGGTAGTTGCCGGGGTCTCCCGCGCCGGGAGGGCGAGGTGGTTCAGTCATGGTTGTCACGGTAGGTGCCCTTGGCAACGTCGCACCAGTGCGACACCGAGCGCGCCGGACCGGGACAACCTTGATCATCGCGTCGGCGGGCACGCCGACGTAGACTGGCACTCGTTACAGTCGAGTGCCAGGACGGTCCGTCGGCCCCGGATGGGCCGGCGGCCGACGTGCGACAGGAGGTGCGGAGGATGGGTCTGGACGACCGGAAACTCGCCGTGCTCCGCGCCATCGTCGAGGACTACGTCTCGACCCAGGAGCCGGTCGGCAGCAAGGCGCTGGTCGAGCGGCACCAGCTCGGGGTCTCCCCGGCGACGGTCCGCAACGACATGGCCGTGCTGGAGGAGGAGGGCTACATCCGGCAGCCGCACACCAGCGCCGGCCGGGTGCCCACCGACCGTGGCTACCGGCTCTTCGTCGACCGGCTGTCCCGGGTCAAGCCGCTCAGTCCGGCCGAACGCCGGGCCATCGAGCGCTTCCTCGTCGGGGCCGTCGACCTCGACGACGTGGTCCACCGCACCGTACGGCTGCTCGCCCAGTTGACCCGCCAGGTGGCCGTGGTGCAGTACCCGAGCCTCGCCCGCTCCTCGGTACGCCACCTGGAGCTGGTGCCGATCTCCACCACCCGGCTGATGCTCGTGATGATCGCGGACACCGGCCGAGTGGAGCAGCGGCTGGTGGAGCTGCCCGGGCCGGTGCCCGCCGACGACGTCACCGACCTGCGTCGCCTGGTCAACGAGAAGCTCGCCGGCGAGCGCATGTCCGACACGCCGCCGCTGGTGCAGGCGCTGGTGGAGGAGGCGCCGGTCCAGCTGCGCCCGGCCATGACCACGCTCTCCACCGTCCTGCTGGAGACGCTCGTCGAGCGGCACGAGGAACGCATCGCCCTGGCCGGCACCGCCAACCTGACCCGGGGCGGTCTGCTCGACTTCCAGGGTTCGCTGCGGCCCATCCTGGAGGCGTTGGAGGAGGAGGTCGTGCTCCTCAAGCTCATCGGCGAGACCGAGCCCAGCACGACCCGGGTGCTGATCGGCGACGAGAACGAGTTCGACAACCTGCGTGCCGCCTCGGTGGTCAGCACCGGGTACGGCCCGGGGGCCACCATCGTGGGCGGCCTGGGAGTGCTGGGGCCGACCCGGATGGACTACCCCGGCAATATCGCCATGGTGCGCGCCGTGGCACGCTACGTGGGCGAGCTGCTGGCCCAGAACTGACCAGTCAGGGCCGACGGCCGGCTGCGGCCGCCGGTCGGCGCAACGCGAGACGAACATGAGGACACGGAACGCAGTGGCCAGGGACTACTACGGCATCCTCGGTGTCAGCCGGGAAGCCTCCGATGACGAGATCAAGCGCGCCTACCGCAAGCTGGCGCGCCAGTTCCACCCGGACGTCAATCCGGACCCGGAGGCCCAGGAGAAGTTCAAGGACATCAACGCCGCGTACGAGGTCCTCTCGGACGACCGGAAGCGGCAGATCGTCGACCTGGGTGGCGACCCGCTCGCCCCCGGCGGCGGGGGCGCGGGCGGCCCGGGTGGTCCGGGGGGAGCCGGCCCGTTCGTCGGTTTCCAGGACATCATGGACGCGTTCTTCGGTGGCGCCGCGGGCGGCGCCGGCCGTGGGCCGCGTCCACGGACCCGACCGGGCGCGGACGCGATCCTGCGCCTCGAACTGGACCTGCACGAGACGGCGTTCGGCGTCGAAGCCCCGATCACCGTCGACACCGCCGTGCTCTGCACCACCTGCTCGGGCGCCGGCACCGCGGCCGGTACCCACCTGGCCACCTGCGAGGCGTGCGCCGGCCGGGGCGAGGTGCAGTCGGTGCAGCGCACCTTCCTCGGCCAGGTGGTCTCGGCCCGGCCGTGCACCGTCTGCCAGGGCTACGGCACCACCATCCCGCACCCCTGCCCGACCTGCGCCGGCGACGGCCGGGTACGCACCCGTCGCTCGCTCACGGTCAAGATCCCGGCCGGCGTCGAGGACGGCATGCGGATCCGGCTGGCCCAGCAGGGTGAGGTGGGACCGGGCGGCGGCACCGCCGGCGACCTCTACGTGGAGATCCACGAACGTCCGCACGACGTCTACTCCCGCAAGGGTGACGACCTGCACTGCCGCGTCACCGTGCCGATGACCGCCGCCGCGCTGGGCACCCGGCTCACCATCAAGACGCTGGACAGCGAGGAGACCGTCGACGTCAAGGCCGGCACCCAGCCGGCCAGCACGTTGCGACTGCGCGCCCGGGGCGTACCGCACCTGCGCGGCACCGGCCGGGGCGACCTCTACGTGCACCTGGACGTCCGCACGCCCACCAAGCTCGACCCCGACCAGGAGAAGATGCTGCGCGACTTCGCCAAGACCCGGGGCGAGGAGGTCGCCGAGCTGACCAAGCAGGGCGGCTTCTTCTCCCGGATGCGCGACGCGTTCAACGGGCACGCCTGAGGTGTCGGCGCCGCTGTTCCTGGTGGACGCGCTGCCCATCGGTGACGCGCTGACCCTGGACGGCCCGGAGGGGCACCACGCCGCCACCGTGCAGCGGCTGCGCGTCGGCGAGGAGTTGCTGCTCGCCGACGGTCGGGGCGGCACGGCCGCCGCCGTGGTCACCGCCGTCGGCCGGGGCAGCCTGGAGGTCGCTGTCACCTCCCGGGGGTACGCGGACGCGCCCGTACCCCGGATCGTCACCGTGCAGGGCATCGCCAAGGGTGACCGGGGCGAGCTGGCCGTGCAGGCGATGACCGAGGTCGGGGTGGACGAGATCGTGCCCTGGGCGGCGTCGCGCTCGGTGGCCCAGTGGCGGGGCGACCGGGGCGTACGCGCACGCGAGAAGTGGGTCGCCACCGCCCGCGAGGCGGCCAAACAGGCCCGCCGGCCCTGGCTGCCCGTCGTGGCCGGCGCGCCGGACGAGTCCACCGCCACGGTCGCCCGCCGGATCGCCGGCGCCGCCGCCGGGTTCGTCCTGCACGAGGAGGCCGACGAGCCGTTGACCCGCGTCGACCTGCCGTCGGGCGGGGAGATCGTCCTGGTGGTCGGCCCGGAGGGCGGCATCGACCGGGCCGAACTGACGGCCTTCCGTGAGGCCGGTGGCCGGCCGGTACGCCTCGGGCCGGAGGTGCTGCGTACCTCCACGGCCGGCGTGGCCGCGCTCAGCGTGCTCGCCACCCGCCTCGGCCGCTGGTAGTTCCACCTTCCGCCGCGGCGGGCCTCCATGCCCGCCCGCTCGCCGTGTTCGGCCCCGGAGGTCGGCGGCCCGGAGGCCGTGCTCGGCTCCGAGCTGCGCCGGGAGCGGGCGGTCAGCTGCGCAGGTACGAAGCGCCGTTCAGGTCGACGATCGTGCCGGAGGCCCACTCGGCCTCGGGCGAGGCCAGCCAGTGCACCGCGGCCGCGATCTCCTCCGGGCGGGCCACCCGGTCGAACGGGCTCTGCGCCCGGATCGCCGCGCCCCGCTCGCCGCGCAGGTGCTCGGTCGTCATGTCGGTCGCCACGAAACCCGGCGCCACCGTGGCGACCGTGATGCCGTACGGCGCGAGCGCCACGGCGAGGGACTGACCGAGGGCGTTCAGCCCCGCCTTGCTGGCGCCGTACGCCGGCTGCTCCGGCTCGCCCCGGAACGCGCCCCGGGAGGACACGTTGACGATCCGGCCACCCCGCTCGCGCAGGTGCTGGGCGGCGCACCAGATCACGTTCCCCGCACCGGTCAGGTTGGTCTCCAGCACCTGCCGCCAGCGAGCCTGCCACTCCTCGTACGAGGTGCCGAAGATCGGGTGCGGGACGTTTCGGTCGCCGTACGTGCCGGCGTTGTTGACCAGCACGTCCAGGCCACCGAGTTGCTCGGCGGCCCGGTCGACCATGGTGCGGACCGCGTCCGGGTCGGTGAGGTCGGCGCGGACCACCACGTGCCCCGACCCGGGCAGCCCGGCGCGTAGTGCCTCGGCCGCCTCGGCGGAGTCGCGGTGGTGGATCGCCACCCGGTCCCCACTGGCGGCGAACGCCTCCACCACCGCCCGGCCGATGCCGCGCGAGGACCCCGTCACCAGAACCGCCCGATCCGTCATGCCGGCCATCCTGCCTGAGCCGCACCTCTCGTCCTTACACTGCCCCGATGGGATCCGACTGCCTGTTCTGCCGCATCGTCGCCGGGGAGATCCCGGCCACCGTGGTCCGTGAGACCGACACCACGCTCGCCTTCCGCGACATCGACCCGAAGGCCCCGGTACACGTCCTGGTCATTCCGAAGGAGCACTACGCCGACGTGGCCACCCTCGCCGAGGGTGACCCGGCGCTGGCCGGGGCCGTGCTGGCCTCGGCCGCCGCGGTGGCCGAGGACGAGGGGCTGCTCGGCGACGGGTTCCGGCTGATGTTCAACACCGGGGCGTACGGCGGGCAGGAGGTGTTCCACGCGCACGCCCACCTGCTCGGCGGCGCGCCACTCGGTCCGATGCTCGCCCGAGATCTGACGTGACGGCCGGCCTGACGCTCTGCCCGGGCTGTTGACGCTTCGATATCCGACACAGTAACGTCCGCGCCGAGCGATTCGATTTCCGAAGCAACGGAGGGATCGTGAGGGGTCTGCGCACCGCCCTGTGCGAACGGCTGGGCATCGGGCTGCCGATCATCCAGGCGCCGGTGGGTTCGGCTGCCGGGCCGGACCTGGCCGCAGCCGTATCCGAGGCCGGCGGCCTCGGCATGTTGGCGTTGACCTGGCAGAGCCCCGAGCAGGCACGCCGCACCATCCGGCGAACTCGGGAGCTCACCACGAGGCCGTTCGGCGCGAACCTGGTACTTGATTTTCCGGTGGACGACCTGCTGACGGTCTGCCTGGAAGAGGGAGTGCCGATCATTTCCACCTTCTGGGGAGACCCGTCGTCGGTGAATGCCCGGATCCGCGAGGCGGCCGCGCTGCATCTGCACACGGTCGGCGAGGTCGCCGAAGCGGTCCACGCGGTCGCTGACGGCGTGGACGCCGTCGTGGCACAGGGCTGGGAGGCCGGCGGTCATGTCCGCGGCAGCACGTCCACAATGGCTCTGGTGCCCGCCGTCGTCGACGCGGTCGGCCCCGTACCCGTGGTTGCCGCAGGTGGGATCGCGGACGGCCGGGGGGTCGCGGCGGCGCTGGCGCTCGGCGCCCGGGGCGTCATGCTGGGCACCCGTTTCCTGGCTGCCGCTGAGGCGGCCACGCATGAGGTGTATCGGCGGCATCTGATCGCCGCCGCCGGCGTGGACGCCGTGTATACCCGGTGCTTCGACGGCGGCTGGCCGCACGCGCCGCACCGGGCGTTGCGCAACGCGACCCTCCGACGATGGGAGGCCGCCGGCTCGCCGCAGGCACCGCATCGGCCCGGCGAGGGCGATGTCGTGGCGGTGGACGCGGCCGAGAGGAGCCACTATCGGTACGGGGATCTGATGCCACTGCCCGACATGACGGGCGACCTGGACGACATGGCGCTGTACGCGGGTCAGTCGGTGCACCTTGTCCACGAGGTCCTCCCCGCCGCCCGGCTGGTCCACGACATCGTCGTACAGGCGGCCACCACGGTCGGCGTTCTGCACGACCTGGCGGCGTGATGGATCAAGGGTCACATCGCCTGCACGACATCGGCGCGGGCGCTGCTGACAAGGCAGTGTTGTTCGACGTCGACGGTGTGCTCGTCGATTCGTACCCTGCCTACCGCCGGATCTGGAGCCGGTGGGCGACGCAACGCAACCTCGACCCTGAGCTGGTCTGGTCACACACCCATGGTCGCCGGCCCGTCGACACCATCGCGGTCGTAGCGCCACAGCTCGATGCGGAAGCCGAATACCTGCTGGTCCGCGACCTCATGGCCGATGAGGGTGACGCCTTTCCCGTGTATCCCGATGCCGCCGAGGTGTTGCGTCTGCTGACGGGCCGGCGGTGGGGCGTCGTCACCTCCGGCCGAGCTCCGACGGTGCTGCACCGTCTGCTCGCAGGCGGTCTACCCGATCCTCCCGTGCTGGTCGACAGCGGCCACGTCCGGCTGGGCAAACCCGATCCAGAGGGCTACCTGCGAGCCGCGCAGTTACTCGACCTCCCAGCGTCCGACTGCTTGGTGATCGAGGACGCCCCCGCAGGCATCGAAGCAGCCCGAGCCGCAGGCATGACAGTGATCGCCGTACGCACCACCCATCCCGACGACGAACTCGCCGGCGCACACCACCGCGTCGACACCCTCGGCGACACCATCCCCCTCATCAGCGACTGGCTGGACGGGGCGCACCCGTGAACGACGTAGTCTGGCCGGAGATTACGGTTGTCGACGCGTGCGTGCGGCGCGACGGTCGGGGCGGCAGCCCCACTGCCGTCACCGACGACGATCCGGCGGCGACGGACCTCGACCGGTGTGCGGTGGCTGCTGCGGCCGGGACCTCGCACGCGGCGTTCGTCGGCCCGGGGCGGACGCGGGACGGCGCCTGGCCGGTCCGGTTCTTCACCGCCACCGGTGAGCTGTCCGGCTGCGGCCACGGCACCGTTGCCGCGCAGGCCGTCCGGTTGACCCGCACCGGGCACGCTGAGCTCACCGATCGCCAACACACCGGCGGACGCACCTTCGACACCGTCGCGATCCGCCGCCCCGGCGGCATCGAGGTGTGGTTCGACCAGGGACTCGTCGCACTGCGTCGCCCGGCACCGAACGAGCGGGCCGCGATCGTCGACGCGCTCGGGCTCAGGGCGGACGATCCGCATCCGGACGACGTGCCACGGATCGCGGCGCCCGGCGCACCGCGCATGCTGGTACCGGTCCGCGACCGGTCGGCGCTGGTCCGAGTCCGTCCGCACCTCGGCAGGCTGGCTACGGCGTGCCGGCGGTACGGGCTCCTCGGCTGTTTCGTGTACGTACCGCCGATGGGCGACCAACCGGGTGCGGCGCGGATGTTCGCGCCGGCCATCGGTGTCGACGAGGACGTCGCCAACGCCAACAGCACCGGCTGCCTCGCCGCCCACCTGCTCGACTCGACCGGGGCACAGACGGTCGCGATCGAGGTGGAGCAGGGTGACACCCTCGGTCGACCGGCCAGCGTGCTCGCTTCGGCCCGACGCGGGCCGGCGGGCATCACGACCCGGGTCGGCGGGTTGGCGGTCGTCCGCGACGGTGACTGAGGCGACGAATCAACGCACTGGACGCTGCTGTATCGGACATCGAGCATCAAGAGGGGCGGAAGGCGATGACGGTACCCGGGCCTGGCCAGCCGGTACGCGGATCGAGTACCGGACGACCCCTCATGGCCGCCCTCGACCTGTTCGGCCGGCGGTGGAACCTGCGCATCGTCTGGGAGTTGCAGCACGGGCCGCTCGGGTTCCGCGCGTTGCAGCAGCGCTGCGACAACATGTCCTCCAGCGTCCTGCGGCAACGGCTGACCGAACTGCTCGACGCCCACCTCGTCGCCCAGCAGCCGGACACGGCCTACCAGCTCACCGACCTGGGGCGCGGCGCCTACCAGGCATTGCGCCCGCTCGTCCGCTGGTCCCACGCGTGGGCCTCGGCCCTGAGCGAGGGCGCGGAAACCGAACCCCGAATCACCGCCCCCGACGCTTCTTAACCGCACGTCGCGAGTTGATCGCGGCCAGCGGAAATGGGCGCGATGCGGCCCGCGTTGACCCGATACGATGGGGGTAACGTCCGCACGCCGTGCCAGCTGGGCCGGCGCCGAGATTGAGAGCAGGTGCGCAGGGCCCCTCGGCCCGAGCTATGACTGGCACCCCACCTCCCGGCCCGCCCCGGGTGCAGACCAGGATCACCGTGCCCGACTCCAAGATCATGGTCAATCTGCTGGGCGCGGGTGACGAGATCCTGCGCCTCGTCGAACGCTCGGTCGCCAGTGACGTGCACGTCCGCGGCAACGAGATCACCATCACCGGCGCTCCCGCCGACAACGCCCTCGCCGAGCGGGTCTTCAGTGAGCTGCTCGAACTCATCGAGAAAGGCGAGACCCTGACCACTGACGCCGTCCGGCGTACCGTCGGCATGCTCGAGCAGGGCAGCGCCGAGCGGCCCGCCGAGGTCCTGACCCTCGACATCCTCTCCCGCCGTGGGCGCACCATCCGCCCGAAGACGCTCGGGCAGAAGCGGTACGTCGACGCGATCGACTCGCACACCATCGTCTTCGGCATCGGCCCGGCCGGTACCGGCAAGACGTACCTGGCCATGGCCAAGGCCGTCCAGGCGCTGCAGGCGAAGCAGGTCAACCGGATCATCCTGACCCGGCCGGCGGTCGAGGCCGGCGAGCGGCTGGGCTTCCTGCCCGGCACGCTCAACGAGAAGATCGACCCGTACCTGCGCCCGCTCTACGACGCCCTGCACGAGATGCTCGACCCGGAGTCGATCCCGAGGCTGATGGCGCAGGGGACGATCGAGGTCGCCCCCCTGGCGTACATGCGGGGCCGTACGCTCTCCGACGCGTTCATCATCCTGGACGAGGCGCAGAACACCACGCCCGAGCAGATGAAGATGTTCCTCACCCGGCTCGGCTTCAACTCCAAGATCGTCGTGACGGGTGACATCACCCAGGTGGACCTTCCCGGCGGGACGAGCAGCGGGCTGCGGGTCGTCCGGGAGATCCTGGGAAACGTCGACGACGTGCACTTCTCCCAGTTGTCCAGCTCCGACGTGGTGCGTCACCGGCTGGTCGGAGAGATCGTCGACGCGTACGCCCGCTGGGACGCCGAACGGGAGAACCAGCAGGCGCAGGGCGTCCATGCCGTACCCGGGCGACCCGCCCAGGGCGGCCGGGCCGGCCGCCGCCGCTAAAGCAGAGGAAAGCAGTTGTCCATCGAGATCGCCAATGAGTCCGGTGTCGACGTCGACACCGACGCCGTGCTCGCCGTCGCCCGGCACGCCCTCGACGAGATGGGGGTAAACCCCCTCGCCGAGCTGTCCGTGCTGCTGGTCGACATCGACTACATGACCGAGCTGAACCACCGCTGGATGGGCGGGGACGGCCCCACCGACGTCCTCGCCTTCCCGATGGACGAGGGAAGCGTCGACCACGGTCCGGGCGAGACCGCCCCGGCCGGCGGCGAACCGGCCCTGCTCGGCGACATCGTGCTCTGCCCCGAGGTGGCGGCCAAGCAGGCCGCAACCGCCGGGCACGCCCCGGCCGACGAGCTGCACCTGCTCACCGTGCACGGGGTGCTGCACCTGCTCGGGTACGACCACGCGGAGCCGGAGGAGGAACGGGAGATGTTCGGCCTCCAGGCGCGACTGCTGGCGAGCTGGCGGTCGACCCGTACCCCGTGATGTCCTCTTCCGTGTTACTGGCGGTCGGCCCCACGGCCGGCCTTCCCGACCTGCAACTGATCGTCTTCGCGGCCGGCCTGGTAGTGCTGGCCGGTGTGATCGCGATGACCGAGGCGGCGCTCGCCGCGGTCTCGCCGGCCCGGGCCGCCGAACTGGCCCGGGACGGCGTGCGCGGCGCCCGTACCCTCCAGGTCGTGGCCGGGGACGTCGTCCGGCACCTCAACCTGCTGCTGTTGTTGCGGCTGCTCGCCGAGCTGACCGCCACCACGCTGGTGGCGCTGGTCGCGGTGGACAGCTTCGGCGCGGGCTGGCGGGCCGCGCTGGTCACCGCGGGCGCGATGACAGTGGTCAGCTTCGTGGTGGTCGGTGTCGCCCCGCGCACCATCGGCCGGCAGCACGCGTACGCCGTGGGCCGGGCGGTCGCGCCGCTGGTCCGCTGGCTGGGTCGCGCGCTCAACCCGCTCGCGTCGCTGCTCATCCTGATCGGCAACGCGGTCACCCCGGGGCGCGGCTTCCGGGAGGGGCCGTTCGCCAGCCAGGTGGAGCTGCGCGAGCTGGTCGACCTGGCCGAGCAGCGTGGCGTCGTGGAGCACGGCGAGCGCCAGATGATCCACTCGGTCTTCGCGCTCGGCGACACCATCGCCCGCGAGGTGATGGTGCCGCGCACCGAGATGGTGTGGATCGAGGAGGGCAAGACCCTGGCCCAGGCGCTGGTGCTCTTCCTGCGCTCGGGTTTCTCCCGCATCCCGGTCATCGGCGAGAGCGTCGACGACGTACTCGGGGTGCTCTATCTCAAGGACCTGATCCGCCGGTCGCGCGGCGGCGACCCGGGCGCCGAGCAGGTGCCGGTGGCCGAGCTGATGCGCCCGGCGACCTTCGTGCCGGAGTCCAAGCCGGTCGACGACCTGCTGTCGGAGATGCAGGCGGCCCGCAACCACCTGGTCATCGTGGTCGACGAGTACGGCGGCACCGGTGGCCTCGTCACCATCGAGGACATCCTGGAGGAGATCGTCGGTGAGATCACCGACGAGTACGATGTCGAACGCCCGCCGGTCGAGCGCCTCGCGGACTCCTCGGTGCGGGTCACGGCCCGCCTGCCGGTGGAGAACCTGGGCGAGCTGTTCGACACCGACCTGCCCACCGACGAGGTGGAGACGGTCGGTGGGCTGCTCGCCCAGTCGCTGGGGCGGGTGCCGATCCCCGGAGCGGAGGTCGAGGTGGCCGGTCTCCGGCTGGTCGCCGAGGGCACCACCGGTCGGCGCAACCGGATCGACACCGTCCTGGTGAGCAGGGTGGAGTCGGGCGACACGCAGGACGCCACCGGGCGCGGCGACCACGCCGGCCCCGGTAGCGACCCGAACCACTACCGAGACGACGAGAGGCAAGCCGCCGATGCCTGAGACACCCGCCGCGCCCACCGCCCGGCCCACCCCCGGCGCGCCGGCGCCGCTGAGCGCCGAGGACGGCAAGCTCGTCGTCCTGGCCCGGGGCGCCCGTGCGCGGGTCGGTGCCGTGGAGGGCGCCGCGGTCCGGGATCAGGACGGTCGGACGTACGCGGCGGCGAGCGTGACGCTGCCCTCGCTGACCCTCACCGCGCTGCAGTTGGCGGTGGCCTCGGCGGTCGCCGCCGGGGCGAGTCGGCTGGAGGCGGCGGCGGTGGTGACCGAGGCGTCGACGCTGGACGGCGCGGGGCACGCGGTGGTGCGTGACCTCGCCCCGGACGCGCCGATCCACGTCGCCGCCCCGGACGGCACGGTCCTCGGCACGGTGACCGAGTGAGCCCGGTGCGCGACCCGGAGGCACGCCCGTACCGGGCCGGGTTCGGCTGTTTCGTCGGCCGCCCCAACGCGGGGAAGTCCACCCTGACCAACGCGATCGTCGGCACCAAGATCGCGATCACGTCCAACAAGCCGCAGACCACCCGGCACGTCATCCGGGCGGTGCTGCACCGCCCGGAGTCGCAGCTGGTCCTGGTGGACACGCCGGGCCTGCACCGACCTCGTACGCTGCTCGGCGAGCGCCTCAACGACCTGGTCCGCTCCACCTGGACCGAGGTCGACGTCATCGGCCTGTGCATCCCGGCGGACGAGCCGGTCGGGCGCGGTGACCGTTTCATCACGGGCGAGCTGGCCGAGCTGAAGGCGACCGTGCTGGCGGTTGTCACCAAGACCGACCTGGTCGACAAGCGTCGGTTGGCCGAGCAGTTGCTCGCGGTCAGCGAGCTGGGGGAGTTCGCCGAGATCGTGCCGGTGAGCGCGGTCTCCGGGCACCAGGTGGACACCCTCGTCGACGTGATGACGAAGTACCTGCCGCCGTCGCCGCAGCTCTACCCCGACGACATGCTGACCGACGACCCGGAGCAGGTGCTGGTCGCGGAGCTGATCCGGGAGGCGGCCCTGGAGGGGGTCCGCGACGAGCTGCCGCACTCCATCGCCGTGGTGGTGGAGGAGATGATCCCCGAGGGTCAGCTCATGAAGATCTACGCCGACGTGTACGTGGAGCGTCCCAGCCAGAAGGCCATCGTGCTCGGCCACCGGGCCAGCCGGCTCAAGGAGGTCGGCACCACCGCCCGTCGGCAGATCGAGGAGCTGCTCGGCTCGCGGGTCTACCTGGACCTGCACGTCCGGGTCGCGAAGGACTGGCAGCGCGACCCGCGGCAGTTGCGCAAGTTGGGTTTCTGAGGCTTCGTTTGGCTCGGGCGTCGGGCCGGGTAGGGGAGAGGGCAACCCCCGCGCCCCCGATCCAGATGCAGGCTGATGCGCAACAGATATCTCGATCTGCTCCGTTTCCTGGCCATCGTCCGAGTCGTCGTCTACCACGTCACCGGGTGGGCGACCCTCACCCTGGTGTTCCCCGCCATGTCGGTGATGTTCGCGCTGGCCGGCTCGCTGATGGCCGCCTCGCTGGCCCGGTCCGGCCCGGCGGCGGTCGGCCGTCGGCTGCGCCGCCTGCTGCCGTCGCTGTGGGTGGTGGCGGTGGTCTTCGTGCCGGCCATGCTGTTCACCGGGTTGCCGCTGTCCCCTCGGGTGCTGCTGTGGTTGTTCCCGATCGCCGACCCGCCGGCCAACAACTGGGGCGCCCTGGCGCTGAGCGTCATCTGGTACCTGCGTGACTACCTCTGGTTCGTGCTCGCCTCACCGGTCGCGTTCTGGCTGTTCCGGCGGGCCCCGCTGCCCACCCTGCTCGCCCCGTACCTGCTGCTGGTGACCATCGAGGTGGGCATCTACCCGGCGCCGCCGGTGGTGCGCGAGTTCGGGCTGTACTTCGGCGCGTGGGTGCTGGGCTTCGCCCACCACGCCGGGATGCTGCGCCGCCTCACCGGCCGGGTGCTGTATCCGCTCGCGCTGGCCCTCGCCGTCGTCGGCGGGGCCTGGATCGTCACGCACCCCGGCCCACGGGGGTACGACCTCAACGACAACCCCCTGGGCAACGCCCTCTGGTCGGCCGCGTTCATCCTGGTCGTCCTGGGCCGGGCGCCGGCCGGGGTGGCCTGGCTGTCGCGCAGCCGGCTGGCCGACCAGGCGGTGACCCTGGTCAACCGGCGGGCGCTCACCATCTACCTCTGGCACATGCCGTTCGTGGTGGCGCTCACCCCGCTCGTCGACGTGGTCGGCTGGTCCCACCAGGACCCGGTGGGGCTGGCGGTACGGGTGCTGCTGGTCTTCGCGTTGGTCGGTCTGGTCACCCTGGCCGTCGGCTGGGTCGAGGACGTCGCCGCCCGCCGCCGTCCGGAACTGGTTCCCGTCGGCTCGCCGGCCGTCTCCGGCAACGGCCGGACAGATCGGCGCGCGGTCGGCGAGACCGTGGGGCGGGCCACCGTGCCGGCGCAGCGGCGGCCCGACGAGGCGGTGACGGTCGAGATCAGCGCTCGCTGATGGTCACGTTGCCGCTGCTGGCCGAGCCGTCGAGCACCAGGGACGCCGCCGGGTCGTCGGCCACGGTGATCCGCGCGTCGCCGGAGTCGGTGCTGGAGCGGACCCGGTAGCTGCCCGCCGGTACGAGCAGGCTGACGTCCCCGCTGGAGGCGTGCGCCCGCGCCGAGTTCGGCGTCTCCAACTCGACGGTCACGTTGCCCGAGCCGGCCTCGGCGTCCGTCGCGCCGGCCACCCGGCGGGCGCTGACGTCGCCGGAGCCGGCCCGCAGCCGTACCGTCGAACCGGCCTCGCTCAGGTCGATGTCGCCCGAGCCGGTCTCCACGTCGAGCGCCCCCGTGACCTCGGTGATCCGCACGTCGCCGGAGCCCAGCCGCAGCTTGACCGCGCCCACCTTGGTCAGCTCGACGTCGCCCGAGCCACTGTCGCCCTGCACGCTCACGCCCGCCGGCACGGTCACCTCGTACGAGACGCTGCACCGGTCACCGCAGTCGGTGTTCAACACCAACTCGCTGTCCTTGATCTCGTACCGCGCCTTGGGTTCGCCGCCCTGGTAGCGGACCACCCGCTTGATCCGCGCCTCGCCCGCCGGGCCGGTGCCTCGGATGATCACGTCCCCGGAGCCGCCGTCCACCCGGATGGTGGTGATCTTCACCGGTTCGGTGTCGTCGTAGTCGAGCCGACGGAACGACAGGTTGTCGCACCCGGCCAGCAGGATGAGGGCGGTGGACAACCCCAACGCGACGGGCGCGGTGGCGCGGCGACGACGGACGGCGGTGCTCTGGTGCGGTGCCATGGCCAGCACGCTACGGGCGGTCCCCGGCCCGGCACATCGGGGTTCATCCTCGCGTCCACCCCGAAGCGACCCTGATTTCACACCCCGAGGGAGAATGGTCCGATGGCCGGGTATCGCCGACAGCTCTACCGCGACGACGCGGTGGTGCTGCGCGTGCAGAAGCTCGGCGAGTCCGACCGGATCATCACCCTGCTGACCCGCCGGCACGGCCGACTGCGGGCGGTAGCCCGGGGGGTCCGGCGCACCATGAGCAAGTTCGGCGCCCGCCTCGAGCCGTTCGGCCACGTCGACCTGCAACTCGCCGGTGACCCCAAGGGCAACCACGGCAGCTCGCTGCATACCGTCAGCCAGGTCGAGGGCATCAACCTGTACGGCAAGCGGTTCCTCGGCGACTACCCCCGCTACACGGCGGCCAGCGCGATCGCCGAGACCGCCGAGCGGCTGACACCCGTCGAACGGGAACCATCGCTGCGGCTGTTCCAGCTCACCGTGGGGGCGTTGAAGGCGCTGTCGCGGGGCGAGCACGACACCACCCTCGTGCTCGACGCGTACCTGCTGCGGGGGATGGCCCTCGCCGGCTGGGCGCCGGCGCTGACCGCCTGTGCCGTCTGCGGCACCCCCGGGCGGCACCGCGCGTTCTCCGTGCCGGCGGGCGGCGCGGTCTGCCCGGACTGCCGACCGCCAGGCGCGGCCCACCCCGCGCCGGCCACCATCGACCTGATGTCCGCGCTGACCACCGGCGACTGGGTGGTCGCCGATGCCACCGACACCGGGGTACGACGGGAGTGCAGCGGCCTGGTGGCGGCGCACCTCCAGTGGCACCTGGAACGCGCGCTACGCTCGCTGCCGCTGGTCGACCGGAGCACCACCCCGGTCGCCGGTACGGTCCCGCCGCCGGGCGGCGGTGGGGCGGGGATGCTCCGCCCGCGCGGTGACGTCGGGTCCGGGGCTGCGATGCTCCGGCCGGGCGGTGACGCCGGTTCCGGAGCGGACGGCACGAGCAAGGAGAGAGCCGAGTGATCCGATCGACGAGGTCCGGTCGGCGCGAGCCGACGCCACCGACGCCCCACCCGTCCGGCGCCCGGCCGCCGGCACTGCCCGCGGGGGCGGTGCCGAAGCACGTGGCCATCGTGATGGACGGCAACGGTCGGTGGGCCAAGGACCGCGGGCTGCCCCGCACCAAGGGGCACGAGGCGGGGGAGCACAGCCTCTTCGACACGATCGAGGGCGCCATCGAGATGGGCATCCCCTACCTGTCGGCGTACGCCTTCTCCACCGAGAACTGGCGGCGCTCGCCCGACGAGGTCCGGTTCCTCATGGGGTTCAACCGGGACGTCATCCGTCGACGCCGCGACCAGCTGGTCGACCTGGGCGTCCGGGTGGTCTGGTCGGGGCGTCCGGGGCGGTTGTGGAAGAGCGTCATCTCCGAGCTGCAGACCGCCGAGGAGATGTCCCGCGACAACTCGACGCTCACCCTGCAGTTCTGCGTCAACTACGGCGGGCACGCCGAGATCGGTGACGCCGCCGCCGCGATCGCCCGGGACGTCGCGGCCGGTCGACTGGACCCGGCGAAGGTCACCGAGAAGACCGTCGCGAAGTACCTCTACCACCCGGAGATCCCGGAGGTGGACCTGTTCCTGCGGCCCTCCGGCGAAGAGCGGATCTCCAACTTCCTGCTCTGGCAGACCGCGTACGCCGAGTTGGTCTTCCTCGACACGCTCTGGCCGGACTTCGACCGCCGCCACCTCTGGTACGCCTGCGAGCTGTACGCCCAGCGGGACCGGCGCTTCGGTGGCGCGCTGCCCAATCCGGTGGCTCCGACGGCCTGAGCGAGGCTTACCCACACGTCACGCTGGGTATCAAGAACGTCAGGAGCCACTGACGGAGGTGAACCCACATGATCCAGAAGCGCATTGCCCAGTGGGCGGTGATGGCCGTCGCGGCGCCACTGGCCGCGGCCGGCGCGCGTCGACTCAGCCACACCCTGGAGGCCCGCCGTGGTCCCTCCGGGGCGACCCGGCTGCTGACGAGGGGCGCGGACCTGATCCGCCCGCAGAAAGCCAAGCGTCGCCGGTTCTGGTAACGCCTCTTACCCACCCACCCGGCGCCGCCCCGCAAACGTGCGAGGCGGCGCCTCGCCATGCGCGTCCCCGCCCCACATCCCGCCGATCTTGCACTTTCGGTGGTGACGAAAGGTGCGGAAGCGGGCTGATCGACCACCATAAGTGCAAGATCGGCGAGGCGTTGGGGTGGGGGCGGGGCGTTGGGGCGGGGTGGGGTGGGGGATTTGAGGGCTTGGGGAGGTGGGGGCCGGTAGGGTCCGAGAGAGGGCGCGAGGGGGCGCGAGAGGGCACTGCGGGCGGGACCTGTCGGGTGGGTGGGGGTGGGTGTGCGGGATCTGCGGTACAAGATGATCATGGCGTTGAACGCGGCCGACCTGGGCGATCCGATCTGCGAGCAGGTCGCCGAGATCTGTGCCGAGATCGCCGAGCAGCACTGCGCCGAGTTCGGTCACACGCCCGCGCTGCGCACCGGTGAGATCGCCGAACTGGCCACCGGAGAGCCGGCCCTGACCTGGGCGCCGTCGATCCCCGACGCCGGGCAGCGTGCCTGGTGACCGCACCCGCCCCGGCGGTCGACGTACGCCGCGCCGACGACCGCTTTGCCACCCGGATCTCCTGGCTGGACTCGAAGCACTCCTTCTCGTTCTCCCGGCACTACGACCCGGCGAACACCCACCACGGGCTGCTGCTGGTCAACAACGACGACGTGGTTCGGCCGGGCGCCGGCTTCGAGACCCACCCGCACCAGGACATGGAGATCGTCACCTGGGTGCTGCGGGGTTCCCTCGTACACCAGGACTCCACCGGCCACTCCGGGGTGATCTATCCGGGCCTGGCGCAGCGGATGAGCGCCGGCACCGGCATCCTGCACTCGGAGAAGAACGACGCCTGGCGCCTGGACAACCAGCAGCCGCACAGCGACCCCGTGCACTTCGTGCAGATGTGGGTGCTCCCCGATGAGCAGGGCGTCGACCCCGGCTACGAACAGTTGGAGATCGAGGACGAGTTGCTGCGCGGCGGCCTGGTGCCGATCGCCTCCGGAATGGACCGCTACGACGGCGCGTCCGCCATCCGGATCCGCAACCGGTACGCGACCCTGCACGCCGCCCGCCTCCGTCCCGGCGATGAGGTCACCATTCCGGACGCGCCGTTCGTGCACGTGTACGTGCCCGACGGCACGGTCACCCTGGAGGACAGCGGTCCACTCGGGACCGGCGATGCGGCGAGGCTCACCATGACCGGCGGTCGACGGGTCACCGCCGACGAGCCGGCGGAGATCCTCGTGTGGGAGATGCACGCCACCGTCGCCTGAGCGCTCGCGATGCCTCGCATGATCACACCCGAACATGGATGTAGTGGCCTCCCCGCAACGGGAGGCCACTACATCATGGTTGGAGCGCGATCATGCCCGCGTCGTCAGGCCGGGGACTCCGTCTTGTCGCCGGCCCAGGTGGTGTGGAACGAGCCCTCGCGGTCCACGCGCTGGTAGGTGTGCGCGCCGAAGTTGTCCCGCAGGCCCTGGATCAGCGCGGCGGGGAGCCGTTCGGCCCGCAGCGCGTCGAAGTACGCGAGCGACGACGAGAACGCCGGCGTCGGCACACCCGCCTGCGTCGCGTCGGCCACCACCCGCCGCCAGCTCGGCACTCCCGCGCTGACCGCCTCGGCGAAGTACGGCGCCACCAGCAGCGTCGGCAGGTCGGGCTGCTCGTCGTACGCCTCGCGGATCCGATTCAGGAAGCGGGCCCGGATGATGCAGCCACCCCGCCAGATGGTCGCCGTACCGCCCAGGTCGATGTCCCAGTTGAACTCGCTGCTGCCGGCCCGGATGTGATCGAAACCCTGGGCGTACGCGACGATCTTGGAAGCGAGCAGCGCCCGGCGGACGTCCTCGACGAACGCGTCCCGGTCGGCCACCTGCCACTTCTCACCGGCGTCCGGGAAGGCCCGGCGGGCCGCCTCGCGCTGGTCGACGTGCCCGGACAGCGAGCGCGCGAACGTCGCCTCGGCGATCCCGGTGATCGGAATGCCCAGGTCCAGGGCGCTCTGCACGGTCCACCGGCCGGTGCCCTTCTGCTCGGCCCGGTCCTGCACGATGTCGACGAACGCCCGGCCGGTCGCCGCGTCGGTGTGCGCCAACACGTCGGCGGTGATCTCGATGAGGAACGACTCCAGCTCGCCGTTGTTCCACTCGCGGAAGATCTCGGCGATCTCCGCCGGGGTCACGTCCAGCCCGGCCCGCAGCAGGTCGTACGCCTCGGCGATGAGCTGCATGTCGGCGTACTCGATGCCGTTGTGCACCATCTTGACGAAGTGCCCGGCGCCGTCCGGCCCGACGTGCGTGCAGCACGGCACACCGTCCACCTGGGCGGCGATCTTCTCGAACATCGGCCCGAGCTTCGCGTACGACTCGGTCGAGCCACCCGGCATGATGCTCGGGCCGAGCAGCGCGCCCTCCTCGCCGCCGGAGACGCCGGTGCCGCTGAAGTGCAGCCCCTGCGCGCGCAGCGACTCCTCGCGCCGGCGGGTGTCGGCGAAGTGGGCGTTGCCACAGTCGACGATGATGTCGCCCTCGTCCAGCAGCGGCACCAACTCGTCGATGACCGCGTCGGTGGGCGCACCGGCCTTGACCATCACGATCACCGCGCGGGGTCGTTCCAGCGACGCCACGAAGTCGGCCATCGACTCACCGGGCACGAAGGTGCCCTCGTCGCCGTGCTCCGCGACGAGGCTGCGGGTGCGTTCCGGGGACCGGTTGTGCACCGCCACGGTGAAGCCGTTGCGGGCCAGGTTGCGGGCCAGGTTCCGGCCCATCACCGCCAGCCCGGTCACGCCGATCTGCGCTGTCGCCTGCTGAGCCATTCGTGCCGCCACCTCTCGCCGTCGAACTGTCCCTGCGACGGTATCGCGGCATCCGGCCTCACGGGCAGGTCGTCCCACGGCGGGTCACCGCCTGGTCGCGGCCCGTCCGTCCGCCGGCCGACCGAGGTACCCGCTCACCCCTGGGCCAGCCGTTCCTCCACGCGCGCCACCTTCGCGGTGAGCGCGTCGGTGACTCCGGGCCGGACGTCGGCCTTGAGGACGACGCTCACCCGGGGCGCCTGCGCGGCCACCACGTCGACGGCCCGCTTGACCACCGCCATCACCTCGTCCCACTCGCCCTCGACGGTGGTGAACATGGCGTCGGTCCGGTTCGGCAGCCCGGACTCGCGGACCACCCGTACCGCCTCTGCCACGAGGTCGCCCACGGAGTCGCCGCCGCCCAGCGGGGTGATCGAGAACGCGATCAGCATCTGCCGATCGTGCCAGTAAATTCGGATGCGCGTCTGCCCAGCCGGCGGTTAGGGTCCCGGCATGCGTAACTGACGCCCCACTTCCGAGCCGGTCCGCCGCCCCGCGTCGCGGTCCGTGCGCTCCCGGGCGTCGCATGTCTCCCTTCCCCGCCGTTCGGCGGCGTCGAGCCTGGCTGATCCCCGGTGAGCAGTCCCTTCCCACCCAACCGTCGCGCCGCGACGGTCACCAGCCGATCCGACCGACCGCCGGAGCGCGGGAACGGCCGGGACGGTCGGCATCGAAGGAGGCCCGGATGCCCGCCAGGCGTAACCCGAGAAAGTCCCGTACCCCGAAGAAGACCCCGCCCGGAAAGATCCCGGCGGTCGACCACGGCCCGGCGGCCGGGGATGGCCCGGCGGCTGGTCGCGGCCTGATCCTGCCGACCCGCCCCGATGCCGCGGTCGAACCGGCGCTGCCGGCGGCCCTGGTCGAGCCCGTGTCGCTGGCGGCGTTGGTCGATCCGGCGGCTACCGTCGAGCCACTTCGGCCCGGAGCTGTCCCGGCCGACGCGACGCCGCCTGTCGATGTGCCGGCGGCTGTCGACGCGCCAGCGGTGGAGGATCTGCGCACGCCGGCCAGCCGACCTTCGGCACCCACGGCCGGGCCGCCCACGGGCGGGGGCAACCGCTCGGCCGGCGGCCGCAGCCAGCCTGCCGGGCAGACTCGCCGCTACGCCTTCCGGCGTAGCTGACCGAGCCGGTGCGCTCACGCGGGCGCACGCTTCGGCGACAACAACTTCAGGGATGTAGTGGCCTCGTCAGTGCGGGAGGCCACTACATCCCTGAAGTTGCGCGGATCTTGCCAGCGGCCCGGCGCGCGGGGGGCGCAGCGCGCGGGCGCCCTGGCGTACGCCGGGCTGGCGTGCGGCCGGCCTGGCGTGCGGCCGGTGTCAGCCGAGTAGGGGGCGGAAGGTTCCGGCCAGGATGCTCGTCGTCAGGGCCGCGCCGGCCAGCGCCGCCGCGCCGACGACCAGCAGCGTGTCGGCGAGCCGGAAGCGCTGCCGGCGGGCCACGGTACGGGGTGTGCCGGCGTCGAACCCGCGCGCGTCCATCGCGACGGCCAGCCGGGTACCTCGGCGGATCGCCCCGACCAGCAGCGCGAACGCCGTGGACGCGAAGAGTCGTAGCTTGGCCACGGGGTTGCGCCCCGCGTCGACGCCGCGGGCCCGGCGGGCCATGCTGATCATCTGCCACTCCTGCCCGAGCAGCGGCACGAGCCGGAACGCGGCCAGCGCCCCGATGGCGAACCGTGCCGGCGCCTTGGCGTTCTGGATCAACGCGTCCGCCAGGTCGGTCGGGTCGGTGGTGGCGAAGACGATCACCCCGGGCAGGGCCACCGCGAAGATCCGCAGCACCAGGCCGAGAGCGGTGAGCAGCACGCCGGTGCTGACCAGCACCGGCCCGGCGTGCAGCAGGACGCGGCCGGACTGGTCGGCGGCGAAGAGCACCAGCGTGACCAGGATGCCGACGGCGCTGAGCAGCAGCGGCAGTGCCCGCCGGGCCAGTACCCGGTAGCGCAGGCCGAACAGCGGCAGCACGGCGAGTTCGACGGCGATGGCGATTGCGGGCGCCACCGGGTCGAGCGTGGCCAGCAGGGCGAACGAGAAGACCAGCGCGGCGGCGAGCTTCGCCACCGGGTTGCGGCGGGCCAGCGGCGCTCCGGGCCGGGCGACCGGCTCGATGCTGATCATGGGCGTGGCTCCTGTTCGGCGTCGCGGCTCGCCGACCGCTCCAGGGTGACGGTGCGGTCGGCGAGCGCGGCGACGAAGTCCGGGTCGTGGGTGACGCTGACGACGCCGTGCCCGGCGTCGCGCAGGTCGGCGAAGAGGTCGACCAGCTCGCCCCACGTCCGCCGGTCCTGGCCGAAGGTGGGCTCGTCGCAGATCAGCAGGCGTGGCGCGGTGGCCAGGGCCGTCGCCACGCTGAGGCGCCGCGCCTCCCCACCGGAGAGGGTGTACGGGTTGGCCGCCGCGAGCCGGGTCAGTCGTAACCGGTCGAGTAGCCCGGCCACCGTCTCCTTGACCGCTGCCTCGGGTTGACCCGTCCGGCGTGGGCCGAGCGCCAGCTCGTCGAAGACGGTGCCGGTGACGAACTGGTGTTCCGGATCCTGGAAGACCGAGCCGATCCGTCGGGCCAGCGCGGGCGCGCGCCAGCGGTGCGGGGGAGTGCGGTGGTGGGCGCCGGCCAGCTCGGCCGAGGCGGTGACCCGGCCGGTGCCCGGTTTGAGCAGCCCGCCGAGCAGCAACGCCAGGGTGGACTTGCCGGCACCGTTCGGTCCTCGTACGGCGAGGGCCTCTCCGGCGCGTACCGCCAGATCGGTGGGGCCCAGCCGCGACGGCAGGCCGAGCCGGTCGGCGGTGAGCAGCACGTCGCCGGCGGCGGCGGTGGCCCGGCGCGGCGCGATGGGGTGACCGGGCACCCAGACGCCCTCGGCGGCGAGGGCGGCGCCGTGCGTGGCGAAGACCGCGTCGGGTGGCCCGTCCGCGCGGACGCCACCGCCCGGCTCCAGGACGACCACCCGGTCGACCAGGGGCAACGCCTCGGCCACCCGGTGTTCGACGAGGATCAGGGTGGTGTCGGTGCCCAGCGCGCCCGCCACGGCGCCCCGGACCAGGGCGGCGCCGTCCGGGTCGAGGTTGGCGGTCGGCTCGTCGAGCAGCAGCAGGCTGGGCCGCAGCGCCAGCGCGCCGGCCAGGGCGAGGCGTTGCTGCTCGCCGCCGGAGAGGGCGGCCGTGTTGCGGTCGCGGGGGTACGGGAAGCCGACGCGCCACAGCGCCTCGTCGACGCGTGGCCAGATCTCGTCCGTGGGTACGCCCCGGTTCTCCAACCCGAACGCGACGTCGTCGCCGGTGCGCGCCATGACCAACTGGGTCTGCGGGTCCTGAAAGACGATGCCGACCCGTTCCCGGCCCTTGCGCGGGTCGAGCCCGTCGATCTCGACGGTGCCCCCCTGCTCGCCGGAGTCCTCCGGCAGCAGCCCGGCGAGCGCGGCGAGCAGGGTGCTCTTGCCGGCCCCGGAGGGCCCGAGCAGCAGCACCCGCTCGCCGTCCTCCACCCGGAGATCCACCCCGCGCAGCGCCCACGCCCGCCGCCCGGCGTGCCGCCACCCGAAACCCCGCAGCAGTACCCCCACAACCCCTCCTCCCGGGTCCCTCGCTTTGTTGATCAAGAGGTTCGCGTCAGAATTCCGCCTCGCGGTGACGCGAACCTCTTGATCAACGAGGCAGGGTCGGACGGGACAGGGTCGGACGGGACAGGGTCAGACCAGGGCGCGGGTTCGGCCCGATGGGAGGCGGTCCAGGACGCCGGTGTTGGCCAGGGCGCGGGTGAGCGCCCAGCCGCCGACGCCCGCGATGATCGTGGCGCTGACGATGGTGAGCAGCGCGTACGGGATGCGGTAGTCGACCAGCTCGGTCTCGCTGTTCCAGACGAAGAAGTCGAACAGGGCCGCGCTGAGGCCGGTCAGCGCGCCGGCCAGCACGGCGGTCGGCAGCCGGTACGACCGGTAGCGGAAGGCGGCGAACGCCAGCTCGGCCCCGATGCCCTGCACGATGCCCTGCGGGATGACCGTGCCGGCCCACTGGCTGCCCAGCAGCGCGGACACGACCGCGGCCACGGTCTCGCAGTAGAGCGCGGCGCCGGGCTTGCGGATGACCAGTCCGCCGACCACGGCCGGCATCAGCCAGACGCCGTAGATCAGCGTCTGCGCCGGCGGGAAGAAGACGAACGCGCCCTCGGTGGCGCTCCAGACCAGACCCCAGGCCCAGAAGATGACGCCGAAGGCGACCGCGATCACCGAGGCGACCACGATGTCGATGGTGCGCCAACGGTTGGTGGTGTTGTCCATGCTGTGCTCCCAGTTCAGTGGAACGAACCAGGAGAAGACGCACGCCGCGCGTCCGGTGGCACCGGACTCACGGCGCGGCTGGAGGTCGACCGAACTCCCTGCGCTGGCATTACCCAGATCAGGTTCGAGGGTCTGCGGGCGTGCCCGCACTCTCAGCGCTGTGCGCTCCCCTGTCGGATGTGAAGTTGTCTCGCTGACGCTAGCACCGACCAGGGGTAACAGCCCAGCAGGGCCTTTCCGAGGTCCGCGCATCCGGGTCGGCGCGACGACGGCTGGGTAGGCTGACGATCATGCAGGTCGACGCGCGGGGTCTGACATTCGAGGTACGCACCGGCGGCCCGTCCGACGGCGTCCCCGTCCTGCTGCTGCACGGGTTTCCGCAGCACAGCGGTGAGTGGGACGAGGTCGTCCCGCCGCTGCATGCCGCCGGCCTGCGCACGTACGCCCTCGACCAGCGGGGCTACTCGCCGGGCGCGCGCCCCGCCGAGGTGGCGGGGTACCGGATTCCCGAACTGGTCGCCGACGCGGTCGCGGTGCTCGACGCGCTCGGTCTGGACGCCGTGCACCTCGTCGGCCACGATTGGGGCGCCGTCGTGGCCTGGGCGGTGGCCGCCGCGCACCCGCAGCGCGTCCGTACGTTGACGGCGGTGTCGGTGCCGCATCCGGCGGCCATGGCACACGCGCTCGCCACGGACGGCCAGCAGAAGGCCCGGTCGTCGTACATCGCGCTGTTCCGCAAGCCGGGCAAGGCCGAGAAGGTGCTGCTCGCGTGGCACGCGACGGCGCTGCGCAAGCTGCTGGGCGGGGTGGGCGACGCCACCCGGGTGAGCCGCTACGCCGACCCGATGCGCGAGCCGGGCGCGCTCACCGCCGCTTTGAACTGGTACCGGGCCATGTCCCGCGCCGACCTGGCCGCCGTGGCCCCGGTCGTCGTACCGACCACCTACGTGTGGAGCGACCGGGACGTCGCGATCGGCCGGACCGCCGCCGAGGCGTGCGCCGCCAACGTCACCGGCGACTATCGCTTCGTACCCCTGGCCGGGGTGACCCACTGGATCCCGGACGCCGCGCCCGCCGCGCTGGCCGAGGCGGTCCTGGCGCGGGTCGCCGGGACGGCCTGAGCCGTGCCGGGCGAGGGAGAGCTGTGACCGTTCCCACCGGCGGGCCGAGCACCCGCCGGTCGATCGCCGCGCAGCTCCGCCTGCTGGGCGTACGCCCCGGATCGACGGTGCTGGTGCACGCCGGCATGCGCCCGCTGGGCTACGTCTGCGGCGGACCGCAGGCGCTGGTGCTCGCCCTGCGTGACGCGCTCGGCCCCGACGGCACGATCGTGGTGCCCACCCACACCCCCGACAACAGCGACCCCGCGCAGTGGGGCAACCCGCCGGTGCCGGTGGACTGGTGGCCGCTGATCCGCGCCGAGATGCCCGGCTTTGACCCGGCGGTCACGCCGAGCCGCTACATGGGCGTCCTCGCCGAGACGGTCCGCTGCTGGCCGGGGGCACTCCGCAGCACGCACCCCCAGGTGTCGTTCGCGGCGCTCGGCCCGACGGCCGGGCAGGTCGTCGCCGGGCACGCGCTGGCCGACATGCTCGGCGAGGCCTCACCGCTGGCCCGGCTCTACGACCTGGATGCCGACGTGCTGCTGCTCGGAGTCGACCACAGCGTCAACACCTCGCTGCACCTGGCC
This sequence comes from Micromonospora sp. NPDC051543, assembly GCF_044454415.1. Taxonomy (NCBI): domain Bacteria; kingdom Bacillati; phylum Actinomycetota; class Actinomycetes; order Micromonosporales; family Micromonosporaceae; genus Micromonospora; species Micromonospora sp. NPDC051543. The sequence continues at coordinate 89,316 of NZ_JBITDT010000015.1, forward strand.
GAGTACCGCCGTCCCGCCCTCGTCCGCGAGCGACTGGGTGCGGCGGTGCGGACCGCCGACGGCGGCCGGGAATGGGTGTGGTGGCAGGACGTCCGGCTCGACGAGAGCGACTTCGGCGCGCTGGGCCGGGACCTCGACGCCACGACGGTGGTCCGCGTCGGCCCGGTGGGCGCCGGGACGGCGAGGTTGGTACGCCAGCGGGCGGCGGTCGACTTCGCGGTGCGGTGGTTCGCCCGCAACAGACGGACGGAGGACGAATGACGGTTCGTGGTCAGTCACCTGGCGAGCCGGTGAGCGCCGAGGACTACCTGACAGTGGTGACCGAGACGATGTCCCGGGTGGCCGCCAGCCAGGCCGAGGCCGTGGGTCGGGCCGCCGACCTGATCGCCGACGCGGTACGCGCCGACGGGGTGGTGCACGCCTTCGGCACCGGGCACTCGGAGGCTCTCGCCATGGAGATCGCCGGCCGGGCCGGCGGGCTGGTACCCACCAACCGGATCGCCCTGCGGGACCTGGTGCTGCTCGGCGGCGAGCCGGCCGACGTGCTCGGGCCGCTGCTGGAACGGGACCCGGCAGTGGCGCACCGGCTCTGGGCGTTGGCTCCCGTACGGCCCTTCGACATCTTCGTGCTCGCCTCGAACTCCGGGGTCAACGGCGCGATGGTCGAGTTCGCCACGCTGCTCAAGGAACGGGGTCACAAGCTGGTGGCGATCACCTCCGCACAGCACTCCGGCCGGATGACCTCCCGCCACCCGTCCGGGCGCAAGCTGGCCGACCTCGCCGACGTGGTGCTCGACAACGGCGCCCCGTACGGCGACGCGACGCTGCCGCTGCCCGACGGGGGCGCGGTCGGCGCGGTCTCCTCGATCACGGCCGCGCTGCTGGCCCAGCAGATCACCGTGGAGGTGGTGGCTCGGCTGCTCGCGGTGGGGGAGCGGCCCCCGGTCTACCTGTCGGCGAACATCCCGGACGGGGACGCGCACAACAACGCGCTGGAGGCCCGGTACGTCGGACGGATCCGGCGCGGCTCCTGACATTGCCGCACGGTGAACGGCAGGTGTCGTGAACCTGTTTCGCGCTCGGTCGTGTGGGGCATTGGCGTTGCTGCCGGCGGCCGGGACCGCCGGCAGTACCGTCTCACCGGAGGTAGCGCGTGTCCAAGGAGACCGAGAAGCAACGCTGGCAGCGCAACTTCGCCGATCTGCTCCAGGAGTTGCGGGTCGCCCAGACCGGCGTGCAGATCCTCTTCGCCTTCCTGCTCACCCTGCCGTTCAGCAACGGGTTCACCCGGACCAGCGAGTTCCAGCGCGACGTCTACATCGTCGCCCTGCTCGCCGCGGCCGCCGCCACCGCGATGATCATTTCGCCGGTGGCGTTCCACCGGGCGCTGTTCCGCCAGGGGCGCAAGCCGGAACTGGTGCGGTTCGCGCACCTCATGGCGACCGGCGGCCTCGCCTTCATGCTGATCGCCATGGTCAGCGCGGTGCTGCTGATCACCGACTTCGTGCTGGATCGGCCGATCGCCTTCGTGCTGAGCGCGCTGGCCGGGGTCTGGTTCCTCGTCTTCTGGGTGCTCCTGCCGTTCGCCCGCCGTAACTGGGGTGACGACGACATCGACGACGAGGACGACGACCCGGACACGCTCACCGTCGGCTGACCCCCGTCGATGTTCACGCCACGCTACCCCTGGGTAACAACCGGGGGTAGCGTGGCGTTAGTCGCACACGTCGAGCAGCCGCACCGAGCTTCGAGGGGGCAGCCGTGACCACGACACAGGACGGCCGACCGGCACCGGACGGCCCCGACTCCGAAGCCGCCGCCGGGTCTGCCGCTGGATCGCCCGCTTCCGGCACGGCCGCTGGATCGCCCGCTTCCGGCACGGCCGCGCCACTTCCCGCCGAGGCCGGACAGGTCTCCGAGAAGGAGGCCCGCAGGGTCGCCGAGGCCGCCCGCGAGTCCACCTGGGACCGTCCCAGCTTCGGCAAGGAACTGTTCCTCGGCCGGTTCCGGCTCGACCTCATCGACCCGTGGCCGCGCTCCGACCCGGACGACGTGGCCCGCGCCGAGGAGTTCCTCGGCCAGCTGCGCTCCTTCGTCACCTCCGAGGTGGACGGCGCGGCCATCGAGCGGGACGCCTCCATCCCCGACTCCGTCTTCCACGGCCTCGCCGACCTCGGCGCGTTCGGGATGAAGATCGACCGGCAGTACGGCGGCCTCGGGCTGAGCAACCTGCACTACTGCCGGGCGCTGATGCTGGCCGGCTCGGCCAGCCCGGCGATCGGGGCGCTGCTCTCGGCCCACCAGTCGATCGGCGTGCCGCAACCGCTGAAGATGTTCGGCACCGCCGAGCAGAAGCAGCGCTTCCTGCCCCGACTCGCCGCCGGTGAGGTCTCCGCGTTCCTGCTCACCGAGCCGGACGTCGGCTCCGACCCGGCCCGGCTCGCCACCACCGCCGAACCGACCGACGACGGCACCGGCTACCGGCTCAACGGCGTGAAACTCTGGGCCACCAACGGCACCGTGGCCACCCTTCTGGTGGTGATGGCCCGGGTGCCCGCCGCCGACGGTCGACGCGGCGGCATCACCGCTTTCGTGGTGGACGGCGACAGTGCCGGCATCATCGTGGAGCGACGCAACGAGTTCGTCGGCCTGCGCGGCCTGGAAAACAGCCTGACCCGCTTCCACGACGTGTTCGTACCCGCCGAGAACGTCATCGGCGGCGAGGGCAAGGGCCTCAAGATCGCCCTGACCACGCTGAACACCGGCCGGCTCTCCCTACCCGCCATGTGCGTGGGCGCCGGCAAGTGGGCGCTGAACGTGGCCCGGGGATGGGCCGCCGACCGCGTCCAGTGGGGCCGGCCGGTGGGCGAGCACGAGGCCGTCGCCCAGAAGCTCTCCTTCATCGCCGCGACCACGTACGGCATGGAGACCATGCTCGACCTGTGCTGCCTGCTCGCCGACGACGACCGCAACGACATCCGGATCGAGGCCGCGCTGGTCAAGCTCTACGCCAGCGAGATGGCCTGGAAGATCGCCGACGAGCTGGTCCAGATCCGGGGCGGGCGCGGCTACGAGACCGCCGGCTCGCTGGCCGCCCGCGGCGAACGCCCGGCCAACGTCGAGCAGGTGCTCCGCGACCTGCGCATCAACCGGATCTTCGAGGGCTCCACCGAGATCATGCACCTGCTGATCGCCCGGGAGGCCGTCGACGCCCACCTGTCGGTGGCCGGCGACATCATCGACCCGGAGGCGGGGCTCGGCCGCAAGGCCCGCGCCGGCGCCCGGGCGGGAGCGTTCTACGCGCGGTGGCTGCCGACCCTCACGGTCGGAAAGGGCCAGAGCCCATCGGCGTACGCCGAGTTCGGCCCCCTCGCCGGCCACCTACGCCAGGTGGAACGCTCCTCGCGCAAGCTGGCCCGTTCGACGTTCTACGCGATGTCCCGCTGGCAGGGAAAGATGGAGCGCAAGCAGGCGGTCCTCGGGCGCATCGTGGACATCGGCGCGGAGTTGTTCGCCATGTCCGCCGTCTGCGTCCGGGCGACCGCCGAACGTGACACCCACCCGGAGAACATCGAGCTGGCCGACCTGTTCTGCCGGCAGGCCCGCGTTCGGGTGGACGCCCTGTTCGCCGCCCTCTGGGACAACACCGACTCGGTCGACACCGCCGCCGCCAAGCGGATCCTCGCGGGCCGCTACGCGAGCGTGGAGGAGGGCGTCGTCACCCCGTCCGCCGAACTGCCATGGGTGGCCCGCTGGGAGCCCGGCCCGTCCACCGCCGAGGACGTCCGCCGCCGCATCCCCCCGAAGCCGTAGACCTTCCCGACCGGCCCCGACCCCATCGGCGGGAACGATCGCGGCGTTGACGGGAACGATCGCGGCCCGCAAGATCGCGCTCGATCCTGGATTCAGTGGCATCCCTGCGACCCCGAGGCCACTACTTCCTGGTTCGAGCACGATCTTGGGTG
>NZ_JBITDT010000015.1:93379-149458 GCF_044454415.1 Micromonospora sp. NPDC051543
TCGGTGCGGTGCGGTGCGGTGCGGTGCGGTGCGGTGCGGTGCGGTGCGGTGCGGTGCGGTGCGGTGCGGTGCGGTGCGGTGCGGTGCGGTGCGGTGCGGTGAACGTCAGCGGGCGACCGCCCAGGCCAACACCCCGGCCAGGATCAGACCGTTGAGCGCGGCCAGCGCGAGGTACGCGGCGGGCGGGATCTTCTTGCCCCGGCGGACGAAGGAGACCAGGACTGCGGCGTAGCCGAGCAGCAGGACGGCGATGACGATCAGGAAGTAGAACACCCGACGACCTTAACGGCCGCCACCCGCACCCCCGAGCCACCGCCACACCCCCACGCCCCCACGCGCCATGATCGCGTCGATCTTGCACTTTCGGTCGCCATTTCAGGACGGTATGCCCCTTAAGTCACCACACAAAGTGCAAGATCGCGGGGGCGGTCACCGCCCGACCTCGTCGATCATGGACTTGTGGCGCCTGGTATGGGGATTGCCGGGTGCTTTGTCGCCCACCACAACTCCATGATCGACGAGTGGGGCGTGGGTGGGGCGCCGGCGCGTGGCGAGGGCGGGGCGGGCGCGAGGGTTTCCCCGTGGGCGTGGGCGGGGGTGACGGTCGGCGAGGGCGAGGGCGAGGGCGAGGGCGAGGGCGAGGGCGAGGGCGAGGGCGAGGGCATGGGCCCGCGTGGGCGCGTGGCGAGGGTGCGCGCGTCGGCCGGTGCGCGTGCGCGTGGCGCGGGCGTGGTCGCGTGCGCGTGCGCGTGCGCGTGCGCGTGCGAGGGCGCGGGTGCGCGTCAGCCGGTGCGCGTGCGCGTGGCGCGTGCGTGGGTGTGGGCGAGGGCACGGGCGCGGGTGCGCGCGTCGGCCCGTGCGCGTGCGCGTGGCGAGGGTGCTGGCGCGTGGCGCGAGGCGGGGGCGAGGGCGTGGCGCGTGGCGCGAGGCGGGGGCGAGGGCGAGGGCGAGGGCGCGTGGGCGGGCGCTGGTGAGCGTGGGGGGAGGGGCGGGGGTGAGGGCTGGGGGTTAGCGGGTTTTGTTGCGGAGGCCTAGCTGGTGTAGTTCCAGGGCGGCCAGGGCATCGACGGTGTCGTCGTCGCCGCGTCGCCACGCCTCGGCGACGTCGGGCGCGATCCGGGTGAGGCGGCCCAGCGGTTGGGTGGCCAGCGCGCGGAGCGCGAGCAGGTCCCGTCCGGCCGGTACGGCGGCGAGCTTCGCGGCCGAGCCCGCGCGACGCATCCAGCGCAGCCGCAGCGGTAGCCAACCGAAGAGCACCAGACCGAGCGGGAAGATCAGCACCGCGACGGCGAGGGCGAGAGCGAGTTGGTCGACGAGGTGCTGCTGCTCCCGGCCGGCGTCGGCGAGCCCTCGGGCGGCGTCGGCGGCGCGCTGGAAGGGTGCGGTCAGCTCGTCACCGACCAGCGGTACCCGGCGTACCTTGCCGCCGGCGTCGGCGAGGTTGTCGGCGAGGCTTCCGCCCGCGCCTTCCAGCTTCTGTCCGGGTACGGCGAGCTTCTGCACCAGGTCGTGCAGCCAGAGGGCGAAGCGGATCGTGGCGTACACCCAGATGACGACGAGCAGGTCGGTGAGCAACTGACGGACGGCGGTCGGAAACCGATCGGCGTAGATCTTCACGTCGCACAGCGTGCCACGAACGACGACGGCCCGGCACCCGTCGATTCGGTGGCCGGACCGGAGGGCGGGAGCAGGCCGTCGATCAGGCGAGCCGCAGGTCCACGAACGCGATGGTGTCGCCCGGGAGGACGTACCGGTCGGTCTCGACGAAGCCGTGCTGGCGGGCGAACCGCAGGCCCTCGTCGTTGGACGCCAGGACGACGGTCTCGATGGTCTGCGCGCCCAGCTCACGGGCCCGGGTCAGCCCGCGCTGGTAGATCTGCTCCCCGTAGCCGTGTCGGCGGCTCTCGGGCAGCACCCGGGCGATCACGGTCGCGGCGTCGGGTGCCGGGGGACGTACGGTCGAGCAGCCCACGGCCACCCCGTCGGCGTACGCGACCTCGAGGATGTGGCGCTGGGCGCGAGCGGCGATCTCGTCGGCCGACAGGGGCGCCGTCGGGATGATCGAGTTGTGGATGTGCTGCCAGTCGCGCAGGGCCGTCTCAGTGCCCAGAGGCTGGACGGGCGTGAACCGAAGGCCCGTCATCGGACGCAGGTCGGGCAGGTGCCGAAGATCTCCAGGGTGTGGCTGACGTCGGCGTACCCGTGCTCGGCGGAGACCCGGTCCGCCCAGCTCTCCACCGCCGGGCCGGCGACCTCGACCGTGCGCCCGCAGGCCCGGCAGACCAGGTGGTGGTGGTGGCCCTCGCTGCACCGGCGGTAGAGGTGCTCGCCTCCCGGCGGGCGCATCACGTCGATCTCGCCCGCGTCGGCCAGCCCCTGCAGGGTGCGGTAGACGGTGGTCAGGCCGACCCGCTCGCCGCGCTGCCGGAGCATCGCGTGCAGTTCCTGGGCGCTGTGGAAGCCGTCCATCTCGCCCAGCAGCGCGCTCACCGCCGAGCGCTGCCGGGTGTTGCGTACGGCGGCGCCGCTCTCGCTCATGATCCCTCCCCCGCGTGACTGACCGCGTCCGCCACGATGTGCGCGACGTGCTCGTCGACCAGGCTGTAGGCGATCTCCCGACCTCGACGCGAGCCGCGCACCACGCCCGCGCCGCGCAGCACCCGCAGGTGCTGGGAGACCAGCGGTTGCGCGGCGCCCAGCTTCTCCACCAGCTCGTGCACGCACCGCTCGCCGTCGGCGAGCTCGCTGACGATGGCCAGCCGGATGGGCGCGGACAAGGCTCGGAGCAGTTCGCTGGCTCCGTCGAAACCCTCGTAGCCCGTTGCGCTGGTCATCTTGCAACGGTAACCAATACCACCGACATCCGCCGATCCGGCACAGCTAGTCGAGGACGACCTCGTGCGGCTCCACGGCTGGTACGAGCGCCGGCGCGGTGCGGCGGTGCAGCCTCCGCCAGATCGTGCCGGCGACGGCCATCACCAGGAAGGAGGCGATCGCCAGCAGCACCACCGAGGCCCCGGGCGGGGTGTCGGCGCTGGCGGCCACCCAGACACCCGAGCCGGCGGCGAGGAACCCGAGCGCCATGGCGGCGGTCATCGTGCTGCGGAAGCCCCGGGTGACCTGCTGGGCGGCGGCCACCGGAACCACCATCAGCGCGCTGATCAGCAACACGCCGACGGCCCGCATCGCGATGGTCACCGTGACCGCGGTGGTGACCGCGATCAGCAGGTTGAGCGTGCGCACCGGGAGGCCGGAGACGCGGGCGTACTCCTCGTCGTGGCTGATCGCGAAGAGCGCCGGCCGCAGGGCGATCATGGTGATCAGGATCGCCGCACCGAGCACTCCAACGGTGATCAGGTCGTCGGTCGAGGTGGAGAGCAACGATCCGAACAGGTAGGCGTTGAGGTTGGCGCTCGTCGCGTCCGAGAGGCCGACCAGCAGGACGCCACCGGCGATGCCGCCGTAGAAGAGCAGGGCCAGGGCCAGATCGCCGGAGGTACGCCCGCGGGCGCGGACCAGCTCGATGGCGATCGCGCCGACGGTGGCGACGATCACCGCCACCAGCACCGGTGAGCGGTTCAGGAGCAGGCCGGCGCCGACACCCGTCAACGCCACGTGGCCGATGCCGTCGCCGATCAGCGTCAGTCGGCGCTGCACCAGGTAGATGCCGAGCGCCGGAGCGGCCAGGCCGATCACCAGCGCGCCGATCAGGGCACGCTGCATGTAGGGGTACTGGAAGAGTTCCATCGTCAGTTGCTCCACAGCCCGGCGGGCTCGTCGGGACCGTGCGGGTGCACGTGGTCGTGGTCGGGCTCGGCGTGGTGGCCGGCCGGGTCCGGAACCGGGCCGTCGTGACAGATGCCGCCCTGGTGGACGACGACTGCCCGGCTGATCACCGGTCGCAGTGGGCCCAGCTCGTGGGCCACCAGCAGCACCGTCCCGCCGTCGGCGACGAAGTCGCGCAACGCGCCCGCGAACGCCTCCTGGCTGGCCGCGTCCACCCCGGCGGTGGGCTCGTCGAGAATCAGCAGCTCCGGCTTGCCGGCCAGCGCGCGGGCGATCAGGGTGCGCTGCTGCTGACCGCCGGAGAGGGTGGACACCGGATCGGTGGCCCGGTCGGCGAGCCCGACCGCCCGCAGCGCCGCGTCGACGGCGGCCCGGTCGGCGGCGCCGGGCGGGCGCAGGATGCCCCGGCGGGCCAGCCGGCCGGAGGCCACCACCTCACGGACGGTGGCGGGCACGCCCGACCCGGCGCCGAGGCGCTGTGGGACGTACCCGATGCGCTGCCACTGGCGGAACTGGCGCAACGGCCGGTCGAAGAGGGTGATCGAGCCGGAGCTGAGCGGCACCAGGCCGAGGATCGTGCGGATCAGCGTGGATTTGCCGGAGCCGTTGGCGCCGAGCACCGCGACCACCTCCCCGGCGGTCACGGTGAACGAGACGTCCCGGAGAACGGTGCGGCCGTCGTAGCCGACCGCGCCGTGCTCCACGGTGATGACAGGGGTGCTCACGAGCAGCTCAACGCCGTCCGCAGGGTCTGCAGGTTGGTACGCATCACCGAAAAGTAGTCGGCGTCGCTGCCCGCAGCGAGTCCTTCGATCGGATCGAGCACCGCGGTCTTCGCGCCGACCTGACCGGCGATGGTCTCGGCGACCTTCGGGCTGACCAGCGCCTCGAAGAAGATCGTGGTGGCGTGGTGCTCCTTCGCCTCCTCGATCACCTGGGCGAGCCGCTGGGGCGAGGGCTCGACGTCGGGGCTGAGCCCGGTGATGCCGACCTGGTCGAGGTGGTAGCGGTCGGCGAGGTAGCCGAACGCGGTGTGGCTGGTCACGATCTCGCGTCGCTGGCAGGTCGCCAGGCCCTTGGTGAACTCGCCGTCGAGGGTGGTCAGGTCGGCCCGCAGGGTCGCGGCGCGGGCGGTGTAGTCGGCGGCGTGCTTCTCATCGACCGTGCCGAGCTGTTGGGCGAGCTTGTCGCCGATGGCGGCGAGCCGGATCGGGTCGAGCCAGACGTGCGGGTCCTTGGCGTGCCCGTGCCCCTCCTCGCCCTCCTCGTCGCCCTCGTGGTTGTGGCCGCCGGAGCTGGCGTCCATCAGCGGCTGCACGCTGGCCACGTCGAACACGGGGGCGTCGTCGTCCTGCGCGATCGCGTCGTCCACCGCGGGCTGGAAGCCCTTGAGGTAGACGATCAGCTCGGCTTCGGTGATCTCACCGACCTGGCGTGGGCTCAGCTCCAGGTCGTGCGGCTCGGCGCCCGGCTTGGCCAGGTTGCTGACGCGGACGGCGTCGCCGCCGACGCGCTCGGCGACGAACTGGAGTGGGTAGAACGCGGCCACCACGTCGACCCGTTGGGGATCGGCGCCGGCCGGGCCGCCGGTGGAGCAGCCGGTGGCGGCGCACAGGGCGATCAGGGCGGTCGCGGCGGCGGCCAGGACGCGGGACGTGGTGCGGTTGCTCATGTCGCCAACTGTCCGTGGTAACGACAATGATTGTCAAAAACGCATGCTTGCATGTCAGAGCAGCTTCGCCAGGCCCACCGTCACCAGCAGAGTCAGCATCAGCAGTCGGAGCACCCTCGTCTGCGGCGCCTGAACCGACCAGGTGGTCACCAACAGGGCGATCAGGGCGGCGGCGAGGGCCAGCGTCAGCAGGCCGCCGACCACCCCCGGCGTGAAGAACGCCACCAGCACCACCACCAGGGTGAGCAGGAACACCGACGTCGGGTTCGCCCCGGCCAACCGGGCCAGCAGAGGGCGCTGCGTACGCTGCATCCCACAGACTCTACGAGGAGGAACCCCCGGTGTTGGTGACCAACCGGTTCGTGGTCGACGTCGATGTCGCCGACGGCTTCACCGAACGGGCGCACGCCGCCCTGACCGCGCTGGCCGCCTGCCCCGGCTATCTGCGCGGCCAACTGGTCCGGGCCCTGGACGACCCCCGGTACTGGTCACTGGTCACCGAATGGGAGTCGGTCGGCACCTACCGGCGGGCACTGGGCGCCTTCGAGGTCAAGGTGAGCGCGGTGCCGTTGCTCGCCGAGTCGGTGGACGAGCCGTCCGCGTACGAGGCGCTGGCCAGCGCCGCGCCGGGCGGAGCCGTGGTGGTCGCCGAGAGTGATCGGGCCGCAGGTCCTTACCGCTGAGACTCGGGCACTACCCTGCTCCTATGACCGCACCCGCCCCGCCGCCCGGTCCCGGTGTGGCTCCGCCCTTCGCCGCGCCTCCCACCGAGGGGCGTCGTACCCGGCTCTGGATCGGCCTCGGCGTCGGCGCCCTCGCCGTGCTGCTCTGCTGCGGCGGAGGTGGCACGGCCATCGTGGGCCTGGCCGTGAGCGGCGTGCAGGCGGTACGCGAGCAGGGCCGCACGGTGACCGGCGACTACTACCAGGCGCTCGTCGAGCGCAACTACGGCCGGGCCTACGAGCAGCTCTGCGACGACGCGCAGCGGCGCGAGTCCCGCCCCGAGTTCGAGCGGCGGGCGGCTGCCGAGCCGCAGGTCACCGCGTTCCGGGTGGGTGAGGTGGACACCACCAACCTCACCGTGCCGGTGGATGTGACGCTGGACGGCGGCGACCGGGAACGTCAGCAGGTCAGCCTGGGTCAGGACGGTCAGACCGGTGGCATGGAGGTCTGCGGGGTGAGCTGACCCGCCCCCGGTATTCTGCTGGGCTCGGGGCGACGGTGGTCGTACCGTTGTTCCGAACCGACCGTTCCATCCACATCTCGCCCCCGCCGACCGCCAGCCGGCGTAGGAGGAAACATGCCAGCCGACCGTATCGACGCCGTCGTCAGCCTCGCGAAGCGCCGAGGCTTCGTCTTCCCCTCCAGCGAGATCTACGGAGGCACCCGGTCGGCGTGGGACTACGGTCCGCTCGGCGTGGAGCTGAAGGAGAACGTCCGCCGGCAGTGGTGGAAGACCATGGTCCAGCAGCGCGACGACGTCGTCGGCCTCGACTCCGCGGTGATCCTGGCCCGCAAGGTGTGGGAGGCGTCCGGCCACATCGCCGAGTTCGTCGACCCGCTCACCGAGTGCCAGTTCTGCCACAAGCGGTTCCGGGCGGACCACATCGAGGAGGCGTACGAGGCCAAGCACGGCCACGCGCCCACCTCGCTCGCCGAGGTCAACTGCCCCAACTGCGGCAACAAGGGCACCTTCACCGAGCCGAAGATGTTCAACGGCCTCATGAAGACGTACCTGGGCCCGGTGGAGAGCGACGAGGGCATGCACTACCTGCGCCCCGAGACCGCGCAGGGCATCTTCGTCAACTACAAGAACGTCGAGACGGTGGCCCGCAAGAAGCCGCCGTTCGGCATCGCGCAGACCGGCAAGTCGTTCCGCAACGAGATCACCCCGGGCAACTTCATCTTCCGGACCCGCGAGTTCGAGCAGATGGAGATGGAGTTCTTCGTCGAGCCGGGCACCGACGAGCAGTGGCACGAGTACTGGCTCCAGGAGCGCTGGAACTGGTACCTCGACCTCGGCCTGTCGGCGGACAATCTGCGCCTGTACGAGCACCCGGCCGAGAAGCTGTCGCACTACTCGAAGCGCACCGTCGACATCGAGTACCGGTTCCAGTTCGGCGGGACCGAGTTCGCCGAGCTGGAGGGCGTCGCCAACCGCACCGACTTCGACCTCTCCACGCACAGCAAGCACTCCGGCGTCGACCTGTCGTACTTCGACCAGACCAAGGGCGAGCGCTGGATGCCGTACGTCATCGAGCCCGCCGCCGGTCTGACCCGGGCGGTGCTCGCGTTCCTGCTCGAGGCGTACGACGAGGACGAGGCCCCGAACACCAAGGGCGGCGTGGACAAGCGCACGGTCATGCGGTTCGATCCGCGCCTGGCCCCGGTCAAGGTGGCGGTGCTGCCGCTGTCGCGTAACGAGGCGCTGTCACCCAAGGCGAAGGACCTCGCCGCGCTGCTGCGCAAGCGTTGGGTGGTGGAGTTCGACGACTCGCAGGCCATCGGCCGCCGCTACCGCCGGCAGGACGAGATCGGCACCCCGTTCTGCGTGACCGTCGACTTCGACACGCTGGACGACAACGCCGTGACGGTCCGGAACCGGGACACCATGGGTCAGGAGCGCGTCTCCCTCGACCAGGTCGAGCGGTACCTCATCGAGCGCCTCCCCGGCTGCTGACGCTGGTCACAGGGCCCCGACCGTCCGGTCGGGGCCCCGTACACTTGTGCGGTGACCGCCTCGACCGTGCCCGCGCTGCGCCCGTTGACCCTCGGGCCGTACCAGGTGTCACCGCCGGTGGTGCTCGCCCCGATGGCCGGGATCACCAACATCGGCTTCCGGCGGCTCTGCCGGGAGCAGGGCGGCGGCATTTACGTCTGCGAGATGATCACGACCCGGGCGCTGGTCGAGCGGAACCCGAAGACGCTGCGCATGATCGCCTTCGGCGACGACGAGCAGCCGCGCAGCCTCCAGCTCTACGGCACCGACCCGGAGATCACCGCCGCCGCCGTGCGGATCGTCGTCGAGCGGAACCTGGCCGACCACATCGACCTCAACTTCGGCTGCCCCGTACCCAAGGTCACCCGGCGGGGCGGTGGCGCGGCGCTGCCGTGGCGGCGCCGGCTCTTCGCCCGCCTGGTGCGGGCCGCGGTGGACGCCGCCGCACCCTCCGGCGTGCCGGTCACGGTCAAGATGCGCAAGGGCATCGACGACGACCACCTGACGTACGTCGAGGCGGGGCTCGCCGCGCAGGAGGCCGGCGTCGCCGCGGTGGCCCTGCACGGGCGTACGGCCTCGCAGCGCTACTCGGGCACCGCCGACTGGGACGCCATCGCCACCCTCAAGCAGGCCCTGGACGTGCCGGTGCTCGGCAACGGCGACATCTGGGAGGCCGACGACGCGCTGCGGATGGTCGCCCACACCGGCGTCGACGGCGTGGTCGTGGGTCGCGGCTGCCTGGGCCGGCCGTGGCTCTTCGCCGACCTGGAGGCCGCCTTCAACGGTCGGCCGGAGCGGCGGCTGCCCACCCTCGGCGAGGTGGCGGTGACCATGCGCCGGCACGCCGAGCTGCTGGTCGACCAGTTCGTGGCGGGCGCCCGCAACCCGGCCCGGGGCGAGCGGGACGGCTGCACCGACTTCCGCAAGCACGTCGCCTGGTATCTCAAGGGCTTCCCGGTCGGCGGCGAGCTGCGCCGCTCGCTGGCGATGATCGAGAGCCTGGCCCAGCTCGACGACCTGCTCGGCAAGCTCGACCCGGCAGAGCCGTTCCCGCTGACCGCGCTGGGTCAGCCGCGTGGGCGTACCAACTCGCCGGGCAAGGTCGCCCTACCGGACGGCTGGCTGGCCAGCCGGGACGACGACACCGTCCCCGAGGGCGCCGAGATGGACGACTCCGGCGGCTGACCGGTGGCGGTCCCGGACGGATCACCGGCCCAGGGGCTGTTTCCCCCAGGGTCGTCGCCTCGGTCGCGCCTGGTCCCGCCTCGGTCGCGCCTGGTCCCGCCTCGGGCGTGCCTGGTCCCGCCTCGGGCGTGCCTGGTCCCAGCCGGGCGGACACTGATTCGGCTACGACATCAGCTCCAAGGGACCCGTGACACCACCAACGGACCCTCGCCCGACCGCTCGTCGCCAAGACCCGCGCAACATCGGGGATGTTGCTGTCTCGAGCGTGTCGGAGGCAGCAACATCGGGGAAGTTGCTCGGATCTTGGGCGCGGGGCGCGGGGCGCGGGGCGCGGGGGTGACGTGACCTGGGCATGCCGAAGGGCCGGACCCCGTGGTGGGGTCCGGCCCTTCGGGTGATCGATGATGCTTAGCTGGTGGCGTAGCCGCGGGTGGCGATCCAGTCCGCCAGGTGCTCGATGGTGATCTGGTACGAGGCGGTGTCCGGGTTGGCGGAGTCGGCGATCGTGACGACGTTGCCGTTGTCGCGGTAGCCGGTCACGCTGATGTAGTGCCCGCCCTCGTAGGAGTGGGTGTTGCCGTCGGTGTCGGTGCTGGTGCCGGCGATGTTGGCGACCACGGCCCGACCGTTGTCCACGGTCTTGACCACGTCGGCGCGCAGCGTGTCGGTCTGCTTGGCGTCAGCGTCCGGGTTGCTGATCTCCACCGACCGGTAGGCGTCGGCCTTGCCGGTCTCCTTGTTCAGCACCGGGGTGATGTCGTTGATCGAGTTGGTGCCGGCCTCGGTGGTGCCCATCTCCTTGGCCATGGCGTCCACGTCGATGTTCTTACCCTGCACGCTCAGCGCGTTTCGGGTGGCGGCGGGGCCGCAGTAGTAGAAGTTCGGCTGCGCCTCGTAGCGCACGCCGAGCTCCCGCTCACCGTGACCCTTGCGGTCGGACACCGTCTGGGTGGTGGGCTTGGCGTCGGCCATGGCGTACGCGGCGGTCACCGGACCGGCGATCGCTCCACCGGTGAAGGCGAGGCCAGCGGCGGTCAGGGCGGTCTTACGAATCAGATCGGTACGCATGATGGCGTGCTCCTCTGCTTCATCGGGGGATACGCACTCGGCACACGGGGGTGTGCTGTGCGGAGAGAGTTCTTGGGGATCGGCCCGGCGGCCCGACGGGCCTGCTCGGGGGTGTCCCGGAGGGTGGTGCAACGGTCCGGGCCAGCGGATCATTCCCGCCGGGGACCGGGTACGGCCGGTGGTGCTCGGCCGTGCGGGGGTATAACGACGCCGACCTGGCGGGTGTTCCCGGCGGCGGCTGCCGGCCTGGGCCGGTGCTGCTCGGTGGTGCGGGGGGTGTAACGACGCCGGCCCGGCGGGTGTTCCCGGCGGCGGCTGCCGACCTGGGCCGGTGCTGCTCGGCGGTGCGGGGGGTGTAACGACGCCGGCCTGGTGGCTGTTCCCGGGAGCCGCGACCCGGGGTCACGGCGCCATGGGAGGTACAACGATCCCGCCCCACCCGCGATTCCGCCGCCGAGGTGCCGTCCGCCACGGGACGACCGCACCGAAATCACCCAAACCGCCCAACCGGGGTGATCGACTCGACGTCGGGGATATCGGGGTATCCCGGCGTGCGGGACACCCCGATATCCGTGAACCCGAGTCGATCATGGCCGGTTGGCGGCCTCGGGGTACCGCGCCGTTCAGCGGGGTGTCGGGTCCACCGCAGCGGTGGGGCGCTGGCCCGGGATGGTCGGAATGGCCGGCCAGGGGATCTCGGGGCTGCGGTGGAAGGTGATGCCGGCGGTGGACCAGCGGGGGCCGTGCCCGGCCAGGCGGTCCCGGAAGTCGGCCCAGTCGTGCGTCGCCCGGGGCGACCAGCCCAGCTCGGCGATGGCGGGGAGCCGGGGGAGCAGCAGGAACTCGATGTCGGCCAGCGAGGTGACCGATTCGGTCCAGAGCGGGGCCTCCACACCGAGGACCGCCGTGCTGGGCACGCCGTCGACGTGCGTGCCCGGATCCCAGTCGTACGCGCGGTGTACGTCGATGAGGCCGGCCCAGTCGTGCCCGATCGGGGTGTCCTCGGCGTACTTCATGTCCAGGTAGGCGTGGTTACCGGGGGAGACGATCAGTCGGGCGCCCCGCCGGACGGCGTCGGCGGTGGTGGGGTCGTCGGTGTCCGTACCCCACCACTGCAGGACCCGCCCGTCGACGTGTGCGGCCGGGGCGAGCTGGTGCCAGCCCACCACGGTCTTGCCGGTGTCGGCGACGAGTCGCTGCGCCCTCTCCACGAAACCGGTGTAGACCTCGCCCTTGACCTTGAACGCCTCGTCGCCGCCGATGTGCAGCCACGGTCCCGGCGTGAGGGCGGCGACCTCGCCGAGTACGTCGGCGATGAAGTCGTACGTCTGCTCGTCGGCCGGGTCGACGTAGCTGAAGCCGACCTCGGTGCCGGTGTACGGCGCGGGCGCGACCTTGTCCGGCGCGAGGCGCGGGTACGCGACGAGCGCCGCGTTGGTGTGGCCGGGCAGGTCGATCTCCGGGACGACGGTGACGTGCCGGGCGGACGCGTACGAGACGATCCGCCGGTAGTCGTCCTTGGTGTAGTGCCCGCCGGGGCCGCCGCCGACCTCGTTCGCCCCGCCGACGGTGGCGAGCCTCGGCCAGGAGTCGACGGCGATGCGCCAGCCCTGGTCGTCGGTGAGGTGCAGGTGCAGGTGGTTGAGCTTGTAGCGGGCCAGGTGGTCGATCACCCGCAGGACGTCCTCGACGGCGAAGAAGTGTCGGGCCACGTCGAGCATCGCGCCCCGGTACGGGAAGCGGGGGCGGTCCAGGATCGTGCCGCCGGGCAACGCCCAGCGGGCAGCCACCGGGGTCGGGCTCTCCACGGCGGCCGGGAGGAGCTGCCGGAGCGTCTGGACGCCGTAGAAGAGACCGGTGGCTGTTTCGGCGACGACGCGTACCCCGGTGGTGGTCACGTCGAGCCGGTAGCCCTCCGCCCCGAGGTCGGCGCTCTCGCCGGGGGTGGTGGGGGGCGTCGTCGGGGTCGTGCCGGCCAGGGTGAGCGTCACCGTGCCGGCCGGGTCCGCCGCGAGGGTGTCGGCGACGGGCAGCGGGAAGCCGGTGGCCGGGCGGAGCAGCTGGGCCAGGTGGTCGGCCACCTGCCGGGCCCCGGGGTGGGCGGTGACCCGGATGGCGGTGTCCCCGTCGAGCACGAACGTCACTCCCGGCTCCGCTTCGAGGAGTTCCGGTGCCGGCACGACGTCGTCGAGGCGGACCGGCGGAGCGAGCAGGTCGTCACCGGCCGCCCGAGCGGCGAGCGCCGCCAGATCACCGGCCTCCGGCTGGTGCGCGGACAGCGCGATCCCGTCGGCGGCGGTGGGGTGAGCGGCGGTGCTCGGATCCGGGGTGGGGGAGGAGATCGGGAGGGAGGACACGACGACGGCTCCGGAAGGGGTTATTTCGCGTCGGATATGGCAAAAGCGAGCTTCGGCAGAACCAGTGTCGTCAACAATACGAGGACCGGAGATATTGCGTGATCGTGCGCGTGGAAGCGTTCCCAAAAACCGGTACGAACGCGGATAGTCGTGATGGCTGTGCCTATTGTCACCGAACGGTCCCAGGTCACCCGATCTTCGCTTAACCTTCGCCCTGAACCTTCGTTAAGTGTCAATCCGGCGCGCGTGGGAGGCTCTGGTGGCAGCGCAAGAGACCGACGATCACAAGTACGTCTACGACTTCTCCGAGGGCAACAAGGACCTGAAGGAACTGCTCGGGGGCAAGGGCGCCAACCTCGCCGAGATGACCAACCTCGGCCTGCCCGTGCCGCCCGGCTTCACCATCACCACAAAGGCGTGCCAGGCGTACCTCGCGACCGGCCGGGAGCCCGACGGCCTCGCCGGTCAGATCGAGGCGCACCTGCAGGCGCTGGAGCGCGAGATGGGCAAGCGTCTAGGCGACCCGGGAGACCCGCTGCTGGTGTCCGTCCGTTCCGGCGCGAAGTTCTCCATGCCCGGCATGATGGAGACCGTCCTCAACGTCGGCCTCAACGACCAGAGCGTGGTGGGACTCGCCGCGCAGGCGGGCCAGAACGACCGCTTCGCCTGGGACTCGTACCGCCGACTCATCCAGATGTTCGGCAAGACCGTCTGCGAGGTGCCGGGCGAGGAGTTCGAGCACGCCCTCGACGAGATCAAGAGCGCCAAGGGTACGCACAACGACCTGGACCTGGACGCGGACGACCTGCGGGGGCTCGTCGACGCGTACAAGAAGATCTTCGCCAAGCACACCGGCCGGGAGTTCCCCCAGCAGCCGCGTGAGCAACTCGACCTGGCCATCCGGGCGGTCTTCGAGTCGTGGAACGCCGAGCGCGCGGTGCTCTACCGCCGCCAGGAGCGCATCCCGGCCGACCTGGGCACCGCCGTCAACGTGGTGACCATGGTCTTCGGCAACCTCGGGCCGGACTCGGGCACCGGCGTCGCGTTCACCCGCGACCCGGGCAGCGGCGCGCAGGGCATCTACGGCGACTACCTGGCCAACGCCCAGGGCGAGGATGTGGTGGCCGGCATCCGCAACACCGTGCCGTTGCAGGAGTTGGAGCGACTGGACAAGTCCTCCTACGACGAGCTGTTGTCGATCATGGCCCGGTTGGAGGAGCACTACCGGGACCTGTGCGACATCGAGTTCACCATCGAGCGCGGCAAGCTGTGGATGTTGCAGACCCGGGTCGGCAAGCGGACGGCCGCCGCCGCCTTCGTCATCGCCGGGCAGCTCGTCGACGACGGCCTGATCGACGAGGACGAGGCGCTGCACCGGGTCAACGGCGCGCAGCTCGCCCAGCTGATGTTCCCCCGCTTCCAGCTCGACCACGAGTTCGAGGCGGTCGCCACCGGCATCGGCGCGTCACCCGGCGCGGCGTCCGGCAGGGTGGTCTTCACCTCCGCGCGGGCCGTCGAGCTGGCCGCCGAGGGTGAGTCGGTGATCCTGGTCCGCCGGGAGACCAACCCGGACGACCTGAACGGCATGATCGCCGCGAAGGGCATCCTCACCTCGCGCGGCGGCAAGACCAGCCACGCCGCGGTGGTGGCCCGGGGCATGGGCAAGACCTGCGTCTCCGGCGCCGACGAGATCGACGTCAACGTGCCGGCGAAGCGGTTCACCGTGGCCGGGCAGACCGTCGGCGAGGGCGACGTCGTCTCCATCGACGGCACCACCGGCAAGGTGTACCTGGGCGAGGTGCCGGTCATGCCGTCGGAGGTCGTGCAGTACTTCGAGGGCAGCCTCGACGGCGAACACGTCGACAATCCGCTCGTCCGGGCCGTACACCGGATCATGACGCACGCCGACGGGAAGCGGCGGCTGGCGGTCCGCACGAACGCCGACACCGGTACGGACGCGGCCCGTGCCCGGCGCTTCGGCGCCGAGGGCATCGGGCTGTGCCGCACCGAGCACATGTTCCTCGGCGAACGGCGCGAGCTGGTGGAGCGGCTGATCCTGGCCCGCGCCGAGGGTGAGCGCGACGAGGCGCTGGCCGCGCTGTTGCCGATGCAGCGGGCCGACTTCGAGGAGATCTTCCGCGAGATGGACGGCCTGCCGGTCACCGTCCGGCTCATCGACCCGCCGCTGCACGAGTTCCTGCCGCCGCTGGAACAGCTCGCGGTCAACGTGGCGGTCGCCCAGGAGCGCGGCGAGGACGTGGCCAAGGAGGAGGCGCTGCTCGCGGCCGTCCGGCGGATGCACGAGGAGAACCCGATGCTCGGGCTGCGGGGCGTACGCCTCGGCCTGGTCATCCCCGGCCTGTTCGCGATGCAGGTCCGGGCGATCGCCGAGGCCGCCGTCGCGGTCGTCCGCGCCGGCGGCAAGGCCTGCCCCGAGATCATGGTGCCGCTGGTCGGGGCCGTGCAGGAGTTGGAGACGGTACGCGCCGAGGCCGAGAAGATCATTGCCGAGGTGGTCGGGGACAGCGGCGTCGAGGTGCTGATCGGCACCATGATCGAGGTGCCCAGGGCGGCGCTGACCGCCGGTCAGATCGCCGAGGCCGCCGAGTTCTTCTCGTTCGGCACCAACGACCTGACGCAGATGGGCTGGGGCTTCTCCCGGGACGACGTCGAGGGCGCGTTCTTCTGGCGCTACCTGGAGCTGGGCATCTTCGGCATCTCGCCGTTCGAGTCGATCGACCGGGACGGCGTCGGCCGGTTGGTGCGGATCGCCGCCGAGGAGGGGCGGGCCGCGCGCCCCGGGCTGAAGCTCGGCGTCTGCGGCGAGCACGGCGGCGACCCCGACTCGGTGCACTTCTTCCACGAGGTCGGCCTGGACTACGTGTCCTGCTCACCGTTCCGGGTGCCGGTCGCACGCCTGGAGGCCGGCCGCGCGGCAGTGGAGACCGACGGCTCGGACAGTCGCTGACGCGGTGGCCGACGGCGGCCCGGGACGACCGGGTCGCCGTCGGCGCTCGGCACTCGCCGAAGCGTCGGGGGCGCGTCGATTGGCCGTGACGGGCGTAACCTGGGCTCGCTCGCAACGGCCGA
Source organism: Micromonospora sp. NPDC051543 (assembly GCF_044454415.1). Lineage (NCBI taxonomy): Bacteria > Bacillati > Actinomycetota > Actinomycetes > Micromonosporales > Micromonosporaceae > Micromonospora > Micromonospora sp. NPDC051543. The sequence goes on from NZ_JBITDT010000015.1 coordinate 109,257, forward strand.
TTGTGCACGCCGTCGAACGGGAAGGGTGACTGAATGACAAGCGTCTGGGAGAGCCTCACCGTCGATGCCCGTGATCCGGCACGGCTGGCCCGCTGGTGGGCCGAGGCGCTCGGCTATCAGATCATTTCCGATAAGCCGAGCGGCGTGGAGATCCGCCAGTCGCCGGATCGGTCCCCCGCCATCTTCTTCGGCCCGGTCGCCGAGGGCAAGGTGCGAAAGAACCGGCTCCACCTGGACCTGCGTCCCGCCAACCGGGAGGCCGAGGTCGAGCGCCTGGTCGACATGGGCGCCCGGCACGTCGACATCGGCCAGGGCGACGTGGAGTGGACGGTGTTGGCCGACCCGGAGGGCAACGAGTTCTGCGTGCTGCCTGAGAAGTGAGCGTTGATCCGGCCGACCGGTTGGTGGCGGAGCCGCCGAAGGACACCGGCCACCGCCGGTCGCCGTACGAGCGTGACCGTGCCCGGGTGCTGCACTCGGCCGCGTTCCGCCGGTTGGCGACCAAGACGCAGGTGCACACCGCCGGCACCGACGACTTCCTGCGTACGCGGCTGACGCACTCGTTGGAGGTGGCCCAGATCGCCCGGGAGATGGGCGCCCGGCTGGGCTGTGACCCGGACGTGGTCGACGTCGCCGGGCTCGCCCACGACCTGGGGCATCCGCCGTTCGGGCACAACGGCGAGGCCGCGCTGGATCTGCTCGCGACGCCCTGCGGTGGCTTCGAGGGCAACGCGCAGACGCTGCGGGTGCTGACCCGGCTGGAGGCGAAGGTGCTCGCCCCGGACGGGTCGTCCGCCGGGCTGAACCTGACCCGGGCGTCGCTCGACGCGATCGGCAAGTACCCGTGGCCGCGCCGCCCGGGGCAGCGCAAGTTCGGGGTGTACGCCGACGACACGGCGGTGTTCGAGTGGCTCCGGGCCGGTGCGCCGGGAGACCGGCGCTGCCTGGAGGCGCAGGTGATGGACTGGGCCGACGATGTCGCGTACTCGGTGCACGACGTCGAGGACGGCATCCACGGCGGGTACGTCACGCTGGGTCCGCTGCTCGCCGACGCCGACGAACGGGCCGCGCTCTGTGCCGACGTGGCCGCCACGTACTCGGGGGAGTCCTCGGCCGACCTGGCCGAGGTGCTGGTCGCGTTGCTGGCCGACCCGCTGCTCGCCCCCCTCGCCGCCTACGACGGCAGCCATCGTGCCCAGGTCGCGCTGAAGTCGACCACGAGCGGGCTGACCGGCCGGTTCGTGTCGGCGGCGGTGGAGGCCACCGAGGAGCGGTACGGGCCCGGCCCGCACCGCCGGTACGCCGCCGACCTGGTGGTGCCGAGGCGGGTCCGGGCGCAGTGTGCGCTGCTCAAGGGCATTGCCCTGCGGTACGTGATGCGGCGCAGCGGGTTCCGGGGTCGCTACGAGCGGCAGCGGACGATGTTGGCCGAACTGGTCGCCGCGCTGGTCCGGCGAGCGCCGGGCGGGCTCGATCCGATCTTCGCTCCGCTGTGGCGGGCCGCGCCCGACGACGACGCCCGGCTGCGCGTCGTGATCGACCAGGTCGCCTCGCTCACCGATCCGGCGGCGGTGAGCTGGCACACCCGTCTGGTGGACAGTTCGACAACTTAGGTTAGCCTAACTGCATGACGGAACGCCCCAGGAACGTCACCTCGGTCCGGGTACTGCGCACCGAACGACCCACCCCGCACCTGATCCGGCTCGTCCTCGGTGGGGACGAACTGGCCGGCCTGCCGGTGGGCGAGTTCACCGACCACTACATCAAGCTGGTCTTCCCGCACCCCGGCGTCGCGTACCCCGAGCCGCTGGACCTCGTCGCGATCCGCCAGGAGATGCCCCGCGAGCAGTGGCCCCGGCTGCGCGCGTACACCGTGCGCCGGTGGGACCCGCGCGCCGGCGAGCTGACCGTCGACGTGGTGCACCACGGCGACGAGGGCCTGGCCGGGCCGTGGGCCGCCGCGCTGCGCCCCGGTGACCCGGTGCACTTCGTCGGCCCCGGCGGGGCGTACGCGCCGGACCCGGACGCGGACTGGCACCTCCTGGTCGGCGACGAGAGCGCACTGCCGGCGATCGCCGCCGCGCTGGAACGGCTGCCGGTGGGCGCGCCGGCACACGTCTTCGTGGAGATCGCCGACCCGGCGGACGAGCAGAAGCTGCTCAGCCCCGGAGCGGTCACGCTCACCTGGCTGCACCGCGGCGAACGCCCGGTGGGCGAGGCGCTGGTCGACGCGGTGCGCTCGCTGGAGTTCCCGGCCGGCCAGGTGCACGCCTTCGTGCACGGCGAGGCGGCCTTCGTCCGGGACCTGCGTCGGCTGCTGCGCGGCGAGCGTGGCGTACCCCTCGACCGGCTCTCCATCTCCGGCTACTGGCGACGCGGCATGGACGACGAGGGCTGGCGTTCGTCGAAGCAGGAGTGGAACCGGCAGGTCGCCGCCGAGGAGCCGGCCGCGGCCTGAACGCCGAGGAGCCGGCCGCCGCCTGAGCGTCGGCCAGGTCAGTCCTCGGCCGTCGCGGTGAGTCGTCGGGTGAGCAGCACCGCGTACCCGACGACCGCCACCGAGAGCAGGGCCAGCATCAGCTTCGGCTCGTGCACCGCGACGGTGATCAGGACGACCGAGCCCACGCCGTAACCGGCGATGCCGAGGCGGCCGACGCTCGGCCGGTTCCACACCCAGTGCAACGCCAGCCCGCAGAGCACCCAGGCCATGAGCGAGGCGGCCAGGACGAGCCGCAGTTCCATCGGTAGCCGCATCACCTCGTCGTCGGCCAGTCGGACCACCTGCCCGAGCGACCAGCCGAGCAGCAGCAGTGCGCCGCCGAGCGGGATGTGCAGGTAGGCGTACGTCTGGCCGCCGCGCAGCCGTCGCCGTGGCTCGCGGGTGGTGACGAAGGTGGTGTAGACCCACCAGACGCCGGCCGGCACCAGGAACGCCAGTCCGGCCGTCACGATCATGTGCGGCCGGGGATGGTCCGGCACCGCGAAGAGCAGATTGGCCAGCGCGCTGCCCAGCACGATAATGGTGAACTGCCCGATCCGCTCAGGCAGGTGCTGGTCGTCGACCGGAAACCGGTTGAGCCAGCGCTTGCCGACCCACGGGGTGGCCAGCTCGATGAGCATCGCGACGATCCACAACGTCGCACGCGTGTTGGTGGGCGCGGCCAGCGAGGCCAGCCAGATCAGCCAGCCCGACCCGAAGCCGAGCAGGTAGATCGTGGTCACCGTACGGGCCGGCGGGCTGGTCGGGCGGGCCCGCAGATACAGCAGGAGCAGCACACCCCGCACGATCAGGTAGCCGACCGGCAGGAGCACGCTCTCCGGCACCTCGTCCACCCCGAGCGTCATCGTGCCCGCGCCGACCAGCGCGACCAGGACCAGGAGCCGGTGCGGTACGTCGTCCGGGTCGAAGCGGGTGTCGTAGAACACCTGGCCCAACCAGGCCCACTGGACCACCACGAACAGCCCGAGCGCGGCCAGCACGGCGCTGGGCGACGGCGTGGGATCGTCGCCCAGCCGGCGTACCACCGCCGCCAGGGCGTACACGAAGATGAGGTCGAGGAACAGCTCCAACCAGGTGGCGTGCCGTTCACCGGTGTCGTCCGTCTGCGGACCCTGCCCGCGCATCCGCAGCCGACCGGACACCCATCGTGGCGGCCGGGGCCCGTTGGCGCGTACCCTGCGCATCTGGTCATGGTCCCCGCGCGGACCCGGCTGCCGGGCGGAAACGGGTGACCCCGGCGGCGGCCTCCACCACACCGGCGTCCCCCGGCCGGCGTGTCGTCGGCCCGGCAGGGCAGGATGTACGGCGAGGGGGTGGCGCATGGCTGGGCGGATCCGGGACGAGGACATCGCGCTGGTCCGGGAACGCACCTCGATCGGGGATGTGATCTCCGAGACCGTCACCCTGAAGTCCGCCGGGGGCGGCAACCTCAAGGGCCTGTGCCCGTTCCACGACGAGAAGAGCCCGTCGTTCAACGTCTCGCCGGCCCGCAACGTCTGGTACTGCTTCGGCTGCGGGGCCGGCGGCGACGCGATCAAGTTCCTGATGGACGCGGAACACCTGAGCTTCGTCGAGTCCGTCGAGCGGCTGGCCGGGCGCGCCGGCATCCAGCTCCGCTACGTCGAGGACGACCGGAGCACCCCGCGTCCGCGCCCGCAGCAGGGCCAGCGCCAGCGACTGGTCGCCGCGCACGCCGCCGCCGTCGAGTTCTACCGGGCGCAGCTCAGCACCGCCGGGGCCCGACCGGCGCGCGAGTTCCTGGCCCAACGTGGTTTCGACCGGGCCGCCGCCGAGCGCTACGGGTGCGGGTTCGCGCCGGAGGGCTGGGACCTGCTCACCAAGCACCTGCGTCAGCAGGGCTTCACCCACCAGGAACTGGTCACCGCCGGGCTGTCCCGGGAGTCCCGCTCGGGCACGCTGATCGACCGGTTCCGTCGCCGGCTGCTCTGGCCGATCCGCGACCTGGCGGGCGACGTGATCGGCTTCGGGGCGCGCAAGCTCTTCGACGACGACGACGGCCCGAAGTACCTGAACACCCCCGAGACGCCGATCTACAAGAAGTCGCACGTGCTCTACGGCCTCGACCAGGCCAAGCGGGAGATCGCCAAGCAGGGCCGTGTGGTCGTCGTCGAGGGCTACACCGACGTGATGGCCTGTCACCTGGCCGACGTGCCGACGGCGGTGGCGACCTGCGGCACCGCGTTCGGCGCGGACCACATCGGGGTGCTGCGTCGGCTCCTGCTGGACACCGACTCGGTGGCCGGCGAGATCATCTTCACCTTCGACGGGGACGCCGCCGGTCAGAAGGCGGCGCTGCGCGCGTTCGCCGACGACCAGCGCTTCGTCGGGCGGACGTTCATCGCCGTCAGCCCCGACAACATGGACCCGTGTGAGCTGCGCCTGGCCAAGGGTGACCTGGCCGTGCGGGACCTGGTCGCCCGCCGCGAACCGCTCGTCGACTTCGCGCTGCGGCACGAGATCAGCCGCTTCGACCTGGACACCGTCGACGGCCGGGTGGAGGCCATGCGCCGGGCCGCGCCGCTGGTCGCGCAACTCAAAGACCGGGAAAAACGCCCAGAGTACGTCCGCAAGCTCGCCATGGACCTCGGGATGGAGATCGAGCCGGTGCAGCGGGCCGTGCTCGCCGCCGCCAACACCCCGCCGTCCGGCGGCCGGGACACCGCGCCCGCTCCACGGCCCGCCCCGGCCCGCCCCGAGCCGGCCGTGGACAGCCCACAGTCGATGGTCGAGCGGGAGGCGCTGAAACTCGCCCTGCAACAGCCCGTGCTGGCCGGGCCCATGTTCGACGCGGTCGAGGCCAGCGAGTACCGCCACCCGGTGCACGTGGCCGTCCGCGCGGCCGTGGCGGCGGCCGGCGGGGCCGCGTCGGCGACCGGCGGCGCGGTCTGGATCGAGAAGGTCCGCGACGCCTGCGAGGACCTGGCCGCCGCCGCGCTGGTCGGCGAGCTGGCCGTGGAGCCGCTACGTATCGACGGTGAGCCCGACCCGCGCTACGTGTCGATCACCATGGCCCGGGTGCAGTTCGGGTCGGTGACGGCCCGCATCCGCGACCTCAAGTCGCGGATCCAGCGGATCAACCCGGTCAACAACAAGGACGAGTACTTCGCCGCCTTCGGGGAGCTGCTGTCGCTGGAACAGCACGCCCGGGCGCTGCGCGAGCAGGCCGCGGGAGGGCTCTAGATGGGACTGTTCAGCCGCAAGCCGAAGCTGCCCCCGGCCGACCGGCCGCCGTTGGCCGCCGACGAGCGCGTGCTCGCCTGGGCGGCGGTGGGCAACGGCGAGGGCGACGGGGTCGTCGTGGCCAGCAACCTCGGGCTGTGGCTGCCCGGTCGGGGGCACCGCATCGGCTGGCACGACCTGATCAAGGCGGTCTGGTCCGGTCGGGAGCTGACCGTCACGCCCGCCGAGACCGTCGTCGAGCGCGACGGCTACCTCGTGGTCGCCGACGGGCCGGCCGAGACGTACCTGCTGCTCGACCCCGGTGAGCTGCCGCACCAGGTGCGCGCCCGGGTGACCCGCTCCGTCGCGTACACCGAACACCACCCGGTGCCCGGCGGCGCGGCGCGCGTCGCGGCCCGCCGCGCGGCCGGGGCCGACGGTCTGACCTGGACGGTCCGACTCGACCCCGGCACACCGGCGGACGACGAGGCGCTGCTCGCCGAGACCGACCGCCTGGTCGGCGTGGCCCGCGCCGCCACCGCGCCGACCGACCTCTGACCGACGGTCACCTCGCTCCCAGGTCGTTCAGCGCCTTCTCGGCGCCCCGGTGCAGCGGCACCGGCAGGGTCCTGCGGGCCTTATCCAGCGTGATCCCCTTGGCCGCCGGGTTGGCCTGGGCCAGGGCGTCGCGCTTGTCGAACACCGTCCGGGTGATCACGCAGGCGACATTGGCGTCCAGGTCCTCGCGAACCAGCAGCACGTTCGGCACGACGATGGTCGGGGTGTCGCTCGCCGTCCGGTACACGTCCCGACCGATCGTGCCGGCCTGGTAACCGGGGCCGAGCGCGGTCAACTTCGGCAGCAGCGTCGAGATGTCGACGAACGTCACCGTGTCACCGGCGGTGGTGAACAGGTCCGTCAGGCCACCGGTGGGCAGGCCGCCGGACCAGAAGAACCCGTCGATGCTGCCGTCCTTGACGCCGTCGACCGTCTTGGCGAGGTCGAGTCGCTGCGCCCGGACGTCCTTGGCCGGGTCGAGTCCGGCGGCCTCCAGCAGGCGGTTCGCGATCACCTCCGTGCCGGACTTCGGGGAGCCCGTGGAGATCCGCTTACCGCGCATGCCGGCGACCGAGGTGATCCCGGCGTCCTTGCGGACCACCACCTGCGTGTAGTTGTCGTAGAGGCGGGCCAGTGCCCGCACCGGCTGCGGGGCGCTGAAGCTGCCCTTGCCCTCGACCGCGTTGACCGCCGTGTCGAACAGCGAGAACGCCACGTCGTACTGGCCGCCGACCAACTGCTCCACGTTCTGCACCGACGCGCCGGTCTCGGCGGCGGTGCCGGTGAGCTTGCCGCCGGTCGCCCCCGAGAACTGCCCGGCCAGGGCGTTGCCGACCGAGTAGTAGACGCCTGTCGAGTTGCCGGTGGCGATGCCCACGCGGGTCTCCCGGGTCACCTCGCAGGTGACCGCGCTGGCCGTGTCGTCCGTGGCCGCGCCGCCCTGCTGGCCTCCGCAGCCGGTGACGCCCGCCAGGACGAGGGCGAGCGCGCCCACGCCCGCGGCGAGCCGTACGTCGGTTCGTCTCACAGTCTCTCCTCTGTTGGTGTTCGCGGTCGGCCCGTGGTTGGTGTTCGCGATTGGCCCTCTGTTGGTGTTCGCGGTCGGCCCGTGGATCCGCGTCGGACGAGCACTCCCGCCGCCGCGATGGCGGCCAGCGCCACGCCCACCGCGACCGGTACGGGTTCGAGCCAGAGCAGGGTGACGCCGGCGATGGCGCCGAGCACCCGTTCCGGTGCGCCGGCGGGACCTACGCCGGGCAGCCAGCCACCGGCGGCGACCGCCAGCACGGACACGCTGAGCGCCGTCACCACGGCGGCGACGGCGACCCGCGGCACGCCGCCGATGCCGAGCAGGCCCAGCCCGGTCGGGGTGATGACGAACGCGATCGGAATGAGGTACGCCGGCAGCGCGTACCGCAGGGTCTGCCACATGGTCGGCACCAGCCGACCTCCGGTGACGGCGGCCGCGGCCACGGCGGCGAGCGCGGTCGGCGGGGACACCTCGGACAGCACGGCGAAGTAGAAGACGAACATCGCCGCGGCGGGCGCGGCCACGCCCAGGTCGAGCAGGGCCGGGCCGACGATCACCCACCCGATCACGAACGAGGCGGTGACCGGCACGGCTAGGCCCAGCAGGCTGAGCGCGACAGCCGCGAGCAGCGCCGTGAGCACCAGGACCAGCGTCGGGTCGGCGGTGACCGCCTTCGCCCCGCCGATCAGCAGCGCCGCCGCCTGCGGCCCGAGCCCGGTCTTCGTGGTGGTCGCCGTGATGATGCCGGCGGCGGCGCACACGGCGGTGACGGCGAGCACCCCGCGTACGCCGGTGACGAGGGCGGTCACCAGCCGGACCGGGGTGAGCCGGTGGGCGCGGTCAAGCCACGACAGCACGGCGGTGAGGACGATGGCGAAGACCACGGCCCTCATCGCGGAGACCCCGACCGCGAGGAACACGACGATCGCGATCAGCGAGGCGAAGTGGTAGCCGAACCGGCCCAGCAGCCGCCACGGTGAGCCGACGTCGAGCACGACCGGCCGTACGCCCGACCGGCGGGCGTCGATCTCCACGGAGAGCAGGATGCCCAGGTAGTAGAGCACCGTCGGCACCGTCGCCCAGCCCAGCACCTGAAGGTACGAGACGCCCAGGTACTCGGCGATGATGAACGCCGCCGCCCCGAGGGTGGGCGGGGACAGGATCGCGCCCACTCCGGCCGCCGCCAGCATGCCGCCGGCCCGCTCCGGTGGATAGCCGGCCCGACGCAGCAGCGGCCAGGTGACCGCGCCGATGCTCACCGTCGTCGCCGCACCCGAGCCGGAGACGGTGCCGAGCAGGAAACCCGAGGCCACCGCCGTCCGACCGGCGGCGGTCCGAGAGCGGCGGAACGCGGCGGCCGACAGGTCGACGAAGAACCGCCCGGCCCCGGACAGCTCCAACACCGCGCCGTAGATGGTGAACAACACGATGTACGAGGCGGCCACGTCCAACGGGGTGCCGTAGAAACCGCTGTCGGAGTTGTAGAACGCGTCGACGAGTTGACGGAAGTCGAGCCCGGCGTGCGCGACCGGCCACGACTGCGGCAGCAACCCGCCGTAGTAGCCGTACCCGAGGAACAGCAGGCAGACCGCCGGCAGGATCCAACCGGTCGTACGCCGGCACGCCTCCAGCAGCAGGAGCAGCAGCACGGTGCCGAGCACCAGGTCGATCGGCGCGAGCAGGCCCTGCCGGTCGAGGAACGCGTTGTAGCCGCCGCCACCCGTACCGATCGTGATCGGCAGGACGGGATAGAGGCAGGCCGCCACGGCCAGGGCGGCCAGCAGCCAGTCGACGAGGGTGGGCCGGGTGCTGTCGGTGCGCTCGGGGCGTGCCGTGCCGTCTGCGGGCCGGGTGGTGTTAGTGGCTTGTCGCCGCTTGGGCGGGCGGGTCCAGCGTGGCAGGTCGGCCGGGTAGGCGAGGAAGACCAGCGGGAGCACACCGGCCAAGAAGATGATCAGGTAGTACTTGCTGCCCTGCGAGAGCGGGCGGAACACCTGCCAGAGAGCGAGCGTGCCGACCGCCAGCGCCACCGTGCCGAGCAGGAGGGCCGCCGGACCGACCAGAACCCGGCCGGGCTTCTCGTCCTCGAACTGGGCCGCCATGTCCCTCGTGGCCCGCTCGGCAGCGCCGCCCGGCCCGGTCGGTGCTGGGGACCCGGTCGGCTCTGCGGTGTGGGTCGGCTCTGCTGTGTCGACTGGCTCTGCGGTGTCGACTGGTTCTGCCGCGTCGACTGGTTCTGCGGTCTCGGCCGGTGGGCGTGGTCGGGGCGGCCCATCGGCGGGGCTCCGGACGGGCTCGTCGGCCGCGTTCGTGAGGGCCGCGTCGGTGGTGTTCGGGACGGGCTGGTAGGCGGGGCTCGTGTCGGGCCCGTCGCCGGGTGAGTTGGCTGGTCGGGCGGGTGACGGCGGACCATCGGGCGAGCTGGCGGGCGACACAGGGGGACGATACCTGTCGATTGCCGATGGCGTGGGGCATTGATCGGCGTTTCGCTTCCGGGAGGGTCGGGCCCGCGCGTATTTGCGTGGAGGGGTGTCGGACCCGGCGGTTAGGGTCGGGCGGTGACTACCGGGCGACCACTGATTCAGGCTCGTGGGCTGGTGAAACGGTTCGGTGACTTCACCGCCGTGGACGGCATCGACGTCGAGGTGCAGTCGGGTGAGGCGTTCGGCTTTCTGGGACCGAACGGCGCGGGCAAGTCGTCCACCATGCGCATGGTCGGTTGCACCTCGCCACCGAGCGCCGGCGAGCTGCGCATCCTCGGCCTGGATCCGGTGGCCGACGGGCCGGCGATCCGTGCCCGCCTCGGGGTGTGCCCGCAGCTCGACAATCTCGATCCGGAGCTGACCGTCCGGGAGAACCTGACCGTCTACGCCCGCTACTTCGGCATCTCACGCCGGGCGGCCCGGGCGCGGGCCGACGAGTTGCTGGACTTCGTCCAGCTCAGCGAGCGGGCCGACAGCAAGGTCGACCCCCTCTCCGGCGGGATGAAGCGCCGCCTGACCATCGCCCGCGCCCTGGTCAACGACCCGGACATCGTGCTGCTGGACGAGCCGACCACCGGGCTCGACCCGCAGGCGCGGCACCTGGTGTGGGAGCGCCTGTTCCGGCTGAAGCAGCAGGGCGTCACGCTGGTGCTCACCACGCACTACATGGACGAGGCCGAGCAGCTCTGCGACCGGCTGGTGGTGATGGACGGCGGCCGGATCGTCGCCGAGGGCTCGCCCCGGGCGCTGATCGAGCGATACTCCACCCGCGAGGTGGTCGAGCTGCGCTTCGCGGCCGAGTCGCAGGCGCCGTTCGCCGACAAGCTGGACGGGGTGGGGGAGCGGGTCGAGGTGCTGCCCGACCGCGTTCTGCTCTACGTGCCCGACGGCGACGCGGCGGTCGCCGAGGTGACCGCGCTCGGGTTGCAGCCGGCCAACGTGCTGGTGCGCCGCAGCAGCCTGGAGGACGTCTTCCTGCACCTGACCGGCCGTACCCTGGTCGACTGACGCGCCGCTGGTTGGCGGCCGGTGTGGTCGAGCCGGTCTGATTGGCGGCCCGCGCGGGTGAGCCGGGCGATCGTTGGCTGCTCAGCCACAACCGTGCCGGCGTGTCGTGCTGCTGAGCAGCCAACGATCATCGGGCTCTGGCCCAGGTGAGGAAGCGGTCGGCCAGTCGGTCTGTGTCGGGCAGGTCACCGGTTGCCTCGTCGAGCAGCGTGGCGAGGTAGATGAGCAGGCCGGTCCGGTTCCCGCGGTACTCGCCGAGCAGCGCCAGCCGCGCCGGGGAGCCGGGCCACGCGGCGCCGCAGACCCGGCAGCGCCACGACGGACGGGCCGCCACGTGCGGGCGGTAGCGGGGCATCGACGCCTCCCTTGGTCGTGAGCCGGTCTGCTCGGTGGGTGGGAGCGCCCCGGATCGAGGGTCACGGGGCGCTCCCGGCCTGGTTCCGCCCGCCGTCCGATCCCGTGAGCGGTTCCGCTGCGTGACAGTCTGGTGATGGCCCGACTACGGTGGGAGGTTCCGCGCGCCGACGACCAGCGCGTACGACGGTCGGCTCGGCACGGTACGAAGATGTACGGAGGTTGTCCGTGGAGAGTTCGTCCATGCTGGAACACTTCGCGGAGGAGTTACGGCTGGCCCGGGCGGACCGGGGCCTGTCACAGGCGGCGCTGGCCGAGGCGTTGAGCTACTCGGGCGCCTTGGTCGCCAAGGTGGAGACCTCCGAGCGTCGGCCGAGCCTGGACTTCGCGCGCCGCTGCGACGTCGTGCTCGCCGCCGACGGCCGGTTCGAACGCATCCAACGGCGGATCAGCCGCGAAACCGTCGTGCCGTGGTTCCGCGACTGGGCCGGCATCGAGCAGGAAACCACCGCACTGCGGTGGTTCGAGCCGCTGTGCGTGCCGGGTCTGTTGCAGACCGAGCGGTACGCCCGCGCTCTGCTGACCGGTGGCGGTCTGTTCGCGCCGGACGAGATCGAGCAACACGTGGCAGCCAGACTGGACCGACAGGGGCTCCTCATCCGCGACCGGCCGCCGTTGATTACCGCCCTGATCGATGAGCATGTGCTTCGCCGAGACATCGGTGGATCGGATGTGATGCGCGAGCAGATCCAGCACCTCGTGAAGCTGGGATCGGCGTTTCCGCGGGTGCGAATCCAGGTAGTGCCGGATCTCGCGGGTGCTTACGCTGGGCTCGGAGGGCCCTTCGTGATCGCTACAGCGCCTCAGGGCGAGGACCTTGTCTACCTTGCGGGGCAGCGCCACGGGCAGGTCATCGACCGGTCCGATTACGTTCGTCAGATGGTCGAAGTGTGGGAGTCAATCCGGGGTGAGGCACTATCGCACGGGCAGTCGCTCGAACTGATGGCGGAAGTGGCGGAGACATGGATGTGACCGGCGCTCGATGGCGCAAGAGCACTCGTAGCGGCCCGGACGGCGGCAACTGTGTGGAGGTTGCCGACAACCTGCCGGGGGTGGTGGCCGTGCGTGACTCTAAGGACCCGGACGGCCCGGTGCTCGTCTTCGAACCCGGGGCGTGGCGCGCGTTCGTCGGGCTCGGTGCCGGTGTCCGGTAGGTCGCCGGCCCGGTAGCTCCTCGGGCCGCTAGGGCCGGGTTGGTACTTCGGGGTCCCGGTCGGTCCCTGGACGGTCGCTTCGTCCGGCCGCCTAGGCCCTGCGATGCACCAAGGTCCACTCGGCTTCCTGGAAGCCGGGGTGTCTGCGGGACCGGGACACCCCGCTTTCCGGAAGCCCGAGTTGATCTGCCATGAGGCACCACCGCAGCAGCAGTCACCCGACGAACGCGAAGGAAGTGGCGGAGACATGGAACTGAGCGGCGCCCGGTGGCGCAAGAGCACTCGCAGCAACGGCAGCGGCGGCAACTGTGTGGAGGTAGCCGACAACCTTCCGGGGCTGGTGGCCGTCCGCGACTCAAAGGACCCGAGTGGTGCGGCGCTGGTCTTCACGGCCGACGCGTGGCGCGCGTTCGTCGAGTCCGACACCCTCCGTCGAGGATGATCCACACCAGATCGCCGACCTGGGGGTGTCCGGGCGACGGGATACCGCCACCTCGCCGATCTGGAGCGGATCGACGCGCGGGCAGCCCTCCGCTGGCGCGGCGCGGGGTGATCGACTCGACTTCCCGGATGTCGGGGCTTCCCTCGGCCGCCGACGCCCCAACTTCCCGGAAGCCGAGTCGATCACGCCAGCGCCGGGCGGGCCGGGCACGTCGGCGTCGGGCCGGGCACGCCCGAGCCGGACCGGTGTAAAGGGGTCGCGGTCTGTCGTACCCCGGGGGTAGACAGGTCGTGGTCGACGCGGGTGGAGGTGGCGCGGTGAGCGTGGCGGAGCGGACGCGGGCGAGACCGGGGCCGCCGTGGGCGCCGGCGTCCGCGGTGTTCGGCTACTACCTGGTCGGGCTGCGGCGCACCTGGCGGGCCGGGGTGTTCTCGTCGTTCCTGCTGCCACTGCTGACCGTGCTCGGGTTCGGCGTGGGCGTGGGGGGCTACATCGACCAGGGTGTCGGCGGGGTGCCCTACCTGCAGTGGCTGGTGCCCGGGCTGGTCGCCTCGACCGCGCTTCAGGTGACCGTGGGCGACTCGACGTGGCCGGTGTTCAGCAACTTCCAGTGGGTCAAGAGCTACCAGGCGCAGAGCGCGTCGCCGCTGCGCGTGGGCGACATCCTGGCCGGGCACCTGGCCTTCGTGCTGTTCCGGGTGGTCAGCACGATCGCGGTGTTCCTGCTGGTCACCGGGTTGTTCGGGGCACTGCGGTCGCCGTGGGCGGTGGTCACCCTGCCGGTGGTGGCGTTGCTGGGTCTGGCCGTGGCGGCACCCACCTTCGCGTACGCGGCGGCGGTGTCCAGCGACAGTTGGTTGGCCATGCTGTTCCGGTTCGCGGTCATTCCGATGAGCCTGTTCGCCGGGGTGTTCTTCCCGGTCGAGTCGCTGCCCGAGGCGCTGCGCTGGCTGGCGTACGCCACGCCGTTGTGGCATGCCGTCGACCTGTGCCGGGCCGCCACGCTCGGTGCCGCTCCGCAGTGGTCGATCGTCGGGCACCTGCTCTACCTGGCCGCCTGGGCGATCGCCGGGTGGCTGCTCGCGCTGCGCACCTTCCGCCGCAAGCTCGTCGTCTAGGGGGAACCCGTGGTCACGCTGGTCCTGCCCCGGCTGATCGACGTCTCCGGCGCGTCCCGCCGGTCGGCGTCGGTGATCGGGCGCAACGTCACGGCCCTGAAGGCGGTCTACTGGCTGCTGTTGCTCTCCGGCTTCGTGGAGCCGCTGCTCTACCTGCTCTCCATCGGCCTGGGTGTGGGGTCGCTGGTCGGGGACCTGCCGTTGCCCGACGGGCGGCTGGTGTCGTACGCCGAGTTCGTGGCCCCGGCGATGCTGGCCTCCTCCGCCATGACCGGGGCGATCTCGGAGACCACCTTCAACTTCTTCGGCAAGATGAAGTACATGAAGCTGTACGACGGGATGATCGCCACCCCGATCCGCCCGTTCGAGATCGCCCTAGGTGAGCTGGGATGGGCGATGCTGCGCGGCAGCGCGTACTCGGCGGCGTTCCTCGGGGTCATGGTCGCGCTCGACCTGACCACCGTGACCCGGGCCGTCACCGCGCTGCCGGCGGCGGTGCTGGTCGGATTCGCGTTCGGCGGGCTCGGCATGGCGGTCGCCACTGTCATGCGCAGTTGGCAGGACTTCGACCTGGTGGGGTCGGTCCAGTTCACCCTGTTCTTCTTCTCGGGCACGTTCGTGCCGGCGCAGGCCTACCCGACCCTGCTGCGCTGGCTGGTCGAGGTCACTCCGCTGTACCGGGCGGTGCACCTGCTCCGCGGGCTCACGGTGGGCACGGGCGGCTGGCTCTGGTTGCTCGACGTGCTCTACCTGCTGGCGATGATGGCGGTCGGTCTGCTGGTGGCCTCGCGCCGGATGGGCAGGATGCTCTACAAGTAGGGGGTTATCCGAGGCCGTCGACGGGGCATGTCCGCAGGTGACACCGCCGACGACGAGGAGGGGCGATGGCCTCGGACGAGTCTTCCGCCCAGCGCGAGCGCCAGCACAGCGCCCACGACAGCACCGCCCACGACAGCACCGCGCGCGATCGCAAGCACGGCCGGAGCGAGCACGACCCCCGCACGCGCGCCCGCACCGAGCGGGACCGGGCCAGCGCGCCGGTCGGACCGGTCGGGCCCGACGACGGCCCGGACAGCCCCACCGACCTGCCCGGCAGCGGCTGGAAGGCGGCGCTGCGTCGGACGGTCCGCGAGTTCCAGGACGACAGCCTGACCGACTGGGCGGCGGCGCTGACCTACTACGGGGTGCTGTCCATCTTCCCGGGGCTGCTGGTGCTGATCTCCATCCTCGGGCTGCTGGGCACCAGCGCCACCGAGGGTGTCAAGGACACGGTCAACCAGGCGGTGCCGGATGGCAGCATCCAGACGATCATCAACGACGCGATCGGAACGGCGAACGACAACGGCGGGCTGGCCAGCATCGCGGCGATCATCGGTCTGCTGGCGGCCTTCTGGTCGGCGTCGGGCTACATCGCCGCGTTCATGCGCGCCTCGAACACCATCTACGACGTGCCGGAGGGCCGGCCGATCTGGAAGACACTGCCGATCCGGGTCGGCGTGACGGCGGTGATCGGCGTACTCCTGCTGGTCAGTGCGGTGATCGTGGTCTTCACGGGCCGCCTCGCGGAGGTGGTCGGCGACGTCGTCGGCGTGGGCTCCGAGGCGGTCACGGTGTGGAACGTGGCCAAGTGGCCGGTGCTGTTGCTCCTGGTCAGCCTGATGTTCGCCATCCTCTACTGGGCCTCGCCGAACGCCCGGCACGGCGGGTTCCGCTGGGTCAGCCCGGGCGGCGTGCTGGCTGTGGTGATCTGGCTGGTGATCTCGGGCCTGTTCGCCTTCTACGTGAGCAACTTCGGCTCGTACAACAAGACGTACGGGGCGCTGGCCGGCGTGATCATCTTCCTGGTCTGGCTGTGGCTGAGCAACATCGCGATCCTGCTCGGGGCGGAGTTCGACGCGGAGTTGGAGCGCGGTCGGGCCATCTCCGCCGGGCACCCCGTGGACGAAGAGCCGTACGTCGAGCTGCGCGACGACCGCAAGCTCCGCAAGAAGGGCACCGCGCACACCGGCGGCTGAGCCAGCCGGCCGCCCGCACAACCGGCGACTGAGTCAGCCCGCACCGACACGAACCCGCCCTGCCAGCAGAGACCCGCTGGCGGGGCGGGTTCGTGTCTGTCGATGGAACTGCACGCGAGCGCCTGCGGGCACGCCGTTATCCTTTTCTTGATCCACTTGAAGCTTTTGTTCCTTCGGACAAAAGTTGGGAACGGAACGGCTGAAGCTCTGGACACGCGGCGCAGAGCGCTCCTACTGTGTCGGACACAACACATCGACATTGCGTCGATGTGAACGAGTCCGATGAAGAGGTGAACCGCGCGTGCGGACCGTCGACCCCCTGCACGTCCGACTGTTGCGGTTGCTCCGCGACGAGGGGGCCGTGTCCCGTGCCGAGCTGGGCGACCGGCTCCAGATGCCGCGCCCGCGACTGCTGGCCGAGCTGGACCGGCTGGTCGCGCTCGGGTACGTCGCCGAGGCCGGTTTCGCCGCTTCCCGGGGCGGGCGTCGCTCGACGCTCGTCGAGCTGAACCCGAAGCTGCGCTTCGCCGCCGTCGACCTGGGCGCCAGCTCGATGGACGTCGAGGTGGTCAACGGTCGCCTCGAACCGGTGGCCCACTACGCCGAGCCGGCCGACATCCGCAGCGGCCCGAAGGTCACCCTGCAACGGGTCAACGAGCTGCTGCACAAGGCCCGGGTCGACGGGGCGTACGAGCGGCTGGACGCGGTGGGCATCGGCGTACCCGGGCCGGTGAGCTTCCGCGACGGAGTGCCGGTGTCGCCGCCGATCATGCCGGGCTGGGACCGGTTCCCCGTCCGCGAGCTGCTCAGCCGCGAGCACGCCTGCCCGGCGGTGGTCGACAACGACGTCAACATCATGGCCATCGGGGAACGCCACGGCGGGGTCGCCCACTCGGTGGACGACTTCCTCTTCGTGAAGATCGGCACGGGTGTCGGCTGCGGCATCTACCTCTCCGGTGAGGTCTACCGGGGGACCGACGGCTGTGCCGGGGACATCGGCCACATCCAGGTCGACGCGCACGGCCCGATGTGCTCCTGCGGCAACGCGGGTTGCCTGGAGGCGCTGTTCAGCGGCGCGGCGCTGGCCAAGGAAGCGTTCGCCGCGGCCCGCAGCGGGTCGTCGCCGGCCCTGGCCGAGCGGTTGAGCCTGCGTGGCACGGTCACCGCCCTGGACGTCGCCGAGGGCGCCGTCGAGGGCGACGTGACCTGCATCCAGTTGATCCGCGACGGCGGACGCCGGGTCGGCGGGGTGCTCGCCGGCCTGGTCAGCTTCACCAACCCGTCGATGATCGTGATCGGCGGCGGGTTGGCCCAGCTCGGGCACATCCTGCTCGCCGAGATTCGCAGCGTGGTCTACCGCCGGTCACTGCCCCTGGCTACCGGCAACCTGCCCGTCGTGCTGTCCGAGTTGGGTGGCCGGGCCGGTGTCGCCGGCGCGGCCGTGCTCGCCAGCGACGTCGCCTTCGGGGAAGCATCATGAGCGAGGAGGAGACCGTGGCCCTGTCCGACGAGACCGCCACCACCGGGTCGGCCGACGCCGACGCCGCCGCGCCGCTGGTCGAAGCTCCGCCCGACACCGTCGCGGGCGAGGTGGTCCTGCGCCTCACCGACGTGGTCAAGACCTTCCCCGGCGTACGCGCCCTGGACGGGGTCCAGCTCGAGGTACGCGCCGGAGAGGTGCACTGCCTGCTGGGGCAGAACGGCGCCGGCAAGTCCACGCTCATCAAGGTGCTGGCCGGCGTGCACCAGCCGGATTCCGGGCTGGTGGAGTGGCGCGGCGAACCGGCCACCTTCGCCAACCCGCAGGCCGCCATGAAGGCCGGCATCGCCACCATCTACCAGGAACTCGATCTCGTCGAAGACCTCTCGGTCGCGGAGAACGCGTTCCTCGGGCACGAGTACCGCAGCTTCGGCTTCGTCCGGCGCGGCCGGATGGCCCGGCACACCCGGCAGATCCTCAGCCGGCTCGGGCACGGCGAGATCCCGCCCGGGCGGATGGTCCGCTCCCTGCCGGCGGCCGGCAAGCAGATCGTCAGCATGGCCCGTGCACTGTCGCACGAGGCGCGACTGATCATCATGGACGAGCCGAGCGCGGTGCTGGCCCACGACGAGGTCGGCAACCTGTTCCGGATCATCCGCGAGCTGACCGCGCAGGGCATCGCCGTCATCTACATCTCCCACCGCATGGAGGAGATCCGCGAGATCGGCGACCGGGTCACCGTACTCAAGGACGGCCGGACCACGGCGGCGAACCTGCCGGCGCGCGACACCCCGACCCGCGACCTGGTCAGCCGGATGACCGGCCGGACCATCGAGTACGTCTTCCCGGACCGCCCGGCCGACGCCACCGCCGGCACCGAGCTGCTCCAGGTGCAGGGGTTGACCCGCACCGGCGAGTTCGCCGACGTCTCGCTGAACGTGCGGGCCGGCGAGATCGTCGGCATCGCCGGCCTGGTCGGCTCCGGCCGCTCCGAGCTGCTGGAGACGATCTACGGCGCCCGGCTGGCGGAGGCCGGCACGGTGCGGATGGACGGCAAGGTGCTGCGCCCCGGCGTCGGGGCGGCGGTGCGGGCCGGCATGGGCATGGCCCCGGAGGAGCGCAAGAGTCAGGCGCTGCTGCTGGGCGAGCCGATCTACCGCAACGTCACGCTGGCCACCTTCGGCCGGTACGCGCGGCTCGGCTTCACCAACGCGGCGGCGGAACGCGCCGAGGCGGACCGGATCGCCGAGACCCTGGAGCTGCGTCCCCGGGACGTCGACCGGCCGGTACGCACCCTGTCCGGCGGCAACCAGCAGAAGGTCGTGGTCGGCCGGTGGTTGCTCGGCGGGACCAAGCTGCTGCTGCTCGACGAGCCCACCCGGGGTGTGGACGTGGGCGCCCGGGCCGAGCTGTACCAGGTCATCCGCTCACTGGCCGCGCAGGGCGTCGGCGTGCTGCTGGTCTCCAGCGAGGTACCCGAGGTGCTGGGCCTCGCCGACCGGGTGTTGGTGATGCGCGAAGGCCGGGTCGTCCGCGAGGCCGCGGCCGGCGAACTGGACGAGAACACTGTGCTTGACCTCGTTATGGCGGGGTCCTTGATGGAAGGCGCACCGGCATGAGCGACGCGACTCCCACACCCACCGCGACACCGGAGCGCCCGCAGCTTCCGGCCCAGTCGCCGCCGGTGGACCCGGCGGAGACGGCGGTGGCCAGCGAAAAGACGGCATCGGTCGGCAAGCTCTCCTGGTGGCGGGGCGACGGCGGCGACGGTGCGAAGCGCAACCTCGGCCTGATCGGCGTGCTGGCCGCGCTCGTCGTGGTCGGCGCGATCACCAAGCCGGACCTGTACGGCGACCCGACCTGGGTCTGGAACAACGTCCTGGCGATCCTCCAGCTCGCCTCGGTCGTCGGCGTGGTCACGGTCGGCATGACCTTCGTGATCATCGGCGGCGGCATCGACCTGTCGGTCGGAGCGATCGTCGCGCTGGCCGGGGTCTGGTGCACCACGGTGGCCACCCAGAGCTACGGCGCCGGCGGCATGATCTTCACGGCCCTCGTGGTGGGCATCTGCGTCGGCCTGGTCAACGGCGTGCTCATCTCGTACGGCAGGTTGGTGCCCTTCATCGCGACCCTCGCGATGCTGGTGGCCGCGCGCGGCCTGGCGGCGTCGATCTCCAACAAGCAGACCCAGGTGTCCAGCAGCACGTTCATCAACGACATCGCCGCCCGCAAGGTGATCGGAATCCCGATCCTGGTCTACATCCTCGGCGCGGTGGTGTTGGCCGGATGGGTCCTGCTCAACCGGACGACCTTCGGCCGGCGGACCATCGCCGTCGGTGGTAACCCGGAGGCCGCGCGGCTGGCCGGCATCAACGTCCGCCGGCACACCATGCTGCTCTACGCGCTGTCCGGCCTGTGCTGCGGCATCGCGGCCATCATGCTCACCTCGCAGGCCACCTCGGCGCAGGCGGCGATGGCCAACCTGTACGAGTTGGACGCGATCGCCGCCGCGATCATCGGCGGGACGCTGCTCAGCGGAGGCCGCGGCACGATCGTCGGCTCGCTGCTGGGCGTCATCATCTTCGCCACGATCACGAACCTCTTCGCCATCAACGGCCTCTCCATCGAGGCGCAGAACATGGTCAAGGGCGGCATCATCGTCGGCGCCGTCCTGATCCAGCAGTTCAAGTTCAAGTCAGTCACTCGGCTCCTCGCGCGGAACAGGGTCACCACCGCAACCTGACGCACCGCACCGTTGTCCAGGCGACGTCGATCTTCGACGGTGGCCGGACCTCGCACACCCTCACCCAGATGAAATCCCGCTCCCAGGAGGTCGTTCATGACCCAGAACAGTCGCGACCTGTCGCGCCGCCGGTTGCTCTTCGGTGGTGCCGCGGTTGGCGCCGCCACCCTGCTGACCGCCTGCACCAGTAACGAGACCCCGGCCGCCAGCACCCAGACCAAGGCCGCTGGCAACGCCGAGGGCAACAACGCTCCGGGCAAGAAGGTCGTCATCGGCTTCTCCGCCCCGGCCGCCGACCACGGCTGGATGGGCGCGATCCACGCCAACGCCAAGGCCCAGGCCGCGGCGTACTCGGACGTGGAGTTCAAGGAGGTCGACGGCGGGTCGAACTCGGAGGCCCAGCGCTCCACGCTCGGCACCCTGATCGCCCAGAAGCCGGACATCATCGTCGTGCTGCCGCACGACGGCAAGGAGGTCAACGCCGTTGCCCTCCAGGCCATGCAGGCCGGCATCCCGATCGTCAACCTCGACCGGGCGTTCCCCGACGCGCTGGCCTCGCGGCTGGTCATCAAGGGTGACAACTACGGCATGGGCGTCTCCGCCGGCCACTTCATCGGCAAGCAGCTCAAGGACAAGGGCGTCGCCAACCCGGTCATCGGTGAGATCGCCGGCCTGGAGATCCCGCTGACGGTCGAGCGCAGCGAGGGCTTCAAGGCCGCCCTGGCGACCTACGGGTTCAAGGTGAGCAACCGGCGTTCGGCCGAGTTCACCTCGGACAGCGGCCAGCGCGAGGCGGCCCAGCTCCTCCAGGCGCTGCCGAAGATCGACGCGGTCTGGAACCACGACGACGACCAGGGCATCGGTGTGCTGGCGGCCGTCAAGCAGGCCAACCGGTCGGAGTTCTTCATGGTCGGCGGCGCGGGCTCCAAGCTCGCGATCGACGCGATCAAGGCCGACAACTCGGTGCTCAAGGCGACGGTCACCTACAACCCGTCGATGGCGTCCTCGGCGATCTCGCTCGCGCGGCTCATCGCGCAGGGCCGTGGCCTGGGCGACCTGACGGAGCTGCAGGTGCCCAAGGAAGTGACCCTCGCCTCCGAGACGATCACCAAGGAGAACGCGAGCAGCTACGACAAGCTCGGGTTCTGACATACCGGGGGGAGACCCACCTTGTCCACGACAGACAGAGAACTGCGGATCGGCATGGTCGGTTACGCGTTCATGGGCGCCGCGCACTCACAGGCGTGGCGCACCGTGAACCGCGTGTACGACCTGCCGGCGCGGGCCCGGATGGCGCTGATCTGCGGCCGGGACACCACAGCGGTGTCCGACGCCGCCGACCGGCTCGGCTGGGACGCGTACACGACCGACTGGCGTGACCTCGTCAACCGGGACGACATCGACGTTGTCGATGTCTGCACCCCGGGCGACAGTCACGCCGAGATCGCCCTCGCGGCGTTGGCCGCCGGCAAGCACGTGCTGTGCGAGAAGCCGCTGGCCAACACGGTGGCCGAGGCACGGGCGATGACCGCCGCGGCGGACACCGCCCGCGCCGCCGGGGTGCGGTCGATGTGCGGGTTCAACTACCGCCGGGTCCCCGCGGTCACGATGATGCGCCAGATGGTCGCCGAGGGACGACTCGGGGTGATACGGCACGTCCGAGCGACGTACCTGCAGGACTGGATCGTGGATCCGCAGTTCCCGCTGGTCTGGCGGTTGCAGAAGGACAGGGCGGGCTCCGGCGCGCTCGGTGACATCGGTGCGCACATCATCGACCTGACGCAGTTCGTCGTCGGCCAGCAGATCACCGGCGTCAGCGCGATCACCGAGACGTTCGTCAAGGAGCGGCCGTTGCCGGCCGAGTCGAGCGGGCTGGCGGCCACTGTCGACGGCGAGTCGGCCGACGGAAGCGTTCCGACCACCGGGACGGTCACCGTCGACGACGCCGCGGTCTTCGTGGCCCGGCTCGACGGCGGCGCCCTGGCCACGTACGAGGCGAGCCGTTTCGCCACGGGCCGCAAGAACGCCCTGCGTGTCGAGATCAACGGCTCGCTGGGCAGCGTGGTCTTCGACCTGGAGCGTCTCAACGAGTTGGAGTTCTACGACGCCACCCGACCGACGCTCGAGCAGGGCTTCAGCCGGATCCTGGTGACCGAGGGCGACCACCCGTACATGTCGGCGTGGTGGCCTCCGGGTCACATCATCGGCTACGAGCACTCCTTCACCCACCAGATGCGCGATCTCATCGAGGCGATCGCCACCGGCACCGACCCGGCGCCCTCCTTCGCCGACGCGTTGCAGGTCCAGCTCGTGCTGGACGCGGTGACCCGTTCGGCGGAGACCGGGTCCTCGTGGACCGACGTGGAACCGGCGCTGACCGTGGTCGCCGTCTGACCCCCTGACCATCCGCGACGGCGGTGCTCGCGCCGCCGTCGCCCGACCGGCTTTCCGGAGCCGACCGGCGAGGGACCGGCCGCGGTTTGCGCCCCGCGGCCGGGACGAGGTCGGCTCCGGAGAGTGTGCAGCCGGGCCCTTGAGGCCCGGTGGCGCACGGATAGGACGGTCGTCCGGTGCGACCGGACCGGGATTCCCCGGCCGCACCGGAGGACCGCCACCACCACCCCCGGCGATCCGGAGGATCCGATGACATCGCCCGCCGCTGCCCCCACCCGTACCGCTTCCGCCTGCCACCGCACGGCGGACCGCACCCCAGTCGAGGATCCGGTGGGCGCGGCAACCTGAGACGTCCGGTCGGGGCATGCCACCGCCCCGGCCGGCGGATGCGGGGGAGGCAGGGTCGAGACGCCGACCGACCCTGCCTGCCAGCCCCGTCTGTCCGTACCCGTGCCGAGATCCGGTCCGTCGTCGTCGCCGCCGACGCCGACGCCGGGCCGGCTTCGTACCGGTACGGGTCGGGCGGGCGGGGCCCATCCATCTGGCCCGAAACTTTTCCGAAACCGGGCCGTATCTTTCCGAAACATATTCTGATATTCCTATATTTAGCGGTACCGACGGTTCCTCGGAAAATGAGGAAGGAGCACCATGCGAACAGGTGTCTGGCTGGTAGGGGCGCGCGGTTCCGTCGCGACCACCAGCATCGTCGGGGGGCTCGCGCTGCGAGCCGGCCTGGCCGGGCCCACCGGCTGTGTGACCGAGCTGCCGGACCTGCGCGGTCCCGCCCTGCCGTCCTTCGCGGACCTGGTCTTCGGCGGGCACGACGTGGCCACCACCCCGCTGTGCAAGCGCGCCGAGGCGCTCGCCGACGCCGGTGTCATCCCCGGGCGGCTGGTCGCCGCGCTCCGCGACGAGTTGGGCGTGGTCGAGCAGGAGTTGCGCCCCGCGCCGGTCGGTGCCACCCAGGCCGACCGGGCCGCGGCCGTGGTCCGCGACCTGACCAGCTTCCGGGAGCGCCACGACCTGGACCGCGTGGTCGTGGTCAACGTCTCCGCCACCGAGGCCGTGCCCCGACCGCACCCCGGGCACGCCGACCCGGCCGCGTTGCGCGCCGCGCTCGACGGCCCCGACGAGGTGCTGCCGCCCAGCTCCCTCTACGCGTACGCGGCGCTGCTGGCCGGCTGCCCCTACGTCGACTTCACGCCGTCCACCGGCCTGCGGCTGCCGGCGCTGGCCGCGCTGGCGCAGGAGCGCCGTCTGCCGTACGCCGGGCACGACGGCAAGACCGGCGAGACCCTGGTCAAGTCGGTGCTCGCGCCGATGTTCGCGATGCGCAACCTCGCCGTACGTTCCTGGTCCGGGATGAACCTGCTCGGCGGCGGCGACGGCGCCACCCTCGCCGACCCGGCCGCCAACGCGGCCAAGGTGCAGAGCAAGCAACGCGTGCTCGGCGAGACGCTCGGCTACGTGCCGCAGGGCAACACCCGCATCGAGTACGTCGAGGAGCTGGGCGACTTCAAGACCGCCTGGGATCTGATCACGTTCGCCGGCTTCCTCGGCACCGGCATGCGGATGGAGTTCACCTGGCACGGCTGCGACTCGGCGCTGGCCGCGCCGCTGGTGCTCGACCTGGCCCGCCTCACCGCCGCCGCGCACGCCGCCGGGCACGTCGGGCCGCTGGCCGACCTGGGCTTCTTCTTCAAGGACCCGCTCGGCACGCCGACCCACTCGCTGGTCGAGCAGTGGGCCCGGCTGACCGACTTCGCCCAGCGACTGCACGCCGGCCCGGACGGTGGCCATGACCACGCTGGCTGACCTGGCCGAGCTGGTCCGCGCGCCGGCCGCGCTCTCGGTCCCCGGGGACGTCGTGGCCGGCGCGGCGGCGGCCGGCGCGCTGAGCCCGCGTACTCCCGCCCTGGCGGGCGCGTCGGTGCTGCTCTACTGGGCCGGCATGGCCGCCAACGACTGGTCCGACCGGCGGCTCGACGCCGTCGAACGCCCCGAGCGCCCGATCCCCAGCGGCCGGGTCACCCCGACCGCCGCGCTGGGTCTCGCCGCCGGCCTGACCGCCGCCGGCGTGGGCCTGGCCGCCGCCGTGGGCGGTCGCCGCGCCGCCGCGCTCGCGGTGCCGCTGGCCGCCAGCATCTGGGGGTACGACCTGCTGGCCAAGAACACCGCCGCCGGCCCCGCCGTGATGGCCGCCTGCCGAGGGCTGGACGTGCTGCTGGGCGCATCCGGCGGCCGGCTGGCGCGGGCGCTGCCCTCGGCGGCCACCGTGGCGGCCCACACCTGGACGGTCACCGCACTGTCCCGTCGCGAGGTCAGCGGCGCGGACGCCGCCCTGCCGATGCGTACCCTGGCCGGCACCGCCGTCGTCGCCGCGAGCGCCGCCGTCGCCGTACCCCGGCGCGCTGGGATCGCCGCCGCGCTGCCCGCCGTGCTGGCCGGGTGGTACGCCGCCCGCTACGGCGCGGCCCAGGTGCAGGTGGTCCGTGATCCGTCGGCCGGGAAGGTCCGCGCGGCGGTGGGCGCGGGGATCACCGGCCTGCCGGCCCTTCAGGGAGCGCTCACCGCCCGTGGCGGCGCCGGCCTGCTCGGGCTGGCCGTCGCGGCGGCCGCGCCACTGGGCCGCCGGCTGGCCCGGAAGGTCTCCCCGACATGACGGTGCCCCGGCCCCGATCCGCGCCGGACGACGCGACGACGTTGCGCCTCGGGTACGGCACGAACGGCTTCGCCAACCACCGGCTCGACGACGCGCTCGCCGTCATCGCCGACCTGGGCTACGACGGGGTGGCGCTCACCCTGGACCACGATCATCTGGACCCCTTCGCGCCCGGACTCACCCGCCGGATCGCCGCGGTCGGCCGCCGGCTGTCCGAGCTGGGTCTCGGGGTGGTGATCGAGACCGGGGCCCGCTACCTGTTGGACCCGTGGCACAAGCACGCCCCGACGCTGCTGCACGACGACCCCACCCGGCGGATCGAGTTCCTGCGCCGGGCCGTGCGGATCGGCGCCGACCTGGGCGCGGAGGCCGTCTCGTTCTGGGCCGGCGTACGCCCGGAGGCGGTGTCGCCGCAGTGCGCCTGGGACCGGCTCGTGTCCGGCTGCGCCACCGTGGTCGACGCCGCCGACAGCGCGGGCGTGACCCTCGGCTTCGAACCGGAACCGGGAATGCTGGTGCAGGACATCGCCGACTGGCGTCGACTGCACGCGGCGCTCGGCGCCCCGGCCCGCCTCGGCATCACCCTCGACATCGGCCACTGCCGGTGCCTGGAGCCTCAGCCGGTGCCGCAGTGCGTCGCCGAGGTCGCCGAGCACCTGGTCAACGTGCAGATCGACGACATGCGCCGGGGCGTGCACGAGCACCTGGAGTTCGGCACCGGCGAGATCGACTTCCCGCCGGTGCTGGCCGCCCTGGCCGCCGCCGGCTACCGCGGCCTGGTCGCGGTGGAGCTACCCCGCGACTCGCACGCCGCACCCGCCGTGGCCGCCCGGTCGATCGAGTTCCTGCGTGCCGCCGCGGCCACCGCGATGGCCGGCGCGCGGCGCACCGAGGACAAGGTTTCCCCGGGCGCCCTTTGCTCTGCTTCAACGGAGGCAACAGCGGGCGTCCGATATCCGGACACCGGCCGTCTCCTGGAGTGAAGCAGAGCAAAGGGGAAGCCCGGGGTGCCCGCCGCGGCGCACGGCAGCACAGCAGCACGAGGGAGGAGACGGAATGACACCGGATTCACTGCGGGCCGCGCTGCGGGGCGTACCCGATCCCGACTGGCTGGACACGGCGCTGCGCCGGGTCGCGGCCGAGCCCACCGCGATCACCCGGCTCTTTCCGGCCGCCGGCCGGCGCTGTGGTCGGGCCGCGCTGCCGGACGCACCCGGCTGGACCGCCGACGACGCGGCCCGGGTGCTGCTGTTGACCGGCCTGCCCGGCGAGCACGCCGCGTACGCCGACAGCCTCTACCAGCATGGCGACGCCGCCGAACGGCGTGCCGTGCTGCGGGCCCTGCCGCTGTTGCCGATCGGCCCCGAGGCGGTTCCGCTGCTGCACGACGCGATCCGGACCAACGACACCCGGCTGGTCGCCGCCGCGCTCGGCCCGTACGCCCGGCACCTCGACCCGGCCGCCTGGCGGCAGGCGGTGCTCAAGTGCGTGTTCAGCGGGGTGCCGCTCGCCGCGGTGGCCGACCTGGACAGCCGGGCGGACGTTGAGCTGGCCGCGATGCTCGCCGCGCTCGCCGCCGAACGGCACGCCGCCGGCCGGGACCTGCCCGCCGACGCCACCGACCTGCTCCACCGGCTCACCGCCGCACTGCCCCGGGAGGCGTGACATGCGCATCTTCGACCCGCACATCCACATGACCTCGCGCACCACCGACGACTACGAACGGATGGCCGGCGCCGGCGTCCTCGCGGTGGTCGAGCCGGCGTTCTGGCTGGGGCAGCCGCGCACCAGCGCCGCGTCGTTCGTCGACTACTTCGACTCGCTGATCGGCTGGGAGCCGTTCCGGGCCGGGCAGTTCGGGGTGCGCCACTTCGCCACCATCGCGCTCAACCCGAAGGAGGCCAACGACCCGCGCTGCCGCCCGGTGCTCGACCTGCTGCCCCGCTACCTGGACAAGGACGCGGTCGTGGCGGTCGGCGAGATCGGGTACGACTCGATGA
This sequence comes from Micromonospora sp. NPDC051543, assembly GCF_044454415.1. Lineage (NCBI taxonomy): Bacteria > Bacillati > Actinomycetota > Actinomycetes > Micromonosporales > Micromonosporaceae > Micromonospora > Micromonospora sp. NPDC051543. Next base: position 136,438 of record NZ_JBITDT010000015.1, read on the forward strand.
CCCCCGAGGAGGACGAGGCGTTCGCGGCGCAACTCGCCCTCGCCGTGGCGTACGACCTGCCGGCGCTGGTGCACACCCCGCACCGGGACAAGGCCCGGGGCTGCGAACGCACCCTCGCCGTGGTCGCCGAGTCCGGCATCGACGCGGGTCGGGTGGTGGTCGACCACCTCAACGAGGTGACCGTCAAGCTCGTCAAGGACAGCGGCTGCTGGCTGGGCTTCTCCATCTACCCGGACACCAAGATGACCCCGTCGCGGATGGTCGAGCTGCTGCGCGAGTACGGCACCGAACGGATGCTGGTCAACTCGGCCGCCGACTGGGGACGCTCCGACCCGCTGCTGACCCGGGCCACCGGCGAGGCGATGCGTCAGGCCGGCTTCAGCGACGACGACGTCGACAAGGTGCTGTGGCGCAACCCGGTGGAGTTCTACGGGCAGTCGGGTCGGCTCGACCTCGGCGACGTGGAGGCGCCCGTCGCCGTGGACCCGCAGACCGGCAACTCGATCCTGCGCGGTGGTAGCTGATGCGGCTGCGACATTCCGGCGGCGAGACGGTCCACCTCGGCTACTGCACCAACGTGCACCCCGCCGAGGACCTGGCCGGCATCCTCGCCCAGCTGGACACCTACGCCGTGCCGGTGCGTCAGGCGCTCGGCAGCGACCTGCTCGGGCTCGGCCTGTGGCTGGCCGCCCCGGTCGCCGCCGAACTGGCCGCCGACCCGGCGCTGCGCCGCCGGCTCCGGGCCGAACTGGACGCGCGCGGTCTGGAGGTGGTCACCCTCAACGGCTTCCCGTACGCGGCCTTCCAGGCCCCCGTCGTCAAGCAGGACGTGTACCACCCGGACTGGACGACCGAGCAGCGACTGACGTACACCCTGGATCTGGCCCGGGTGCTCGCCGACCTGCTGCCCGACGACGCGGCCCGGGGCTCGATCTCCACCCTGCCGTTGGCCTGGCGTCAGCCGTGGGACACCGACCTGGCGGACGCCGCCCGGCGGCGGCTCGACCAGCTCGCGGCCGGCCTGGCCGACGTGCAGCGGGACACCGGCCGCGAGGTGCGGGTGGCGTTCGAGCCGGAGCCCGGTTGCGTGGTGGAGAGCACCGGGCAGGCCGCCGCGCTGCTGTCCGGCATGGACACCGACCGGATGGGAGTCTGCCTCGACCTCGCGCACCTGGCCTGCGCGTGGGAGGAGCCGGCGGCGGCGCTGGACCGGCTGCGGGCGGCCGGACTGCCCGTGGTGAAGGTGCAGGTCTCCGCAGCCGTCGAGGCGGCCGACCCGGCCGGTGGGGCCGACGCGCTACGCCGCTGGGTGGAGCCGCGCTTCCTGCACCAGACCCGCAGCGCCGGCTGCGCGGGCGTGGCCGACCCGGCCGACGAGGCGTACGCCGCCGACGATCTCGACGAGGCCCTGGACCGGGAGCTTCCCGGCCCGTGGCGGGTGCACTACCACGTGCCCCTGCACGCCCCGCCCGAGGAGCCGCTCGGCTCTACCCTGCCGGTTCTCCGTGCGGCCCTGAGAGCGCTCTTCGAGGGGCCGGTCGCCGGCTGCGACCACCTCGACGTCGAGACGTACACCTGGGGTGTCCTGCCGGCCGCACGGCGGCCCGGCACCGACGCGGAGCTGGCCGCCGGCATCGCCGCCGAGTTGGCGTTCGCCCGCGACGAACTGGTCGGCCTCGGGCTGACCGCAGACCGAACCGTGAGCATGGAGGTGACGCGATGAGCCGGCGACTGGTGGTCCTCGACGTGGTGGGGTTGACCCCGCGACTGCTGAAGCACATGCCCCGACTGCGCGGCGTCGCCGACGGCGGCTTCCGGGCCGAGCTGGGCACGGTGCTGCCGGCGGTGACCTGTTCGGTGCAGTCCACGTTCCTCACCGGCGAGCAGCCCAGCGGGCACGGCATCGTCGGCAACGGGTGGTACTTCCGGGAGCTGGGCGAGGTGCTGCTGTGGCGGCAGCACAACGCCCTGGTCGGTGGGGACAAGCTCTGGCACGCGGCCCGCCGGGCCGAGCCGGGCTACACCGTCGCCAACGTGTGCTGGTGGTACGCCATGGGCGCCGACGTCAACTGGACCGTCACGCCCCGCCCGGTGTACTACGCCGACGGCCGCAAGGAGCCGGACTGCTACACCGACCCGCCGGAGCTGCACGACGCGCTGACCGGCCGGCTCGGCACCTTCCCGCTGTTCACCTACTGGGGGCCGACCGCCGCGCTGCCGTCGTCGAAGTGGATCTGCCAGGCGGCCGAGCAGATCCTGGCCGACGTGTCACCCGACCTGACCCTGGTCTACGTGCCCCACCTGGACTACGACCTGCAACGGTACGGCCCCTCGTCGCCGCAGGCCGCCACGGCGGCGGCCGAGCTGGACGCCGTCCTCGGGCCGCTGCTGGACGCCGCCCGCGCCCGGGACGCCACGGTGGTGGTGCTGTCGGAGTACGGCATCACCGACGTGTCCCGGCCGGTCGACGTCAACCGGCTGCTGCGCAGCGAGGGGTTGCTGCGGGTGCACACCCAGGCCGGCATGGAGTACCTCGACCCCTGGACGTCGAAGGCGTTCGCCGTCGCCGACCACCAGATCGCGCACGTCTACGTCAAGGACCCGGCCGACGTGCCGGCGGTGGCGAAGCTCTGCGCCGGACTCCCCGGCGTGGCCGAGGTGCTCGACGCCGACGGCAAGGCCGCGCACGGGCTGGACCATCCGCGCGCCGGCGAACTGGTGCTGGTGGCCGAGCCGGACTCCTGGTTCACCTACTACTACTGGCTCGACGACGCCAACGCGCCCGACTTCGCCCGGCTGGTCGAGATCCACCGCAAGCCCGGGTACGACCCCGCCGAGCTGTTCTTCGACCCGGCCAATCCCGGTGCCGCCAAGGCTCGTGCCGGCGTGGCGCTGGCCCGCAAGAAGCTCGGCATGCGCTACCTGATGAGCGCCGTCGGCCTGGACGCCGGTGCCCGGGCGGTCCGCGGTTCGCACGGGCGGCTGCCCACCGACCCGGCGGACGCCCCGGTGCTGCTCTGCTCCGACGCGTCCGCGGCCCGGGACCGGATCGCGGCCACCGAGGTCAAGGGCTTGTTGCTGGAGCTGGCCGGTTTAAGCGCCGGTGGTGCGCAGGGTCCGGGAGATCGGACGTGACCGTCACCGTCGCGCCCACCGACACCAGCGGTCTGCGGGCGCGCTTCGACGCGGAGCTGGCCGCCTTCCTCGACCGGCAGGGGCCGGACTGGCCCGACGGCGCGCCCCGGGGGGTGTTCACCGCGCTGCAACGGTTCGTGCTGGCCGGCGGGAAGCGGCTGCGCCCACTGTTCTGCTACTGGGGCTGGCGCGGCGCCGGGGCGGCCGACGCCACCCCGATCGTGGTGGCCGCGGCGGCGTTGGAACTGTTCCACGCGTTCGCGCTGATCCACGACGACATCCTGGACGGCAGCGACCGCCGCCGGGGTGAGCCGTCGGTGCACCGGCTCTTCGCCGACCTGCACGCCCGGTCGTCGTGGCGCGGCGACCCGGAGGCGTACGGGCGTAACACCGCCCTGCTCTGCGGTGACCTCTGCGCGGCCTGGTCGGATCAGATGTTCCACGAGTGTGGGCTCGGTACCGAGCAGGTGCACCGGGGGTACGCGGTGTTCGCGCTGATGCGCACCGAGGTGATCGCGGGGGAGTACCTGGACCTGGTGTCCGGGGTGGGCGACGGCTCGGTCGCCAGCGCGCTCACCGTGATAAGGATGAAGGCGGCCCGGTACACGGTCACCCGGCCGTTGCAGATCGGCGCGGCGCTCGCCGGTGCGGGACCGGAGCTGATCGCCGCTCTCGGCGAGTTCGGCGACCCGTTGGGGGACGCGTTCCAGCTCCGCGACGACGTGTTGGGCGTCTTCGGTGATCCGGCGGTCACCGGCAAGTCGATCCTGGACGACCTGCGCGAGGGCAAGCCCACGGTGATGATGGCGCTGGCCCGCAGCTCTGCGGACCGGTCGCAGACCGCGCGGCTGAAGGAACTGTTCGGCAACCCGTCGCTCGACACCGACGGCGCGGCGGAACTGCGCGAGATCATCGAGGCCACCGGCGCGCGGGACCGGATCGAGCAGATGATCCGGGTCCGCACCGAGGCCGCGCTGACCGCGTTGCGGAGCGCGGCGGTGAACGAGGAGGCCCGGGCGGCCCTGGTCGCGTTGGCCGGACAGGCCATCGACCGACGCGCCTGACCGGCCGACTTTCGACCAAATCGACGAAAGTTCATGCCGTACCACCGGAAGGTATGGACACATCGACACTTGCGACTTAGTGTCGGGGCCAACACAGCAATGTTTCGTCGAGGTGAACCGGCGGCGCGGTAACCCATCGACCCCACCACCCGCTACGGCATCCGGCGCGACGGCGCGCGCCCCGCCCTGGCCTCTTCGTCAGGAAGGGACAGCACATATGTCCATGAAGGACAGACCCACCCAACGGTCCCGACGATGGTTCTCCGCCGGATCGGCCCTGCTCCTCGTGGCCGCGGCCGGCACGGTCACCCTCACGGCCAGCGCGACACCGGCCCAGGCGCACACCATCAACGCCAGCGACTTCCAGCAGGTCGAACTCGCCCGGGGCGTAACCGACATGGGCGAGCCGATGTCGCTGGCCGTCCTGCCGGACCGCTCGGTCCTGCACACCGCCCGCAACGGCACCCTGCGCCGCACCGACGCGAACGGCACCACCTCGGTCATCGGCACCCTGTCGGTCTACAACCACGACGAGGAGGGGTTGCAGGGCGTCGGGGTCGACCCGAACTTCGCCAGCAACCGGCAGATCTTCCTCTACTACGCGCCGCCGCTGTCCACCCCCGCCGGCGACGCCCCCGCGACCGGCACCGACTTCTCGGCCTGGCAGGGAGTGAACCGCCTCTCCCGGTTCACCCTCAACAGCGACTTCACGCTGAACCAGTCCAGCAAGGTCGACGTCCTCGACGTACCCGCCGACCGCGGCCTGTGCTGCCACGTCGGTGGGGACATCGACTTCGACGCCGCCGGCAACCTCTACCTGTCCACCGGCGACGACACCAACCCCTTCGAGTCCGCCGGCTACTCGCCGCTGGACGAGCGGACCAACCGCAACCCGGCGTACGACGCGCAGCGCAGCGCCGGCAACACCAACGACCTGCGGGGCAAGATCCTGCGGATCAAGGTGAACACCAACGGGACGTACTCCATCCCCTCGGGCAACCTGTTCGCGCCCGGCACCGCCAAGACGCGGCCGGAGATCTACGCGATGGGGTTCCGCAACCCGTTCCGGATCAGCGTGGACAAGGGCACCGGGGTCGTCTACGTCGGCGACTACGGGCCGGACGCCGGCTCCACCTCCTCCACCCGTGGCCCGTCCGGCCAGGTGGAGTTCAACCGGGTCGCGGCACCGGGCAACTACGGCTGGCCGTACTGCACCGGCACCAACACCAGCACCGAGACGTACAACGAGTGGGACTTCGCCACCAACGCCAGCGGTGCGAAGTACAACTGCACCGGCGGACCGACCAACAACTCGTTCCGCAACACCGGCCTGACCACCCTGCCGCCGGCCCAGCCGGCCTGGATCCGGTACGCCGGTGACGCCGGCACGCCGACCGAGTTCGGCGGCGGCTCCGAGTCGCCGATGGGTGGCCCGGTCTACCGGTACAACGCCTCGTCGACCTCCACCACGAAGTTCCCGCAGTCGTTCGACGGGCAGTTCTTCGCCACCGAGTTCGGCCGGGGCTGGATCAAGCCCATCCACGTCAACTCGGACGGCTCCCGGGGCACCATCGACACGTTCCCGTGGGTCGGCAAGCAGGTGATGGACTCGGCCTTCGGCCCGGACGGCTCGTACTACGTGCTCGACTACGGCACCGGCTACTTCAACGGTGACGCCAACTCGGCGCTCTACCGCTTCGACTACGTCGGCGGCGGCAACCGGGCGCCCAGCGCCTCGGCGAGCGCCAACAAGACGTCCGGCGCGGCCCCGCTGGCCGTGACGTTCTCCTCGGCCGGCTCGTCCGACCCCGAGGGCGGGACGCTCACCTACTCGTGGAACTTCGGCGACGGCACCACCTCCACGGCGGCGAACCCGACGAAGACCTACAGCACCAACGGCACGTACACGGCGACGCTGACCGTACGGGACCCGCAGGGGGCCACCGGCAGCGCCAGCGTGCAGATCAACGTCGGCAACACCGCGCCCACGGTGACCATCAACAACCCCGGCAACGGGCAGCTGTTCAGCTTCGGTGACACCGTGCCGTACAGCATCACGGTGACCGACCCGGAGGACGGCACGATCGACTGCACCAAGGTCAAGATGACCTACGTGCTCGGGCACGACCAGCACGGGCACCAGATCACCTCGAAGAACGGCTGCTCCGGCTCGATCACCATCCCCGTCGACGGCGAGCACGACGACGCGGCGAACATCTTCGCCATCTTCGACGCCGAGTACACCGACGCCGGTGGTCTGACCACGCACACCCAGCACACCCTGCCGCCGCGGCACCGCCAGGCCGAGTTCTTCGGCAGCTCCTCCGGTGTCAACGTGTTCAGCAAGACCCCGGCCGAGGGCGGTAAGACCGTCGGCGACATCAACAACGGGGACTGGATCGCGTTCCAGCCGTACCGGCTCGGCAACGTCACCTCGTTCACCGCCCGGGTCTCCTCGGCGGGCAGCGGCGGCACCCTCCAGGTGCGGGCCGGCTCGGCCACCGGCACGGTGCTCGGCTCCGCGACCGTCCCGGTGACCGGCGGCTGGGAGACGTTCACCACCGTCACGGGGGCGATCGCCAACCCGCCGACCGGCACCACCACGCTCTACCTGACCTTCGCGGGTACGGGCACCGGCGCGCTCTACGACCTGGACGCGTTCACCTTCGTCACCGGCTCGGCCCCGACCGGCGGGACCGGTCCGATCACGGGCCTGGGCGGCAAGTGCCTGGACGTGCGCAACGCCGCCACCGCCGACGGCACGCAGATCCAGATCTACACCTGCAACGCCAGCGCGGCCCAGACCTGGGCGGTCACGCCCAACTCCACCGTCAAGTCGTTGGGCAAGTGTCTGGACGTCTCCGGCGCTGGCACCGCCGACGGCACCAAGATCCAGCTCTACACCTGCAACGGCACCGGGGCGCAGAACTGGTCCGCGCAGGCCGACGGCACGCTACGCAACGTGGCGTCCGGCAAGTGCCTGAGCGTCTCCGGCAGCAGCTCCGCGGACAGCACCGTGGTGAACCTCTGGACCTGCACCGCCGCCGCGAACCAAAAGTGGACCCTGCCCTGACCTGAGCGGAGGGGCTCCCACCGTCCCGGGAGCCCCTCCCCACCGTCCCGAAGGAGAGCGACATGCGCAGACTCCTGCGATCCGTTGTCGGTGTGGGCACCGCCGTCCTCGCCGTCATCGCCTGCACCACCCCGGCCACCCCGGCCAGCGCCGCCGACGCCCCGTACGACGTGCTGGTCTTCTCCAAGACCGCCGGCTTCCGGCACGACGCGATCCCGGTCGGCATCCAGACCATCCGTGACCTGGGCGCGGCCAACAACTTCACCGTCACCGCCACCGAGGACGCCGCCGCGTTCACCACCAGCAACCTCGCCCAGTACGAGGCGGTCGTCTTCCTCAACACCACCGGCGACGTGCTCAACGCCACCCAGCAGACCGCCTTCGAGTCGTACATCGGCTCGGGCCGCGGGTACGTGGGCGTGCACGCCGCCGCCGACACCGAGTACGACTGGCCGTTCTACGGCAACCTGGTCGGCGCGTGGTTCGCCTCGCACCCGGCCATCCAGCAGGCCAACATCAAGGTGGAGGACCGGGGGCACGCTGCCACCGGGCACCTGCCGCAGACCTGGACCCGCACCGACGAGTGGTACAACTACCGCACCAACGCCCGGTCCACCGCGCACGTTCTCGCCACGCTCGACGAATCGTCGTACTCCGGCGGCGGGATGGGCACGGACCACCCGCACTCCTGGTGCAAGAGCTACAGCGGCGGCCGCTCCTTCTACACCGGCAGCGGGCACACCCAGGCGTCGTACGCCGAGCCGGCCTTCCGCAACCACCTGCTCGGCGGCATCCGGTACGCGGCCGGCCGGAGCAAGGCCGACTGCCGACCCGAGACCGGCTACACGCCGCTCTACAACGGCTCCACCACCGGCTGGTCGCAGGCCGGCCCGGGCAACTTCACCAACTCCGACGCCACCCTCACCTCGGTCGGCGGCATGGGCCTCTACTGGTACAGCGCGAAGCAGTTCACCAACTACTCGCTGAAGCTGGACTGGAAGCTGGCCGGCGACGACAACTCGGGCATCTTCATCGGCTTCCCGCCGTCGAGCGACCCGTGGTCGGCCGTGGACAACGGCTACGAGATCCAGATCGACGCCACCGACGCGGCGGACCGGACCACCGGCTCGGTCTACACCTTCAAGTCCGCAGACCTCGCGGCCCGCGACGCGGCGCTCAACGCGCCGGGGGAGTGGAACACGTACGAGCTGCTGGTCGAGGGTGAGCGCCTACAGATCTTCCTCAACGGGGTGAAGATCAACGACTTCACCAACACCGATCCGGTACGCTCGCTGGCCGGCCACATCGGCATCCAGAACCACGGTACGGGCGACGACGCCTACTTCCGCAACATCCGGATCAAGGAGCTGGGCGGCAGCAACCCGCCGACCGGCAACACCACGGTCCAGGCCGAGGCGTTCAGCTCGGCCAACGGCGTCAGCGCGTTCACCAAGGCCGGCGCCAACGGCGGGCAGACGCTCGGCTACATCGAACCGGGCGACTGGGCCGCGTACAACGGCGTGGACCTGACCGGCGTCACCTCGTTCACCTCCCGGGTCGTCTCGGGCGGCACGGGCGGCACCATCGGAGTCCGTACCGGCTCGGCCACCGGGCCGCTGCTGGGCACGGTCACGGTGCCGAACACCGGTAGCTGGAGCACGTACGCCAACGTCACCACGACGCTGTCGAACGTCCCCTCCGGCACGCAGAACCTGTACCTCACGTTCAACGGCAGCGGCACCGGGCTCTTCGACGTGGACGACTTCACCCTCGTCAAGGGCACCGGCGGCGGTTCCGGCGTCGGGCCGGTCAAGGGGCTCGCCGGCAAGTGTCTGGACGTCCGCAACAGCGCCACCGCCGACGGCACCCAGATCCAGATCTACACCTGCAACGGCAGTACGGCGCAGACCTGGACCGTGACGCCGAACTCGACCATCAAGGCGCTCGGCAAGTGCCTCGACGTCTCCGGCGGCGGCACCGCCGACGGCACCAAGATCCAGCTCTGGACCTGCAACGGCACCGGCGCGCAGAACTGGGCGGCTCAATCCGACGGCAGCCTGCGCAACACGTCCTCGAACAAGTGCCTCGACGTGTCCGGCAACAACTCCGCCGACAGCACCGTCGTCCACCTCTGGACCTGCAACGGCGCGGCCAACCAGAAGTGGACCCTGCCCTGACCCACCGAGCCCGCTGGGGCCGTCGGACGTGACCGGCGGCCCCGGCGTACCACCCGATGACGCCGCCGGCGCGGCGGTACCTCACCGCCGCCGCGCCGACGGCGTCCCGCGCGTCGGACCGATGCCGCGGACCGACCCTCAGCCGGCTGCCGTACCTTGACCGGCATGGGGCGTTACGCGCGGTGGCTCCGGATGGTCCAGGCGCAGGGCCACCGGCTGCACGACGCGCTGCGTCAGGTCGACGAGCCCGACCCGCTGACCGGGCCGGCCCCCAGCCTGAACCGCCTCGACGCCCTGGTGGAGGGCTTCGCCGCCGGCCAGCCCGTGCGGTGGAGCCTGGCCGGGGCACCCCGGCCGCTACCCGAGGCGGTGGACGTGGCCGCGTACCGGGTCATCGAAGAGGCCCTGACCAACGCATGCCGGCACGCGCCGGGCGCGGCCGTCGCGGTCCGCCTGCGCTACGACGACGAGGGCATCACCATCGAGGTACGCGACGACGGCGCGGCAGCGGTGCGGAGCCCGGCGGGGGCCGGTGGCGGCCTCCTTGCGGTACGCCGCCGGGTCGAGCGCGTCGGCGGCACCCTGAGCGCCGGCCCGAACCCGGGCGGCGGCTTCACCGTCCGGGCGGTCCTGCCGGCCCCCGACGAAGTGCTCGGGTGACGAGCCAGGGCTTTCGTATGCGGTCGGCTGACGGTCGGGGGCTTTCGCGATGGGCCCGGCGGAAATAGGGTGGGGGCGGCGACCGTGACGGTTGCCGGTGACCCGGTGGGAGGCGCAACCCGCCGGGTTCAGGTGCGCTCGGCACCCACCGGCGTTCCGCCCCGATGCCACGTACCGGTCTGACCGGTCACCCTCGCCCCGGTCCGCACAACGGAATCCCCATCACATCAGGGGAGAAGGACAATGGCGCGACCCATCACGCTCTTCACCGGCCAGTGGGCCGACCTGCCGTTCGAAGAGGTCTGCCGGCTCGCCTCCGAGTGGGGCTACGACGGTCTGGAGATCGCCTGCTGGGGCGACCACTTCGAGGTCGACAAGGCGCTCGCCGACGACTCGTACATCGAGCGCAAGAAGGAGACCCTGGCCAAGCACAACCTCCAGGTCTTCACGATCTCCAACCACCTGGTCGGTCAGGCCGTCTGCGACCACCCGATCGACGAGCGGCACCAGGACATCCTGCCCGGCCGCATCTGGGGTGACGGGGAGCCCGAGGGCGTACGCCAGCGGGCCGCCGAGGAAATCAAGGACACCGCGCGGGCGGCGGCGAAGCTCGGTGTGAACACCGTCGTCGGCTTCACCGGCTCGTCCATCTGGCACACCCTCGCCATGTTCCCGCCGGTGCCGCCGGCGATGATCGAGCGCGGCTACCAGGACTTCGCCGACCGGTGGAACCCGATCCTCGACGTCTTCGACGAGGTCGGCGTGCGGTTCGCGCACGAGGTGCACCCCAGCGAGATCGCGTACGACTACTGGACGACGAAGCGGACGCTCGAGGCGATCGGCAACCGGCCCGCGTTCGGGCTCAACTGGGACCCGTCGCACTTCGTCTGGCAGGAGCTGGACCCGGTGAACTTCATCTTCGACTTCGCCGACCGCATCTACCACGTCGACTGCAAGGACGCGAAGGTGCGTACCGGCGACGGCCGTCGCGGCCGGCTCGCCTCGCACCTGCCCTGGGCCGACCTGCGCCGCGGCTGGGACTTCGTCTCCACCGGCCACGGCGACGTGCCCTGGGAGGACTGCTTCCGGGCGTTGAACGCGATCGGCTACGACGGCCCGATCTCGGTCGAGTGGGAGGACGCCGGCATGGACCGCCTGGTCGGTGCCCCCGAGGCGCTGCAGTTCGTCCGCCGGCTCGCCTTCGACGCGCCGAGCGCCGCCTTCGACGCCGCGTTCAGCAGCAAGGACTGACGAGCCACCGCCCGGCCCGACAACCACCGGGCCGGGCCGGGTTCGGTTGCCCGGGTTCGGTTGGCCCGGGTTCGGTTGGCCTGGTTCGGTTGGCTGGTCGGCCGGTTGCCGGGCTGCCCGGTTGGCCGGTTGCTCGGTTGGCCGGTGGCCGGGCTGCCCGGTTTGCCGGTTGCTCGGTTGGCCGGAGCGCGGTTTGGACAGACCACGGGCCGGTCGCCTCGCGGCGGCCGGCCCGTCGACGTGCGGGTGGGTCAGAGCGTGCTTGCGTTGGTGCCCGAGCCGGACGGCTTGGTGCGGGGGGTGGTGGCCGACGGCGACCCGGAGGTCGTGCCGACCGGGCTGCTGCCCGCCTTGGCGCCCACGGTGGCGGGCGTGCCGGCGAACGCGTCGTCGGCGGCGGTCAGCTCCTGCTTGCCGGTGCTGCCGTTGCCCAGCTTCTCGCCCAGCTTGGTCTGGCCGAGCTTGTCCTTGCCCTCGCTGTAGAGCCGGTTGGCCTGGGCCTGCGCGACCCCGGCCGCCTCCTGGACGGTCGGGTGGTCGAGCACCTTGCGGCCCCGGACCACGAGCTCTTCGTACTTCTCCCGGCCGGCACGGGCGCCCAGGACGAATCCCGCAGCCAGCCCGCCAAGAAACATGATCTTTCCGCGCATGGCGGCTCCTTCCGTACCTGACGCGCCGTCGCCCCGTCGGGTCTCCCCGCCGGACGCGACCAATTCGCGCCTGCGTCCTCTGTCCGCAGCTAACTACCCATCCTGCTCTCCGCTCAAGCATGCTTGTGCCCGGATGGCGATTTGCCCTGATTGTGAACGCGCTCCCAGCCCTGACCTGCGAATCTGGATCATGGTGGGCTGCGGGTGGATTCGGGGTGTGCTGCGGGTGGGCTGCGTGGGGAACCCACTGGACCACCACCCCGGGATGTCCTGTACTCTTGTCCCCGTCGCACGGTGCCGGCGAGATCCGGTTACCAGGCGGTGCACGATCCCCTGTAGCTCAATTGGCAGAGCAGCCGGCTGTTAACCGGCAGGTTATTGGTTCGAGTCCAATCGGGGGAGCTTCTCCACCCAACGCCCGTCGGCCCACGCCGACGGGCGTTTCCGCATCCTCACCCCTCCCAGCCCCTCGGCCGCCCGTGCCCGCGGCCCCTGGCCCTCCCGGCCCTTGGCCCTCCCGGCCTTGGCCCTCCCGGCCTTGGCCCTCCCGGCCCTTGGCCCCTGAAGGCACTCCCGCCCCGGCCCGTTCCCGCCGCCCTGCCCGGCCCTGCCCTCGTCCCCGCCCTCGTCCCCGCCTTGGCCTCGCCCTCGGCCCTGCCTTGGCCGTGCCCTGCCCCGGTCCGGCTTCGGTCCGGCCCCGGCCTCGCGAGCCACCCCTGCGCGCCGATCTTGCACTTTCTGCGGTGGCATATCGGGACGTAGCGCGCCTTTCGACAACCGAAAGTGCAAGATCGACGCGATCATGCCGGAGGCGCGGAGGCGCGGAGGCGCGTGGGTGTGGGTCGGGAGGTCGCGTTCGGAGCAGCAACTTCAGCGATGTTGCTGCTTCCCGCGTTGCGGATACAGCAGTATCGGTGAAGTTGTGAGGATCTTGGGCGCGGGGCGCGGGGCGCGGGGCGCGGGGCGCGGGGCGCGGGGCGCGGGGCGCGGGGCGCGGGGCGCGGGGCGCGG
>NZ_JBITDT010000016.1:0-143950 GCF_044454415.1 Micromonospora sp. NPDC051543
GGCCACCCCCCGGGGTGATAATTGTTGTTGGGGGGGGATGTTTGTTAAAAATGCCCCCTGTGGGGGGCCACCACACCGCATTTATCGACTGCGCGGGAGGGGCGGGCGTGGACGCGGTGGGGGTGGGGGTGGGGGTGGGGGGTGGGGTTTGCCTTTGGGGTGGGGGGAAAGCAGCGCGCGTGCCCAGGGGAGGGTTCCGGCGGTCGTCGCCGGTTGGGGGGAAATCATGCAGGGTCTTCGCACGATCAACCGCGCGCTCTCGTCCGCTCTGACACTGGTCGGACTCATCGGGGCGTTCGTCCTGCTGTCGGTCACGCCGGCCCACGCGGGTGAGAACACCTTCGTCGAAGTGACACCGAACAGCGTCCCGGCGGGCAGCCGGGTCACGATCCGCGCGAGCTGCGACAACAACAACGATCGGCAGGCGAACGTACGCTCCGACGCGTTCGGGCACGTCATGCTCAGGCCGGACAACGGCTTCCTCAAGGGGGAGGTCACCGTTCCGGGCAACAAGGAGCCCGGTGACTACCAGGTCGACCTGCGCTGCCAGAACAACCAGACCGCGCAGACGATGCTGACCGTGCTCAACATGGCCTCGCCCAGCAAGGGGCCGGCGACCGGGGGCGGCGGCACCGCCGGCGGCCGGGGAACCGGCTCGGTCCTGGTCCTCGGCGGCGTGGCACTGGTGGCCGCCGCGGTCGCGCTCGGCATGATGGGCGGTCGGCGTCGGCCCGGAGCCGGCTCCTGACCCGGAGCTGCCATGACCCGCAGATCCGCGCGTACGCGGCCGGATGGCCCTGCCCGCTCCACGCGGCCGGACCGTACGGCCCGCGTCCGGGCCGCGAGGACGCTGCGCGCCACCGGTCGGCTGGTGGCCCGCGCCTCGGGCCGGCTGCGGCGGGTCGCCGGGCAGGCGGTCTCCGCCAGTGTCGTCACCACCGACCCGGACGCGCGCCCACTACCGCCGCGCCGTCCCGGCGGACCGCCGTTGGCCCGCCGGCGGCTGGGCGGTGACGGTCCGGGGGTGCCGGTCCTGGTCATCGCCACGCTGATGGTGCTGATCGTGGCGATGCTCGGCGTCGAACGGGTGACCGGGGTGAGTCTGCTGCCGGATCGGATCAGCGCGGGTCTGCGGCCGCCGCCGAAGAAGTTCCCGGTGCTGCCGGCCAGCCCACCGACCACCCTCGCCATCGACACGATCGACCTGCGGGCGCCGCTGCACGACGTGGGCATCGCACCGGACGGCACCATCGCCGTGCCCGACGTGGCCCGCGCCCAGGAGGCCGGCTGGTACGACCAGGGCCCCACCCCGGGGCAGTACGGGCCGGCGGTGATCGTCGGGCACGTGGACACGACCACCGGGCCGGCCGTGTTCCACCGGCTCCGGGAACTGCGCTCCGGCGACCGGGTCGACATCACCCGCGCCGACGGCCGGGTGGCGGTCTTCGAGGTGGACTCGGTGGAGCGGTTCAGCAAGGATCGGCTACCGGTGGACGAGGTGTACGGCGACTTCAGCCGTCCCAGCCTGCGACTGATCACCTGCGGCGGCCGGTGGGTGGGTGGTGAGACCGGCTACTCGGACAACCTGGTGGTCTTCGCCTCGCTGGTCGAGGCCCGTGGCGGGTGACCTCCCGCGCCGTGGTCGAGGTACGCGGCGAGCCGGGCGGCCCCGGTGAGCATGGCCCGGCCGCGCTCGGTGAGCCGTCCGCGCCACTGGGCCAGCGACGCGGCCAGTGGTTCGGCGCCGCCGGCGTCCCGTACGCGACGCAGCACGTCCGCGATGTGGCTCAGCCGGTACCCGCCCCGGCGCAGCAGGTGGGCGAGTTCGGCGTCCCGGACGTCGTCGGGCGAGTAGACGCGGTGGCGGGTGACCCGGTCGCGCTCCGGTCGCAGGATTCCGGCCGACTCCCACTTGCGCAGCGTCGCCGGTCGTACGCCGAGCCGGTGCGCGAGCGCGCTGATCGGTACGGCCCGCCGGGTCTGCGGCGCGGGCTTCGTGGCGGTGAGCGTGCTGACCGCCACCTCGACCGCGTCGAGGGTCTCCCGGTCGCGTCGTAGCAGGCCGTGGCCGTCATCGATCGCCCGCAACGCGGTGTCCAGCTCGCCCCGGTTGACGGCGCGCATGATGTCGCCGCCGGCCGCGTGACCGTGGCCCGCGACGAGGGCGAGGTAGGCGTCGAGTGCGCGGGCGTGCGTCTCGGTGAACCGGCGGTACCCGCTGACGGTGCGCTCGGCCGGCGGCAGCACACCGTCGCGTTCGTAGTTGCGGACGGCCTGCGCCGACAGCCCGTGCCGCCGGGCGAGGTCGATCGGCCGGCGTACCCCGTGATTTGAGGGTTTTGTGGCGATCACCGTGCTCCCTCACTCTGAAGTCTCAACCGCTGGTTCAACGATACGGTCGATGCAATGACCACTCTTCTCGACCTGCTCGGCGGCTCACCGACCCTGCTCGCGATCGGCGAGCCGACGCATGGTGAGTCCGCCTTCCTCCAGATCCGTAACGACGCCTTCCTGACGCTGGCCGAGCACGGCTACCGCTCCATCGCGGTGGAGAGCGACCGGGCCGCCGGGCTGCTCGCCGACGAGTTCGTGGACGGCGGAGGCGTGCCGCTGGACCGCGCGCTCGCCGAGGGGTTCAGTCACGGCTTCGGCGCCGCCCCGGCCAACCGTGACCTGCTGCTGCGCATGCGGGAGTGGAACGCCGGACGACCCGCCGGGCAGCGCCTGCGGTTCCACGGTTTCGACGCGCCGCTGGAGATCGAGGGCGCCCCGAGCCCGCGCCGGCACCTGACGTTCGTGTGCGACTTCCTCGGGCTGGACCGGTCGGCGGAGATCGACGACCTGGTCGGGGACGAGGCCCGGTGGAGCGACACGGCCGCCGTGTGGGAGGCGGGCCGGTCCGTCGGACGCTCGACGGACGCCCAGCGGCTGCGGGTTCTCGCCGACGACCTGCTGACCGAGCTGTTTCTCCAGGCGCACCGCCGGTCCGCGGGCTGGCGGGCGGCCCACGTGCACGCCACGTCCGCGGTCGCGTTGCTGCGGTACCACGCCGCCGCGGCGACCGACCTCGCGCAGGAGGAACGGTTCGCGCGCCTGGCCGGGGTCCGGGACGCGCTGATGGCCGAGAACCTGCTCGCGATCCGGGCGGTCGAGGCCGACCGGGGACCGACGCTGGTCTTCGCGCACAACACGCACCTGCAACGCCATCCGGCCACCATGACGATCGGTGGTGCGACGGTGTCGTGGGCCGGCGCCGGCGCGATCGTCGGGGCGCTGCTGGGCGAGCGGTACGCGGTGGTGGTCGGCGCCCTCGGCGCGAGTCCCGCGCTCGGCATCGACGCGCCCGCCGCATCGACCTACGAGGGTCGGCTCCAGCAGCGGGGCGACCTCCCCGGGTACGTCCCGACGACCGACATCGCGCCGGCCGAGCGCAGGACGCACGACTACCGCTACTTCCCGCTGGACCAGGCGACCATCGACAACGCCGACGCGGTGCTGCACATCCCGACCGGCGTCGACGCGGCCGTGCTCGCCGAGCGGATCCGCGCGTTGCCCGGCGTCGAACAGGTGGTGGCGAGCGCGGAGAACGGGTCACCGGAGGCCGCGTGGGGTGACCGCTTCTTCCACGTCGGGCCGGACCGCCGCCAACCGTTCGCCACCATCGTCGAGCACGACGTGCCCGACTTCGACGAGGCCGGGAAGCTCGACCGCCCCGGCGTCTTCCGGCTCAACCTGGAGCTGGGCCGGGCCGAGTTCGAAAGGGCGTTCGGCTTCGCGCCGGCTGCCTTCGAGGAGCACCGGGACGACTTCGACTACGCCCGGCTGGACACCCTCACGCCGCACCCGGGCTACGCGCTGTACGGCTTCGCCAGCATCGTGATGCCGGGTCCGCAGATGCTGCCCGAGGTCGACCGGCTCCTCGCGATCGCGTACCGGCGGGCGGTCGACCGGCACGAGCGCGCGTCGCGCCGGGCCGCCGCCCAGAGGGACTGAGCCCGACGCCGGCCGTCCTGGGCCGCCGGGCGCGCCGGGTGCAGCCGGGCCCGCACGGGTACGGGTCAGGCGGCCGCTTCGGGCTCGCGCAGGTCGAGCCAGTCGGCCCAGCGCGGGTCCGGAGCGCGGTGCCCGAGGACCCGCCACGCGGTGCCCTTCGGCGCGGCCGGCAGGGCGTGCAGCCGCCAACCCAGCTCGGCCGGGGTCTTGTCGCCCTTGGTGTGGTTGCACCGCGCGCACGCGGCGACCACGTTCTCCCAGGCGTGCCGGCCGCCCCGGCTACGTGGGAAGACGTGGTCGATGGTCTCGGCCGGGCCCCGGCAGTAGGCGCACCGCCAACCGTCCCGGGCGAAGATCGCACGGCGGGACAGCCCGACGTGGGTGCGGTAGGGCACCCGGACGAAGCGGGTCAGTCGCACGACCGACGGAACCGGAAGCGCGTCCCGGGCGCTGTGCAGGATGCCGTCGCCGTCGGCGACGCAGACGGCCTTGGCCGAGAGGACGAGGATCGCGGCGCGACGCACCGACACGACACACAGCGGCTCGTAGGTGGCGTTGAGAACCAGCGCGCCGGAGCCCACCGTGGGTCGTATGTCAGGCATCGCGATCACCCTCCCGGTTCAGCGGCTGCTGCGAACCCGCCGCCGACCGGAGTTGGGCACGGGGGCCCACACCGTCGACGCCCGTTCGATCACCGACGTCCGTTGCGCCAATAGTCCCTGATCGGACCCCGGATTGCACGTACTAATCCGGGGTCGGATGTGAAGCTCTTTTCCGCACCTGTCACGATGGCCGGTTCGCCCCGGTCCGATCCGGCGCTCCGGCGCATCTCACCCGGCTGGTGGGTCGGCGGCGGCCGGCCGGAGGTGTTGCGGTACGAAGACAGGGTGAGTGCCGCCGACGTGACGCCCCTTGCCCTGCCCGACGCCGTATCGGTGAACTGTCAGGGCAGCACATCCTGCGAGTGGATCTACGGGATCACCCGCTCGGCGTGGTTCGCCGAGGGCAGTTACTGGATCCTGCTCAAGCCACTGCGGGTGCTGCTGATCCTGGCGCTGGCGATGGTGGCGCGCTGGGCGCTGCACCGGACGATCAACCGGCTGGTCCGGACGACCACCGACGGCGCGGTGCCGACGATGCTGCGGCCGCTGCGCGAGCGGGTGCCCACGGCGGCGGTCGACCCGACCGAGTTCGTGCCGGAGCGGCGGCGGCAGCGGGCCGAGGCGATCGGCTCGGTGCTGCGCAGCCTGACCACGGCGTTCGTCTTCGGCATCGCGCTGTTGATGATCCTGCGCGAGTTCAGCTTCGACCTGGCGCCGCTGCTGGCCAGCGCCGGCATCGCCGGCGTCGCCCTGGGCTTCGGCGCGCAGAGCCTGGTCAAGGACCTGATCGCGGGTCTCTTCATGCTCATCGAGGACCAGTACGGCGTGGGCGACAACGTCGACCTCGGCGAGGCGACGGGCGTCGTGGAGTCGGTCGGGCTGCGCGTCACCACGGTCCGGGACGGACGTGGCGTGCTCTGGTACATCCGCAACGGCGAGATCATCCGGGTGGGCAACAAGAGCCAGGGCTGGGCGCTGGTGGTGGTGGACCTGCCGATCGGCTTCAGCGGTACGGAGGAGGCCAGCGCGGTGCTGCGTACGGCCGCCGCGTCGGTGGCGGTGGACCCGGACCTGTCGCCGGAGATCGTGGAGGCACCGGAGGTGCTGGGCGTCGAGCAGATGACGGTGGACGGCGCCGTGATCCGCACGGTGGTCAAGACGACTGCCGACGGCCAGTTCGCGGTGGCCCGGGAACTGCGGCGCAGGCTGGCGGAGGCCTTGGAGAACTCGGGCATCACCGCGCAGATCGCCGCCGCCCGCATCTATCCCGGTGTGCCGAGCCGGCCCCTGCCGGAGGGTGAGACCGGTCAGGGTGGCGCCACCTGACCCGGTGGCACTGGCCGGCAATCCAGGGGTCGCGGTCCACCCGGCCCCTGGAGTATCGTCCGTTCGTTCAGTCGGGGATGCGACGAACGATCCGTTCGCCCTAGCTAGTCCTCGGACGATCGGGCAGAATCCCGAAGCACGCGTTCCCGCTGGAGCGCGGTCACGTCCTCGCTGATCCGACAGATCTGACGAGTGTTCCCGGCCCGGCGGCCACAAGCAGCCGTGCCCCGGGGGCCCGATGGAGGCGACGGTGCCCGACGAGCGACCTTCCGCGGAAGGTCCGGCCACTTTTCGCGAAGTGTTTGCCCAACGTGAGTTCCGGGCTGTCTTCACCGCCGGGTCGCTGTCCTGGATCGGTGACTACGTCGCCAAGGCCGCCGTGACCCTCCTCGTCTACCAGCAGACCAGGTCCGTCGCGCTCTCCGCCGCCGCGTTCGCGGTGAGCTACCTGCCGTGGCTGCTCGGTGGTCCGCTGCTCGCCGCGCTGGCCGAGCGGCACCCGTACCGGCGGGTGATGGTGGCGTGTGACGTCATCCGGATGGTGCTGATGCTGCTCATCGCCCTCCCTGGTCTGCCGGTCCCGGTGGTGCTGGTGCTCCTCTTCGCCACCACGCTGGCCAACCCGCCCAGCCAGGCGGCGAAGTCGGCGCTGATGGCGCAGATCCTCACCGGAGACCGGCTGGTGGTCGGACTCTCGTTGAACGGCAGCGTCGCGCAGGCCGCTCAGGTCGTCGGCTACCTGTTCGGCGCCGCCCTCGCCTCGATCGACCCGACCGTCGCGCTGCTGTTCAACGCCGCGACCTTCGGCCTCTCGGCGCTGCTGCTGCGCTTCGGCGTCCAGAAGCACGCCGCGATGGCCACCGCTCACCGCGGCCACCTGCTGCGGGAGACCGCCGAGGGCTTCGGGATCGTCTTCCGTACGCCGGTGTTGCGGGCCATCGCGGTGCTGGTGTTCAGCGCGATGCTCTTCTCGATCGTCCCGGAGGGGCTGGCCGCCGCCTGGGCCAACGAGGACGCCAGGAGCGGCATGGCCGCCGGTACCGCGCAGGCCGTCATCATGGTCGCCAGTCCGGTGGGCTTCATCCTCGGCGGGCTGCTGGTGAGCCGGTTGTTCGGCCCGGCCCGCCGGTTGGCCCTGATGCGCCCGCTCGCGGTGCTCGCCCCGCTGGCACTGGTGCCCGCGCTGTTCGATCCGCCACCGCTGGTGGTGGCGCTGCTGGCCGCCCTGTGCGGCTTCGCGGTCGCCGGCATGCTCCCGATGGCCAACGGGCTGTTCGTCCAGGCCCTGCCGGACGGGTTCCGGGCTCGCGCGTTCGGCGTGATGGCCACCGGCGTGCAGGTCATCCAGGGGGCCGCCGTGCTGGTCACCGGGTTGCTCGCCGAACGGTTCCCCCTCCCGGTGGTGGTCGGCCTCTGGAGCGCCGCCGGGGTGCTGCTGATGGCTGTCGCCACCCTGCGCTGGCCGAGCCGGCAGACGGTGGAGGAGGCGGTGGCGGCAGCTACGGCCGCCAACGTCGCGCAGGCCCGCGCGGTGGGCGACGTCGCCGTCAACGGGACGACCGCGCTCACCGACCCCCGGGCAACCGGAGGCCACCGTCGGCACGCGGTCACGTGATCCACAGGGGTGAGCCGACGCACGGCCTCCGGGTCGGGTCCACGGCTGGCGCACCTGGCAGGATGGAATGGTGAACCCCGCAGGTGAATCCGACCGTCCCGACGCGTCGATGACGCTCTTCGAAGCGGTCGGCGGCGAGCCCACCTTCCGCAGGCTGGTGGACGAGTTCTACATCGGCGTCGCCAGCGACCCGCTGCTGCGACCCATGTACCCGGAGGAGGATCTGGGCCCGGCGGCCGACCGGTTGACCCTGTTCCTGATGCAGTACTGGGGTGGACCGAACACGTACTCCGCGCAGCGCGGTCACCCGCGACTGCGGATGCGGCACGCCCCGTTCCGCATCGGTGTGGCCGAGCGGGACGCCTGGCTGCGGCACATGCGCCAGG
Organism: Micromonospora sp. NPDC051543; assembly: GCF_044454415.1. Lineage (NCBI taxonomy): Bacteria > Bacillati > Actinomycetota > Actinomycetes > Micromonosporales > Micromonosporaceae > Micromonospora > Micromonospora sp. NPDC051543. Next base: position 7,923 of record NZ_JBITDT010000016.1, read on the forward strand.
CGGTGGACCGGCTCGACCTGGAACCGCAGCTCGCCGTCGCCCTCTGGGACTACCTGGAGCGGGCCGCGTACTTCATGGTCAACGCCATGGAGGACCCGGCCGAGCGCGCCTGACGGCGCGCACCGGGCGTGCGGGCCGTCTCAGAGCAGGGCGCCCTCGTCGTGCAGCCAGTCCACGAAGCTGGTGGCCACGGCCGCGCCGCAGTCGAGCATCTCGACCAGCAGCGCGTCGTGCGTACCGGCGCCGAGAGGGACCTGCAGCTCGGCGTAGATCGGTAGCTGCCCGCGCTCGGTCGGATCGCCGATGTACGCCTTGCAGAAGCGGCGGGTGTGGTTCCACTCGTTGACCACCCGGTATGCCCGGTCGGCCCAGTCCGGCGGGACCGTGGCGTGCGGGCGGGCCCGCATCACCAGGATCTCGTCCTCCGGACCCTCAAGGGTCACCAGCACGGCGTGGCGCTCCCACATGGCCAGCAGGTTGCCGTCACCGTCGGCCAGGTAACGCACGTCGAGCAGGTCGAGTGCGTCACAGACCCGGCGCAGGCTCACCGGCTCGATGGTGGCCGCCATCTCGGCCAGTACGGGTCGGTCGCTGCCCGGGCAGTCGTCCCCCGGCTGGCGAGGACTCGGCGGCCCGACCCGGACCGCGCTCTCCACTGTGATCCCGCTTCGGGTTTCCGGATCACCGCCGTCGGCGGGACCGGGGCGCCATGACCACCACGGCATCGCTCGTCGCACCTCACTCCCCAGCGGATCCAGACGCCTACGGTGCGTTGGATCCGAGGATGGACGGTACCCGGACAGCCGGGTTGAAGCACCCCCCCAACGACCCCACCGGCCCAGAAGAATGAATGGGGGTCATCCTTTCGGACGAGTAGAGAGGGGTGTCACGGCGAGATCGGTGGCCTTCTGCAACCAGGCCGCTCCGTACGGTCCCACCAGGCCCACCCAACGTCCGGCGACCCTTACCCGCACTCCGGCGCTCGCCAACGGAGCACCCGGCTCGTCGACCGCGCCGAGGAAGCCCATCCGGACCAGTCCCTGCACCAGTCGCTGCGGCACCTCGACCGGCGGGCCCGGCGGATCGTCCGGCGTGACCACCACGGCCACGTGGTCGAGCAGCGCGTCGCGCAGGGCCCGTTGACCCACCGCCCGGCCCGCCACTCCCTCGGCACTCGCCGTACGCAGGGTGCCCGCCGCCGCGTCCGCGATCCGGCGCATCTCGACGCCGGGCAGCACCTCGACCGGCTCGCTGCGCGCCGGCGGCAGGGGCCACCGCCACTGCGCGTCCCGGCGCTCGGGCAACGCGGTACCGCCGCGTCCCAGCTCGGCCAGCAGGTCGGCCGCGCCCACGGTGACGTCCCCGGCGGCGTCGCCGGCCACCGTGCAGGCGACCAGCACCTGCCACGGCAGCCGGGCCCACAGGACGACCCGCCCGGGAGCGCCGGCCGGCCGCAGCCGCACCGGCGCCGCCGGGTCCAGCCGGACCAGCCGGGCCAGGAAGGCACCCGCGTCGGCCACGCCGGCCAGGCCGTGGCCGGACGGCGACGCCACCACCCGTTCCGGTCCCGTCATGATCCGCCGCCCTGCGGGGCGTACGTCAGCAGGAAGTCCCGCTCCTCGACGGTGATCCGCCGGGGCACCTGACGCGTCAGGTCGAACGGCACCAGCACCGAGCGGGCGCGACTGGCGAGCACCTCACCGTCGTACAGCTCGTAGGCGACGGTGAACCGCGACGCCTTGATCTCCTCCACCCACAGCTCGATGCGGACCGTGGGCGCGGCCTCCGCGGTGGCCCGTCCGAGCGCGTAGTCGACCGGGCGCAGGTAGTCGACCTCGTGTCGGCGGATCACCACCCCGTCGGCGAACGAGCCCACTCCCCAGGCCCGGCCGCCGGCGAACATCAACGCCACCCGCGCCTCCTCGTACAGCGTGAGGAAGCGCGAGTTGTTGACGTGTCCGTACGCGTCCAGGTCGGACCAGCGCAGCGTGCAGTGGTAGACGAACCGGTCAGTCACGGGTCAGCTTGCGGTAGGTCACCCGGTGCGGTCGGGCGGCCTCCGCGCCGAGGCGGTCGATCTTGTTCTTCTCGTACGCCTCGAAGTTGCCCTCGAACCAGAACCACCTGGACGGGTCCTGGTCGTCGCCCTCCCAGGCCAGGATGTGCGTGGCGACCCGGTCCAGGAACATCCGGTCGTGGGAGATCACCACGGCGCAGCCGGGGAACTCCAGCAGCGCGTTCTCCAGGCTGGACAGGGTCTCGACGTCCAGGTCGTTCGTCGGCTCGTCGAGCAGGATGACGTTGCCGCCGATCTTCAGGGTCAGCGCCAGGTTGAGCCGGTTGCGCTCGCCGCCGGAGAGCACCTTCGTCGGCTTCTGCTGGTCCGGCCCCTTGAAGCCGAACGCGGCGATGTACGCCCGCGACGGCATCTCGACCTTGCCCACCATCAGGTAGTCCAGACCGTCGGAGACGACCTCCCAGACGGTCTTGTCGCCGTTGAGGCCCTCGCGGTTCTGGTCGACGTACGACAGCGAGACCGTCTCGCCGACCCGGACCGAACCGGCGGTGGGCTCCTCCAGCCCGACGATGGTCTTGAACAGCGTGGTCTTGCCGACGCCGTTGGGGCCGATGATGCCGACGATGCCGTTGCGCGGCAGCGAGAACGACAGGTTGTCGATCAGCAGCCGGTCGCCGAAGCCCTTGCTGAGCTTGTTCGCCTCGATGACCGTGCTGCCCAGGCGGGGGCCCGGCGGGATCTGGATCTCCTCGAAGTCCAGCTTGCGGGTCTTCTCCGCCTCGGTGGCCATCTCGTCGTACCGGTCGAGGCGCGCCTTCGACTTGGTCTGCCGGGCCTTGGCGTTGGAGCGGACCCACTCCAGCTCCTCGGTGAGGCGCTTCTTCATCTTGGCGTCGCGGCGGCCCTCGACGGCCAGCCGGGCGGCCTTCTTCTCCAGGTAGGTGGAGTAGTTGCCCTCGTACGGGTAGGCCCGGCCACGGTCCAGCTCGAGGATCCAGTTGGCCACGTTGTCGAGGAAGTACCGGTCGTGAGTGATCGCCATGACGGTGCCGGCGTACTTGGCCAGGTGCTGCTCCAGCCAGGAGACGCTCTCCGCGTCCAGGTGGTTGGTGGGCTCGTCGAGCAGCAGCAGGTCGGGGGCCTCCAGCAGCAGCTTGCAGAGCGCGACCCGGCGACGCTCACCACCGGAGAGCTGGGTCACGTCGGCGTCCGGCGGGGGGCAGCGCAGGGCGTCCATGGCCAGTTCGAGCTTGGAGTCGACGTCCCAGGCGTCGAGGTGGTCGAGCTCCTCCTGGAGCTTGCCCATCTCCTCCATCAGCTCGTCGGAGTAGTCGGTCGCCATCTGCTCGGCGATCTTGTTGAACCGCTCCAGCTTGGCCTTGGTCTCGGCGACCGCCTCCTCGACGTTGCCGAGCACGGTCTTGGCCTCGTTGAGCGGGGGCTCCTGGGCGAGCATGCCGACGGTGTAGCCGGGCATGAGCCGGGCCTCGCCGTTGCTCGGCTTGTCCAGCCCTGCCATGATCTTGAGAAGGCTGGACTTACCGGCGCCGTTCGGGCCGAGCACACCGATCTTGGCCCCCGGCAGGAAGCTCAACGTGACGTTGTCGAGCACGACCTTGTCGCCGTGCGCCTTGCGCGCCTTTTCCAGGACGTAGATGTACTGGGCCACGGTGCGGGCTACCTCCGTCGGTTTGCTGTCGCCTGAGTGGGCGGCGCGGCGCGGGCTGGGACCTCCGCCCGCCGCCGCCGGCCGGGAGCCGGCCACGCGCACGCCATCGTCAATCCTGACAGGTACGACGCGCTTCGCCCACATCACCCCGCCCCAGGAGTACGCCGGCGAGCCGCGCCGCCCCTGACCGTCGGGCTGTCGACAAGATCACCTTCAGGATTCACCGCACACGGGGCGGGTAGGAGACTCCGGCACGGGGGCCCAGACACCGCAGCTACGCTCAGTACGCTCATCGCGGTGGACCCGTCAGTACCCGGAGGTGGCCGATCGTGACCGTCCGTAGCTCCTTTGTCGTAGTGGCGAACCGTCTGCCGGTCGACGAGGTGAGCACACCCGAGGGACGGCAGTGGCGACGCAGCCCCGGTGGGCTCGTCACCGCGCTGCATCCCGTACTCGCCGAGCACCAGGGCACCTGGGTGGGCTGGGCCGGCGGCACCGGCGCCGCCCCCGAGCCGTTCGACCTGGAGGGCATCCGGCTGCACCCGGTCCCGCTGAGCGCCGAGGAGTTGGAGCGCTACTACGAGGGCCAGTCCAACGCGACGATCTGGCCGCTGTACCACGACGCGGTGGAGACTCCGGCGTACAAGCGTCGCTGGCGTGAGGCGTACCGGCTGGTCAACGCCCGGTTCGCGGAGGCCGCAGCCGACGTCGCGGCCGAGGGCGCGACGGTCTGGGTGCAGGACTACCAGCTCCAGCTGGTGCCGGCCATGCTCCGCGAGCTGCGCCCGGATCTGCGGATCGGCTTCTTCCTGCACATCCCGTTCCCGCCGATCGAGCTGTTCATGCAGATGCCGTTCCGCACCGAGCTGCTGCGCGGTCTACTCGGCGCGGACCTGGTGGGCTTCCAGCAGCGGTTGGCCGCGCAGAACTTCGTCCGGCTGGCCCGGCACCTGCTCGGGCTCCGGTACGAGGGTCAGATGATCCAGGTCGACGGCCGGCAGGTGAAGGCGGGCGCCTTCCCCATCTCCATCGACACGCAGGAGATGGAGCGGATGGCGGCCGACCCGGCGATCCAGGCGCGGGCCAAGCAGATCCGCGCCGAGCTGGGCGACCCGAAGACGATAATCCTGGGCGTGGACCGGCTCGACTACACCAAGGGCATCGAGTTGCGCCTGAAGGCGTTCCGCGAGTTGCTTGCTGACGGAAAGTTGACAGTTCCGGACGCCGTTATGGTGCAGGTGGCCACGCCGAGCCGCGAGCGCGTCGAGCACTACCAGGCACTTCGGGTCAAGGTGGAGCGCGAGGTTGGTCGGATTAATGGCGAATTCGGCCGAGTCGGCGTGCCTGCCGTGCATTACCTCCATCAGTCGTACAGTCGCAGTGAACTGGCCGCGATGTACGTTGCTGCGGACGTGATGATGGTGACTCCGCTGCGAGACGGCATGAATCTCGTGGCCAAGGAGTACGTCGCATCCCGTGCCGACCAGGGCGGTGCGCTCGTGCTCAGCGAGTTCGCTGGCGCCGCAACGGAGCTGCGCCAGGCATTCCTTTGTAACCCGCACGACCCGGACGCGGTGAAGGACGCCCTGCTCCGGGCAGTGCACGTGGAGAAAACCGAGGCACGCCGCCGGATGCGGACAATGCAACGTCACCTGCGTACCCACGACGTGGGGCACTGGGCCAAGTCTTTCCTCTCCGAACTGGGAGTTTCCGAGGCGGAGGCCGCGTGAACACGGCCGTCACCGACGGAACGGCGATCGCCACCGGGGTGATGGACCCCGAGCTGCGATCCGCCATCGGCCGGATCGCCCGGGTCCCGCAGCTCCTGATCGCCTGCGACTACGACGGCACACTCGCGCCGATCGTGGAGGATCCCAGCACCGCCGTACCGCTGCCCGAGTCGGTGGCCGCGATCCGCGCGCTCGCGGCGCTGCCACAGACGAGCGTGGCCGTGGTCTCCGGCCGCGCCCTGCGCGACCTGGCCGCGCTCTCCCGGCTGCCCAGCGAGGTACACCTCGTCGGCAGCCACGGCTCCGAATTCGACATCGGTTTCGTCGAGCGCCTCTCACCCGAGCTGGTCGCGGTCCGCACCCAGGTGCGCAACGCGCTGCGCGAGATCGCCGCCGAGCACCCGGGCATCCGGCTCGAACGCAAGCCGGCCAGCGTCGCGGTGCACACCCGGGGCGTCGACCCGCAGGTCGCCGCCGCCGCCATCGAGGCCGTCCGCAACGGCCCGGCCGCCTTCGACGGCGTCACCGTGACGCAGGGCAAGGAGGTCATCGAGCTGTCCGTGGTGGCCACCCACAAGGGCACGGCCGTCGACCAGCTACGGACCCAGCTCTCGGCGAGCGCGGTGCTCTTCATCGGCGACGACGTCACCGACGAGAACGCCTTCGGCAACCTGCACGGGCCGGACCTCGGTATCAAGATCGGTCCCGGCGACACCAAGGCGAGCTTCCGGGTGGCCGAGCCCATCGAGGCCGCCCGGGCGCTCGGGCTGCTGCTGGAGACCCGCCGACACTGGCTGTTCGGCGAGCGGGCGGTGCCCATCGAGCGGCACTCGATGCTGGCCAACGGTCGTACCGTCGCCCTGCTCACCCCCGAGGCGAAGGTGAGCTGGCTCTGCCACCCCAAGCCGGACTCGGCGGCGATCTTCGCCGACCTGGTCGGCGGCAGCCCGGCCGGTCACTTCAGCATCGCCCCGGAGCGCGGCGGCATCCCGCTGGGCCAGCGCTACCGCTCCGGCACGATGACCGTCGAGACCCGGTGGTCCGGGCTCACCGTCACCGACTGGCTGGACAAGCCGGCCCGTGAGACGACGCCGGACGGTCCCGCCGTGGTCACCGGCGACTCGACCCTGGTCCGGGTCCTCAGCGGCAACGGCCGGGTCCGGGTGGAGTTCGCGCCGCGCCCCGAGTTCGGCCAGGTGGCCGTGCAGTTGCAGCCCGTCGGCGACGGCCTGCTGGTGCTCGGCTCGAACGAACCGGTCGCCCTCTACTCCCCCGGGGTGGAGTGGCAGGTCAACAACGACGGTGGGTACGAGACCGCCAAGGCGGTCGTCGACCTCTCCGCCGCTGGTGGGCAGGTCGTGCTGGAGCTGCGCTTCGGCACGCACAGCCTGGAGCACCACCGGGTGCCGATCCACGAGCGGCAGGCCGCCGCCGAGCAGCCGTGGAAGGACTGGGTGGCCTCGCTGCGGCTGCCGTCCACCTCCCGTGACCTGGTCGCGCGCAGCGCCCTCACCCTGCGCGGGCTCTGCCACGAGACGACCGGCTCGATCCTCGCCGCGGCCACCACCTCCCTGCCGGAGGAGCTGGGCGGCGTCCGCAACTGGGACTACCGCTACTGCTGGCTGCGCGACGCCGCGCTGACCGCCCGCTCGCTCGTCGACCTCGGCTCCATCGACGAGGCCGAGGCGTTCCTGCGTTGGGTGGACGGCTGCATCGAGCGCACCGGCGGCCACCCGGAGCGGCTGCACCCGCTCTACACCATCGACGGGTACGAGCTGGGCGCCGAGGCGGTCATCGACACGCTGCCCGGGTACGCCGGCTCCCGACCGGTCCGGGTCGGCAACCTCGCCAACCACCAACTCCAGCTCGACGTGTTCGGCCCCATCGCCGACCTGATCGCGGCCGTCGCCGACGCCCGCGGCTCGGTCCGCGACGACGAGTGGCGGGTCCTGGAGAACATGGTCGAGGCGGTCCGCCGCCGCTGGCACGAGCCCGACCACGGCATCTGGGAGGCGCGGCTGCCACCCCGGCACCACGTCTTCTCCAAGGTGATGTGCTGGATGACCGTCGACCGGGCGCTGCACGTGATGCGTCAGCACGGCGGCGAGGACCGGCCCGAGTGGACGGACCTACGCGACCGGATCGGCGCCAACGTGCTGGAGCACGGCTGGCACGACGACGTCGAGGCGTACAGCGTCGCGTACGGGGACGAGGACATGGACGCCTCGTCGCTCTGGATCGGCCTCTCCGGCCTGCTCCCGGGTGACGACCCGCGTTTCCTGTCCACGGTCCTGAAGATCGAGGCGGACCTGCGCAGCGGCCCGGTCGTCTACCGGTACCACTGGGACGACGGCCTGCCCGGCCGCGAGGGCGGTTTCCACATCTGCACGGCATGGCTGATCGAGGCGTACCTGCGCACCGGCCGCCGCACCGACGCGGAGGAGCTGTTCGCGCAGATGGTGCTGACCGCCGGTCCGACCGGCCTACTCCCCGAGCAGTACGACCCGCTCGCCGAGCGCGGCCTGGGCAACCACCCGCAGGCGTACAGCCACCTCGGCCTGATCCGCTGCGCCCTGCTGCTGGACAACATGCTCAAGCAGTAGACGCGAGTCAGTTCGATGACGGGCCGGAGCAGCGCTGCTCCGGCCCGTCATTCGTTCGCCAGGCGCCTCAACTCGCCCGCCCGGACGGGTACTGGTCACCCGAGCGCCGCCGTCACCACCCTCGCGCCCCGCCATCGCCCCCCCCCGCTCGTCCTCTGCGCGTCCTTTGCTCTGCTTCCCCCCAGGCAACACAAACGGCCGCCCGGTGTTGCGTCGGTTGAAGCAGAGCAAAGGACGCGCACGGACCAGTCGGTCTCCCTCGCCCGCAGCACCCGGGAGCTCACTGCGCGCCCGAAGACATCCGGGGGCACGCTGCGCGCCCCCGCACGACTCGGAGCCACTGCGGGCCCGGTGTAGCCCGCGCCACCCGTCAGACGTCGAGCGCACCCACCACGTCGCCAACCACCACGACGGCTGGTGGACGGAGGTCGGCTGCCGACGCGTCGGCGGCGACCGCGTCGAGTGTCGACCGCAGCACCCGCTGGGCGCCCGTGGTGGCCTCCTGGACGACGGCGGCCGGCGTGCCCGGCGGTCGGCCGTGCGCGATCAACGTCTCGGTGATGGCGGCGAGGTTCTTGAGCCCCATCAGGATCACCAGGGTGCCGCGCAGACCGGCGAGGGCGTCCCAGCGGACCAGCGACGCCGGCGAGTCGGGCGCGACGTGCCCGGAGACCACGGTGAACTCGTGCGCCACCCCGCGGTGGGTGACCGGGATGCCGGCCGCGGCCGGCGCGGCGATCGAGCTGGTCACCCCCGGCACGACGGTCACCGGCACACCGGCCGCCGCGCAGGCCAGCAGCTCCTCACCGCCCCGACCGAAGACGTACGGGTCGCCACCCTTGAGCCGCACCACGGCAGCGCCGGCCAGCGCCCGGTCGACCAGGATCTGGTTGATCTCCTCCTGGGCCCGGGACGGGCCGTAGGGGATCTTCGAGGCGTCCACCAGCTCGACGTCGGGGCGCAGCTCGTCCAGGAGCAGGCCGGGCACCAGCCGGTCGGCGACCACCACGTCCGCCTCGGCGAGCAGCCGCCAACCCTTCACGGTGATCAGTTCCGGGTCACCCGGCCCGGATCCGACGAGAGCCACCCGTCCGCCGGTCGCACCGTCCGTCCCGGTTGCGCCGTCGGCCCGGTTCTGCGGCGGGGCGCTCTCGCCCGCTGCCAGGCGCACGGCGAGCAGGTCGCGGATGGCGTCGCGGACGGTCATCGCCCGTCGAGGGTCACCACCGCCGAGCACCGCCACGGTGACCGGGCCCTGCCGGGTCACCGCCGGAGTCCAGGCGGTGGCGGCCGTCCGGTCGTCGGCGCGTACGCAGAAGATCCGCCGCTCGTCCGCGACGGCGCTGACCGCGGCCGCCGCGATCGGATCGTCGATCGCCACCTGGACCAGCCAGGCCCCGTCCAGGTCCTCGGGCACGAACCGGCGCGGCACCCAGCGCAGCCGGGCCGCGTCGACCCGGGCCTGCAACGCCGGGGTCAGCTCCGGTGCCACCAGCAGGACGTCCGCGCCGGCGTCCAGCAGCGCCGGCACGCGCCGGGTGGCGACCGCCCCGCCACCCACCACGACCACCCGCCGTCCGTCGAGCCGCAGACCAAGGGGGTACGGGTTTGCGCTCATCCGGCACCACCGGACCGCTCGTTGGACGGGGTCACTTCTCGGCCACGCCGGCCGAGTCGAACGTGGCGACCTCGTGCAGCACCCGGACCGCGCCGGTGACCACCGGCAGCGCCAGCAGTGCACCGGTGCCTTCGCCGAGGCGCAGCCCCAGATCGATGAGCGGGTCGAGGCCGAGGTGTCGCAACGCCACCGTCGCGCCGGGCTCCGCCGAGCGGTGTCCGGCGACCATGGCGGCGACCGCGTCCGGCGCGAACGCGGCGGCGGCGAGCGCGGCGGACACCGCGATCACCCCGTCCAGCAGGACCGGCGTACGACGGGCGGCGGCACCGAGGATCAGCCCGGCCAGGGCGGCGTGCTCCAGGCCACCGACGGCGGCGAGGACACCCAGCGGGTCGGCCGGGTCGGGCGTGTGCCGGGCCAGCGCGGCCCGCACCACGGCCACCTTGTGGGCGTACGTCGCATCGTCCACACCGGTGCCCCGACCCGTGGAGTCGAGCGGGTCGACGCCGGTGAACGCGGCGATCAGCGCGGCGGCCGGGGTGGTGTTGCCGATGCCCATGTCCCCGGTGAGCAGGATGCCGGCGCCGGCGTCGATCAGCTCGTCGGCGACGCGTACGCCGGTCAGGACCGCCGCCAGCGCCTCGTCCCGGGTGAGCGCGGCGGTCACCGACAGGTCACGGGTACCGCGGCGCACGGACGCGTCGATCAGCCGCGGCGCGCCCAGCTCCGACGCGGGCGTGGCCGAGCCGGTGGACGCGGGCAGCGGGTGGGCCACCCCGACGTCGACGACGGTGACCGACGCGCCGGCCTGCCGGGCGAACGCGTTGACGACCGCGCCACCGGCCAGGAAGTTGCCGATCATCTGCGCGGTGACCTCCTGCGGCCACGGGGTGACTCCCTGGGCGTGCACCCCGTGGTCACCGGCGAAGATCGCCACGGCGGCGGGCTCGGGCACCGGCGGCGGGCAGGTCCCGGCCAGCCCGGCGAGGCGTACCGACAGGTTCTCCAGCAGGCCCAGCGAGCCCGCCGGCTTGGTCAGCCGACCGTGCAGCTCGCGGGCGGCGGCCATCGCCGCCTCGTCCGGGGGCCGGATCGCCGACGTCGTGGTCTCCAGCATCATGCCTCCATGATCTCGCGCAGCACCGCGATGAACGCGTCGGTGGTGTCTCGGTCGCGTACCGCCACCCGCAGCCAGTCCGGGCCGAGCCCGGGGAAGGTGTCGCCCCGGCGCACTGCCCAGCCCTGGTCGCGCAGGGTGGCTCGTACCCGGGTCGCGTCGGGCAGGCGCAGCAGGACGAACGCGCTCGCGGGGCGGCCGGCGACGCGTACGCCCGGCAGGTCGGACAGGCGGGCGACCAGGTGGTCGCGGTCGGCGGCGAGTTCGGCGGCGATCGCGCGTTCGGCCTGGACCGCGACGGGCGTGGCACAGGCCTCGGCGGCGGCCAGCGCGGGCGTGGAGACGGCCCAGAGCGGCTGGACGGCGGCCAGGCGGGACAGCAGGGCCGCGTCGCCGAGCAGGTAGCCGATCCGCAGGCCGGCCAGGCCCCAGGTCTTGGTGAGGCTGCGCACGACGAGCAGCCCGGGCAGATCGCGCCGCTCGGCGAGCGACTCCGGTTCGCCGGTGTCCGCGCCGCCCGTGGTGTCGGCGAACGCCTCGTCGACGACCAGCACCCGGCCGGGACGGGCGAGCGCGGCGATGGTCCGCGCGGGGTGCAGCACCGATGTGGGGTTCGTCGGGTTGCCGATCATGACCAGGTCCGCGTCGGCGGGCACCAGGGATTCGTCGAGGCGGAAGCCGTCGGCGGGGTCCAGCAGGACCCGCTCGACCGTGTGCCCGGCGGCCCGCAGCGCCGCCTCCGGCTCGGTGAACTGCGGGTGCACCACCACGGGCCGGCGCACGCCGCGCAGCGCCTGGGCGATGAGCACGAAACCCTCGGCGGCCCCGGCGGTGAGCAGTACCTCGTCCGGGTGACGCCGGTGCCGGGCGGCGACGGCGGCGCGGGCCGGGGCCGGGTCCGGATAGCGGGCCAGGTCGGTGAGGGTGGCGGCGATCGGCTCGGCCAGCCAGGCCGGCAGCGGCGCCCGGCGGACGTTGACGGCGAGGTCGACCAACCCGGCGCTGGCCTCGGCGTCGCCGTGGTGCGCCAGGTCGGGCTCGGCGTCGACGAACGGCGACACCCCCCACGGCTGATCACGCATGTCCGCGATCCTGCCGGGAAGGTGGCCGGCGGGACAGTCGATGTCGACGTAAGCCATGTCACCACCTCGCGGGTTTATGAGTTCTTCTCATGTACGAATCGGAAATGTCATAACTTTGCGACGTGAGCAACCGACCCCTTGCTGCCGCCGGTCGTTTCGTTCCTCTTCTGCGCGCCGGACTCATCGCCGGCATCGTGATCGCTGCCGCCGCCTACCCGCTGGTCGCCCTCACCGGGCTCGGCGCGAAGGCCACCGCCCACGCCACGGAGCAGAAGACCCGGCTGCTGACCAAAGCCCTGCCCGCCGAGACCTCCTACCTGTACGCCCCGGACGGCAAGACCGTGCTGACCATGTTCTACGAGGAGTACCGGCAGTACACGAAGCTGTCGGACATGTCGCCGAACATCCAGCAGGCGATCGTCGCCGCCGAGGACTCCCGCTTCTACCAGCACCACGGCGTCGACCCGAAGGGCGTGGCCCGCGCCTTCGTGGCCAACGCCCACTCCAGCGGGGTGTCCCAGGGCGCGTCGACGCTGACCATGCAGTACGTCCGGATGGCCCTGCGGGACAGCGCCACCACCCCGAAGGAGGTCCAGGAGGCCACCCAGCAGACCAGCCTGCGCAAGGTCAAGGAGATGCGCATGGCGCTGGACCTGGAGAAGGAGATGAGCAAGGAAGACATCATGGAGCGCTACCTGAACTCGGCGTACTTCGGTCACCGGGCGTACGGCATCTACGCGGCCAGCGAGATCTTCTTCTCCAAGACCCCGAAGGACCTCACCCCGGTCGAGGCGGCCACCCTCGCCGGGCTCGTCAAGTCCCCCTCCGAGTACGACCCCGCCGACTCCGACCAGAAGGAGGCCACCGGGCGGCGCAACTACGTCCTGGACCGGATGAGCCAGCTCGGTTACATGTCCCCCGACTCGGCCGCCGCCGCGAAGTCCGAGCCGATCCGGCTGAAGCTCACCACCCCACCGAGCGACTGCGCCTCGATCATCGAGAAGTACCAGAGCTGGGGCTTCGCCTGCGACTACGTGAAGAACTGGTGGAGCGCGCAACCGGCGTTCGGCAGCAACCCGCTCGAACGGATGGACAAGCTGCGCCGGGGCGGCTACCGGATCGTGCTCAGCCTCGACCAGAAGGTCCAGGAGGCGGCCGAGAAGAACGTCGGCGCGAAGGAGGGCACCGGCAGCCCCTTCGCCAACGGCATCGTGGTCTCCGAGCCGGGCACCGGGCGGGTCAAGGCGATGGCGGTCAACCGGAACTACTCCCTGGATCTGGCCGACAATCCACCCAGCTCCAATCCCGAGGCCGGGCCGAAGGTCAAGGCCAACTACCCGAACACGGTGGCGCCGCTGCTCGGCGGTGGGGACCTGCCCGGCTACCAGGCCGGATCGACGTTCAAGATGTTCCCGATGCTGGCCGCGCTGGACTCGGGGATGACGTTGTCCACCTCGTTCAACGCCCCGTACCGCTACAAGTCGTCCGTCTACGACGGCTGGGCGCCGTCGAACGCCAGCGGCGCGATGACCGGCCAGCAGACCATGTGGTCGGGCTTCGGCAAGTCCGTCAACACGTACTTCGTGTGGCTGGAGGAGAAGGTGGGCGCGGAGAAGGCGGTCCGGCTCGCCGAACAGCTCGGCCTGCGCTGGCGCACCGACGTCGACCGGGAGCAGGCGTCACCGGGCAAGGCCAACAAGTGGGGCGCGTTCACCCTCGGCGTCTCCGACGCCACCCCGCTGGAGATGGCGAACGCCTACGCGGCCATCGCGGCCGACGGCCGCTACTGCGAGGCGATACCCGTGCAGGCGATCATGAACCGGGACGGCACGCCGGCCACGTACACCACGCCGGGCGGCATCCAGCGGGAGGTGGCGAAGCCCCGCTGCCGCCAGGTGGTCAGCGCCGACGCCGCCCGCGCGGCCACCGACGCCGCCCGCTGCCCGACCGGGGACACCCCGGCACGTGGGGGCTGCGGCGGCTGGTCGACGGCCGACAGCGTCCGGGGTACGGTCGGCCGCCCGGTCGCCGGCAAGACGGGTACCACCGACAGCACCCGGTCCGCCTGGTTCGTCGGGTTCACACCGGAACTGGCCGCGGCGAGCTTCATCTCCGACCCGGACAATCCGTTCAACGCGGTCGGTGACGGGCAGTCCCAGATCCCCATCGCGGCGGTGGCACAAACCCTGCGCGACGGCCTCAAGGGCACACCGACCCGCCAGTTCACGCCGCCCTCGGACGCCATCGTCGGGTGACGACGTGGGCCTGCCTGACGGCGGGGATCAGCGCAGGTCCGCCGCCACGAACGACCAGACTTCGAGGTCGACCCGGCCACCGCCGACGAAGCCGGCGTTGCGCAACAGGCCCTCGTAGGTGAAGCCGGCCTTCTCGGCGACCCGACGGGACGCCAGGTTGCCGGGAGCGACCCGCAGCTCGACCCGCTGGAAACCGTGCTCCAGGATCAACGCGATGGCCACCGCGTCCACGGCCTCGGCGGCCAGGCCGAAGCCCCGGGCGTGGGGGGCCATCGCGTAGGAGACCTCGGTGAGGCGGGCGCCCCAGTCGGTACGCCGGGTCCAGAGGGAGCCGACCACCTGGTCGTCCTCCCGGCGGATCACCGCGTAGTGGTCGCCCTCGCCGCTGTCGCGTCGCTGCCGGGCCAGGTCGGTGCACCAGGCGTGCCCGTCGATCGGGCCGGAGTCTCCGGGCAACGGCAGCCAACGCCGGGTCAGCTTGTCGGCGAAGATCTCGCCGGCCGCCGCCGCGTCGGCCGCGGTGAGCCGGCGCACCTCCGTTCGCGGGGTGGAGACGGTCAACGCCGGAAACCGGCGGACCGCCAACTCACCGATCACGCCGGCACCACCGGCGGTGACACCGCCTCGGCTGCTGGCTCGCCCACCGCCGCGGCCACCACCCGGGCGGCGGTCGCCGGATGACCGGCCCAGTGCAGGGTGAGCTGCGAGGCGTGCACGTTGCGCCAGACGAACCCCTCCGGCGTGCCGCCGTCCCAGCTCCACGCCGGCCGCTGACCGGCGCGCGGGGTGAGCACCGCCCGGTGCTCCTTGTGCCCGACGACCACCGTGCCGCTCGCGGCGACCACGCTGTCGGTCCCGGCGGTCGCCTCCCGGTAGCCCACCACCAGACCGTCGCGGCTCGCGCCCACCGCGTCCAGCACACCGCACATCGGCAGCCCGTCCAGCTCCCGGGCCAGCCAGAGCAGACCGGCGCCCTCGGCGACCACCGGCCGGCCGGTACGCGCCAACTCGGCCACCGCGATGCAGAGCCGACGGTTGGCCGACAGCTGCTCGGCGTACGCCTCGGGCAGCCCTCCCCCGACGACCAGCGCCCGGGTGCCGACGGGCAACGCCTCGTCGCGCAGCGGATCGACCGTGACCACCTCTGCCCCGGCCGCCGTCAGCAACTCCGCGGTCTCCGGGTGGCTGAAGCTGCCACCCGGACCGCCCGCCACCGCGACCAGCGGACGCTGCGCCGGCACGACCAGCTCACCGAGCGCGTCCCCCGGCGACCAGGCCACCGCCGGCAGGGGCGGTGCGGAACGGGCCAGCCCGAGCAGTCGTTCCAGGTCGACGGTCGCGGCGACGGCCTCACCCAGGCGACGCACCGCGCGGACGGCGTCGGCCGAGGAGTCGACGACCGGCGCGACCCCGTGCCGGCGGGACGGCAGCACGGCCGGCAGGTCCTGGCGGCGCAGCGCGCCGTAGACGGGCACGCCCACGTCGTCCAACGCCTCGCGGAGCATGCTCTCGTGCCGCGACGACGCCACCCGGTTGAGGATCACCCCGCCCAACCACAACTGCTCGTCGTACGAGCGGAAACCGTGCACCAGCGCGGCCACCGACTGACCCATCGCGGCCACGTCGACCACCAGCACCACCGGGCTGCGCAGCGCCGCCGCGGCGGCGGCCGTGGACTCCTGCTCGGGCCGGCCGCCCACCGAGTCGTACAGGCCCATGCTGCCCTGCACGACCGCGAGACCGGCACCGGCGGCGCCGTGCGCGACCAGCGGGGCGAGCCGGTCGACGCCGACCAGCCGGGGATCGATCACCCGGCCCGGTCGGCGGGCGGCGAGACCGAGGTACGCGGCGTCGACGTGGTCCGGGCCGAGCTTGAACCCGGCGACGTCGACACCCCGCTCGGCCAGGGCGGCGAGCAGCCCGATCGCCAGCGCGTTCTTTCCGTGCCCGGAGGACGGCGCGCTGAGCACCAGGCGCGGCACGACGGTCATCATCGACTCCTCGCGGGCGGCGGCGGGTACGCGACGGACAACCGAGGGGGTCGATCCGTCGGCGTGACGATACTCGCCCGCACCGACGGGCGAGCACCGCCAACCGGGGGTCGGCGGACCGTCCCGGCCCGGTCGCGGTGAGTGGCCCCGGTCATACGGGTAGCCTCGGTGCCGTGTACCGGTTCCTGCTGAGCCCACGCTGGTTGGGCGCCCTCGCGCTGACGCTGGTCGCCGCCGCCGTCATGGTGTGGCTCGGCAACTGGCAGCTGGACCGCTACCGAGGTCGTACCGAGATCAACGAGCGGATCGACGCGGGCGAGCGGATGGCCCCGGCGCCCCTGGCCGACGCGTTCCGCCCGCCGGCCGGTGGCCCCGGCACCGCAGGTCCGGCTCCCGCGAAGGACCGGGTCTGGACCCGCGTCACCGCCACCGGCCGGTACGACACGTCGAACACCGTCCTGGTCCGGGGCCGGACGGTCGACAGCCGGGTGGGCTTCGAGGTGCTCACCCCGCTCGTGCTCGCCGACGGCACCGCGCTGCTGGTGGACCGGGGCTGGATCCCGCCCGCGCCGGGCGGCGCGACCGCCCAGCCGGCGGTGCCCACCCCGCCTGGCGGCGACGTCACGGTCAACGGCCGGGTGCACGAGACCGAGAGCGGCGCCGGCGCGGTGGACCGCCGCGACGGACGGCTGGAGACGCGCCGCATCGCCGTACCGCGGCTGGCCCGCGAGCTGCCCTACCCGGTCTACGGCGGCTACCTGCTGCTGGACGAGCAGACCCCGGCCGCCGACCCGGCGTTCAAGGCCGTTCCGGTCGGGCACACCAACAACTGGCAGAACTTCGGCTACGTCGTGCAGTGGTGGCTGTTCGCCGCGATGGCGATCTTCGGCTATGGCTGGGTGGCCCGCCGCGAGGCACGCCGGGCCGCCGGCCTCGACGGGGCGCAGTCCCCGCGGGACCGGGCGGCCGAGCCGACGCCCAGCGCCTCCGCCTGACCCCGCCCTGACAGCCTCGACCGGCGTCAGCCGATGGGCTGATCTCGACCGGCGTCAGCCGGTGGCCCGGCCCGCGTGGATGGCGCGGACGGCGTCGATGGTGTCGGCCTCGGCGGCGGACTTGTCGTCCCGGTAGCGCACCACCCGGGCGAACCGCAGCGCCATTCCACCGGGATAGCGGGTGCTCGTCTGCACCCCGTCGAACGCGATCTCCACGACCTGCTCGGGGCGTACCCGGACCACCCAGTCGCCGCGCTCGACGGCGAGGCCGAGGAACCGCTCGGTCTGCCACCGCAGCAGTTCGTCGGTGAGCCCCTTGAACGTCTTGCCGAGCATCACGAAGTCACCGGTGCGCGGGTCACGGGCGCCGAGGTGCAGGTTGGAGAGCCAGCCCTTGCGCCGGCCGCTGCCCCACTCCACGGCGAGCACGACCAGGTCGAGGGTGTGTCGGGGTTTGACCTTGACCCAGGCCGCCCCACGACGGCCGGCGTCGTAGGGGGCGTCCGGCGCCTTGACGACCACGCCCTCCTGGCCCGCGTCGAGGGCGGCGGCGAACGCCGCGCCGGCCTGCTCCGGACCGTCGACCTCCATCCGACCGACCAGCAGCGACGCGTCCACCGCGCCGGCGAGCGCGGCCCACCGCTCGCGGCCGGGCAGGTCGATCAGATCCTCACCGTCGAGGTGCAGCAGGTCGAAGAAGTACGGGGTGAGCACCGTCGTTCCGGTGCTGGCGGCGGCCGCGAGCACCGCCGGGGCGACCGGCGTACGGCCGGTGGTGCTCGGTGTGGTGCGCCGGGCGGCCCGGCTGGAGGTCTGCTGGAACGGCAGCGGGCGGCCCGTCTCGTCCAGACCGATCGCCTCGCCGTCGAGCACCAACTCCCGGCCGGGCAGGGCGCGAACCGCCGCGACGACCTCGGGCACCCGGCTGGTGATCTCGTCGAGGCTGCGGGTGAACACGGCGATGTCGGCGCCGGAGCGGTGCACCTGGATGCGGATGCCGTCGAGCTTCACGTCGACCACGGCCGGCGTGCCGGTCGCGGCCAGCGCCTCGTCGACCGAGGGTGCGCTCTGGGCGAGCATCGGCGCGAGCGGCCGGCCGACCCGCAGGCCGAAACCGGCCAGCTCTGCCGCCCCTCCGCGCAGCGCGGCCACCGCCACGGCGCGCAGGTCACCGGCGAGCAGCAGGGCACGGCGGACGGTGGCGACCGGCACCTCGGCGGCCCGGGCCACGGCATCGGCGAGCAGCCCGGCCTGCGCGCCCTGGCGCAGTTCACCGCCGAACAGGCCGGTCAGCAGCCGTTGCTCGTCGGCGGTGGCCGCCGCGTAGAGGGCGCCGAGCAGAGCGCGGCGGCGGGCCTGCGCCCCCGAGCCGTGCACGGCGGCGATCTGGGCGATGGCCGCGTCGACAGCGGCCACGGTCAGCGTCGGCTCGCCGGCCGGCGCGGGCAGGTCACGCAGGCTCGCGTAGCCCACGCCGGTCTGGCGTTGCCGCAGCTCACCGGCGAGATAGCTGGCGCCGGGCTCCACCTCGGCCGGGTCGAGCCGGCGCAGGGCGTCGGCGAGCAGCTCCACCTTGGCCCGTCGGCCGCTGGTGGCGCCCACGGCGGCGGAGGTGGCCGCCAGGTCGATGAACCGCACGAAGCTCATCCTGCCAGTCACCTCCGACACCGCCCGGGCATTGCCGTGCCCGGGCGGTGTCGGCGCGGTGCCGCAGCCCACTGGCCCTGTTCCTCAAGGCACTCAAGGGGCGGCGGGAATCAGGCGGAGACGGGCTCCTCGATGCGCAGCCCCCGGGCGCGGACCTCACCGGCCACTCGGGAGAGCACCGAGTCGAGGGCGACCAGGGCGGCGGAGAGCTCACCGAGCTGTTCGTTGAGCGTGTCCTCGGACCACGCGGAGACGTCGACGTCCCCCAGTGCGCTGACGGCGGCCCCCAACCGGGCCATCACCTCGTTCGTACTCATGTTCGAAACCCTATAACAATCCCATCGACGACACGCCGTAAACGCGCAGTTCAGGCGCAAACTTGCCGTTATCACGCCGCTGCGGCGGCCACCTTGCCCAGCAGCAGCGCCTCGGCGAGGCAGACCTTGGCGAACTCGCCGAGGTGCAGGCTCTCGTTCGGACCGTGCGCGCGGGCGTGCGGGTCCTCCACGCCGGTCACCAGGATCGCCGCCTGCGGGAACATCCCCTGGAACGTGGCGATGAACGGGATCGAACCGCCGATGCCGATGTCCACCGGCTCGGTGCCGTCCCAGGCTTCCTGGAACGCCGAGCGGGCGGCGTCGAACATCGGCCCGGACGCGTCGATCACGCACGGGTCGCCGTCGTGCTCGATGGTGACCGTCACCTGCGCGCCCCACGGCGCGTGCTTCTCCAGGTGGTCGCGCACCGCCGCGTACGCCCGCTTGGGATCGTCGCCCGGAGCGAGGCGGACGCTGAGCTTGGCCTTCGCGGCCGGCACCAGGGCGTTCGGCGCCTCACCGGTGGCCGGAGCGTCGATACCGAGCACGGCCACCGCCGGCTTGGTCCAGATCCGGTCGGTGATCCGACCGGTGCCGATGAACTGCACACCCTCGGCCAGTCCGGCCTCGACGCGCACCCGGTCCTCCGGGTAGTCGACGGTCGCGCCCTCGCGACTCACCAGGCCGTCCACCGCCACGTCACCGGCGTCGTCGTGCAGGGTCGCCAGCAGCCGGACCAGCGCGGTCAGCGCGTCCGGGACGGCGCCGCCGAACATGCCGCTGTGCACGGCGTGGTCCAGCGTGCGTACCTCGACGAAACAGTTGACGATGCCGCGCAGCGAGGTGGTCAGCGCCGGCACGCCGATGTCCCAGTTGCCCGAGTCGGCGATCACGATGACGTCCGAGGCGATCTCGTCGCGGTGCTCGACGAGCAGCCGCTCCAACGAGTCGGAGCCGAACTCCTCCTCG
This sequence comes from Micromonospora sp. NPDC051543, assembly GCF_044454415.1. Classification (NCBI taxonomy): domain Bacteria; kingdom Bacillati; phylum Actinomycetota; class Actinomycetes; order Micromonosporales; family Micromonosporaceae; genus Micromonospora; species Micromonospora sp. NPDC051543. Next base: position 27,933 of record NZ_JBITDT010000016.1, read on the forward strand.
CCCTCGATGAACAGCACCACCCCGACCGGCAGCGCGTCCCCGTACGCCCGCAGGGCCGCGACGTGCGCCATGATGCCGGCCTTGTCGTCGGCCGCGCCTCTGGCGTACAGGCGGCCGTCGCGCTCCACCGGCTCGAACGGGTCGGACTCCCACAGCGACCGGTCGCCGACGGGCTGCACGTCGTGGTGGGCGTAGAGCAGCACGGTGGGCGCGCCGGGCGGGGCCGCGCGCCGGCCGATCACGGCGGGCTGCCCGCCGGAACGCACGATGTCGACGTCCAGGCCGCAGCCGCGGAGCAACTCGGCGACCGCCTCGGCGGAACGCTCGACGTGCGAGTGGTCGAAGCCGTCGAAGGCGATGCCGGGGATGCGGACGAGGCGTTCGAGGTCGGCCCGGACGCCGGGCATCTCCCGCTCGACGGCGGCCCGCACCTCGGACTCGGACATGATCGGTGAGGTCATGACCGGCATCGTATGCCGGCCTTACCCGGGCCGGCCGGCGGAGCCCGTACCCGCCGTGGGGACCCGCACGAAGTAGCGCGACGCGTCGAGCGGCAGCGTCGGCGCGCCGTCGACCACCAGGTCCGCGTGCGCGCAGGTGTCGTCGGCGACGAAGTGCGCCCGCTCACCGACATGCCATCGGCGCAGCTCCGGCAGGATCTCCGACCCGTCCCGTTCGACCGCGCGGGCCAGCCGCAGCGCCGCGGGCACGGTCACGAAGACGGCGAGAGCCAGCTCCGGCCGGACGACGGCACGCGCGGCGCTGACCCCCTCCACGATCAGCACCGGCGTCACCGGCACCGGCACCGGGCGGGGCAGGAACGACCGCCGTACCCAGCTGTACCGCCGGTACGCGCCCGGCTCACCCCGGCGCAGCCGGGCCAGCACCTCGCCGTCGAGCCGGGGCCAGAAGGTCAACTGGTCGTCCCAGCCGTCGAGCAGGTCGTCGGTGTGCACCACGGGCGGCCGCCCGCCGGGCAGTGCCGCCAGGGCGTCCGCGAGGTGCGCCGCGAACCGGCTCTTGCCCGCGCCACTCGGCCCGTCGACGGCGACCAGCCGGGTCCGCCCCAACCGCGCCGGGCCCGCGAGCACCCGGCGCGCCACCTCGGCGTACGCCTCGACGACTGCCACCGGTACCACCTGCGCGGCGGAATCCTCGGTCGGCCCGTCGGCGTCGTACCGGTGTCGAAGGGTGCCGGGCTCACGCAGCGGCGGCCCCTTGCGGCCGAGCGGCCCCCTGGCGACGAGTCCGTGCACGACCGCAGTATGCCGCTAGTCCACGCTCGCCGGGCCAGCCTTGATCAACTCGCTTTCACGGATGTCGCCCTGTCCCGCCGGCCACGACACCCCGACGTCACGGAAACCGGTGTCGATCACGCCGGTCTCGGCCGTGTGACACGTCTGGCTGAGCCTGTTGGGGCGGCCATTCTCACGTCCGGGGGAATTGGGGTGGCGAGGGGTGACGGGCGGTCCGTTCGCCGCGCGAGCCGGTAGCCGAGTCGGCATGATCGGGTGGTGCTCCGAGACGTGATGAGCCCCGGCATCGACGCCCTGCTCGAACAGGCCCGCGCCGGGCTGCACCGACTTACTCCACAGCAGACCGTCGAGGCGGTCCGCGGTGGCGCTCTGCTTGTCGACACCCGTACCGACACGCAGCGCCGCGAACAGGGTGACCTTCCCGGGGCGGTGGTCATCGACCGCACGGTGCTGGAGTGGCGGCTCGATCCGGCCAGCGCCTGGCGCATCCCGGAGGCCACCGCGTACGACCGGGAGATCATCGTGGTGTGCCGCCAGGGCTACAGCTCGAGCCTGGCCGCCGCCAGCCTCCAGACCCTCGGGCTGCGCCGGGCCACCGACATGATCGGCGGCGTCGACGCGTGGCTGGCCGCCGGCCTACCGACCAGCGACCGCCCCGCCGACATCCGCCTCTGACCCGCCCACCCGCTACCGCACCCCGCCGATCATGGAGTTGTGGTGCCGGACGGAGGGGACTATCAGCGACATATCAGGCACCACGACTCCATGATCGACGCCGGAGTCGGTGGTCCGTCGCGGGGGTGGCGTTCAGGTGGGCGGGGCGCCGGGCGGGATGAAGGGGAGAGTCTCGGGTGCGCCGGTCTCGATGAGTCGCCAGAGGGCATCGGTGTCGAGGTGCTCCTCGACGAGGTCGCCGAGCAGGTCGAGCGAGCGTTCCCGGGCGGCGGCGAAGCTGGTGGCCGGAGCGACCCGGAAGCCGGTACGCCCGGCCAGCCGCGCCGCCTCGGTGAGGAACCAGCGGCGGAAACCGTCGGACTCGAACGCCCCGTGCCAGTGCGTACCGTGCACCGGGCCGAGCACCGCTCCCTCGCCCGCGCCGTCGGCCCCGGTCAGCAGCGGGGTCAGGTCCGGGTCGGACTGCGAGACGTACCCGTGGTGGATCTCGTAGCCGCGGACCGTCACGTCGCCGGGGCCAGCGCCCACCGACTGCCGGACGGTCTTGCGGGGATCGAAGGTGATCTCGATGGGCAGCAGACCGAGCCCGGGTACGCTGCCCTGCCGGCTCTCGACCCGGTCGTGGATGGCTCGGCCGAGCATCTGGAACCCGCCGCAGAGGCCGAGCAGCGGCTTGCCGGCTGCCGCGTGGGCGACGACCGCCTCGGCGAGACCGGTCTCGCGTAGCCAGGCCAGGTCCGCGACGGTCGACTTCGAGCCGGGTAGGACGATCACATCGGCGGAGGCCAGTTCGGCCGGCTCGACGGTGAGACGCACGCGGACACCCGGCTCGGTGGCGAGCGCCTCCACGTCGGTGGCGTTGCTGATGCGGGGCAGCCGGACGACGGCCACATCCAGCCATTCGGTGCCGTGTGGGGCGGCGGGACGGCCGAGTACCCGGCCGTAGGCGAGGGAGTCCTCCGCGTCCAGCCACAGGTCGAGCGACCACGGCAGCACCCCGTACGTGGGACGGCCGGTCACGTGACGCAGCATCTTCAGCCCCGGCTGGAGCAGGCCGAGGTCCCCCCGGAACTTGTTGATCACGAAGCCGGCGACGAGCGCCTGGTCGGCCGGGTCGAGCAGGGCCACCGTGCCGAACATCGACGCGAAGACGCCGCCCCGGTCGATGTCGCCGACCACGATGGCGGGCAGGTTGGCGTGCCGGGCGAGCCCCATGTTGACGTAGTCCCCGGCCCGCAGGTTGATCTCCGCCGGGCTGCCCGCGCCCTCGCAGATCACCACGTCGTACGCGGCGCGCAACTCGGCCAACGCCGCGTACGCGGTCTCGGCGAGCCGGGGTCGCAACTGCCGGAAGGTGCCGGCGGTGATCGTGTCGACCGCTTCGCCGAGGAGCACCACCTGACTGGCGAGGTCACTGCCCGGCTTGAGCAGCACCGGGTTGAAGCGCAGGTCCGGTGCGAGCCCGCACGCCGCAGCCTGCATGGCCTGGGCGCGGCCGATCTCCCCACCCCGCCCGTCCGGACCGACCACGACGGCCGAGTTGTTCGACATGTTCTGCGCCTTGAACGGCGCCACCTTCACGCCCCGCCGATGCAGCCAGCGGCAGATGCCGGCGGTGAGCACGCTCTTGCCGGCGTCCGAGGTGGTGCCGGCGACCAGCAGACCGCCGCTCACCGCCCGCTCCCCCGCCCCGTGACGCCGCCGATCCGGCCACGCTCCGCCCCGACGGGCCCTGGGCGGCCTGCCCATCGGCCACGCTCCGCCCCGACGGGCCCTGGGCGGCCTGCCCATCGGCCACGCTCCGCCCCGAGGGGCAGCGAGCGGCCTGTCCACGCGCCGCGCTGAACCGCCTTCTCGGCCGGCACAGGGCCGGCACCCCGCCCGGTCACCGCTCGCACGCCCCGCCGCGCGACCGCTCCGGTGAGGCGACCGACGGTCAGCGGGTAGGCGGCGGCCAGCCCGAGGGCGGCCAGGCCGACAGCGCCGGAGATACGCGCGGCCCGCTTGAGGTGCCGCGCCTCGGGACGGGGGCCGTCGCCCAGGAACGGGCGGACCTCGGAGCGCCCGAAGTACCTGTTGCGGCCACCGAGGCGGACGCCGAGCGCGCCGGCCATCGCCGCCTCGCACTGGCCGGCGTTGGGGCTCGGGTGGTCGTTGCGGTCCCGCCGCCACACCCGCCATGCGCGCTCCCGGTCGCCGTGCGCCACCGGAGCGACGGCGATGGTGAGGAGCCCGGTCAGCCGGGACGGCACGAGGTTGAGCAGGTCGTCGAGCCGGGCGGACGGAGTGCCGAACCGCGCGTAGCGCTCCGACCGGTGCCCGACCATCGCGTCCAGGGTGTTCGCGGCGCGGTAACCCAGCAGCCCGGGCAGGCCGGCGACCGCACCCCAGAGCAGCGGGGCGACCACCGCGTCGGAGGTGTTCTCCGCGACCGACTCGACGGTGGCGCGGGCCAACTCCGACTCGTCCAGGGTTGACGGGTCCCGGCCGCAGAGGTTGCCGAGGCGTTCCCGGGCGGCGGGCAGGTCGCCGTCGCGCAACGTCCGACCCATGATCGCGGCCTCGCGTCGCAGGGTGCGGCCGCCCAGCACGGTCCAGGTGCCGACGGCGACGAGGACCGCGCGGCTCACCGGCCGGTGTCGGGTGGCCAGCGTGGCGGCAACCCCGAGCGCCACGGGCCCGCCGACCGCCAGTGCCGTGAACGCCGCCCCGGCGGTCCGGTCCGGGCGGTGCAGGCGACGCTCCAGAGCGCCGGCCACCTGGCCGAACCCGGCGACCGGGTGCCACCGGCGGGGGTCGCCGAGCAACCGGTCCAGGGCGTAACCAGCCACCAGGCCCACCGCGTTCGCCACCGGTGCTGTCCGTCGCACGCTCACCACCCCCGGCCGGCCAGCCTAGACGAGCACCGCATGAGCCAGCCGCGCCTGCCGTACTCCACCGAACTCTCCTCCACCCGCTCTGCTCACGCGGGGTGACGACGCGAGCCGCGCCGCCACCCCGCCCCCGTCGTGCCCCCGGCGCGTACGCCGTCGGCCTCAGGCGGCCGCGCTGCCGCCTCGGGACCGGACACTCATGCCGGCTGCGGCACCCGGCCTCGGCCCCGCCGGCCCCGACCGGACGACGGGACATCCGGCTGGCCCTCGTCGGGCACCGGCCCCAACTCGTCGTCGGGGTCGTCCTCCGGGTCGGCGTCGTCCGCCGTCGCCGCGAGTGTGAGCCCGTCGTCGTCCAAAGCGACGTCGAGCGGGCCGTGGCCCAGCGGGCTGGTACGCGGCGAGGCGTACTCGGGCAGCTCGAAGTCGTCGTCGAGCGGGCCGTGGTCGGGCAGCGCGGGGGCCTCCCCGGCGGGTACCGGCTCGGTGGGCTCGCCGTGCACGCGGCTCTCGGTGGCGGCGTCCTCGACGATGCTGGTGGTCATGGTCGGTCGGTTCCGCAGGAAGCGGGCGCGCCCCCGGGACAGGTCGTGGCCGACGGCGACCGCCTCCAGCTCGTAGAGGGTGCGGTGGGTGCCGGCCTCGTCGATCCAGTCGCGGGTGTAGAGCCGACCGCAGACCACCACCGGGTCGCCGACCATCACCGACGCGGCGACGCCCTCGGCGAGCTTGCGCCAGCAGTTGACGCGGACGCGCAGCGAATTCCCGTCGACCCAACGGCCGCTGTCGCGGTCGAGGCGGCGTGCGGTGGAGGCGACCTTGAAATTGGCGACCAGCGTGTTGCTCTCCTTGGTCCGACGCCATTCGGGCGCCGTCAGAATATTGCCGACAATCGTGACGTACGTGTCGAACATCGTCCCTCCAGGGGATCGGGGGTGTGCCAGCTCGAGTCGACTCGGCATCGAGCCTGTGCGATGTCGACGACCACCGCCAGCGCCGCCACCCGGACCTGTGGACAGCGGGCCACCTGTGGACAACGCCCTGATCAAGCCCCTGTTGTGGTACGGCCGACCCACCCGAACGGCCAAGGGCGGTTCCGGATCCGACCGAACTGGGTATGGATTTGATCAACGCACCACCGACAAGCTCCACGTCGACGAGAGGTCAGCACCATGACGATCACTACTTTCGGCTCCGCGACCGTTTCCGAGGTGCGGCGATGAGCGCCGTGGCGAACCCGGCGACCGTGGGCGAGTGCCTGCGGGTCGGCGCGGGGTTCTCGCAGGGCGACCGCAACTGGATCGCCGAGCAGTTCGCCACCCTCGACGCCCGGCTGGCCGGTTTCCACGCCGACGCCACCGAGCTTGAGGTGTCGGTGAAGGACCGGGAGGCACGGGGCCAGAAGGTCACGCTGGAGTGCTGGATCGCCGGCCGGCAGAAGATCGTCACCACCTCCACCGAGGAGGACCTGCACGCCGCCCTCAACGACGTCCGCGACGACCTGCGTCGCAAGCTCAACGACGCCAAGACCAAGCAGGAGCCGCGCAACAACAAGCACCTGCGCGACATCCCGCAGCCCCAGGGCGAGATCGACCCGATCGACGAGGACCCGGCCCGCGCCGACGCGGAAACAGCCTGATCCACCCACCCCCGCCCGGCCCGCCCGACGCGCCCTACGCGCCCGGCCCGCCCGCGATCTTGCACTTTCGTACGCCAATATGCGGCTTTTCAGTAGTTATGCCGCCACAGAAAGTGCAAGATCGCGGGCGAGGGCGGGGCGGGCGCGGGCGGGGCTACCGCTGGGTAGGCAGGGCGGCGTAGCGTCGCGGTTGTGGAACCGGACGTGTTGGGGCTGCCCTACGAGCGGCGGACGATCGACCTGGGCACCGACGACGAAGGTCCCGTTGTCGCGACCCTGGTCCGGCGGCGGGCCGAGCGCCCCACCGGGCGGGCGGTGCTCTACGTGCACGGGTTCGTCGACTACTTTTTCCAGACTCATCTGGCCGACTTCTTCGCGGAGCGTGGTTGGGACTTCTACGCGCTCGACCTGCGCAAGTACGGTCGTAGTCTGCTCGCGCACCAGACGCCGAACTTCTGCCGCGACATCAGCGACTACTTCCCCGAGCTGGACGCCGCCGCCGAGATCATCCGTGGCGAGGACGAGCACGACACCCTGCTGGTGATGGGCCACTCCACCGGCGGCCTGATCATCTCGCTCTGGGCGGACGCCCGCCGCGACGCCGGCGTCGTCGACGGCCTGGTCCTCAACAGCCCTTTCTTCGACCTCAACGCTCCCTGGGCGGTCCGTCGACCCCTCGCGGCCGCCGTCGCCCGGCTGGGCCGCAGGGCGCCGCACCGCGTTCTGCCGTTGGGCCTGGGCACGGTGTACGGCGAGAGCCTGCACGCCGAGCACCGCGGCGAGTGGACCTATGACCTGGCCTGGAAGCCGCTGGGCGGGTTCCCGGTACGGGCCGGCTGGCTGAACGCGATCCGCACCGGCCAGCGCCGGCTGCGCGCCGGCCTGGACATCCCGGTGCCGGTGCTGCTGGCCTGCTCGACCCGCTCGTTCCGGGGCAAGAAGTGGCACGCCAACGCCACCCTGGCCGATGCGGTGCTGGACGTGGGGCACATGGTGAAGTACGCGCCCCGCCTCGGCCAGCACGTCACCCTGGCCCGCTTCGACGGCGGGTTGCACGACCTCACGCTCTCCGGCCCGGCCGTACGGGCGAAGGTCTTCGACGAGGTCGGCCGCTGGGCCGAGGCGTTCCTGGCCGCCGGCCCCACCGCCCCGGCCGACGACGATGCCGACACCGATGCGCCCACGCTGCCGCGCAGCCGCCGCCCGTCGACCGACACCGCCGAGGCAACGGCGGTCGGCGACTGAGCGGTCGAGCCGGGTTCAGGTGTCGCCGCGCGCGGCCGACAGGACCGCGCCGATCCGGTCGAAGGTCGCCACCGGGTGCCCGCCGACGCCGGGCAGGACCAGGCCGAGGCAGTACAGCGACACGTCCCCCGTGGCGTCGGCCTGCACGGCGAAGACGGGCGCACCCACGTACCCAGGCGGTAGTTCCGTGGTGATCCGCACATCGTCCCCGTCGCGGACCACGCGCTCGATCGCCACCTCCAGGGGGCGGGAGCCGTCCTCTCGTACCCCATGGGCCAGGACGAAGGCGGAGCTGGCGTCGGCGACGGCCTCGGGCCCGGCGGCGATCCCCGCTGGTACCGGCTGCACCCGCCACCGCCAGCCGCCGTCGCCCGCGTAGCGGTGCAGGCCGGCGGTCGGCAGCACCGCGACCCCGTCGCCCGGAAAGCTGGACCAGCCGGGCACGATCTCGCCCTGGGCGACGGCGTCCGGCGCGACGCCCGCCGGCTCGGTGACGCTGGCCCGCAGGCCCAGCTCACCGCCCGCCGCGCCGACGAGGTCGGCCGCCGTCAGCAGCGCCTCCCCCACCGGGTCGTCGCCACCCTGGAAGAAGAAGGCGGTGCCGTAGGCGTCGGCCGCCCGGTAGGGCAAAATCGCCCGACCGACGACCTGGCACAGCTCGTAGGCGACGCTGCTCTCGGCGTCGGGGTCCAGCAACACCAGCCGAGGGTACGGGGAGACGACCGGCCTCCTCGCGGGAACCCGGATGCCGACCGGAGCCGCCTCGTGAGACTCTGCACGGCAACGTGGAGGCGGCACCCATCGACCCGAGACGCGGCGGGTCGGCGGTACCCTTCTGGCGCGACTTCCACGCCGCGCGCCCGTAGCTCAGCGGATAGAGCAGGGGACTTCTAATCCCAAGGCCGCAGGTTCGAATCCTGCCGGGCGCACCACCGACACCCCAGGTCAGCGGCCTGTCGCTCCCGGTCCAGTCGATCACCGGCGCCGCAAGAGTTGCGGCTGAGCACGGCCTTGTCTGCTGCGACCCGCAGCTAGGCCTGCTTCAGACTGCTCCTGAGCCGGTATGCCAACCAGTCCAGTCTTCGGGCCGGGTCGGTCGTCTCCTCGGCTGACCGCTCCAAGAACTTCCAGAAATCCGCCATGTCCACCTCGGGGACGTTAACGGCCCTGTCGACCCGCATCTAGCGCTGGTTGCCCTGCCTGCGGCTCGAGAAATGACGGTACAGCCAGGTCCATCGCGGGCGGAACGAGCCACCGGGGCCCGGCATACTTCCGCGCATGAGTTACGACCTAGCGGTGTGGGAGGGCGACGTGCCCGCCGACGACGATGCGGCCGGCGAGGTGTACGAAGCCCTGTACCAGCAGTACTTCGAGTTCGAGGAGCTGCCGCCCACGCCCCGGATCCGCGCCTACGTCGCCGCCGTCGCGGAACGCTGGCCCGACCTCTACGGCCATGACGCCGAGCTCTACCCGCTGTCGAACGGACTCGTCGACGAGGCGTCGGGCCCGATGGTCTACTTCACGATCCCCTTCAATCGGGCCGACGAGGTCTCAACGGCAGCAGCGCAACTGGCGGCCGATCATGGGCTCGTCTGCTACGACCCGCAGGGGGAACACCTGCTCCCCGCTACCGCTCAGGAAACCTGACCGTCGGCATCCTGGACGCCGCCGCGCAGCTCGTGCCACCTGCGGCGGACGCGCAGCGGGTCCGCTGATAGCTTCGCCGCGTGTCGATGTTCCGAACTCCCCAGGTGATTCTCTTCAGCGAGGACGTCCCTCGCGCCGCCGAATTCTATGGCGATCTCGGCTTCACCGAGACCTTCCGGGTGCCGACCGAGGGCGAGCCGATCCACATCGACCTGACGCTCGACGGTTACAAGATCGGTATCGCCTCGGCGGCCTCCACGCGCGAGGACCACGGACTCGATCCCGTGTCGCAGGGTCAGCGGGCGGCGGTGATCCTGTGGACCGACGACACCGCCGGCGCGTACGCGGCCCTCACGAAGAACGGCGCCCCCGCCCTGGCCGCACCGCACCGGTGGCTCGACCGCCTGCTGATCGCGTGGACGGCCGACCCGGACGGCAACCCGATCCAGATCGTCCAGCAGCTCTGACGACTCCGATCGTCTGCGGCGAAAGGCCTGGCGTCTACTCGTAGAAGCAGCCGGCACGCAGGGCGTCCGCGAGGAGTTGCCAGGTCGGTTGCGCCGGGAGAGGTTGGCCGGCACGCTTCTGCAGGCGGCTCCGGTCCTGTAGGAACGCCGCGCACGCCTCCAGGTAGCGGTCTGTGGTCATGTTCTCGACCCCGTCTGGATCGCGAGCGACATCATCAGCCAGCCACCGCAGCCAGGTGACCAGGTCGTCCAAGCTGTCGACCCGCTTCAGCGGGCGGTTGTCGTCCTCGGCCATTGCCGCTCCCCCTGCATCCCACCGCCACCATCCGCGATGTTCTTCTCACGAGAGCGCCGCAGGTTCGAATCCTGCCGGGACACCCCACCACCGCAGGCCAGCGGCGGACGGATCTTCTTCTTGCATTGTGCCGGTCCAACCGTCGAGGACTGACGTACGGCAGGCTGACACGATGCGAAAACTGACCTTCGGAATGAGCGTGAGCCTGGACGGCTACGTCGCCGCGCCCGGTGACGACCTCGGGTGGGGTGTGCCGAGTGACGAGCTGTTCCAGTGGTGGTCCGACCGGGTGGCGGCGACCGGCACGGCGCTGTACGGGCGCAGACTGTGGGAGGCGATGAGTTCCCACTGGCCGACCGCCGACCAGCAGCCCGGTGCCACACCGGCGACGATCGAGTTCGCCGGCCGCTGGCGGGACATGCCGAAGGTCGTCTTCTCGTCGACGATCGACACGGTCGACTGGAACGCCCGCCTGCACACCGGCGACGCGGTCACCGAGATCACCCGGCTCAAGGACGGCGACGGCGGTTCGTTGGACATCGCCGGCGCCACACTCGCGGCGGCGGCCATGCGGGAAGGGCTGATCGACGAGTACGTGCTGGTCACCCACCCGGTCCTGATCGGCGGTGGCAGACCGTTCTTCACCGCCATCGACAAGTGGGTGAACCTGAGCTTGGTGGAGACCCGGACGTTCCCCGGCGGCGTGCTGCTGACCAGGTACGAGACAAGAATCTGAGGTGCCACCTCTGTCGGGGTCAGGAGCGGTGTTGGCTCAGGTCGACGTGATGCTCGACCGAGCGACGTACCGGCCCGGTGTATTCGGTGAGCGTGAACCGACGACAGTCCTCCGAGGGATGAACGTTGACCTCGACGGTGCTGTCGTCCTCGAAGCGCAGCGTGAAGACGGGATCGAGGTCGCACAGGAAGGCGAAGCCGTCGCGGTCGTCGTCGGAGTCGCTGACCAGGTGGCCGTTAGCGTTCCAACCGGCGTCGGTGGCGGTGATCGCGACGGCGACGTCGACGGGGCCGAACACGATCGAGCTGTTGGCCCACCAGTCCAGCCAGCAGCGACCCTCGAACCGGTCCATGCCGTCACCTCCTCGCGCTCACCCGACCCAAACTGCCCTGACCCGCCCGGCGGCTTCGCACCGGCCAGTGTGCCTTTCAGCCACCGATGAACGTCGTAATGGCGTCACGAAGGAGGCGGTTCGGGTCACGCGGCTTGAGGTCGGAATCGGAGAAAGGAGGCAGGGCAACAAGTTCCGTCAGTACAGTTGCCAGCCGCTTGCGTTCCACTCGTAGGCGCAGCCACGCCGGGCCGGGTAGCCGCAGCACGTTGGCGAGCAGGTCCCCCGGGTAGTAGTCGCCCTCCGCCAGCGGATCGCGGAGCAGCACGTTGACAGCACGAGGCAGCAGGGCGGACACACCGATCTGCTGCCCGAGCATGATCCTGAGGTCTTCGACCGTGAACTCCGCCAACGGCTTGCGGCGCAGCTCCGTGCACCGCGTGATGAGGAACGTGTCGTCCGGACCGGGATCCGGCCAAACGTCACGCTCAAGCTCCTCGATCGTCGTCACGGCGATCAGCGTAAGCCGCGCGATCCTGGTGCCCCCGCGGCCGGCGTCGGGACCGAGGCCCGACCTTGGTCAGCCATGCTCGGCGACGAAGGTGCCTCGCGCGTGCACGGTCACGACCAGGCCACGTTCGCGCAGCTCCCGCATCACCATCCGGACGGTGCCGCGCGCCACGCCGTACGTCTGCTGCAAGTGAAGTTCGCTCGGCAAGGGCTGCCCGGGTAGAGCTTGCCCTCCCTCGATCTGTTTAGCGAGCAGGTGAGCCAACTGCTGGTAGAGCGTGGGGACTGCTCGGCGGCTGGTCTTCGGCCAAGCGAATTTGTATTGTGAAAGCATCGAACAGCGCCGGGCTCCTCGCGCTCGCGGACAAGCTGATCGAGGAACCCGGCACTGTCACGGCATGAAATCACGCGGACAACGCGAATTCGGAACGCTGCCTCAGTGCGTCCAATATCGCCATGCCATAGTCGGTGATATCTCCGGCGGGGCCACTCGGCCTATTCACTGATGAGCGCAGCTTGCCCGAAGGCCACATGCTCGACGTCACGCTGCTCGTTAGTTCGCTGATCGCGGCCAGCGCAACGAATCTTAAGTTGCACAACGCCCTGCAGGTTGACTTCCACCACTACAGGCTTTCCTAGGGTCGCAGTCCTTTTGGCACCGATCTGCTGACCTGTGTTGGAATAGAAGCTAACATCGGCCGCCCGCCCGGAAGCGTAGGGTGTATTGTCATCGATGCCAAGCCAGAAACTAAGGGCTTTAAAACCGCCTACTGGAATCACGAAGTATGTATTCTTTCCTCGACAAGTGAACTGCACGGACTGTTGGTAGGATTGTCCGCCCATCACTACCGAAGCAAATTTCTCGAAACCGCCGTTACGGTCAGGACAGCAATCGGTCTCCTCTAGGTGCTCGCTCAGGTCCTTCGAACCCAGGGACGGGCTCGAAGAGATCTCCGTGGGCTCGCCAACTGAGATACTTGGCTCCTCCGACAAATTTTCGGTCGACGACGGAGGCGGCACATCCACGCTGCCACTTTCGAAATTCGAGCTAGAAGGTTCCAAGAGGGGCGTGGGAACGAAGGATGGCGTTGGCGTGTGGGTGGAAGTCACTCCGGAACTGGCGTCGCGCATCTCATCTCGAGTGAGTGAGGCTATTGCAACAATCAGTGCGATAACAGTGCACACGCCGGCAATTACGCTGACTACCGCCACAACAGCCGGCTGCTTCGCCCATGCCACAAAACGTCCCATAGTGTATTTCGCCAGCCCTTCACAAGATGAGCCGACTTCACGTCGACTAGTGATGACCCATGACGCGTCACAACTTGTGCAGCATGCCACTCTCCCACAAAAATGAGAATGATTCGCTTCTTTGCCTGGCCCTCGCCTTGAGTTGCCTGCCGTTGAGTGGACTTAGGCGAGTACTTACAGGGCCCCGGACGGTTCCCCGCCAGGCCTGGCCGAGCAATGTCATACATTAGAAGACTGCTTCACTAGCGCGACAGGCAGCCGGAGGTCACGCTGGCGCGCCTCGCAGGATTTCGTGGCCTGGCCGAGAGCACCACCGAAGCGGAGGAAGCATCTGCTGCTGGATTTGCCTCTAGCAGGGGTAGATTGCACCGAACGACTCGTCGATCATGCCGAGAGGACCGTTACAGGACGATCTGTATCGTTGCGCCGGGTGCGTGACGAACGAGCACGCCCTACGACAGGTGACGACGGGCTACGAGCCTTGATGCCGGCGCTGCGGACGAAGACCTCTCGCTTGCCGGTGGCCATGCCCTTCGCGTCGAGGACGTAGCCGGTCAGCCACACCCAGCCGTGGTACGGGTCGGGGGCACCGATCGACACGAGCCGGACGCGGAGGGTTCTGTCCCCGCTGAACTGCACCGAACATTCCGGACCGATGAGCACGACATCACCGGCCTTGAACGTGGTCACGGCACCCACCCGAGAAAGCGGAGCCGCAGGGCCTCCGGTGGTGCCCAGCTCATGTCCCGGCGGGCAGAGGCGAGGCACATGCCCATGTAGAGCTTCAGCGCGCACGGAGCCTCCGCGTACTCGCTCCGCAGTTCCTCTCGTCGCGCTCGGCAAGGCCAAGGGCGGTCGCACGTCACGCACAGCCAGAGCGGCAGGGTCGGCCCGTGCCGCGTCATTGGTCCTCGCCCGGCCAGTGGCCCCGATTGATGGGGATGCGATGACGGAAGTGGCAGGGCAGGTCCGCACCACAGCGACACATGTAACGCCAACGTTCCCAACTCCAGGCCGGACGGTGACGGCGCGCGAGGGTCAGTGCCGTCGACAGCAGGTAGTCATCGAAATCAACCCTTCGCATCCGGCCTCCTACCGACTGTCAACCTCTCTGCCATCACCGTAGTGCTGTACGTATGTGTACGTCTATAGACGTACCAGAGGTCTAGACGTCCATGGACGTGTCCTAGGTTTCCTTCGTGATCGATCCGCTGTCTCCGACGCCGATGTACGTGCAGCTCGCAGACGTGATCGCCAAACGGATCGAGACCGGCGAGCTGCCACCCAGGCGACCGATCCCCAGCGAGTCCACGCTTCAGCAGGAGTACGGCGTCGCCCGCGGCACGGTCCGGGCGGCAGTCCGCCTGCTGCGCGAGCGCGGACTGGTCATGACCGTGCCTCAGCGCGGGACCTACGTCACCGACAAGTAGTCGGAACGGGTGTCTACGGGCGACCCGGCCGCCGGCGTTAATAGGGCGTGACGTTCGAGGAATACGCGTTCGCCCGCACATCGGCGCTGGTGCGGCTCGCGCGGCTGCTGACCGGCGACGAGCATCGGGCCGAGGACCTGGTTCAGGATGTCCTGGCCCGGGCGTACGCCCGCTGGGGGCGCATCTCGCGGACGGATCAGCCGGATGCCTACGTCCGGCGCATGCTCGTCAACGCCCACCATTCGTGGTGGCGTCGTCGTAGCAGCCGGGAGGTCAGCGTCGCCGCCGTACTCGATCGGGCGGGTGACGTGGACGAGGCCGCCGGCGTCGCCGAGCGCGACGCGCTGTGGCGGCTGGTGTCCGACCTGCCGGCGCGTCAGCGCACCGTGATCGTCCTGCGTTACTACGAGGATCTCGACGACGCGGCGATCGCCGGGATCCTCGCCTGCTCGACCGGCACGGTACGCACCCACGCGAAGCGCGCCCTGACGACGCTGCGCAGACGGCAGGAAGCACCAACCCTCGCACGGGCAGGAGACCTCTGATGGTCAGCGACCTCGATCGGCGGCTCGCCGCCACGCTCGCGCACCGCGCCGGTGGTGACATCGACCCGACGCCCATCGTCGAGCACGCCCGTCAGCACGGGCGTCGTCTGCGGCGACGTCGCCGTGGGCTGCTCGCCGCGAGCGCGGCGGCGGTGTGTGTGGCCCTCGCCGCGGTGGGCCTGACCATCCCCAGCGCCGACGATTCGATGCCGCCAGCGACAACGCTCCTGCTGCCGGAGGCGTCCGTACAGAACGGGCTGGCCGTCGGCGCAGACCCCACCACCGTGCACTTCTCGGCGGACGCGCTGGTCGATGGTGCCGAATACGCGACGTGGCGGGCGGGACGCGGCTCCGAGAGCGTCGAGTTCCGGGGCCCGGACGGCGCGGCCCGTTTCGCGCTGGCGCGTAGCGTCGCGGCGCTGGACGCGTTGCCGCAGACCCTGTCCTCTTCCGGCCGGCCGCAGCCCCGGACCGACGTGTGGGTCGGCGACCGGCCAGGGGTCGCCTGGTTCGATCCGTCCGGCGACCAGAAGCTGTGGTTCGTCCGCTGGCAGCCCGCCGACGGGCTCTGGGCGCAATTGGACACCTACGCGGCCACCAGCGACGAGGCCATCGGCACGGCGGGCCGGGTGCGGTTCGACGGTGCCCGCCGCTGCGTGGTGCCGTTCCGCCTGGAAGCGCTGCCGGCCGGCGCACGGCTGCTCGAATGCTCGGTCACCCTCGGCCGGTCGCAGAAGGCCGCCTTCGTCGAGGGTTCGCTCGTCGTCGGCGATGACGCCGGCCGCTGGCTGACGGTCCGGGCACAACCCGCTCCGGGCCACCAGGTCAGCTCGGCGGACCTCGTCGCGGGTCCCTACCGGGCCCGTCGCCAGGGCGATGACGTCCTGGAGATGACCGTCGAACCCTGCTTCGTCGAGGCGTTCCGCAAGGGCTGGGGAAACGGCTACACCGAGGCGGACGGCCTGGCGATCCTCGGCGGGTACCGGCCGACCGGCGACATGGTCCGCCCCGACACCTGGCGGTAAGGCCAACGAGGCCGCACCGGAAGTCGGTGCCGGTCCGTCGTGGCGGTGCCATATGCTGCCCGCGTTCGACACGGGGGCACGGGGAGAAACACATGCGACGGTACGGCTGGGCGGCGCTCACGGCTGCGTTCCTCACGGCGGCGCTGGCGGGGTGCGGCACGCCGGCCGGCACCGATGGTGACCTGGCCGACGACTGGCGGCCGATGGCGGCGGCGCAGCAGTTCGTCCCGAAGGCCGACGAGTGTCACCCCACCGGAGAGACCACGTCGTACCTGACCAGCTACTCCCCCGTCGACTGCGCGACGACCCACCGGGTGGAGACCTTCCACGTCGGCACCTTCACCGGCACTCTGGCCACCCGTACCGCGCCGCCCAAGACGGAGTCGGCGACGTTGCGGTCGACCTTCGCCGACTGTGACAAGCGCGCGATGCAGTTCGTGGGCGGCGATTGGCGCGATGCCCGACTGTCGGTGCAGGTCACGGTGCCGTCGCCGGCCGCCTGGTCGGGTGGCGCTCGTTGGTACCGGTGCGACATCTTCGAGCTGGACGAGGTCAACGGCCCGAACGGCGAGAGCGACGCGGCGATCCAGCGGGCCGCATCGCTGCGCAACGCGCTGGCCAGCCGCTCCCCGCTGCACTACGGGTGCATGAACGAGGACAAGTGGCAGATGCTGCGGCCGGTCGCCTGCACCGCCGGACATCAGTTCGAGTACGCCGGCACCTGGATGGCACCGGACCGCTCCTGGGCTGACGCGACCCGGGACGAGGACTCCATCCACGGGGCCTGCCGCAAGGTCATCGCCCGGTACGCGAAGGTGCCGGTGGACGGCGATCTGATTTACCGCACCGGCACCTCGTACCGCTTTCCGAACCGCTCGCTGTGGGAGCGCGGCGACCGTGGCGTGCGCTGCTACTACTGGTCCGGTGGCACCAACGTCAAGCGATCGATCGCCGGCGGCGGGACGAAGGCGCTGCCGATCCGCTGAGCCGGGTCAGCTCGGTCCCAGCAGGGCCGCCAGCGCGGCGTCGCCCTGCCCGAGCTGTGACCCGCCGGGCGGTGCCACCACCAGGAAGCGCCGGCAGGCGTCGAGTTCGACGTACCACTCGGGCCCGCTGTCGTCGACGGGCCGGAGCACCGCGAAGCGGGACGCCGGGGTGGCGCACCCGGTCGCCGGTCGCGTGCCGGCCAGCGCCCGCAGCACGTCCGCCTGCCGCTCGGGCGGGAGCGGTCGGCCGTACACGAAGTCACCGGCTGGTTTGCCGCCGCCGCGCTCGGACGCGGGCACCTGGTAGACGCAGAGCCGCAGCGGCCCGGCCTTCGGCGCGGCGCCCGGCGCCACGCGGCCGGGTCGGCCGATGGTGGCCTCCACCCACACCATGTCCGACCATTGCTGCGCGCATCCGGCGGCCTCGGCCGCCGGGGATTCGACAACCCCGAGGGTACGGCTGTCGACGGTCGTCAACCGCAGCCCGTCCAGCGCCGCGCGTACCTCTTGGCGCGGCTTGCCGCAGACATCCATCGGCAGGTACGGGCGCAACCAGCGGCCCCGGTCGTCGAGCAGCGCCAGCCAGGGCGGGACGAGCATGTCAGCGGTGCAGGCGACGTCCCCGCGGCCGCGTGCCTCGTCAACCAGGCCCAGGGCGGCGACCAGTTCACCGATGTGGTCGGCGCGGCGCTCGACGGCCACCTGCTCCCGGCCGCCAGCGGCTCCCCGCACGACGTCCCGGCCGCACAACACGGCGGCGACCGGGGTGAACGCCGGGTCGATCCGTCCGGCGCGCGGCTCGACCCCGGCCGGCGACGACGTCGCCGATCCTGGGCGTACGGGCAGCATGACGCCCGCCTGCGGCGCGATCTCGGCGCAGGAGGTCCACTTCTCGGCGATCTCGGCCGGGCCGGGGCCCTTCGGCGGGTCGGCCGGGCTGGCACAGCCGGTCAGTACCAGGCCGCACAGCCCCAGGCCGAGCAGCGCCGCCACCAGTGTCGTTCCGCCCGGGCGCATCCCCTCACCACCTCTCCACCGACGGATGAGACGGGCCGACGCGCGGCGGGGTTCCCGCGTGACGTCGCCAACCATGGGTGACACCGCCCGCCGCCGTCGGAGCTTCGCTCGGCAGAATGGGCAGATGGCACATCTGGGACTGGTCGCGCTGCTCGTGAACGAGTACGAGGAGGCGATCGACTTCTACGTCGGCGGGCTCGGCTTCGAGTTGGTGGAGGACGCGCCTCGCCCGGACGGCTCACGCTGGGTGGTCGTCCGGCCTCCCGGGGCTCGGGAGACGGCCCTGCTGCTGGCCCGGGCGGGCAACGCCGAACAGCGGGCACGGGTGGGCGACCAGACCGGCGGCCGGGTCGGTCTGTTCCTGCACACCGAGGACTTCGCCGCAGCTCACGCCCGGATGGTCGAGGCCGGCGTGCAATTCCTGGAGGAGCCGCGACACGAGGCGTACGGGTCGGTGGCGGTCTTCGTCGACCTGTACGGCAACCGTTGGGACCTGATCCAGCCTCGCAGCACAGAGTGACGACATAGCGACACCGCGCATCCGGTGGGTGAACGCTGACCGTCCGCCATGCTATTCTCCGATGTCGATCTCCGCCGTGCGGACCCGGGACCGGGTCGTTGTCGGAAGGACACCTCCCGATGCCGGCGACTGCCGCCCCGACCGTGCCACCGCCCACCCTGGACAATCCCGCCGGCGGGGCGTTCAGTTTCATCTTCACCACCCTGCCGGCCCTGCTGCGGCTGACGTGCGGGCTGGTCGGCGCCGCCGTGGCGTTGTCGGTGCGTACCCCACCGGTGGACGCGGCCCTGCTGCTGCCCGGCGTGGCCGCGCTGACCGGGTGGTCGCTCTGGTACGCGGTCCGCGCGCTGCGCCACGGGATCACGCCGGCGCTGGTCGCCGGTGACGTCGCGATCACCGCGGTGGCCTGCCTGCTCATCCCGCGCCTGGTGGCGCCCGAGGTGTTGCCCGGCGAGGGCAGTTGGATCGCGGTGCTCGCCAGCACCACGGTGATCAACGCGCAGGCCACCGCCAGGGCCCGCTGGTCGATCCCGGCCGGGCTGCTGGTCACCGCCGCCTACGTGGCGGGCGCGCAGGCGGCCGGCGATGTCACCGAGGCCCGGGCACACGCCGCCACCCTGCTCGTGCAGACGGCCTGCACCGCGATGATGACGGGGGTCATGCGCCGCCGGATCGGTCGGGCCGACCACGCGTTCGCCGAGCACCAGCGGCTGACCCGGGAGGCGCTGGTCGCCCGGACCGCCCGCGAGGCGGAGCGCCAGCAGAACCGGGACCTGCACGACACACTGCTCGGCACCCTGACCATGGTGGGGCTGGGCGCGGTACCCGGCCCGTCGGTCACGTTCCGTGAGCGGTGCGCCGCCGATCTGCGTACCCTCGTCGCGTTGACCGACCGCGGCCCGACGCCCGGCGACGGCCCGGTGCCGCTCGACGAGCGGCTACGCACGGTCCCCGACCGGCTGCCCGAGCTGCCGGTGAGCATGGAGCTGACCGCCTGCGCGGTGCCCGCCGGGGTGGCCGACGCGATCACCGAGAGTGCCTACGCGGCGCTGTCCAACGTGGTCCGGCACGCCCCGGGCGCGCGGACCACACTGCGGCTGAGCCGCGACGCGGTCGCCGTCGTGGCCGAGGTGGTCGACGACGGCCCCGGCTTCGACCCGGCCACCGTCCCCGCGCACCGGTACGGTCTGCGCGAGTCGATCCAGGGGCGGATGGCGGCGGTCGGCGGACGCGCCGAGGTGTGTTCCGCGCCCGGCGCCGGCACCCGGATTCGACTGGAGTGGCCCGGTGGCGGCTGACCTCGGCGCGACGGCGGACCGCGCCGGGATTCGTGCCCTACCGGTGCCTCGACCCGGCCCGGTCGACGGGCCCGAGCAGCCGGTGCTCGCCGCGCCCGCCGCCGTCGCCCAGGCCTCCGACCGGGGTGCCCGGATCGTCGCCGTCGCCATCGCGCTGGCCTGGCACGTCGCGATCGGGCTGCCCGCGGTGCTGGCGACCCGCGCGCAGTTCTCCGCACCGGCGGTCGTGCTCGGCGGCTGGGTGCTGGTCGCCGTGGCCGGGGCGGTGGCCGGCGTCCGGCTGCTGCGCGGCACGCCACTGCCGCCGTGGCCGCTCGCCGGGCTACTGGTCGCCGTCGACGCGGCGGTCTTCGCGGCGGTCGGCGAACGACACCTGTTCACCGCCGCCAACTGGGTGTGGGGCACGCTCGGCTGGTTCTTCGTGCTCGCCCTGTGGGGGCGACGGGTCGGCGGTCTCGTCGCGCTGCTGACCACCCACGCGACGATCGCGCTCGCCGCCGTCCTCGCGTACGCGCCGAGCGCGGCCGACCTGGCCCGCTACACCATGTACGTCTACGGCACGTTCACCCTGCCGGTGGCGGTCTTCGCCGGCAGCGCGGTGATCGTCGGCCTGGCCCGGGACCGGGCCGCCGCAGCCGCGGCGATGCACACGATCGCCGCCGAGCGGGCCGCCGCCGAGCAGGGCCGGCAGGAACGCCGAGACCGGCTCGCCCTGGTGGGCGCTGCGGCCGGGCGGGTGCTCGGCGAGCTTGCCGACGGGGAGGCGGACCCGGCCGACCCGGAGGTGCAGCGCCGGTGTGTACTGGCCGCGGCCCGGCTG
Source organism: Micromonospora sp. NPDC051543 (assembly GCF_044454415.1). NCBI lineage: Bacteria > Bacillati > Actinomycetota > Actinomycetes > Micromonosporales > Micromonosporaceae > Micromonospora > Micromonospora sp. NPDC051543. The sequence continues at coordinate 48,499 of NZ_JBITDT010000016.1, forward strand.
CGTCGCCTGATCGCCGAATCCGACGACGTGCCCGACCCGCTCCTGCACGAGCTACGGGCCGCCGTGGACCTGGCCGAACGCAACGGGCTGCCGATCGACCTGGTCGCCATCGGCAACCCGCCGCCGCTGCCGGTGGAGATCCGTCGCCGGCTGGCCGACCCGCTCACCAGCCTGCTCGCCGACGCCCGGGGGTGGGCCCGCCTGACCGTGGTGTCCGGCCCGGACGAGGTGGTGGTCAGCCTCGTCACACCGGACCGGGAGGGGCCGGACGCGACCGGCCCGCCCACCGAACACCAGGACGGGCCGGTGCAGCACCTTTACGAACGGGACGGGGACATCAGATGGGCGCAGACCCGGTGGTCGGGGTGACCGGTGACCGGCCGGTCGGGGTGGCGATCGTCGACGACCATCCGGTGGTCGTCGACGGGGTACGCGCCTGGCTCGCCAGCGAACCGCGACTGACCGTGCTGGCCACCGGGGACGACCCGGACGAGGTACTGCGCGCCGCGCCGGACGCCGACGTCGTCCTGCTCGATCTGCGGCTGCACGGCCGGATGGCGCTGGACAAGCTGGCCGAGTTGAGCGCCACCGGGCGGCGGGTGGTGGTCTACTCGGAGCACACCGACCCGGAGACCATGCTCGCCGCGCTGGATGCCGGGGCGGTGGCGTTCCTGGCCAAGCACGAGGGCCGCGAACACTGCGTGGCGACCGTGCTGGCCGCGGCGAGTGACCGCCCGTACGTGCCTCCGGCGCTGGCCGGCGCGATGGTCGGCGACCCGAGACCGGACCGACCGGCACTGTCCGACAAGGAGCGGGAGGCCCTGCTGCTCTGGTTCCAGTCGATGTCCAAGGCGTCGGTGGCGCGTCGCATGCAGATCAGCGAGCACACCGTGAAGCAGTACGTCGACCGCGCGCGGATCAAGTACACCCGCGCGGGGCGGCCGGCAGCCACAAAGGCGGCGCTACTCGCCCGTGCGATCGAGGACGGCCTCGTCCGCCCGGAGGAGATCGGCATCTACCGGTCACAGGCGACACACGACCGGCCGACCCCCTAACGGGCGTCATGACAGTGGCCGACGAATCGGCGAAGCTCAACGCACAGCCAGTTCACCGGGAGGTCGTGACGATGCAGGCCGACGCGTCCCCCTTCTTCATCGGCCCGCACCGGTTCGACGCGCCGGACGACGACGCCGGCCCCACCCTCGACCGGCGGTACGACATGCGCCCGCTGGCGGGCGAGAAGGTGCTCGGGCGGCACCGGCTGCTCGTGGCGGGCTACCTGCTCGGGCCGACCGAGACACGATGCGCCTGGCAGCTCCCCGGGCCTGTCTCAGTGACCGTCACCGACCAGCGGATCTGCTGGGTGGGCACCGGCTCACAGCTCTCGCTGGTCGCCGACGACGCGCCCCGGCCCCGGTCCACCGGCCGCGTGACCGGCCTGATGACCGGCCAGATCCGCTGGCAGTGGCCGTCCCGGCTGGAGCTGCCCGCCGAGCCGCCGCAACTGATGATCGTCTGCGACGCGTTGCGGACGATCCAGCAGCCGGCGCTGGCCCTGGGTGGGTCACCGGGCGAGGTCGTGGCGCTGGCCCAGCAGGTCCGCCGGGCGGTGGCCATGTTCCGCCTCACCCGCCCGCAACTGGTGGACCTCTCCGCCCAGGAGCGCGACGTCCTGCTGCTGCGGGCCGGCCCCGCGCTGCTCGCCGGGGACACCCGGATCACCCTGCCCGGCTCGCTGCCGGTGGAGTTCCGCTCCCGCGACGACTACTACCGTTCGGGGCCGGAGCCCAGCTCCTGGGACCGCTTCGCCGACGGCACGTCCGGGCGTCACTGACGCGAACGCCGGCCGTCGTCAGACGCTGGGGGCGCGTTCCTCTCCTTCGGCGTCCAGCGCGGCAGCCTCCTGCGGCGTCGGCGCGCTCCCACCGAGGTGAGACGGGAGCCACCAGGTGTCCTCCGGGCCGGCCGGCGCATCCGGGTACTCACGCTGGGCGCGCTCCACGAGCGCGCTCAGCCGGGTGGTCAACTCGGCGGCCAGCACGTTCGGGTCCGGAAAGTCCGCCGGCAGAATCGGCTCGCCGATGAGGATCGTGATGGGCGTGTGCCGGCGGGTGAGGGTGCGGGGACGGCCCTTGGTCCAGAGCCGCTGGGTGCCCCACAGCGCGACCGGCAGCACCGGCACCTTCGCCGAACGGGCCATCCGGACGGTGCCGCTCTTGAGTTCCTTGACGGTGAACGACCGGCTGATGGTGGCCTCGGGGAAGACGCCCACCACCTCCCCGCGCTTGAGCGCGTCGACGGCCGTACGGAACGAGGCCGCGCCGGCCTGCCGGTCCACCGGGATGTGGCGCATGCCGCGCATCAGCGGGCCGGAGATCCGGTGCGCGAACACCGACTGCTTGGCCATGAACCGGACGAGCCGACCCGAGGCGTTCGCGCCCAACCCGGCGAAGATGAAGTCGAGATAGCTGACGTGGTTGCTGGCCAGCACCGCCCCGCCCGTGCGGGGCACGTGGTGGGCGCCCTCGATGGTGATCTTCAGGTCGAGGACCCGGAACCACGTCTTGGCAGCGGCGATAACGGGCGGGTACACGAGCTCCGGCATCCGCAGAATCTACCGTGCCCGGCTGGGGATCGCCTGGGTGGCGTACCGGCGGCGACGCGGGTGGCGCGCCGCCGCCGGTACGCCTCGCGCGGCTCAGTCGGCGAGACTGTGCAGATCGAGCCGACCTCGGGCGAAGGCGTCCACCCGCCCCCAACGGCCCGGAATGTCCAGGACCTCGATCCGGCCCATCCCGACCGGCAGACGCGGCTCGACCGCCAGGTGGCCGTCGTGCGGTTCGAGGCCGAGCATGGTGCGCAACAGCAGCAGCGGCGTACCCGTCGACCAGGCCTGCGGGCTGCACGCCGTGGGGTACTCGACCGGGAACTTGGTCAGCTCTCGCGGGTAGCCGCCGAATGCCTCCGGTAGCCGCCCGTCGAAGTAGGTGGCCGCGTCGAGGATGCCGTTGGCGATGGTGGCGGCCTCCTCGGCGAACCCGTAGCGACGCAGACCCCAGGCGATGAACGAGTTGTCGAACGGCCAGATCGTGCCGTTGTGGTAGCCGATCGGGTTGTAGCGGGCCTCCCCCTCGGCGAGCGTGCGCACCCCCCAGCCGGAGAACAGTCGCGGCCCGACCAGGTGCGCCGCCAGCTTCTCGGCCCGCGCCGGATCGACGATCCCGCTCCACAGCAGGTGACCGATGTTGGAGCTGAGGATGTCGCACTGGCGACCGTCCGGGTCCAGGGCCAGCGCGTAGTACCCGCCGTCGTCCACCCACCAGTCCCGGTTGAACCGCTCCTTCAGCTCCGCCGCCTCCCGCTCCAACTGGTCGGCGAACTCCGGGTCGTTCCAAAACAGACGGGCCATCCGCGCGGCGCGGACCTTCGCGTCGTACGCGTACCCCTGCACCTCGCAGGTGGCCCGGGGGAACGGCGGCAGGGTGCCGTCGGAGTAGGAGATCGAGTCCCAGGAGTCCTTCCAGCACTGGTTCTCCAGGCCGGTCTCGGTGTTGCGGCGCTCGTACCAGATGTAGCCGTTGCCGACCAGGTCGGCGTAGCTGTCGATCCACTTGAGCGCGGCCCGGGACTCCTGCTCCAACTCCTTGACCAGTGCCACGTCCCCGCTCCACCGCTCGTACTCGTCGAGCAGCACGAGGAACAGCGGAGTCGCGTCCACCGATCCGTAGTACGGCGAGTGCGGCTGCTCCTCGAAGGCGGCGGTCTCGCCGTACCGCATCTCGTGCAGGATCCGCCCCGGGTCCTCGTCCCGGAAGTCGTCGAACCGGCTGCCCTGTAGGGACGCGAGGATGCGCAGCGTCGTCTTCGACAGTTGCGGCGTGAACGGCAGCGTCTGAAGGCAGGTGAGGATGCTGTCCCGGCCGAACATGGTCATGAACCAGGGCAGACCGGCCGCGGGCAGGGTCGCGCCCCCGAGCGACAGCGGCGAGAAGCGCAGCGCCGCCAGGTCGATCAGGCTGCGTCGGTACGTGCTGGCGACCCGTCCGTACTGACTGTTGACCTTCGGCGCGTCCGCAATCCACTGCTCCAGGTCGTGTTGCAGGGCCAGCCGCTCGCCGCCGTGCACGCGCAGACCCATCCGCAGGTCCCGGTCCCCTGGGCCGACCGCGCGCGTCTGCACGTCGATCTGCGCCTCCCACTGCTCATTCGGTTCCAGGCGAACGGTGTACGTGAAACCCCGGTTGTCGTAGCGCGGCGACATCGACGAGGAAATGATCGTTTCGCGCCGGAAGTTGCCCCGGCGGTAGCCCAGGCGCAGCTTGTCGGCCTCGACCTCGGTATAGATTTCGCCCTTCTTGTTCAGGATCTCGTCCTTGACCTGGAACAGGTCCGCGAAGTCGGCCGCGGCGTCCATCCGTACTTCCAGATCGACCGCCTTCTCGTCGTGGTTGAGGATGGTGAGCTGTTCACAGAAGCTGCCGCCGACCGCGCGCTCGCGGATGATCGACAACTTCGCGTCCACGTAGTGGGTGGCCATCCCCGGCACGAGGAAGAACCGGGACTCGAAGTACTGCAGGTCGTCGTACGAGAGCGAGTTGAGGCGTTCTCCGTTGACGCTCAGCACCCAGGTCGACAGGAACCGGGTGTCGAGGGAGAAGAGCCCGGTCGGTTCGCTCGGCGTCGCCTCGATGTCACCGGTGTCCTCGCAGACGACGAACGTGCTGCCGTCCAGGATCCGAATCGTGTTGCTCTGCCCCATCACCGCACCTCCCCAGCGAATCGGCGACGCGGCCCACGGGCGTCCGGCGACCCGGGGAAGATCCGCTCCACCTGCACCACCAGCCGGGCGTCCCCCGACACCGTCATGTCCCCGCGCAACAGGGCGGCCAGGCCGTGCTCACGGCCGGCCGCTATCTCGTCGAACAGCATCGGGCTGGCGCCGATCACCGTGTCGGCCTCGCTGTCCTCCTGGCTCACGTTGAGCCGTCCACGGTCGATCTTCAGCAGCCAGTGCCGGGTCTGCGCCCCCTCGTGCAGGTCGATCCGCAGTGTCCCGGAGGTCTTCGCCAGCAGAGGCTCGTACCCCCGCCGGTCCAGATCCTCGAAGAACCTCGTGGTCGCGTCCACCATCGGGTCCACTCCTCCCAGTCGGCCGGGCCCAGCGATCACACCCGACGCGCCACGCGTCCCGCGATGCACGTCCCCGCACGGGTCCCCCGACCCCAGGAACCCAACCTCGCCCAATCAGGGTGACCGCCCCTCCCCCCTCCCCCCTCCCCCCTCCCCACCCCCCTGCCCCGGTGATCAAGAGGTTTGCGTCACCGCTCTCGGCGTGTCGTGACGCAAACCTCTTGATCACCGGACCGAGGCGGGCGGGGGGTGGGGGCCGGGGCGGGTTGGGGCGGGGGTGCAGGGCAGGGGGCGCCGGCCCTTCCGGGACGGGAGGGCCGGCGCTCCTGTGCTGCCTGCGTCAGTTGTTCGGCTCGTCGGCGCTGATGTCGGCCAGCACCGACTGCGGCTCACGTTCGACCGCGAGGTCGCCCATCGAAACCAGGCCGATCAGGCGGCCCTCGTCGACCACCGGCAGCCGGCGTACGGCGTAGGTACGCATCAGGTCAGCGGCGGACACCGCGTCGTCGTACTGGCTCACCGTGATCACATCGCGGCTGGTGATCTGGTTCAGCCGGGTCGAGCCCGGGTCCATGTTCTCCGCGACACCCCGGACCGTGATGTCCCGGTCCGTGACGATACCGACGACACTGTCGCCATCGGTCACCACCACGTCACCAATGGCGCTGTCGCGCATCTCCTGCGCGGCGGCGATCAGCGTGTCGTTGCCGTCCATCGTCACCAACCGGGTCGTCATGAACTCTCCGACCGTTGTCATGGTGCTCCCCTCTCGGTGTCGGCACGGCCCGTCTACCCGCCGCCCCGCAGGGGGTAACACCATCGGTCGGCCGGCTATCCGGCCGGCCGGCGCAGGCGGCGCAGTTCGTAGAGACCACTGCTGGTCAGGGTGTAGAACATGGGCAGCAGCAGGAAGATCGTCAGCGCGCACAGCGGATCCGTGACGAGCCCGATGAGCACCGCCAGCGCGTACCCCAGGATGCCGACCGCGGCCCGTGCCCGTTCCGCGCGGAAGAACTTCCGCGGGACGGCCGGGTCGACCAGGTCGTGATGGCGGGACAGATAGTGGTACAGACCGAGCCAACTCGCCGCGAGCAGCATGCCGACCAGGCCGTAGAGGGCGACGCCGGTACGCTCGTCCGCCCGGTCGCCCTGCCGCACGGCCTCAGAGACGATGGAGGTCGCGAAGGGCACCAGTGCCGTCGTGAACAGCACGCCCAGGTTGTAGAACTGCAGGCCCTTCCCGCTGTTGGTCACCCGGGCCAGGGCGGACCGGTGGTTCAGCCAGGTGACGGCCACGAAGACGTACGACGTGACGTACGCGAGATAGGCCGGCCACTGCTCGACGAGCGCGTCGAGCATCTGGCCGCGGCCCACCCGGGGCGGTTGGAGGTCGAGTACCAGCAGCGTGATGACGATGGCGAAGACACCGTCGCTGAACGCGAGCAGCCGAGAGGTCTCCGAGCGCAGGATCGGGCCGCCGTCGAGGGCTCGCCCCCCGTCGTCGCTTCCCCGCCCGACGCTCATCCCACCCCTTCCCGCCTGGACCGGCGCTGACCCGGCGGTCGGGTATACCCGCCGAGGGTCCCGGCACCCGTGCCGCGGGGCAGCGTGCGCCGGCGACGCCGCCTACCGTGGACGAGGTGTTGACGGGCGAGCGTGAGCTGCGGGAGCTGATCGGCGGCAACGCCTGGCTGACCCGGGCGCTGGCGGTGGTCCGCGACTCCGGCCTGCCCGACGCCTGGATCGGCGCGGGCGCGCTGCGCGACCTGGTGTGGGGCGAGCGGTACAGCGACGGGTTCGACCCGACGACCGTCCGCGACGTGGATGTGGTCTTCTTCGACCCGGCGAGGTTGTCCCGCGAGGACGACCAGCGGGCCACCGACCGTCTGGTCGCCGCCTGGTCGGCCCCGCCGTGGCAGGCGCGCAACCAGGCGGCGGTACACACCTGGTACGCCTCGAAGTTCGGCGGAGACCCGATCGCGCCGTACCGGAGCGTCGCCGAGGCGGTGGCCACCTGGCCGGAGTACGCGACAGCCGTGGTCGTGCGCCTACCAGCGGACGGTGAGCTGGAGGTCTGTGCCCCGTATGGCCTGGCGGACCTGCTCGGCGGGGTCTGGCGGCACAACCCGACCCGGGTGGACGTCGCGCTGTCCCGACAGCGGCTGGCCCGCCACCGGCCCGCGCAACGCTGGCCCGGGGTGACCGTGGTCGAGCCGGGCTGACCCGGCCACCGCAGGCGATCCCTCAGGAGCGGGGCGGTATCCCGTACATCCGCTCCACGTGCAGGCGCAGCACCAGCCGCTGCTCGGCGACCATGGCGCTGCGGTATTCGGCCCAGTCCGGGTGCTCGCCGCGCAACGACCGGTAGAGCCCCACGAGTTCCTCGACCGTGGCGTCGTCGACGTCGGCCGCCGTGGCGGTCAGCTCGGCACGCCCCTCGACGACCGCGTACGCCCAGCCGTCCTCGCTGCTGACGTGGAAGCTGGCGCGCGGGTCCCGGCGGAGGTTGGCGGTCTTGGCCCGGCCGTCGGTGACGGACACCCGGATCAGGCCGGCGGCGGCGTCGAACGCGTAGACCACCGTGGACAGCTGCGGTCGCCCGTCACGCTTGATGGTGGCGAGCACGCCCATCGAACGACCGGCGATCAGGTCGGTCAACGCCTGCTGATTGGGGTCCTCCGGCACAGCTTCCTCCAGGTGGCGCGGTCGGCTCCGTCCATCCAAACACGACCGGCGCGCTCCCGCTCCCGACGGGCCGGCGCCCACCACCGACTGCGGGCCCGGACCGTGACCGGCCGGGCCCGCAGGGGACGGTGATCCTCAGCGCCGTTCGGCGGCGACCAACTCGGCGAGCTGTACGGCGTTGAGCGCCGCGCCCTTGCGCAGGTTGTCGTTGGAGCAGAACAGTGCCAGCCCGTACTCGACGGTCTCGTCGGCGCGGATGCGACCCACGTAGGTCGGGTCCTGCCCGGCGGCCTGCAACGGCGTCGGCACGGCGGTCAGCGCGACGCCGGGCGCGTCGGCCAGCAGCTCGTGGGCCCGCTGCGGCGTGATCGGCCGCGCGAAGCGGGCGTTGATCTGCAGCGAGTGGCCGGTGAAGACCGGCACCCGGACGCAGGTGCCGGAGACCTTGAGGTCGGGGATCTCCAGGATCTTGCGGCTCTCGTTGCGGAGCTTCTGCTCCTCGTCGGTCTCGAACGATCCGTCGTCGACGATCGAGCCGGCCAGCGGCAGCACGTTGAAGGCGATCGGCTCGGCGAACGAGCGCGGCGCGGGGAACTCGACGGCCGACCCGTCGAAGGCGAGACCCGAGGCGTGCTCGGCGACCTTGCGGACCTGCTCGTCCAGCTCGGCGACGCCGGCCAGGCCGGCGCCGGAGACCGCCTGGTACGTCGAGACGACCAGGCCGATCAGACCGGCCTCGGCGTGCAGCGGGCGCAGCACCGGCATCGCGGCCATCGTCGTGCAGTTGGGGTTCGCGATGATGCCCTTCGGGCGGTCGGCCGCGGCGTGTGGGTTGACCTCGGCGACCACCAGTGGCACCAGCGGGTCCATCCGGAACGCCGACGAGTTGTCGATCACCACGGCGCCGGCTTCGGCGACCCGCGGAGCCAACTCCCTGGCCGTGCCCTTACCGGCCGAGAAGAGCACGATGTCCAGCTCGGAGTAGTCCGCCGTCGCGGCGTCCTCGACGGTCACCTCCCCGTCGCGCCACGGCAACGTACGCCCCGCGGACCGCGCCGAGGCGAACAACCGCACCTGCTCCGCCGGGAACTCCCGCTCCGCCAGCACCTGCCGCATCACGCCACCGACCTGGCCGGTGGCCCCCACAATGCCGATCCTCATGCCCGGAGGCTACCCACCCCACCCCCGAAACCGGGACCCCTTTCCCACCTCCCGGGTCCCACCTCACACCCGGGCCTCACCCGCGTCGATCATGAAGTTATTGCCACGACACGCCGTGCCAGGTGACAACAACTTCATGATCAACGAGAAGGTCGGCCGGGGTTACGGGAGCAGGATCAGGTCTCCTAGGGCTGCGGACTCCAGGTCTTCGCGGATCACCGATGCGTCGCCCTCGACCACCAGGGTCAGCGCGTCGGTGTGCAGGTGGGTGGCCGCTGCCGCCGACACCTGGTCCACGTCGGCGTTGAGCAGTTCCTCGCGCAGCCGGGCGTGGTAGTCGTCCGGCAGGTCGTGCACCACGAGCGTGGTCAGGGCGGACGCGATCGCCCGGGGGCTCTGCAACTCGACCGAGAGCTGCCCGGCCCGCCACGAGCGGGCCACCGCCAGCTCGTCCTCGGTCACGCCCTCGGCCTGGGTACGGGCGATCTCGCCCACCGACTCGACCAGGGCCGGGGTGGTGACGGCGGTCTGCACGCCGGAGCTGACCGCGAACCGGCCGAACCGGCGGGACGAGGCGAACTCGCCCCGGATGCCGTACGTGTAGCCGCGCACCTCGCGGATGAGGTGGTTGAGCCGGGAGGTGAACGCCCCGCCGAGGACCGTGCCGGCGAGGGTCATCGCCACGTGGTCGGGGTGCGCCCGGTGTGGCGACGGGTGACCGAGCCGCAGCGTGGACTGCACCGAGCCGGGCCGGTCCACCAGGATGATCCGCCGGCCGGCGCGCAGCGGCACCTCGACCGGACCGTCGACCTTGGCCGGACCGCCTCCGGTGCCGGCGAACGCCGCGGCCGCCAGCGCGTCCAGGTCGATCCGGTCCAGGTCACCGGCGACGACCAGGGTGCCGGGCCGCAGGAACCACTCCGAGTGGAAGACGGTGATGTCCTCCACGTCCAGGGCGGCCACCGAGTCCGGGTCGCCGTACATCGGTCGTCCCCACCGGGTGTCGGCGCCGAACAGGTCGGCGCGCAGCGCGGCGTCGGCGCGCGGCCCGGGGTTGGCCCAGTCCATGCGCAGCGCGTTCGCCTCGTCGTCGCGGACCCGCCGCACGTCGGTCGGGTCGAGTCGCGGCGTCCGGACGGCCTCGGCGAGCAGTTCCACGGCGGCGGTCAACCGGTCCACCGGCACCTGCACGCTGATCTGGAACGAGTCCCAGTCCAGCCCGGTCACCAGTTCGGTGCCCAACGCCTCGATGGCCAGCGCGTACGCGGTGGCGTCCCGCTGCGCGGTGCCCTCCTCCAGGGCCTTGGCGAGGACGCCGCCCAGGCCCTCCTTGCCGGTCAGCTCGCGGCCGGCGCCGGCGTCGAGCAGCAGCAGCGCGACGGCGAGGTTCTGCCCGGGCAGGTGCGCGGCGACCACCTGCCCGCCGCCTACCGCGCGGCGGACCACCGGCGGGAACCGGTACGGGCGAGCGGCACCCGGGCCGGGACGGTCGGTGATCAGCGTCATGCGGTCTCCTCGGGCACGTAGGTCAGGGTCACCCGGTCGGCGGCGCCGAGCACCTCGGCGGCCGTCTCGGCGATCTGCTCGGCGGTCACGGCGAGCCAGGCGGGCAGCCGGTCGGCGGCCCGGGCCGGGTCACCGAACTGGGTGGCGTACCGGCCGAGCGTGTCCGCGCGGCCGTCCACCGTCGACATCTGCCGCCACCACGCGGTGCTCAGCAGCGCCTTGGCCCGGTCCAGTTCGGCGGCGGTGACCGGCACGGTGGCCAGCTCGTCGACGACCTCGGCGAGCCCTTCGGTCAGCCGTTCGGCGCTCACCCCGGGCCGGGCCGTGGCGGTGGCGATCAGCGGCGCGGGCGCGTGCGCGAGGTCCACCCCGTACGCGCCGACCAGGTCGGGTTGGGCGATCCGCTCGCCGTCGGCGAGCCGCTGGTAGAGCCGACTGCCCCGACCGCTGCCGAGGACCGTGGCGAGGACGGTGAGCACGTCGTACCCGGGGGTGCCGAACGGGTGGCCGCGGTGCGCGACGTAGACGCGCGGCGCGGGCACGTCGGCGGTCACCGTCTCCACGGCGGGCTGCCCGGTCGCGGGGACGCTGCGGCCGTCCGGGGCGGCCGGGATGTCGGCGCGGGCGGGCAACGCGCCGAAGTACTTGTCGGCCAGCGCGAACACCTCGGCGGCCGTGGCATCGCCGACGACGGTGAGCACCGCGTTGTTCGGCGCGTAGTACATCTCGTGGAACGCCTGGAAGGTCGCGAGGTCGGCGGCGTTCAGGTCGGCCATGGAACCGATCGTCGAGTGGTGGTACGGGTGCCCCGGCGGGTAGAGCAGGGGCAGCAGCCGCAGCCAGGCGTCCCCGTACGGGACGTTCTCGTAGCGCTGCCGGCGCTCGTTCTTGACCACCTCGCGCTGGTTGTCCAGCGTCTCCTGGGTGAGCGCCGGGACGAGCCCGCCCATCCGGTCGGCCTCCAGCCAGAGCGCCAACTCCAGATGCTCGGCCGGGACCGTCTCGAAGTAGTTCGTCCGGTCCGGGTTGGTGGTGGCGTTCAGCGAGCCGCCGGAGCCCTGGATCAGCTTCATGTGTTCGGTCTTCGCCACGTTCACCGAGCCCTCGAACATGAGGTGTTCGAAGAGATGGGCGAAGCCGGTCTGCCCGGCCGGCTCGTGCCGGGATCCGACGTCGTACCAGAGGTTCACGGCCACTGCGGGCGCGGTCCGGTCCTCGCTCACCACCACACGCAGGCCGTTGTCCAGTCGGGACGTCTCGATGGGCCAGGGGTAACCACTGTCGGGCATGGCACGACGCTATCCGATCTCGCGGACGGAAAGGTGACGCGCGGTGCGTCGGCGAGCCGACCCGTCCGCCCGCATCGAGTCCGCCGCTCGGGGTACCGCAGGGGTATGACCCGACCGACCCCACGCCGCGCCGCCCGCGCCGTCGAACGCGCGAGCGCCGCGCTCGGCCGCCTGCGCCACGGCCGGTTGCTGCATCCGGCGGGCGCGTCGTTCTCCGCCATGGTGACGATCTGGGGTACGCCCGGACCGCCCGTCGGGGTCGGCCTCCTGGACGACCCCGGTGAGTACGCGGGCACGGTCCGCCTGTCCCGGGGGACGCCCACGCCGGGCGGGTGGCCGGACGTGCTGGGCCTGGCGCTGCGTGTGCACTCCGGCCAGGGACGCCCGTTCGACCTGCTGGTCAGCTCCAGCGGCGCCGCCCCGGTGCTGCGGAACCTGCCACTGCCCCGCCGGGGCTTCTCCGGGACGTACAGCACGATCATGGGCTATCGCGCGGGCCGCCACCGACTCTGGTTGGCCGCGTTGGCCGACCCGGAGGCGGTCGACCTGGGTCGTACCCTGTCCGCCGTCACGGCCGCGGCCCGGACGGACGCGCCGCGCCTGGTGCTCGCGGTCGCGTCCGCCGTCGGGCCGTGGCGGCCGGTCGGCCAGGTCGGCATCGGCGTCCCGCTGGACGCCCGCCAGGACGCCGCGCTCGCGTTCGACCCGGTGCGCAACCTGCCGTCCGGCCTGCGGTCGGCGGGTCCGCTCGCCTGGCTACGCGAGCAGACCTACCGGGGGTCACGCCGGGCCCGCGGTGCGACGGTTCAGTCCGGCGGCTCGACGGCCACCACGGTCTGATCCGAGGTACGCCGTTCCAGCACCGTGTCGGGGGCCGCGTTCTGGTCCGCCTCGCGCAGGTCCGATTCGGCGAGGATGGCCTCCGCCTGCGCCTGCGGATCGTCACTGCCCGCGGCGACCTCCTCGGGAAGGAGGTGGTGGGCGCGGGACTCCGCCCGCTCCTGCTCGCTCTGCTCGTCACTCATGGCACCCCTGTTACCCCGGGCCCACCCTTCGCACGCGGTGTTCACTCCGCATCCTGGGACGAGGGACCGGCGAGCCCCGTCCGGTCGGGTAGGCTGGCCCGGTGATGAGGACGTATCCATGGTTTAGGCAGCCGGCTGGCACGCCGGTGACTTCACCATGATCTGACGTCACCACGGACCGAGCCGGCCGGGCAGGAGCTGTCGTTTCCGCCCCTCTGCGTACGAGCAGCCGGCTCATCCCGGGCACCGGCCCCGGGCACGGTCGGCGAAAGGATGCCCACCGTGACGACCCCGGAGACCGATCGGGTCAGCGACCAGCGGATCGACCGCGTCGTGCCGCTGACCACACCCGCCCTCTTGCACCACGAGTTGCCCCTGGAAGCCCCGCTCGCCGCGGCCGTGCTGAACCACCGCCGCGCGGTGAGCCGTGTTCTCGACCGCGAGGACGACCGCCTGCTGGTGGTCGTCGGCCCATGCTCGGTGCACGACCCGGCGGCCGCGCTGGAGTACGCCGAGCGTCTGCGCGCCGCCGCCGACCGGCTCGCCGACGACCTGCTCATCGTCATGCGGGTCTACTTCGAGAAACCCCGCTCGACGGTCGGTTGGAAGGGCCTGATCAACGACCCCGGGCTGGACGGCAGCGGGGACGTGAACACCGGCCTGCGCCGGGCCCGGGCGCTGCTGCTCGACGTCCTGCGGCTCGGCCTGCCGGTGGGCTGCGAGTTCCTCGACCCGATCACCCCGCAGTACATCGCCGACACGGTGGGCTGGGGCGCGATCGGCGCCCGCACCGTGGAGAGCCAGGTGCACCGGCAGCTCGCCTCCGGCCTGTCCATGCCGATCGGCATGAAGAACCGCCCCGACGGCAGCATCGGCACGGCCGTGGACGCGATCCGCGCCGCTGGGGTGCCGCACGTGTTCCCGGGCATCGACTTCTCGGGCACCCCCGCGATCATGCACACGCGCGGGAACACCGACGGCCACCTGGTGCTGCGCGGCGGCGGCGGTCGGCCCAACTACGACGCGGCGTCGGTGGCGGGGGCGCTCGACCTGCTCCGGGCCGCCGGGCTGCCCGAGCGTCTGGTGATCGACGCGAGCCACGCCAACAGCGGCAAGGACCACCGCAACCAGCCACTGGTCGCCGCCGACGTGGCCGCCCAACTGGCCGCCGGTCAGCGCGGGATCACCGGCGTGATGCTGGAGTCGTTCCTCCTGCCCGGCCGACAGGACCTCGATCCCACCCGCGAGCTGGTGTACGGCCGTTCGGTGACGGACGCGTGCCTCGGCTGGGACGACACCGCCGAGGTGCTGGCCGAACTGGCCGCCGCCGTACGCGCCCGCCGGGCCACCCTGCCCACCCACGCCTGAGAGGTGTGACGGCCGGCACTACGGAGCACGGAACACGACCGGGTGGTGCCTGGTTAACTGAGGTGTCGGTGTGCTCAGTGTCCCCGGGCCTCACCTAAATAGCCCTCGCGGAATACCGTTCGGCTGGAGCCGCGTCGCGCCACTCGCCGAGAGGCGACCTACACACCGACACCAGCGCCGCCCCCGGCTCACGAGGCCGGGGGCGGCGCTGTCTGTACGCACGGGGCAGGCGCAGGGCGTGACGTTTGACCGATTCCGGCCCGGGTAGCTGACCAACGTGACCGACGACGCATCCGTGGCCGACGAGCCGGACACCCGCGCCCTCGACGACCTGCTCGACGACATCTACCGGGGTCAGGAGCGCATCCAACAGGCGGAGATCTACCGCCGGGCCGTCGCCGCCGAACTCCCGCCGGACCTGCTCGCCCGCATCGACGCGTTGCCGGAGGGCGAGTACGCGGTGGACGAGGCCAGCGACCTGCTGGGCGGCAGCGTCGCGTGAGCGGAACGAGCGCAGCCAGCGAGCCCAGCGACGCGAAGGGACGACACACCATGACGCACCACGAGGACCACGACGAGAAGGTCCCGGCGCTGGGCCAGCCGCCGGAGGGCACGGACACCACGCCCGAGCCGGACTTCGCCAACGAGCACGACCGCACGGCGGTGGACCGCGACATCATCACCGGAGCGGACGAGGACGAACGCGAGCCGGAGTCGCCGCACGGGTGGTCCGGCATGCAGCGTTGACACGTACGACAGGAGGGGGCCGGCATCTGCCGGCCCCCTCCTCGCGTCTGCTCGTCAGTCGTCGTCGTGTCCGCCCTCGGCGGCCTGCTGGGCCGAGGCGTACGCCATCTGGAGGAAGTCCGAGGCCGCCACGGCGGTGAGCGCGGTCGCCACCAGGCGGGTCAGCCGGGGGGCGAGGACCAGTCCCCCGGTGAGCCCTGTGGCCACCCAGACCGCCAGGCAGAACGGGCAGCTCAGCAACTCGCCGATCGCGTGCCGGGTGGAGCTGCCCGAGTCGCGGACCTGCTCCATCACCTCGCCGCTGCCGATCGGCCGGTCGTACCGGGTGAACGGGGCCCGCAACGGGCTGGTCACCGCGTCCTTCGACAGCAGCCGGCTGAGCTTGTGCGTGGCGATGGAGAGGAGCACCACGTCGGCGACGGCGGGACGCTCCGGCACCGTCCGCCCGGTCACCTTGACCAGGCCGGCGAGCGCTCCGGTGACGCCCGCGTAGGTGCCCATCGCGGCCAGGTAGCCGCCGAGCGGTCGATGCTCGTGCGGCGCGTACGCCCGGCGCAGCCGCGCCACCCTCTGTCGCAGGCCAGTGTCGGTCACCGGTCTCCTTCCGTGTCGTCGTGGTACGAGAGTTCCGAACGTCCGGCGTGTCTCAACCGGCCTGAAGGTTGTCGGCGACCTCGCGGGCCAGGTTGGTCAGCGCCTCATCGGCCAACTGGTCCGGGTCGGCACCCGAGCCGTCGGTCAGGTCCAGCTGGATCCGCGCGCCGCCGGAGTCGGCCGGATCCACCCGGATCTCGGCCGCCCAGTCGGCGTCGCCCCAGCGGGCCCGCAGCTCCTCCCCGCTGACCTCGGCCGGAGGGCTCCCGTCGGACCGCAGTGGCGCGGGCAACCAGGCCGAGGCTCGGGCCGGGTCGGTGGCCGTGTTGAAGACCACCTCGGGGGGCGCGGACATGCCACGCACGGCTCGCGCCGCCATCAGGCGTCCCGCAGGCGGCTCGGGTCGACCTCCCGGCCCGGGTGGCGGGCCAGGTACTCGGTCTCCAGCTCCGCCGTACGCCGCAGATGGTTCGCGAGCGCGGAATCCGCCGCGTGACGCAGCGTGTCCAGCCGGGTGCGGTGCAGGCTGTGCATCTCGCGGATCAGATCGTCGTCGGTCAGCTCCGTCGGGTCGATGCCCACCTCGTCGCCGTCAAATTCGGCGCCGACCGCGTCGCCGTCGAGTTCGGCGCCCCCGGGGTCGGCGAAGTGGTCGCCGTCCCACTCGGGCACCCGCTGCTCCGGGCTCATCTCCCTACCCCCGTTGGACGCAAATCCGTCCTCGCGTACCGATCCGGTCATCATCGCCCCCCTGGTCTCGTTTGGGCTGGCGCCTAGACGGATGCCCACACCGGGTGACACCAAACCATCGCGTCCGCGCGCCAGCTACGACACCGTGTCGGAGAGCGCCGCCGCCCCCGGTACCCTCGACGCCATGAGGTGGCTCTGGACCCCGGCGTGGATCGCACGTCACGTGGCCATGGTCGTGCTGGTCGGGAGCTTCCTCGGGTTGGGCTGGTGGCAGATCAGCCGGGCGACCGCCGGCAACAACCTCAGCTGGGGGTACGCCGTCGAGTGGCCGATCTTCGCCGGCTTCGTGGTGTACGTCTGGTGGCGCGAGGTGCGCCTGGCCCGGCGTGCCGCGCAGGGCGGCGCGGTGTCCCCGGGCGCTCCGGCCGACGAGCCGGCCCCGGCCGCGAGCGCCGACTCCCGACCGGCGGTACGCCGACCGGTGCGGGTGATCAGGGCGCCGGCCGCCGCGACGCCCGGTGACGACGCGGCCCTGGCCGCGTACAACGACTACCTGTCATGGTTGAACGCCAATCCGGGCGCCCGGCCCGGTGACTATCCCGGCTGAGCCGGGCCGGAAGAAGGACGGACGAAGTGGGCGCAGCCCTTACCCGGTACCGCGTGATCGCCTGGATCGTGGGCGTGGTCCTGATCCTGCTGGTCGTGATCGGGATGCCGCTGAAGTACGCGTTCGACAACCCGACGGTGGTGGAGACCGTCGGCCCGGCGCACGGCTTCCTCTACATGATCTATCTGGTGGCCGCGTTCGACCTGAGCCGCCGGGCCGACTGGCCGCTGAAGCGGATGCTCCTGGTGATGCTGGCCGGCACCGTGCCGTTCGTCTCGTTCTACGCCGAGCGTCGCGTCACCGCCTGGCTCGACCGGCCGGCCACCCGTACGCCGGAGCCGGTCGCCGGCTGACCGGGGCCCTGCGGGGCTGTCCGGTCAGCGGTTCGGCCGCCAGGGGTCGGCCGAGGCGACCGGGTCGACCCAACCGCCGTACCGGTTGACCTCCCGGGCGCGCAGCAGCGCCCGGGTGACCTGGCCGAACTGCCGCTCATCGTCGGCGCTGAAGAGCAGCACCTCCGCGCCCCGGTGCCATCCCCACAGCTCGTACGGCGGTGGCCGCCAGCGGTCACCGACGAGGGCGAGGGTGGCCGGCAGCAGGAGGACCGCTCCGAGGATGAGGTACGCCCCGGCGGTCAACCGCTGTAGGCCGCCGCTGAAACCGAGGAGCAGGCCGACCACGCCGATCATGGAGGCGGTGGTCACGACGGCCCGGACGGCGATCCGGTCGTGCGGACCTCGGGTGGTACGCAGGTTGGTCAGGTCGGGGATGCGGTAGCTGGTGCGGCCGACGGTGAACCGGTCGACGGTGACGATGATGCCGGGTCGCGCGTAGAGCAGCGTGGACCTGGCACCGGGCACCGTTCGCTGCGGTCGCGTCGTTGCGCCTTCACGATTCACGGATCCTCCCGCGGGTGCGGTCTGTCGGGTCGGGTCCCGCGACCACCGGCGTGAGTGTCCGATGACGGGATTCCCGGCCCCGGGCTCCATTGTGTTGGGGCGCCGCCACCCCACCTGGGCATTTACGGCGGCGCACCGCTCCCCCATCCGGGCGACATCGTCGCGAAACAGCATCCATTTCGCCTTTTATCGGGGTATGGCGCGCTGTTAACCGGCGTCATGCGCCGGGAACGACGAAAGTCGTATATCGGTCATAACCACCAGCAAAGGTGCCGCAGAAGCCTTCGCCCCCGTGTCGATGGCCCCGTTGACGCTCTGGTTCCGCAGTGGCACTTCCTGCCACTTGGTCAACATTCGCCCCTGCTTCAACTGCGCAGCACAACCGTCCCGGGTTAGGTTGGGCGAGCCGGTCCGGCCCAGTGTCGTCCACCCGGACGACCCCGACCGGTGTCGCCGAGGGCGTCAGCAGCCCCGTCGGCGGCCGTGGGAGAGGAGCCTCTCGCTCTTGTCATCCCTGAGAACCCTGCTGCGTACCGTGGCGCTGGTCGGCCTGTCGGCCGCCCTGATCGCCCCGACGGCGGCGGCGCACGCCGAGCCGTCCCCCGCCGACCTGACCCGCCGGATCGAGACGTCCTCGGCCGAGTTGGAGCGGGTCGTGGAGTCGTACAACAAGCTCACCGAGGACATCAAGGTCAACAAAGCCGCGGTGGCCCGATTACAGGCCCGCATCGGCCCGCTCGAACAGCAGGCCGAGCAGAGCCGGGCGGACGTCGCCGCACTCGCCAACAGCGCGTACAAGAGCGGCGGCCTCCGTACCGCCGACGCGTTGCTCCGGCCCGGCGGCTCCGCCGCCCTGCTGGACCGGCTCGGCACCCTCGACCAGCTGACCCGCCAGCGCCAGGAGCGCATCTCCGGCTTCACCGACAACCAGCGGCGGCTGCTCGAGGAGAAGAAGCGGCTGGACGCGACGCTGGCCCGACAGGCCGCCCAGGCCCGCGAGTTGGCGGCGGGCAAGGCGCGCATCGAGAAGGACCTGGCCGGGCTGTACGAGTTGCGCCGACAGGCGTACGGGGCGGCAACCGAGCGGCCCGCGCCCAAGGCAGCCGAGGCCGAGGCCCGGAATGTTCCGGCGATCGCCGGAGATGCCGGCACGGCGGTGCGCTACGCCTTCGGCGCGATCGGCAAGCCGTACGTCTGGGCAGGTGAAGGGCCGGGCGGCTACGACTGCTCCGGGCTCACCCTGGCCGCCTGGCGGGCGGCCGGACGATCGCTGCCGCACAGCGCGCGGATGCAGTGGGGGGCGGTCGCACACATCGGCCGAGGCGACCTGCGACCCGGAGACCTCATCTTCTACAGCGGTCTCGGCCACGTCGCCCTCTACGTGGGCGACGGGCAGGTGATCGACGCGCCGAGCGCCGGTCGCAACGTGCTCAAGCGCGGCATGAACATGATGTCGATCCACGGG
This sequence comes from Micromonospora sp. NPDC051543, assembly GCF_044454415.1. Lineage (NCBI taxonomy): Bacteria > Bacillati > Actinomycetota > Actinomycetes > Micromonosporales > Micromonosporaceae > Micromonospora > Micromonospora sp. NPDC051543. The sequence goes on from NZ_JBITDT010000016.1 coordinate 67,665, forward strand.
TACGGCAGGGTCCGCTAGACGGTGAACGGCCGGCGTCCCCCTATCGGACGCCGGCCGTTCGCCGTCATTACTACCAGGTCAGGCTGCCTGCAGCCCCTCGGCCCGGGCCAGCTCGCGGAGCCGGCCGAGGGCCTGGATCTCGAGCTGCCGGATCCGCTCGCGGGACAGCGAGAAGCGGGACGCGACCTCGGTCAGCGAGTGCTCGCGGCCGTCCTCCAAGCCGTAGCGGGCCCGCATGATGCCGGCGGACCGGTCGTCGAGGTGGTTGAGCAGCCCCTCGATGCGCTGCCGCTCGAGGCCGCTCAGGACGATGTCCTCCGGCGACGGCGCATCGCTGTCGGCGACCAGGTCACCGAGGTTGGTGTCGCCGTCGTCGCCGACCGGGGTGTCCAGCGAAACCGTGTCCTGCGACCAGCGGCGCAGCTCGTTGACCCGCTCGACGGTGACGCCGAGCGACGCCGCGATCTGCTCCGGCTCCGGGTCGCTGCCCAGCTCACGGGTGAGCTGCCGGGTCACGTTCCGCATCCGGTTGACGTCCTCCACCAGGTGCACCGGCAGACGGACGGTGCGCTCCTGCTGGGCGATCGCCCGGCTGATGGCCTGGCGGATCCACCAGGTGGCGTAGGTGGAGAACTTGTAGCCACGCTCGTAGTCGAACTTCTCGACCGCTCGGACGAGGCCGGTGTTGCCCTCCTGGATCAGGTCCAGCATGGGCATGCCCGAGCGTACGTAACGACGCGCGATCGACACGACCAGTCGCAGGTTGGCGCGGATGAAGAGGTCCTTCGCGCGCTCACCCTCGGCGACCAGCCGATCCAGGTCGGCCCGGTCGACACCGTCGGGAACGGCATCCTCGCCGAGCAGGTGCTCGGCGTAGAGGCCCGCCTCGATCGCCTTGGAGAGATCGACCTCCTTGGCGGCGTCCAGCAGTGGCGTCCGGGAGATCTCGTGCAGGTAGACGCCGACCAGGTCACGCTCCTCGGCGACCTCGTCGGTTCGCATGCCAATGTTCTTGTCCACGTTGCCCACGGTCCCCTCGCTCGCGCCGGTTGCCCGGTTCCTTGCCATTCCCCACGTCCGGTCAGCCCTGGTAACTTCAGCTGTGCCCACCGGTGCTGACACCTACACAACAGATGAGACGTGTCGGGTGTTCCATTTCGTGAGTCGAAAGTGTCACGAATGCCTGAGTAGTTGCTGAGAGCACGGTCCATGTTTGCTGTCAGCACCCGTCGGGTGGCGCGCCGCTGGGCACCTCGGACGGGTTGGCGGATCGACGGATCACCGATCGCCCGCACCATAGGCAACACCGCCCGCCGCGCCGGCACAGCGACCCGGGTCACCACCGCGCTGCGATCCTGGTCACTGCCAGATACGCAGCGGTGGACCGGTCGGTTCATCCACGAGGTGTTATTACCCTCCGCCCCGGTGAACAATCCGGAGCCCCGTTCGCTTCCCGGGTGGGGGAACTCAGGAGGCGAGCAGGGCGAGGGCGCCGCGCACCTGGTCCGCGGAGCGGGCGAGGGCGGCGCGCGCGGCGGTCACCTCGGCCCCCGAGACCAGCGTGACGAGCGCGGTCTTGAGGTCGCCGTCGGCCTCTCCGAGGGCCTGCCGGGAGACCTCCTCGGAACATCCGGTCGCCTCGACCAGGATCGAGATCATTCGGCCCCGGAGCTTGGCGTTGGTGGCAACCATATCGATCATGAGGTTCGAGTAGACCCGACCCAGGCGCACCATGACGGCGGTCGAGAACGCGTTCAGCACCAACTTCTGCGCCGTGCCCGCCTTCATCCGGGTCGACCCGGTGACCACCTCCGGTCCGGTGTCCACCCCGATGAACACGTCGACCGACCGGGCGGCCTCGGCCTCCGGATTGGCGCAGAGCAGCACCGTCGAGGCGCCCGTGGCGCGGGACGCGGCGAGCGCCCCGAGGACGTACGGGGTGCGTCCGCTGGCCGCCAGACCGACCACGAGGTCACCGGCACGTACACAGCCGGCCGCCTCGATCGCACCGCCCCGGTCGTCGTCCTCGGCGTCCTCCACGGCGCGCAGCATGGCGTCCGGGCCACCGGCGAGGTGGGCGCAGAACCAGTCCCGGGGCGAGTTGAAGGTGGGCGCCAGTTCGGCCGCGTCGAGCACGCCCAGCCGGCCGGAGGTGCCGGCCCCGAAGTAGTGCACCCGATGGCCGCCGCGCAGCGCCGCGACGGCCAGGTCGACCGTGGCGGCGATCTCGTCGAGCACCGCGGCGACCGCCGCCGGCACCCGCCGGTCGGCGTCGTTGATCACGGTGAGGACGTCCCGGGTCGACATCAGATCGAGGTCGACGCTGAGCGGATTACGCCGTTCGGTGGGTGCGGCCACCCGGACCGTGGGGCGGGTCGGTGGTGCTGCCTTGTCCTTGTCCGGCTCGACCGAGCCGGGCGTCATGCCCGCCTCCGGCTCGCGCCCACCCGATGCGACTGGACCGCCTCGGCGGTCGCCTCGAGGGCCTTGCGGGCCCGGGACCGGTTGCGGGCGGCCACCCCGACGAAGAGGCAGTCGACGACGGTGAGCTGCGCCAGACGGCTGGCCGTGGCGCCCGAGCGGTAGGTCGTCTCGCGGGCCGCGGTGGTGAGGACGAAGTCGGCGACCTCGGTGATCGGCGAGCGCGGGAAGTTGGTCAGCGCCACGGTGCTCGCGCCGCGCGTCCGGGCCTGTTCCAGCACCTCGATCACGTCCGAGGTGGTGCCGGTGTGCGAGATGCCGATCGCCACATCGCCGCGACCGAGCAGGGCGGCCGAGGTCAGCGCGGTGTGCACGTCCGGGAAGTAGAAGGCGATCCGGCCGATGCGGTGCAGCTTCTGCTGGAAGTCCGAGGCGACGAACCCGCTGGCCCCGGCGCCGTAGATGTCGATCCGGCCAGCGCCGGCGATCGCCTCGACGACCTGCTCGCAGACGGCCGGGTCGAGCTGTTCGGCGGTCTCCTCGACAGCTCGCGCGTCGTTGAACGCGATGGTGGCGATGATCTGGGCGAGATCGGCGCCGGGCGGGATGTCACCACCGACGACCCGGGCGTCCGGAGGTTCGACGCGACGGGCGGCCTCGGCGGCGAGCCGGATGCGCAGCTGCGGGTAGCCGTCCATCCCGACCGACCGGCAGAACCGGATGACGGTCGCCTCCGATGTCTCCGCTGCGGTGGCGAGGTCCGTGATGGTCCTCCGCGCGGCGGCGGCCGGGTCGGACACGACAAGCCGGGCGACCCGCTGCTCGGCGGGCGACAGCGACGGCAGAAGCCCGCTGATGTGGACGATCAGTCCACCAGGCTCGTGACTCGCAGAAATCTTCGGACTCTTCGCCACGGGTGAAACTTACTTTCACTAAGCGTGAGCGTCAACCATCACCGTACGTGGTGGGAAAGTGTCGACGATCCGGATCACGCCTTTCGCACAGCGTGCCACGTACCCAGGACCGCCGCCTCATCCGCCGGGTCGAGTCCACCCTGCGGTACGTCGCCCGGGTGGGCGCTCATCCAGGAGGCCGTCACCCGAACGGTGTCGGCGAGCGGACGGACGACCAACCCGGCGGCCAGGGCCGCCGAGACGTCCCGGTCCATCAGGCCGGCGGACTCCGGCAGCCGTACCCACAGTGGCAGCGCCCGCTCCCCCCACCACTCGCGTACGTCGTGCTCACGCAGGAAGTCCTGGTCGACCCAGGTGAGACGGGGATCGGCGACGCCCAGCCCGGCGGCCACCCCGGCCAGCATCTCCGCCCGGGACATCGTCGGCCCGGTCCCGTCGTACGTGCCGCTGAGCCGGGTGTCGCCGGCGTGCAGCAGCCAGCCGGCCAGATCCTCGACGTCCACGAACTGCACCCGGTCGGTCGGCTCCCCAGGCGCGAGAATCTCACCGCCACGGGCCAGCCGTCGCACCCAGTACGGGAAGCGGTTGCTCGAATCCTCGGCTCCGACGAGCAGCCCGGCCCGACAGATGAACGACCTGTCCACGCCCATCCGCTCGCCCACCAGCTGCTCGATGGCGACCTTGCACTCGCCGTACCAGCGGAAACCCGGGCCCGGTCCGTCCACGTCCGACGGCGGAGGCGGCAACACCGGCGCGTTCGCCGCGGAGAGGCCCGGGGTCGTGTTGTCCGCGTACACCGATATCGTCGACACGAACGACCAGTGACCGACGTGGTCGGCCAGCGCGGCGAGCGCGTACCGGGCGTGGCTGATCTGGCGCGTCACGTCCACCACCGCGTCGAAACCCGGACCGGCGAGCGGCGTCAGCGCCGCCGGGTCGTCGCGGTCCACCGACACGAACCGCACCCCCTCGGGTACGGCGCCGGACACGCCTCGCGCCGCGCAGGTCACCTCGTCCCCCCGCGCGACGGCGAGCCGAGCCACCGCCCGACCAAGAAACCGGGTACCCCCAAGAACCAGAATCCGCGCCATGCCCCCGATCCTGCGCCGCCCGACCCCGAAAAACCCACCCCCTCTGCTCTCAGCAGACACCCACCCCTGTTCCGTCGATCATGAAGTTGTTGCCCTCCGGATCGGCGTGTCGCGGCAATAACTTCATGATCGACGAGGTGAGCCGGGGTGGGGGGCCGGGTGGGGGGCGGGTGGGGGCGGGTGGGGGGCGGGTGGGGGGGTTAGCGTTTGGGCATGGTGGGGCGGAGCGTGGTGGTGACCGGTGGGGGCGGCGGGTTGGGCGGTGCGGTCGTCGCGTCCTTTGTCGAGGCGGGCTGGCGGGTGGTCGTACCACGAAGGGGTGGGCCCGCCGGGTCGGAGCCGGCGGCGGACGGGCTGGTCTCGCTCGGTGCGGACCTGACCGACCCGGCGGACGTGGCGCGGGTGGTCGAGGCCGCCGCGGCCGATCCGGCGGCGCCGCTGCGGGCGGTGGTGAACCTGGTCGGCGGGTACGCGAGCGGCGGCCTGGTGCACGAGACACCGGTCGAGGAGTTCGAGCGGATGCTCACCGTCAACCTGCGCCCCACGTACCTGGTCACGCAGGCCGCGCTGCCGCACCTGGTGGCGGCCGGAGGCGGCGCGGTGGTGTGCGTCTCCGCCCGCGCGGCGGTCAGCCCGTTCGCCGGGGCGGCCGGTTACGTCACGGCTAAGGCCGCGGTGCTGGCCTTCGCCAACGCCGTCGCCGTGGAGTACCGCTCGCGCGGGGTCCGCTGCAACACCGTGCTGCCCAGCGTCATCGACACCCCGACGAACCGGGCCGCGCAGCCCGACGCCGACCACTCGCGGTGGGTCAGCCCGGCCGAGATCGCGCCGGTGATCCGCTTCCTCGCCTCGCCGGACTCGGCGCCGACCAGCGGAGCCACCGTTCCGGTCTACGGGCGCGCCTGAACCAGCAGCGGTACGTCGCCGGGCCCCGCCTGATCCGGTCTCGGTGGCGTCCCGGTCGACGGCCGCGCCGGGTCGGGCCGGCGCTCCGACGGCAGCCAGGACGACAGGTGGGCCTGGATCTGCTCGGTCACCTCCTCGGCGGGACGGCCCGCGTCGACGAGTACGAAACTCGGGTACTCGGGCAGCGTCCGGTAGGCGGTGTCCGCCGCGGTCAGCCAGCCCATGGACTCGTGGTCGGTGCCGCGCTGCTCGATGCGCCGGTAGGCCTCCGCCGGGTCGACGGCGAGCAGGAAGGTCACCTGCGGCGTCGGGAACAGCCGGTAGCCGGCCCGCGCCAGTCGTTCCCAGCGGTGCCCGCCGTGGGCGCGGATGCTGGCGTACTGGCAGGCCGAGTAGCGGTCCATGACGGCCGTCCGGCCGGTGAGCAGGCAACTGAGCAGGGCTGCGGCGATGGCCAGCCAGCGCAGTACGGACTCCACCGCGAGGACGCCGTCGCGCCCGACGAGGCGTTGCGCGTCCGGTAGGCCGAGACGGTGGGCGAGCCGCCCGAGCCAGCGACGCCCGCTGGCGTTGCGGCGGTACGTCGCGGGGCGGCCGGCGGCGTTGAGCGCGTCCGCCAGTCGGTGTGCCTGCGTGGTCTTGCCCGAGCCGTCGATGCCGATCAGAGCGACAGTGCGCAACCGGGCCTTGCGGCGTCGCGTCCCCGATGGTCTGGCCACCCTCGACAGGTTATCCGACCGATGCCTGCCTCCTGCGATCTTTGTTCCCGTTTGCTCCGGTTGGCACCCGACCGCGACCAGAGCAGGTGTGGGCGACCGGAATGCCGGGTACGGGGGTTCGAATCCAACCGCCTGTCCACCACGACACGACCGACGGGAGACCCAGATGGCTGAGCGCGGGGACGAGAGTCTGGTGCACACCCTGAAAAAGGTCGCCGCCGTGCTCAAGCAGTCCGAGATTCCGTTCGCCCTCGGCGGCAGCTTCGCCGTCTATGCCCACGGCGGCCACTCCAGCGACCACGACGTCGACTTCCTCATCCGCGAGGCCGACGTCGAACGGTCGCTGGAGGCGCTGGTCGCCGCCGGCTTCCGCGCCGAGCGACCGCCGGAGGACTGGCTCGTCAAGGTCTTCGACGAGGAGCGGATGGTGGACCTGATCCACCGGCCCATCGAGACGCCGGTGACCGAGGAGACGTTCGCCGACACCGTCGTGCGGCCGGTGGACGCGATCCACATGCCGGTCCTGTCCGCCACCCAGCTCATGGTGCACAAGTTGCTGAGCTTCTCGCAGCACTACTGCGACTTCGCCCGCGGCCTGCCGCTGGCCCGGTCGCTGCGGGAGCAGATCGACTGGGAACGGGTACGCAAGGAGACGCAGCACTCGCCGTACGCCGAGGCGTTCCTGGTGTTGCTGGACCGGCTGGAGGTGGTGCCGGAGCCCGGCATCCCGGCAGGAGAGGAGACACCGTGACGAACGATCAGGCCGGTGGCGCGGCGCCACCCGACGAGTACGTCGAAGCGGAGATCCAACGGTCACTCACCGAGGATCCGGCCGTCGCCGAACAGGGGATCACCGTCGTGCGACGCGATGACGTCCTCGTGCTCCACGGCGAGGTGGAGAGCGCGCACCGGCGGGAGGAGATCCTGCGTCTCGTGGCGGAGCGTTTCCCGGACGTGCCGATCACCAGCGACATCGGGGTGATCCGCGTTCAGGCGCCCACGGAGATCGAGCAACTGCCCTGAGGGAGGTTTCATGGTGATCCGGATCGCCGCCGTGGGCGACGTGCACCTGGATGAGGACGTGGTCGGCCGGTTCCGCCCGGCGCTGGAGGAGCTGCCGGAGTGCGCCGACGTGCTGCTGTTGGCCGGCGACCTGACCCGGCACGGCACCGAGGCCGAGGCGCGCTGCGTCGCGCAGGAGTTCGGTGGGCTCGCCGTACCGGTGGTCACCGTGCTGGGCAACCACGACCACCAGTGTGATCAGGTGCCACAGGTGGTGAAGGTGCTCGAGGACGCGGGCATCACGGTGCTGGAGGGCAACGGCGTCGTCCTGGACTGTGCGGGCGGCCGGCTCGGCATCGCCGGGGTCAAGGGCTTCGGCGGGGGGTTCGCCGGCCGGTGCGCGAGCGACTTCGGCGAGCCGGAGATGAAGGCGTTCGTCCGGACCACAAACGAGAGCGCGGACCGCCTGGGAGAGGCCCTGCGCTCGCTGGAGTGCGACATGCTGGTCGCGCTCACGCACTACGCCCCGGTCCCCGACACGCTGGTCGGCGAGCCGCTGGAGATCTACCCGTTCCTGGGGTCGTACCAGTTGGGGCAGGCGATCGACTCGGCGCCGACCGCCCTGGCCCTGCACGGGCACGCGCACGCCGGCACCGAGCGCGGCATGACCCCGGGAGGGGTACGCGTCCGCAACGTGGCGCACCCGGTGATCAAGCAGGCGTACAGCGTCTTTCATGTCGGGGATCAACTCGACACGGACCAGGTTTCCCCGATCGGAGGGTCGGGTATTCAGAGGTCATGGAGCTGATTCTCTGGATTCTCGCAGTCGTACTCGTGGTCGCCGGCATCCTCGCGCTGTTCCGCCGGCAGATCCTGTGGGGCATCGTCCTCATCGTCGTCGGGCTGCTCGTCGGCCCGGGTGGTGTCAGCATCTTCAATTGACGCTCGTACCTCATAACTACATCCTCACGAACACCGGGACCCGTCGGGGTCGCCGCGACCGGAGCTTCGTCCTCCCGACAGAAGCACCGGCCGCAGCGGCCCCGGCGCTTTTTTGGGTTTGATCGGACGCCGGGCGGAAATATCTCGACGATGGAGATATCTCGCGAGGCAGGGCCGACCTCCGGTCGGCGGTCGCGCTGGGCGCTCGCGGCCTTCGCGGCGGCGGTCTTCGTCGCGGCCGCGATCGGCGGGCTCGGTGTGCGGGGCACCACCGACGAGTACGCGAGCCTGCGCCAGCCGGACTGGGCGCCGCCGTCGTGGCTCTTCGGCCCGGTCTGGACGGTCCTCTACGCGCTGATCGCGGTCGCCGGTTGGCTGATCTGGCGTCGGGTCGGCTTCTCCCCCGCCCTGTGGGCGTGGTCCGCCCAACTCGTGCTCAACGCCATCTGGACGCCGCTGTTCTTCGGCGCGGGTCAGTACGGGCTCGCGTTCGCCGAGATCGTGGTGATGTGGCTGGCGATCGGCCTCACCGTCGTGCTCTTCGCCCGGGTGTCCCGGGTCGCGGCGGCGCTGCTGCTGCCGTACTGGGCGTGGGTCAGCTTCGCCGCCGCGCTGAACCTGTCGATCTGGCGGCTCAACGTCTGACCGCCCGAGGAGTCTCCGGCGGGTCACCCCGCCGGAGACCACCAGAGGTCAGCAGCGCGGCACGTTCGGGATGTATCCGTCGTAACCGGTGTAGACGTACGCGTCGGCGATGTAGCGGCCGCTACCGATGCGGTCCCAGATCGAGCTGGTGCCGTAGGTGCCGGTGACGGTGGTGCCGCTGGTCTGGCAGGAGATGGTCACCCGGGTGCCGTCGGCGACGGTGCCCACCGAGGCGTACCCCGTGCCGGGGCCGGAGCGGACGGTCAGCGGCGTGCCACTGGTGTCGACCGTGCCGTTACCGCTGCCCGACGAGCAGCCGTTGTCGCTGGTGTAGGTCTTGGTCCCCCAGTACAGGCCGAGGGTGCCATTGAACCGGACCTGGACGTCGTTGCCGTTGAGGCGCTGCTCGTAGTGCAGGTGCGGGCCGGTGGACCCGCCGGTGCTGCCGACCCAGCCGATCACCTTGCCGTACCCGACGGTCTGCCCGACCGAGACGTTGAAGCCGTTGAGGTGGGCGTAGTAGGTCGTGTAACCGCCACCGTGGTCGATCCGGACGTACTTGCCGTAACTGGTGCCGCCGAGGTCGGTGACCCGGTCGACCGTGCCGGGCGCGCTCGCCACCACCGGGTCGCCCAGGTCGTCGGTGCGGTTGAAGTCGACGGCGTACGCCGGGCTGTGGTCCGACCGGGTCTGCCCCGACCAGGCTTGACCGCACGGGAACGGCACCTTGAAGCTCGGCGCGGCCAGGGCCGGGCTCGCCGGCGCGACGGCCCCTCCGACGAGCAGGCCGGTCACCAGCAGGCTGATCCACCGCTTACGCATCCAGCTCCTCCTATGTGCAAAACCTTCGATGAGGTGCCCTCAGCCTGACAGAAATCGCCAGTCTCCGGAAGGGGCCGGATCTGCGCCTGGGAACGCGCCCAGCCGGCGGACACGAGGTTTCGGGATTGTTACTCGCTCGTGTCTGACAGGGGGTGGACCAGACCTGATGCAAGCGCTTACATGTGTGCACGCCCAATCGGACCGGCGCGGGTCACCAGCGGAGACCACGCCGGCTAGGAAGGAGGACGGCATGGCGGTCTTTACCAGACCACGCCAGGCCTTCGTGATCGCCGGTGTACTCGGGCTGGCGTTCAGCGCCACCGCTTGCGGTACCGGCAATGACAAGAAGAGCGACAAGGCGGGATCCGCCGAATGTGCCCCGTACGAGAAGTACCAGGGCAACGACGGCAAGAAGGTCTCGATCTACGCGTCCATCCGTGACGCCGAGGCCGACCTGCTCGAGCGTTCGTGGTCGCAGTTCACCGACTGCACCGGCATCGAGATCGCCTACGAGGGCAGCGGCGAGTTCGAGGCGCAGCTTCCCGTCCGGGTCGACGGCGGTAACGCCCCCGACATCGCGTTCGTGCCCCAGCCGGGCCTCGTGAAGCGGTTCGCGGACGCCGGCAAGCTGAAGTCCCTCGGCGCCGACACCAAGACCATGGCCGAGCAGAACCTGCCGGCCGACTGGCTGAAGTACGGCACCGTCAACGGAACGCTCTACGGCGTGCCGCTCGGCGCGAACGTCAAGTCCTTCGTCTGGTACTCCCCCAAGACCTTCAAGGAGAAGGGCTGGGAGGTTCCGACCACCTGGGACCAGCTCATCGCGCTGAGCGACAAGATCGCCGCTAGCGGCATGAAGCCGTGGTGCGTCGGCGTCGAGTCCGGTGACGCCACCGGCTGGCCGGCCACCGACTGGATCGAGGACGTGATCCTGCGGACGCAGGGCCCCGAGGTCTACGACCAGTGGACCACCCACGCCATCCCGTTCAACGACCCGAGGATCGTCGACGCGGTCGACCGCGCCGGCAGCATCCTCAAGAACGAGAAGTACGTCAACGGCGGCTTCGGCGGCGTCAAGAGCATCACCACCACCGCCTTCCAGGAGGCGGGTCTGCCGGTGACCACCGGCAAGTGCGCGATGCACCGGCAGGCGTCGTTCTACGCCAACCAGTTCCCCGAGGGCACCAAGGTGGACGAGAACGGTGACGCGTTCGCGTTCTACTTCCCGACCATCGACCCGGCCAAGGGCAAGCCGGTCCTGGGCGCTGGCGAGTTCGTCGTCGCGTACGCCGACCGTCCCGAGGTGCAGGCGGTGCAGACCTACCTCGCCTCCGGCGAGTACGTGAACAGCCGCGCGAAGCTCGGTAACTGGGTCACGGCGAACAACAAGCTGGACATCGCCAACGTGGCCAGCCCGATCGACAAGCTGTCCGTCCAGATCCTGCAGGACAAGACGGGCACCTTCCGCTTCGACGGATCCGACCTGATGCCGGCCGCCGTCGGCGCGGGAACGTTCTGGAAGGGCATGGTCGACTGGCTGAACGGCAAGCAGACCGCCCCGGTGCTCCAGGGCATCGAGAGCAGCTGGCCGAAGTGATCACGGCGGTGGCCCGGTTCGCGTACGCGAGCCGGGCCACCGGCCGATCCGGACCCGAGAGGGAGGGTTGATGGAGTTCGACTTCGCCGACGAGCAGCCGAAGCTCCTCATGCTGATGTACGGGCTGGTCGCCTTCGTGGTGGTGGTGGGCGGTCTGCTCCTGCTGCTCGACGTGGTGCCTGCCTGGTTCGCCCGACGGCGGGAGGCCCAGCTCGTCGCCGCCTCCATCAGCGGCACGCCGCTGACCCGGCGACCCAAGCAGCGGGAAGGGCTCTTCGCCCTGTTCTTCCTGCTGCCGACGCTGCTGCTGCTCACCATCGGTCTTGTCGTACCGGCCATCCGCACCATGCTGCTCTCGCTGATGAACGGGGGCAGCACCGAATGGGTGGGGCTGCGCAACTACAGCTGGATGTTCTCCGACAACTCCATGGTCCGGGTCCTGATCAACACCCTGGTCTGGGTGCTCCTGGTCCCGCTGGTGGCCACCGCGTTCGGCCTCATCTACGCCGTACTCGTGGACAAGGCCCGCTTCGAGGCGATCGCCAAGTCACTGATCTTCCTGCCGATGGCCATCTCGTTCGTCGGCGCGAGCATCATCTGGAAGTTCGTCTACGCGTACCGCGGTGACGGCGACCAGATCGGTCTGCTCAACCAGATCGTCGTCAGCCTCGGCGGTGAGCCGAAGCAGTGGCTGCTCGAGTCACCGCTGAACACGCTGCTGCTGATCGTCATCATGGTCTGGATCCAGGCCGGCTTCGCCATGGTGGTGCTCTCCGCCGCGATCAAGGCCATCCCCGGCGACATCGTCGAAGCCGCCCGGCTCGACGGCGTCAGCCCGTGGCAGATGTTCTGGCAGATCACCATGCCGAGCATCCGGCCGGCGCTGATCGTCGTGGCGGTGACGCTCACGATCGCCACGCTCAAGGTCTTCGACATCGTCCGGACCTCGACCAACGGCAACTACGACACCAGCGTGATCGCCAGCGAGATGTACAACCAGGCCTTCCGGTACGGCCAGAACGGGCAGGGCTCCGCGCTCGCGGTCTTCCTCTTCATCCTGGTCATCCCGGTCGTGATCTACCAGATCCGCAACCTCCGTCGTCAGCGGGAGGGCTGAGATGACGACCGCAACGCCCACCGTCGCCACCGGCGCCCAGAAGACCGCCGGCACCCCGTCCAGCACCGCCGGCCGGGTTCGCAAGCGGTTGAACAGCCGTACCGCGACACTCGTGTCGATCGTCATCGCGGTGGTCTGGACCATCCCGACCTTCGGCCTGCTCGTCTCCTCCCTCCGACCGGAGGACGAGATCAAGACGACCGGCTGGTGGACGGCGTTCACCAACCCGCAGTTCACCTTGGAGAACTACCAACAGGTCCTCTTCGGGCGGTCCGCGTCGTCGGGGCAGCTCGCCAGCTACTTCATCAACTCGCTGGCGATCACCATCCCGTCGGTGCTCTTCCCGCTGGCCTTCGCCTCGCTGGCCGCGTACGCGTTGGCGTGGATCAACTTCCGCGGGCGGGACTGGCTCTACATCGCGATCTTCGCGTTGCAGATCGTCCCGCTGCAGATGGCCCTGGTGCCGCTGCTGAAGTTCTTCTCCACCGGCGTCAGCCTCGGTGGCGTCACCCTGATGCCGGCCTGGGACCTGGTCGACGAACAGAAGTTCGCCCAGGTGTGGTTCGCGCACACCTGTTTCGCGCTCCCGTTCGCGGTCTTCCTGCTGCACAACTTCATCTCGCAGCTCCCCGGAGACCTGATGGAGGCGGCCCGGGTCGACGGGGCCACGCACCCGAAGATCTTCCGCACCATCGTGCTGCCGCTGATCACTCCGGCGCTGGCCGCGTTCGGCATCTTCCAGTTCCTCTGGGTCTGGAACGACCTGCTGGTCGCGCTGATCTTCGCCGGTGGCGGCAACGAGACCGCGCCGCTCACGGTCCGGTTGGCCGAGATGGCCGGCACCCGGGGCAACGAGTGGCAGCGGCTCACCGCTGGCGCCTTCGTCTCGATCGTTGTACCGCTCGTCGTATTCCTGTCCCTACAGCGCTTCTTCGTGCGAGGTCTACTCGCCGGCAGCGTCAAGGGCTGACCCGCTTGCCCGCCGCCGCCCGGCCCCTGAGGGCGGCGGCGGGCGACGGGTACCGAGCGGGGGAACCGTGACGAAGATAGATGATGTCGCCCGGCTGGCCGGGGTCTCCACGGCCACCGTCTCGCGGGCCCTGCGCGGGCTGCCGACGGTCTCGGCCGCCACCCGACGCCGCGTGCTCGCGGCCGCCGAGCAGCTCGACTACGCGGTCTCGCCGAGCGCGTCCCGGCTCGCCGGTGGTCGCACCGGCACGGTCGCGGTGGTCGTACCCCGGATCACCCGCTGGTTCTTCAGCACCGTCGTCGAGGCTGTCGAGGAGCACCTCCACCACTCCGGTTACGACCTGCTGCTCTACAACCTCGGCGGTCGGGAGCAGATCCGCCAGCGGGTGCTGCGTACGGCCAACCTCCACAAGCGGGTGGATGCCATCATGCTGGTCGCCACGCCGCTGCGCCCGGCCGACCTGACCGCCCTGGCCGCCCTGGACCTGCCCGGAGTGACCATCAGCTCGGGGAGCCGGGTCCCGAACTGGCCCTGCGTACGCATCGACGACGTGGCCGCCTCCCGGATGGCGACCCGGCACCTGCTCGACCTCGGCCACCGTCGGATCGCGCACATCTCGGGCGACCCCGACGACGAACTGGCCTACACCACCCACCTCGACCGACGCCGGGGCTACCAGGCCGAGCTGCGGTCCGCCGGCCTGCGACCCGACCCGAGCCTCGACGTCGAGTCGTCGTTCACCATCGACGGCGGCAACCGGGCCGCCGCCGAACTACTGGCCCGCGGTGAGCCACCGACGGCGATCGTCGCGGCGTGCGACGAGATGGCGATGGGCGCGATGACCGCGCTGCGCGATGCCGGCCTGCGCGTACCGCAGGACGTCAGCGTGGTCGGCATCGACGACCACGACCTCGCCGGTGTGCTGGGCCTCAGCACCGTGGCCCAGCCGGCCGCGGAACAGGGCCGGCTGGCCGCCCGGATACTGCTCGACCCGCTCGGGGCCCGCACGCTGGGCCCGATCGTCGGTCAACGGACCGCCGAGGGCGACTCACCGGTGATCCTGCCCACTCGGCTGGTCGTCCGGGAGTCCACCGCACCGCCCCGGGCACACTGAAACATCAACCACGGCACGACACGGGAGACGACCCTGAACACCGACCCGACGCAGCAGACCGCCACCGGCTGGTGGACCGAGGCCGCCATCTACCAGATCTACCCGCGTTCGTTCGCCGACTCCAACGGCGACGGAATCGGCGACCTGCCGGGCATCACCGCCCGCCTCGACCACCTGGTCGAGCTGGGGGTGGACGCGGTGTGGCTGTCCCCGTTCTATCCGTCGCCGCAGGCCGACGCGGGCTACGACGTGGCCGACTACCGGGACGTCGACCCGCTGTTCGGCACCCTCGCCGACGCGGACAAGCTGATCGCCGAAGCCCGCTCGCGCGGCCTTCGGGTGATCGTCGACCTGGTGCCCAACCACACCTCCTCGGCGCACCGCTGGTTCCAGGAGGCCCTGGCCGCCGCCCCGGGCAGCGCTCAGCGGTCCCGGTACATCTTCCGGGACGGCCTCGGCCCGGCCGGGGACCAGCCGCCGAACGACTGGCAGAGCGTCTTCGGCGGTCCGGCGTGGACCCGTACGGTCGACCCGGACGGCCAGCCCGGCCAGTGGTACCTGCACCTGTTCGACACCGGCCAGCCGGACCTCAACTGGGACAACCCGGAGGTGCACGAGGAGTTCCTGGACGTCCTGCGGTTCTGGCTGGACCGGGGGGTGGACGGTTTCCGGGTCGACGTGGCGCACGGCCTCATCAAGCAGGCGAACCTGCCCGACTGGCAGGAGCCCCAGGAGATCCTCTCCGGCAACGAGATTGACAAGCCGCGACCGCCGATGTGGGACCAGGAGGGCGTGCACGAGATCTACCGGCAGTGGCGGCAGGTCCTGGACAGCTACCCCGGCGAACGGGTGCTGGTCGCCGAGGCGTGGGTCGAGCCGGCCGAGCGGTTGGCCCGCTACGTCCGCCCGGACGAGATGCACCAGGCGTTCAACTTCGAGTACCTGCTCGCCGCGTGGACCGCGCCGGCCCAGTACGCGGTGATCACCCGGTCCCTGGAAGCGACCGACTCGGTGGGCGCGCCGACGACCTGGGTGCTGTCCAACCACGACGTGGTGCGGCACGCCTCCCGGCTCGGCCTGGCGGTCGGTGGCGGCCGGCCCAACGGCATCGGCATCGGTGACCCGCAGCCGGACGCCGCGCTCGGCCTGCGTCGGGCTCGGGCGGCCACCCTGCTGATGCTCGCCCTGCCCGGCTCCGCGTACCTCTTCCAGGGCGAGGAACTGGGCCTGCCCGAGCACACCACCATGCCGGACGAGGCCCGCCAGGACCCGACCTGGGCGCGCAGCGGGCACACCCAGCGGGGCCGGGACGGCTGCCGGGTGCCGATCCCGTGGGAGGCCGACGCCCCGTCGTACGGCTTCGGGCCCACCGACGCCAGTTGGCTGCCGCAGCCGCCGTCCTGGGCGGAGTACGCGCTGGACCGGCAGCGCGACGTGCCCGGCTCGACGTACGAGCTGTACCGCGCGGCGCTGCGGCTACGCCGCGCCCACGGTCTGGGCCGGGGCACGCTCGAGTGGCTGTCCTCCGGTGACGAGACGCTGGCGTTCCGCAACGGCGACGTGACCGTGTTGACCAACTTCGGCGAAGCCCCCGTGCCGGTCCCGCCCAACGCCGAGGTACTGGCCACCAGCGCACCCCTGACCGAAGGCACGATCCCCACCGACGTCACGGTCTATCTGCGCGGCTGACCCGCCCGATCGACCGCTGCACCGCCCAGCGCCCCACCGCCCCGACCGACCACCGCTTTCAGCGCGCCGGGTCGGTGGGGCGGTCGGGAGGGCCGGGTGTGCGTCACGCGTTTTGCTCTGCTTCAACCCAGGCGACAGTCGGCGGCCTTACGTGTTGCCTGGGTTGAAGCAGAGCAAAGGTGGCGCTGGCACTACGCGGACCTGGGAGGCGTGGCCCCGAGGCGGCGACTTCAGAGGCGTTCGGCTCGGGTGTGGAGCAGGTTGTGGACATTGTCGATGTCGGTGGGCGACGTGCGGGACGCCAGCCAGTACATGACGCCGGTGGGGATGAAGAAGAGTTGGAACGCGGCCAGGCCGACGGCGAAGTTCAGGGGCGGGGGGAACGCCGTTCGCAGCCCCTGGAAGGCCCCCCAGACCAGCCCGTTGCCGGCCGCCCGGCCGACGCCGTTGACCAGGTTGCCGAGGCTGTAGACGGTCCCCCGGTGCTCCGGCGGGTTCACGTCGGCGATCAGCGCGAACCAGTTCGGCGAGTTGGCCGACGTCAACGCGAGCGCCACCACGGCGGTGAGCAGGCTCAGCCCCACCGACGGCTCGGTGAACACACTGGCCAGCACCGCGCCGACGACCGCGCCGCCGCTCCCGCCGTCCGGCACGTCGATGGTCACCGGCACGAAGAACAACACCAGGTAGAACGGGAGCGCGGCGAGGATGCCGACCGCCGCGACCACTGCCCGGCCCCGGGGGGTACGCCGCTGCGCCGCGTCGCCGACGAGGCCGCCCACGATGGAGAGGACCCCGCCGAGTTGAAAGAGAGTGGCGAAGACGCTGCCGACCACCACGGCGGTCGACTCCGAGTAGCCCTGGGCCTCGGCCCGCTCGGCGAAGAGCCTCGGCAGCCACACCAGTGAACCGAAGGCGGCCTGCGCGGTCAGGCCCTGCAGGATCAGCCACCGGTTGGTCCGCCGGTCCAGGATGCGCGGCAGGTCGGCCCGGCTGATCCGGTAGTCGTACTCGGCACCGGAGTCCAGGGCGTCCACCAGCTCCGGTTGGCTCTGGCCGCGACGGATGTCGTACGTGAACAGGTACGCCACGGTGGCGGTCAGCCCCACCCCGGTCAGCAGCAGGAACGGCCGCCGCCAGTCGGTCGCACCGAGCAGCCCACCGACGAGCGTGCCGGCGAGCGTGCCGACGCCCTGGGAGAGCCCCCAGAAGCTCATCACCAACCCACGGCGGGCCGGTGAGATCAGGTCGGTGACCACCGAGAAGCCCACCGAGCCGACCGCGCCGAGGCCGACCGCCGCGACGAACTGGGCGGCCAGGAACGTGAGGTACCCGCCGGCGAGCGCGCTGCCGCCGGTGCCCGCCGCCCAGAGCAGCGTGCCCACCATGAGCAGCGGCTTACGGTTGCTGCGGTCCCCGACGTACGCCCAGCCGACGGCGGCCACCGCGCTGACGAGGAAGCTGACGGCGGTGACCACGCCCAGCAGCCCGGTCGACACGTCGAACGTCCGGGCGATCGGCCCGTACAGCGGTGGGACCAGTCCGATCGCCACGTTGTCCAGCGAGGCGAGCACCACGAACACCACGATGCTGTACAGCCGGTGCGCCGGGCCACCGCCCCGGCCGCGCGCGCGTTGCTCCCGCCCGCCACTGGTCACCGTCATGACCCGCAGCCAATCAGACCCGGCCGAGCAGGTTGGCAGGCGGGTGGGCGTCGATCACCGTTGACCGACGCCCACCCGGTCGACCCGACGCTCAGCGCCGGTCGAGCACCAGCCCGCGAGCCGCGGCGTACTGGTCACGGACGGCGGGGACGGGCTCCGCCGCGTACTCCTCGGTGCCCTTGACGTCCCACTGCGGTGGCGTCGGACCGCCCAGGGCGACCCAGGCGGCCTGGCGGGCGGCCCCGTCGGCGACGTACTCCCCGGCGGGCGGCACCACGACCGGGCAGCCGAAGACCTGGGGCGCGATCCGGCGGACCGCGGCCGACCGTGCCCCACCGCCGACCAGGATGACCCGGCGGACGGTGGCCCCCTGCGCGGTCAGCGCGTCCAGACCGTCGGCGAGGGCGCAGAGCATGCCCTCCACGGCGGCCCGGGCCAGGTGCGCGGGGGTCGAGGTGCGCAGGGTCAGGCCGTGGACGGCACCGGTGGCCAGCGGACGGTTGGGCGTCCGCTCGCCCTCCAGGTAGGGCACCATGACCAGCCCGTCCGCGCCGGCGGGGGCGGAGAGGGCCAGCTCGGCGAGCTCGTCCAGGCTGACGCCGAGCATCGTGGCGGCGGCGTCCAGCACGCGGGCGGCGTTGAGCGTGCACACCAGCGGCAGGAAGCGACCGGACGCGTCGGCGAAGCCGGCCACGGCACCGCTGTCGTCGGCAGCCGGAACGTCGGCCACGCTGAAGACGGTGCCGGAGGTGCCGATCGAGACGACCACGTCGCCGGGACCGGCGCCGACGCCGAACGCGGCGGCGGCGTTGTCGCCCGTGCCCGCCCCCAGCAGGGCGTCGCCCCACTCCCCGGTCAGCCGACCGGCCGACTCGGCCGGGCCCAGCACCTCGGGCACCACGAGCTGCCGGCCGAACGCCCGTTCCAGCAGGTCCGGACGGTAGGTGCCGGTGGCCGGGGACCAGTAGCCGGTGCCGCTGGCATCCCCCCGGTCGGTCCGCAGCGCGGACAGGCCGGGCGCGCCGGCCAGCCGCCAGGTCAGCCAGTCGTGCGGCAGGCACACGGCGGCCACCCGGGCGGCCTGCTCCGGCTCGTGCCGGGCCAGCCACCGCAGCTTGGTGATGGTGAAGCTCGCCACCGGCACGCTGCCGGTGGCGTCGGCCCAGAAGCGACGCCCCTCCGCGCCGCCGCCGGCCTCCTCGACGAGGTCGGCGGCGGCGTCGGCGGAGCGGGTGTCGTTCCACAGCAGGGCCGGACGGACCACCTGGCCGCCCTCGTCGAGGCAGACCATGCCGTGCTGCTGGCCGGCGACCGAGACCGCCGCGACGTCGGCCAGACCACCGGCCTCGTCGACGGCGCCGCGCAGCGCCTGCCACCAGGCTTCCGGGTCGACCTCGGTGCCGTCCGGGTGCGGCGCCCGGCCCTGCCGGAGCAGGGCGCCGGTCTCCGCGTCCCGGACGACCACCTTGCAGGACTGTGTGGACGAGTCAACGCCCGCGACCAGCGGCATGGCGGGGCCTCAGCGGGCGCCGAGCAGGTGCTCGACGGCGAGCTGGTTGAGCCGGACGAAGGCGAAGCCCCGGGCGGCCACCGCGTCCACGTCGACGTCCTCGAACGCGGAACGGTCGGCCAGGAACTCCTCGTAGCCCTCGCCGTCGCCGAGCGTCGGCGTGCTCAGCTCGCCGACCTTGCTGGCGGCCAGCGCCTCGACGACCTCGGGGTCGGCGCGGAACGCCGCAGCGCGCTCCTTGAGCAGCAGGTACGTGCTCATGTTGGCCGCCGCCGACGCCCACACACCGTCCATGTCCTCGGTACGCGACGGCTTGTAGTCGAAGTGCCGGGGACCGTCGTAGGTCGGCCCGCCGTTCGGGCCACCGTTCTCCAGGAGGTCCACCAGGGCGAACGCGTTCATCAGGTCACCGTGACCGAAGACCAGGTCCTGGTCGTACTTGATGCCACGCTGGCCGTTGAGGTCCAGGTGGAACAGCTTGCCCTGCCAGAGCGCCTGGGCGATGCCGTGGGCGTAGTTGAGCCCGGCCATCTGCTCGTGCCCGACCTCCGGGTTGAGGCCGACCAGCTCCGGGTGCTCCAGCTGGGAGATGAAGCCGAGCGCGTGCCCGATGGTCGGCAGCAGGATGTCGCCGCGCGGCTCGTTCGGCTTGGGCTCCAGGGCGAAGCGCAGGTTGTAGCCCTTGTCGATGGAGTACTGGGTGAGCAGGTTGACGGCCTCGCGGTAGCGGTCCAGTGCGGCCTGGACGTCCTTGGCGAGGTCGTACTCCGAGCCCTCGCGGCCACCCCACATGACGAAGGTGCTCGCGCCCAGCTCGGCGGCCAGGTCGACCTGGCGCAGCACCTTGCGCAGCGCGAAGCGGCGGACGTCGCGGTCGTTGCTGGTGAAGCCGCCGTCCTTGAAGATCGGGTGGGTGAAGAGATTGGTGGTGACCATTGGCACCACCAGGCCGGTCTCGTCGAGGGCCTTGCGGAACCGCGCGATGTGCTGGTCGCGGGTCGCGGCGTCCGCGCCGAACGGGATCAGGTCGTCGTCGTGGAAGGTGATGCCGTACGCGCCGAGCTCGGCGAGCCGGTGCACCGCCTCGACGGCGTCCAGCTCGGGGCGGGTCGCGTCGCCGAACGGGTCGCGGGCCTGCCAGCCCACGGTCCAGAGCCCGAAGGAGAACTTGTCGGCGGGGGTGGGACGAGGTGCCATGGTTGACCTCCGGGATGGTGGTGTCAGGTATTTGTTCAGCGATTGAATTATTTGCCCGCCCTATGGCAGTGTCAAGGGGTGAGCCCCACCCACGCCCCGGTCGGCGCAGCCCGTCAGGGCAGCCTGCGCGAACTCAACCTCGCCCTGGTCCTCGGCCGGATCGCCGCCGCCGACCGACCCCCGTCCCGCGCCGACCTGGCCACGGCCACCGGGCTGACCCGGGCCACCGTCTCCGCGGTCGTCGAGGACCTGCTCGCGGGCCAACTGGTCAGCGAGGCCGAGCCGGCGCCCCGGGCCGGCGCCGGCCGCCCGGCACGCGGACTGGTCCTGGCCGACCAGGGCCCGGCCGGGCTCGGGCTCGAAGTCAACGTCGACTATCTGACGGTATGCGTCGTCGACCTCGCCGGCCAGGTCCGCCACCGCACCGTGCACCGCGCCGACCTGCGCCCCGTCGCGCCCGAGGACGCCCTGGCCCGCCTCGTCGACCTCGCCGGGCAGGCCCGCGCCGACGCGGCCCGGCAGGGCCTCACGCTCGCCGGGGCCGCGCTCGCCGTACCCGGCCTGATCGACGAGGCCGGGAAGGTCCGGCTCGCGCCGAACCTCGGCTGGCGGGACGTGCCGGTGCCCGAGCTGCTGAGCGCGCACCCACCCCTCACCGATCGGGTACCGGACGTACCGGCCCTGGTGGTGGACAACGAGGCCAACCTCGCCGCGCTCGGCGAGCTGCACTCCCGACCGCCCGGCCCGGCCAGCTTCCTGCACATCTCCGGCGAGGTCGGCATCGGCGCGGGGATCGTCCTGGACGGCGCGCTGTTCCGGGGCGTACGCGGCTGGAGCGGCGAGATCGGGCACCTGCCGGTACACCCGCAGGGGCGGCCCTGCCGCTGCGGTGGGCGCGGCTGCCTGGAGCAGTACGCGGGTCAGGAGGCGATCGTGGCCGGCGCCGGGCTGGTGCGGGCGGAGCTACCCGCCGACACCGCGACGGCCCGCCTGGCCGAGTTGGCCGAGGCCGGCGAGCCGGCCGCGCTGCGCGCCCTGAACGACGCCGGCACGGCCCTCGGGGTGGCGGTCGCCGGTGTGGTGAACCTGCTGGACCTGGACACCGTGGTACTCGGCGGCGGGTACGCCCCGCTCGCGCCCTGGCTCTGCCCGCCGGTGCTCGCCGAGATCAAGGCCCGGGTGCTCACCGCCGCCTGGTCACCGGTCACCGTCCGCCCGTCGACCCTCGGGCCGGAGGCCGCCGCCGTGGGCGCGGCCGGCTCCGTGGTACGGCGGATCGTCGCCCGACCCGCCGGCTGGCTGAACCGCGCCGGCTGACCACCGGCGACGCGGTCTGGGAGTGTGTCGGTGCGGCTCGGTACCCTTGCCGTCGAGCAACGATCGGCAGGCGAGGAGCGCGGGAGCAGCATGCGTACAGGTCGTCGGACGCGGGCCGGCGTCGGGCGGTGACCACGACCCAACGGGGCGGCTCGGCCGGTCCGGTCGGCGGGGACGGGCAGACGTCGCGCCGTCCGACCCGCCACCCCGGCACCGGGCTGCCCGCCGACCCGCCGCTGGCCCGCGAGCTGCTCGACGGGCTCGCCGAGGCGGTGCTGACGACCGACGCGGCCGGCCGGGTGACCCTGGTCAACGCCCGGGCGGTCGAGCTGCTCCCGGAGATCGTCGCGGGCGTCGAGCTGTCCGGGTGCCCGATGGCGGCGCTGGCCCGAGCCGTCCGCGACGGCACCGCCGCGTTCGAGGCCGAGCACCACGGCCGCCACCTGCGTGGCATCCGGCGGCAGCTCGCCGGCAACCGGTACGCCTGGTACGTCCGCGACGTCACCGAGGAGCACGCCCGCACCGACGCCCTGCTGGCCGAACGCTCCCGCACCGCCTTCCTCGCCCAGGCCGGCAGCCGGCTCGGGCTCTCGCTGCACCGGGACCACACACTCCGTACCACCGTGACCCTCGCCGTGCCGTACCTGGCCGACGCCGCCGTGGCGCTGCTCCGCCCGCCCGCGCCGGCCGAGCCGCACCCCCGCTTCACGCGGTACGCCGACGGCGAGCCGGCCCCGGTGACCGGGGTGGCCGATGAGGAGCTGAGCGACCTCAATCCCGATCTCGGCGCGGCGTTCGACGGCGACCTCGGCGAGCCGACCCCCTGGCCGGACGCCCACGTCGCCGGGCTGACCGCCCTGCTTCCGCCCAGCTTCGGCCGGCCCGCCGCGGCGCTGGTCAGCACGATGCGCGGCCCCGGCGGCCCGGCCGGCGCCCTGCTGCTCGTCCGCCGTGCCGGGCGGGCCGACTTCGACTCCCGCGACCGCGAGCTGGCCCGCGAATTCGCCGCGCGGGCCGGCGCGGCGCTGGCCGCCGCGGAGCTGTACGGCGAGCAGGCCCACCTGGCCCGGGTGTTGCAGACCAGCCTGCTCCCGCCGGAGCTGCCGACGGTGCCCGGCGTACGCATGGCCGGCGGCTACCGGTCCGCGGGCGACACACTGCGCATCGGCGGAGACTTCTACGAGGTGTTCCCGCACCCGCGCGGCGCGCTGTTCGCGTTGGGCGACGTGTCCGGCAAGGGCGTCGGCGCGGCCGTGCTGACCGGGCGGGTCCGTCAGTCGCTACAGACGCTCCGGCTCGTCGAGCAGCGCCCCCTGGAGCTGATCCACCTGCTCAACCGCACCCTGTTCGACGCTCCCGACGCGGCACGGCGCAGCCAGCTCACCACCCTGCTGCTCGGGTGGATGGAGCACGGACCGACGGGGGTGGATCTCCGGATCGCCGGCGGCGGACACCCCGCCCCGCTGCTGGTCACCGCCGCCGGTTCCGTCACGGACGTCCCGGTCGGCGGTATGCCGGTCGGCGCGCTGACCGACGCCCGGTTCACCGAGGTACGGGTACACCTCGATCCGGGCGATCTGCTCCTCGCGTACACCGACGGGGTGACCGAGGCGAGCGGCGGCCCGGCCCGCGCGGAGAAGTTCGGCGAACGCCGGCTGCGCGGCGCACTCGCCGCGGCGGCCGGTCTGCCTCCGGCGGCCCTGGTCGACCGGCTGCTCCAGGTCATCGACGAGTGGGTGGGCGGGCAGGCCCCCGACGACATCGCCATGCTGGCGGTGTGCGCGTCGACACCGGGCTGACCCTGCTGTTCGACCGTCAGGCGGTCCGCGCCACGGGTGGCTCGCCGGCGGACCAGTCGCGGGGCGTGCCCACCGTCCGCTCCGGTTTCGCCGCCCCGCCCTGCCACACTCCTCGGCTGGGCTGGTCCGGGTGCTCCGACGACTTGCGCGCCGGGCCGTCGGGCCGGTCCGGGTCCTGCGGCCATTCGTCCCGCCCGCGCGGGGAGTCCCCGTCGTCCGACCCGCTCCGCGCGCGCTGCCGGCGGGCGACCTCGTCGAACTCCCGCACCCCGCTCACCAGCGCGGCGCGACCCGCCGGGCTCATCGCGGCCAACACGGCGGCCAGCCGCTCCTGGCGGTCCTTGCGCAGCTCCGCGAGGAGCCGACGGGCCTCCGGGGTGAGGTGCAGGGAGATTTCCCGCCGGTCGAAGCGCCCCGGCTCGCGCTCGAGCATGCCCGCCGCGACCAACCTGTCACACAGGCGGCTGGCGGAGCTCAGCAACATGTCCAGACGGCTGGCGAGCCGGCGTAGGTTGATTCCGTCGTACTGCTCGACCACCATCACCGCCCGTAGTTGGGCACCGGAGACCCGGCTGGCGGTCGCCTCGCGGGCGGAATCCCAGACGCCCAGCAGGGCACCCGCCGCCGCGTCCAATGCGGCAGCCATACTCGTCGTAGGGTCCGGTGGACCGTTGTGTTCGGCCATGGTGGCCCGAGACTACTCCGAACCCAGAGGTGGTCGAGCTCGGATGAAAGAGACCTGATGAGCGAACCGGTCAATCGGGCACGACGTACCCTGAACGAGACACCCGCCGACCGTCTCGTGGGTGGGGTCCGCACGGTTCTCGACGAGGCGTACGGGATCTCCGAGGCGGAGCTGTACCAGGTCGACTACCGCCTCGCGGAGCTGCTGCCCCTCACCGAAGGTGACTCCCTCCGAGGCGCCGGCCACCCCGCCTGGCGTGCCTTCGACCACCAGTCCCCCGTCCTGGTCGACGGCGTCGCCTGGCTTCCGGTGAGCATGCGCGGCGAACGCCGGGGCGTCCTGCGCCTGGCGCCGGTGGTCGACGACCCGGCGGTGCTCGCCGCGCTGGCCGACATCGCCACCTCGCTCGCACACGAGGTGGCCGCCGTCTCCCCCGGCACCGACGTCTACAGCGTGGCCCGACGCAGCCAGCGGCTCACCCTGGCCGCCGAGATGCAGTGGGACCTGCTTCCCGGCCGGAGCCGGGTCCGTCCCTCGTTCAGCCTGGCTGGGCAGCTCGAACCGGCGTACGCCGTGCGGGGTGACAGCTTCGACTGGTCCGACGACGGGGAACGGCTCTGGCTCTCCACGGTCAACGGCAGCGGCGAGGGTGTCGCGGCATCGCTGCTCACGTCGTTGGCCACCCACGCGCTGCGCAACGCCCGCCGGGCCGGCCTCGGCCTGAGCGACCAGGCCGCCCTCGCCGACCAGGCCATCTACGACGAGTACCGGGGCAAACGGCACCTCTCCGCGCTGCTGATGGAGCTGGACCTGCGCTCCGGGACGATGACCGTGGTGGACGCCGGCTCGCCACGGCTCGTCCTCCTGCGCCGGGGTCAGGTCACCGAACAGCCGCTGGAGGCGCAGTTCCCACTCGGCATGTTCGAGGCGACCGACTACCACGAGCAGACGTTCACGCTGGAACGCGGTGACCGGCTGTTCGTCGTCAGCGACGGCGTCGTGGACGCCACCGGGCAGAGCATCCGCTACGGCGAGACGGCACTGGACCGGTTCCTGCGGCGGACGGGCCCGATGGAGCCGCTGGACGCCGTCCGGTCGCTCCTCGGCGACCTGCGCGCCTTCGTGGCCGGCGACCTCGTCGACGACGCCGTGGTGGTCTGCCTGGACTGGACCGGCCCGCAGAGTGAGCGTGGCGGTCAGTAGGCGCCGCGACTGTTCAGCACCGCGCCGGCGGTCTTCCAGAGGATGGTGAGGTCGGCGGCGAGCGACCAGTTCTCCACGTAGTAGAGATCGAGTCGGATGCCGTCCTCCCAACTGAGGTCGGACCGGCCACTGACCTGCCACAGCCCGGTCATGCCGGGCTTGACCAGCAGTCGCCGGGCCACGTCGCCGTCGTAGCGGGCCACCTCGGACGGGAGCGGCGGACGCGGTCCGACGAGGCTCATCTGGCCCAACAGGACGTTGACCAGCTGCGGCAGCTCGTCCAGCGACCACTTGCGCAGCAGCCGGCCGACCCGGGTCACCCGAGGGTCGTCGCGCATCTTGAACATCAGGCCGTCGGTCTCGTTCCGGGCCGCCAGCTCGGCGAGCAGCACGTCGGCGTTGACCACCATCGTCCGGAACTTGAACACCCCGAACTCCTGCCCGCCCCGCCCCACCCGGACCTGCCGGAACAACACCGGCCCGCGGCTGTCCAGCTTGATGGCCAACGCGATGACCGCGATCAGCGGCAGGAGCAGCGCCAGGGCGACCGACGACATCGACCGGTCGACGAACCCCTTGACCAACTTGCGCGCGCCGCGGAACTCGGGCGCCTCGACGTGGATCAGGGGCAACCCGGCGACCGGGCGGGTGTGGATCCGCGGACCCGCCACGTCGGTGAGGGCGGGGGCCA
Source organism: Micromonospora sp. NPDC051543 (assembly GCF_044454415.1). Lineage (NCBI taxonomy): Bacteria > Bacillati > Actinomycetota > Actinomycetes > Micromonosporales > Micromonosporaceae > Micromonospora > Micromonospora sp. NPDC051543. The sequence continues at coordinate 93,680 of NZ_JBITDT010000016.1, forward strand.
CGACGAGATCGACGCCGGTCCCCTCCAACTGCCAGCCGAGTCGACGCAGCCGGGCCGCGGTCAGCTCACCGGAGGCGGTCACCGCCACGGTGTCCGCGCCGATCTCGGTCGCGGCCTCCGGGATGCCCCGGAACGATCCCACCACCGGTACGTCACCGAGCCGCTGCGCCACCGGCGCCAACAGCGCGTCGGGGATGCACGCGCCGACCACCTGGTAACCGGCGTACGGCTCGCGGCGCAGGGTGTGCACCAGTTCCAGGACGTGTGCGGTGTCGCCGACGACGAGCACCCGGCGGGACCAGCCGGCGCCCTTCGAGCGGGCCCGGTGCAACCGTTTGCGCGCCGCGAACCGGGTCACCTCCAACCCGACCGTGCCGACCGCGAAGGAGATGCCGAGGAACCCCCGGGAGACGCCGACGTCGGCGATGTAGCCGACGATGGCGATCGCGCCGGCCAGGCGCAGGCTCGCCGAGCTGACCCGCCGGTACTCGTCCGCCCCGTAGCCGACGACCCGGTCGTCGTAGCATCCGAGCGCCTTGAGGGAGATCAGCCAGGCCAGGACCAGGCCGGGGGCCACCAGCACGTACGGGATCTTGGAGCCGACCGGCTCCTCGTCACCGAACCTGCCGACGTATCCGACGAGCAGCGCGATGATGAGGACGGTGGTGTCCAGCACCACCAGGACCCGGATGTAGGAACGTTCGTCGGCACGGGCCACCAGTCCGCTCGGACGGTCCTGCGGCGTCGCCGAGGTGTCGGCGGGGGTCAACAGTGTCGCGGTCGTCACCGGCCCTCCCACTCTGATCAGGACGGCCCCGGCCGACGGGTCGGGGCCGAAGGCGGACCGACATTGCCGGAACACGTCGACATCCTGCCCTGACAACTATGACTGCCGATTGCTTCCGACGTATTGCCGTCACTTTTCCTCAATCCCGTGGCCACAAAAGGAACCCGCCGTACCGACTCAGCGGTACGACGGGTTCCTTGTTGCTCAGCGGCGACTCAGCGCGGGGCTGGGGGGCGCCGCGCGATGGCGGTGAGGAAGATGCTGCCGATCTCGCTCGGGTCCTTGGTGACGAAGACGTCCCCGCCGGTCACCTTCGTGATCGACTCCAGTTCGGCCTTGCTGACGCCCTCGCCGATACCGATCATGATGACCTGCACCGGCCGCTCCGGATCGGCGATCTGCTTGAGCTTGGCGAGCAGCTGCTGCTGGTTGATGCCGTTGTCGTCCTCGTTCTTGCCGTCGGTGAACAGCACGATCGAGTTGACCCGGCCGGGCTGCCAGTCCTCCTGCACCGCCTGGTACGCGGCCAGCATCGTGTCGTACAGGCCGGTGTCACCGTTGGACGGCTTGACGGTGGCGAGCGCCCCCTCCAACTGGGCCCGCTGGCCGGAGAGCGGTCCGATCGGCACCAGCTCCCGGTAGTCGCGGTTACCGACCAGCTTGGTGGAGAACGTCCACAGACCGATGGACCAGGAGTCGTCGAAGAGCCCGAGGCCGCGCCGGGCCGCGTCGACGGTGACCTCCTCCCGGCTGCGGTTGTTGGCGCTGGGCACCTCGTCCTTCATCGAGCCGGAGACGTCGATGACGGCGAGCATCCGGCCGGACTGGGTGGCGATCGACCAACTGGACACGACACGCTGTATCGCGGCCGGATCCAGACCGCCCGCCGCGGTGCCGCCGGCCGCCGGGGCGGTCGACGCGCCACCGGCCGGGCTCGGCGCGCCCTGCGGGGCGTTGAAGCCGGCACCCCAGCTTCCGTCCGGCCCACGCAGCGACTGCGCCGCCAGGCGGTCCCGGAACTTCGGCGCGGTGAGCAGCTCGTACAGCACCTTCGCCGCCGCCGCCTTGGTCGGCTCGATGCCGGGCAGCACCGCGTACGGGTAGTCCAGCGGCATCGGCGCCGGCTCCATGTAGAGCGCGGCGAGCGGCACCGGAGGCTTCTTGCTGTTGTACGCGATCACGTCTTCCTCGGACAGCGCCGCCGCACCGAGAGCGCTCGCGATCGAGGTCGGATCCGTGGCGGTCGGGAAGCGGGCGAGGAGGTCGTTGCGGAGCGAGGAGCGACCGGTGGCCAGCGCCCGCAGCGCGCCCACGGTGTTGCGCTGGGCGTCGCCGCCCGCGCCACTGGCGGCCGTGGTCAGCGAGAGCAGGCCGGACAGCCCGGCCGCGTCGCGGGTCGGCTCGACGATCCCGGTACGCAACGGCTTGCTGCTGTTGACCTGCTTGAGCAGATCGGCCCAGGTGAACTTGGCGTTGGGCCAGCCGAGCCGCGTCGCCACCGGCTCGGGCATCGCCACGACGACGGGGCTGCGCGCGATGGAGGCGCCGTTGGTCGGCGCGAACGCCGTGGCGTCCTTCTTGAGACGCAGCAGCCAGGTCGAGGAGTCCGGCACCCAGACGTCCGGGGTGACGGCCGTGCCGCTGGCCTGGCCGACGCCGGCGAGTACGGCACCGTGCTTCGCGGCCACCACGGCGGCCACGTCGACCGGGTCGGATGCCGAGACATCGACGCGGATACAGGTGGGGCCAACCGCGGCGCCGTCCTTGACCCACTGGGAGGCGGCGGCGTCCACCGCGGGCGCGAGCTCGGTGGCGACCGCCACGGCGAGTCGGATCTCCCCTGAACAGCTTGGCTGGATCAGCTCCTTATAGCCGAACCAGACGCCGGTCGTGACGACGAGAACCGTCGCCGTCGCGGCGGCGGCTGCTAGATGGAGTTTCGAACGCATTCGATGGCGGCCTGCAGACACGCTGACCATCTTGCGTATTAGGTGCCGTCTCTGCCACATCCGTTCGGACTAAAGTTACGCAGGAGAAACAGTTGATCACCATTTAACAACAGAGAGTGATGAATCGGCCCCACGGCGTTGCCAAACCCATCCCACTCTCGCATTCGCTTCCGTCATTCCGTCCGCTCACGGCAGGACGCACGTCGGGCTCGCCAGCGGTACGGGCTCGCCCACCGGAGCCGGTACGCCCGTGCTCGGGTCACGTCGGAACACCCGCACCATGTCCGCCCGCTCGTCGGCGACGTAGAGATGCTCGCCGATCAGCGCGAAGTGTCGCGGCCACTCCCCGCCGGTGTCCACCTCGGACACCAGCGCGGGCAGCTCACCGGTCAGGTCGAAGACGGCGATGGTGCCGACACCGCGGTTCGCGACGTAGAGCAGACGCCCGTCCGGGTCGACAGCGATCTCCGACGGCTGGACGTGACCGGTCCGCCCGCTGGCGTCGACCCGGCCACGCTGGTGCAGTGACCCGTCCTCGGACAGCTCGTACGCGGTGACCGTGGCGTCCAACTCGCCGACCAGGTAGCAGCGCCGGCCGTCGGGGTGACGGGCCAGGTGCCGGGGCCCGACGCCCGGCGCCGTACGCATCCGCGGGCCGCGTGGCACCAGCCGCCCGCTCGCGTTGTCCAGGTCGTACCGGTAGACCGAGTCGGTGCCCAGGTCGACCGCCAGCAGCGGCTCGGAGTCCCGGCCGGGAGAGACCATGTGGGCGTGCGCCCGCTTCTGGCGTTCCGGGTCGGCGCCGTGGCCCTCGTGGACCACGAGATCGGTCCGTTCGCCGGGCACGCCCTGCTCGTCGAGCGGGAAGACCGCGACGCTTCCGCTGCCGTAGTTGGCCGCCACCAGGTGCCCACCGTCGGGCAGCACCGCCAGGTGGCAGGGCTCGGCGCCGCCGGTCGAGAAGCTGCCGAGCGCGTCCAGCGCGCCGTCCGGCCCGACCTGCCAGGCGCTGACCAGACCGTCGGTCAACTCGTTGACCGCGTAGAGCACCGGCCGCCTGGGATGCCGCGCGAGGAACGACGGCGACGGCGTGACCGCCACCGTGCCGAGCGGGGTCAGCGCTCCGGTGGCCGGGTCGCGGCGCGCGGCGACGATGCCGTCCGCCCGCCCGCCGCTCTGCGCGGTGTAACCCCCGATGTGGACGATCTCGCCCGGACCAGTCACGCTGCACCCCTTCCCCGACATCCTGGAGTAGATCCAACCAGAGCTGCCCAGGAAGCCCACCGGCTAACCGGCTTTTCGACGCCAGCGCGGTCCGCCGGACACGCGGTGGCGGTTCAGGAGGCCGGCACCGGCTCGCCGCGCTGCCGGGCCACGTGCTCGACCAAGGAGATCAACACCAGCTTGCCGGACTGTCGGTCCCGGGCGTCGCAGAGCACCATCGGCACGTCCGGGTCCAGGTCGAGCGCTCGGCGTACGGTCTCCAGGTCGAAGCGACGGGTGTCCTCGAAACAGTTCACCCCCACCACGAACGGGATGCCACGCTGCTCGAAGTAGTCGATCGACGGGAAGGAGTCGGCCAGCCGCCGGGTGTCGGCGAGCACCACCGCGCCGAGCGCGCCGAAGGCCAGCTCGTCCCAGAGGAACCAGAACCGGTCCTGGCCGGGGGTGCCGAACAGGTACACCTGGAGGTCGTCGTTGATGGTGATCCGGCCGAAGTCCATCGCGACGGTGGTGGTCGTCTTGCCCTCCACCCCCGAGAGGTCGTCGGTGCCGATGCCGGCGTCGGTCAGCACCTCCTCGGTCTGCAACGGCCGGACCTCGCTCAACGCGCTCACCAGCGTCGTCTTGCCGGCGCCGAAGCCCCCCGCGATGAGGATCTTCAGTGCCAGCGGAACGGTGAGGGCTGAGCCCGCATGGTCATAGCGCACGGAGTCCACTGACCACCGCCTTGAGGATGTCGTCGTTGGGAAGATCGCGGCTGGCCGGCGGCTCGTGCACCGCGACCAGGCCCTGCGCGAGGAGGTCGCCCAGCAGCACCCGGATCACACCGATCGCGAGGTCCAGCTCGGCCGCCAGCTCGGCCACCGACACCGGGTGACTGGCCAACGCGACCAACCGCCGGTGCTCCGGCGGCAACTGCGGCTGGGCCGCCGGGTCGAGGTCCGCGGCGGCCAACACGAACGCGACCAGGTCGAAGCCACCGGCGGCGGAGCGCACCCGGCCGCCGGTGAGCGTGTAAGGGCGGACCACCGGGCCCGCGTCGCCGTCCAGCCACTCGTGCTGGGGGCCGGGCGGCTCAGTCCGCATCACCGGCGTCCGCGGACGGTCGGGCCGACGCGGTCAGGTTCTCCCCCACACGAATGACCAGCATCGCCATCTCGTACGCGACCAGGCCGATGTCCGCGTCCGCGTCACTCACCACGGCCAGGCAGGCGCCCTGGCCGGCGGTGGTGACGAAGAGGTACGCCGATTCCATCTCCACCACGGTCTGCCGGACCGGGCCACCGTCCACGTGGTGGCTCGCGCCCCGGGCCAGGCTGGAGAAGCCGGCGGCGAGCGCGCAGAGGTGCTCGGCGTCGGCGCGCTCCAACTCGGCCGAGGAGCCGAGCAGTAGTCCGTCGGCGGAGAGCACGACCGCCTCCCGGGCGGCCGGCACCCGCTGCACCAGCTCGTCGAGCAACCAGTCGAGGCTGGCGCTCTGCTTCGTCGTTTCCCGCACTAGGCGTCCCTCTCAGTCGCTGTCGGATCGAAGGCCTTCGGGGGCGCGGAGGATCCCGAATCGGCAGCGGACCCGGTCTCGGGGGCCGCCGCGGATCGCTGAGCCGGGACCGCCGTCGGCGCAGCGGCCGGGATCGCCGGCGCTGCGGAGGGCGGGGGCGTGGGAACGCGGGTCGGGGCCGCCGGGGCGACCACGGTCGCCCGACCCCGGGCGGTGCCGGCCTGCAGCGACGCCATCACCCGGCGTACCTCCTCCGGCGAGCGGGGCGACGGCGTGTCGGCGGCGGTGGGCCGGGGCAGGGCGTTGGGAGTACGTCGCCGTACCCGCCGGGGCAGCCCCTCCAGGTCGTCCGCCGTCCCGTCGGAGGGCGGCTCGTCCGTGGTGGCTGGCAGGTCGGACGTCGGCCCAGTGGGCAGGACGAGGGTGGGCGGGTCACTGGTGACGACCGGGGCCGAGGTGGTACGACCGGCGCGGGACCGGGGCGCCGTCGTCCGGCGTACGGGTCGGGCCAGTCGCCGGTCACCGGGCGCGGCGGCGAGCGAGGCCGGGTCGGGGCCGGCCGGTGGCTCGACGGTGACCAGGTCGGTGGGGATCAGCACCACGGCGGTGACGCCGCCGTCCTCGGGCGATCGCAGTCGCACGCGTACGGAGTGCCGCGCCGCCAGCCGGGCCACCACGAACAGACCGAGGCGGGCGCTCTGCGCCGGATCGAACTCGGGCGAGCTGGTCAGCCGGGTGTTGGCGTTCTCGAGCGCGGTGGCGGACATGCCCAGGCCCTGATCGGTGACCGACAGGACGTACCCGTCGGCGACCTGCTCCCCGGTGATGGTCACCCGCGTGTCCGGCGGAGAGAAGGCGGTGGCGTTCTCGACCAGCTCGGCGAGCAGGTGGATGATGTCGCCCACCGCCCGGCCCAGCACACCGGCCGGCTGCACGACGGTGATGTCCACCCGGTCGTACGCCTCGACCTCGCTGATCGCCCCGCGGACCAGGTCGACCATCGCGACCGGGTTACGCCACCCCCGGCCCGGCGCGGAGCCGGCCAGGATGACCAGGTCCTCGGCGTGCCGGCGGAGCCGGGTGGCCAGGTGGTCCACCTGGAACAGCTCGGCCAGCTCGTCCGGGTCCTCGGCGCGTCGCTCCATCCGGTCCAGCAGGTGCAACTGCCGGTGCACCAGGCCCTGGCTGCGACGGGCGATGTTGAGGAACACCTCGTTGAGCCCCCGGCGCAGGGTGACCTCGTCCACGGCTGCCTGGACGGCGGTGCGCTGCACCTCGGTGAAGGCCCGCCCGACCTCGCCGATCTCGTCGTGGCCGTACTCCAGGGGCGGCGCCTCCCGGGCGACGTCGACGTGCTCGCCGCGACGCAGCCGCGCGACCACGTCGGGCAGCCGGTGCTCGGCCAGTTCGAGGGCGGCGGTACGGACTCCGCTCAGCCGCCGGACCAGGGTGCGGCCGACCCGCAGCGCCACCAGCACCGAGACCACCACGGCGACGAGACCGAGCACCCCGGCGGCGGCGAGCCGGACCAGGATCCCGACCGCCATCGGCACCGAGCGGTCGGTGAGGTTGTCGGCCTCGGCCAGCTCGAAGTCGCGCAACTCCTGCTGCACGGCGTCGTGGCTGGCCTGCCACACGGCGGCGTCCACCGGTGGCCGACCGGACCGGTTGGCGCCGATCAGCGCGTCCTGCATGGCCCGCAGGCTGGTGAAGTCGGGACTCTCGGTGAGCCGCTGGTATGCGGTGCGCCCGGCCTCGGGCAGGTCGGCCACCGCGCTCTCGGTGAGCCATCGCTGGTTGCCGATGGTCTGCACGAGCAGCGCGTGCTCCCCATTGGCGAACTTCCCGGCGGTCAGCACACCGGCCAGCATCGCGTCGGTCTGGCCCAGCAGCTCGCGGGACCGGCCCAGCGTGGTGAGGGCCAGCGCCTGCCGGTTGATGGCGGGGTCGCTCAGGCTCGCCATGGCGGAGAACGCCTGGAAGGCCGCCGAGACCATGCCGCTGTAGAGGCCGATCGCGCCCGTGCGGTCCATCATCCCGTCGTCGATGAAGTCCCGTCCGGTCGGTAGCGCCGCCAGGGCGGTGACCAGCCGGTCGACGCGGTCCTCCAGCAGATCGTCGGCGGCGGAGCGCAACGCCTCCCCGTCGACCCGGCGACGCAGCTCGGCGACCGCCCGGTCGGTACGCAGGCGCTGCTCGGCCAATGCGGGCAGTTCGGTGTCGCCGGCGAGCTGCACCACCGAGAGGCGACGCTCGCGTTGCAGCTCGGTGACCACCGCCTCGCCGGGTCGGCCCAGGTCGTAGAGGAGGGTACGCGCGGAGAGCAGGTTCAGGGCGGGCCCGAAGGTCAACGTCGTCGCGAAGATCCACAGCGCGAGGAGCGCGGTCACCGGCGCGACGACCAATGCGGTCAGCTTCGAGCGGATAGGCCAGTCGCGGGTTTTCATCAGACCTCGCCCGTCAAGGGTGGCAGGAGGGGCGCCGGCACCGCCGGGCAGCGCGCTCGCCGGTCGCGTACCCGGTCGTCGGGCCGGGCACCGGCGCGCGCGCCTTGGGCAGGATACGTAATCACGCCCGGTTGCACTACCGCCGTCGGACGGCGTCCGGGCTGCGGAGCGCGCCCCCGTGAGTACGGCAGGCGCCCCGCTGTCGCGCCCCCCGGGGCGCTGGTGCTGGGCGGGAAAGGATCAGACGTTGCCGGCGATGCCGTACGACGGGGGCCAATCCACCCACGCGGACTATCTGGAATGAGTCAGGTTTCTGTCAGCTACCGCCACGCCGGACCGCGATCGGCGAGGAAAGTCCCCCGGATCGGGATTGGCGATCAGTACCCGGAGGGAATACCAGATGACGAAGGAGGAGCCCATGTCGCCCACGCAGATAGTCGTCATCGTGCTCGTCGTGCTGGTGATCATCGCGGCGATCGCTGTGGCCGTCCGGACGATCGGCCGTCGCCGCGCGCTGCAGAGCCGGTTCGGACCGGAGTACGACCGGGTGGTGCAGGAGCAGGAGAGCCGGTCCGCCGCGGAGCGTGAGCTACGCGACCGGGAGCGCCGGCACGCCGAGCTCACGCTCACCCCGCTCAGCCCGGAGTCGCGAGCGCGGTACGCCGCCGCCTGGGAGGAGCTCCAGATCCGCTTCATCGACTCGCCGGGTGAGACCGTGGGCGACGCGGACGAACTGGTCACCCGCCTCATCGAGGAGCAGGGCTACCCGACCGGTGACTTCTCCGACCAGATCGCCCACCTCTCCGTCGAGCACGCCCGCACCCTGACCAACTACCGGGACGCGCACGAGATCCACCTGCGCAACTCGCGGGGTGAGGCGACCACCGAGGAGCTGCGTCAGGCGGTCGTGCACTACCGGGCCCTCTTCGCCGACCTGCTCGGCGAGGAGCCCGTCGGTCAGCGCACGCCCGAACAGCGTTCCCACCCGGACACTCCGCACGACGCCACGAGCCGCTGAGGAGGCCACCGATGCGCCACGAAGAGCAGCAGGTGAGCAACGACCATCCGGAGGCCGTCCGGTCCGCGCCGGTGCCGGTCCCGCCGACCGGTGACCGGGCCGCCCACTCGGACGTACCCGAGGACGCCCTGGACGACCGGGGCACCTTCGACGATCCGACCATCGGCGACGAGCGGAGCGCCGACGACGTCCCGACCACCGACCGCGAGCGGACCAACGGCACCGATCCGGACGTCCGGCATGACCGGGTCGACGACGAGGAGGGCTTCCACGAGCCGGGTCCGCTGCCGACCGCGTTCGGCGCGACCACGGTCGCCGACGCGGTGGCCGCGTCCGCCCTGGCCAGCCCGCGTCCGCAGGACCAGCCCGACCCGCGGGCCGAGCGGACGGCCGCGCCGGGCGACGGCGCCGAGGACGGCGAGCGGGAGGGCCTGCGTGCCGACCCGACCGCCGAACTGCACCGCCGCGACGACTTCGCGGAGACCGACGGCGACACGACACCGGACACCGACGAGGCCGCCGACCTGGACATCGACGACCGACGGGACCGGACCGACACCGCGCGAACCGTCGTCGTGCCCGGGAGCACCGAGGGCGCGCCGGAGCGCCGAAGCGACCTGACCGACTGGGCCGGCGATCCGGACGCGGCCGCGGCGGGCGCGGCCGGCTACGGCAGCGCGTCGCCGGAGCTGGTGGACCCGGACGCGGACGGCGAACCGGTCGCCACCGAGGGCGCCGCAACCGCACTGGAGTCGGCCGGCACCTCGCGACCCGCCGGTTCGACCGTCGCCACCGACGCGGCCACGCTCCTGGACGGGGACACCGCACAGGGTTTCCGGGACCGCTGGCGGGACGTGCAACTGCGGTTCGTCGACGATCCGCACGCCGCAGCGGGCGAGGCGCAGGCCCTGGTCGAGGAGGCCATCCAGGCACTCGCCTCGGCGCTCGCGGCGCAGAAGAACACGCTGGGCGGCTGGCAGGACGCCGGCTCGGCGGACACCGAGCAACTGCGCATGGCGGTCCGTAACTACCGGGACTTCCTGGACCGCGTCCTGGGTCGCTGATCCAACGGAGCACGGGGCGCTCGGCCGAAACCGGCCGGGCGCCCTTTCGCATCCGGGGCCGGCCGGGCTGGGCCGGTCAGCCCCCTTTGCTCTGCTTCACCATAGGCAACACCCGATGTAACGGGTACCGGACGCGGGCTGTTTCCTCGGCTGAAGCAGAGCAAAGGGCCCACACCGAGGTGCCGCACCGACGCCGCTTGGTAGGGCCGGAAGGTCGCGGACCAGACAGGAAGGCGTAAAGGTCCGCGGACGGGGTAATAGGGCGCGCGCATCGAATGCGGTGCCCACGTCGGACGAGGGGTGACGAGATGGACGGCGGCGGCCTCCGGCTCAACATGAATGGGCTGGACTACCTGATCCTCGCGCTGTACTTCGTCACCGTCCTCGGGGTCGGCTTCGCCGCCCGCCGGGCGATCCGGACCAGCGTCGACTTCTTCCTCTCCGGCCGTTCCCTGCCGGCCTGGGTGACCGGCCTCGCCTTCGTCTCGGCGAACCTCGGGGCACTGGAGATCATCGGCATGGCGGCCAACGGCGCCCAGTACGGCGTCATGACGGTCCACTACTACTGGATCGGCGCGGTGCCGGCGATGGTCTTCCTGGGCATCGTGATGATGCCCTTCTACTACGGCTCCAAGGTCCGCAGCGTCCCCGAGTACCTGCGGTTGCGCTTCAACCGGCCGACGCACCTGCTGAACGCGCTCAGCTTCGCCGTCGCCCAGGTGCTGATCGCCGGCGTGAACCTCTACGCGCTGGCCCTGGTCATGCAGGCGCTGCTCGGTTGGCCGCTCTGGACGGCGATCGTGGTGGGCGCGGCGATCGTGCTGGCGTACATCACCATCGGTGGCCTGTCCGGAGCCATCTACAACGAGGTGCTCCAGTTCTTCGTCATCCTGGCCGGCCTCATCCCGGTCACCGTGATCGGTCTGGTCAAGGTCGGCGGCGTGAGTGGGCTGATGGACGCGGTCCGCGACTCGAAACTCGGCGAGGCCGGTCTGCACGCCTGGCAGGACACCGGCAGCACCGACAACCCCCTCGGCGCGCAGTGGATCGGCATCGTCTTCGGCCTCGGTTTCGTGCTCTCGTTCGGCTACTGGACGACGAACTTCGCCGAGGTGCAGCGGGCCCTGTCGGCCAAGAACATGAGCGCCGCCCGGCGGACGCCGATCATCGCCGCGTACCCGAAGCTCTTCATCCCGCTGGTCACGATCATCCCGGGCCTGGTCGCCCTGGTGACGGTCAAGGGCCTCGGCGCGGAGAGCGGCGACCTGCAGTACAACAACGCCATCCCGCTGCTGATGCGGGACCTGCTGCCCAATGGCGTGCTCGGTGTGGCGGTCACCGGCCTGCTCGCGTCGTTCATGGCCGGCATGGCGGCCAACGTGAGCGGCTTCAACACCGTCTTCACCTACGACATCTGGCAGTCGTACGTACGCCGGGGCCGGTCCGACGAGTACTACCTGCGGATCGGCCGGTGGGCGACCGTCGCGGCCGTGGTGATCGGCATCGGGACGGCGTTCATCGCCTCCGGGTTCAGCAACATCATGAACTACATCCAGGCGCTCTTCTCCCTGTTCAACGCGCCGCTGTTCGCCACCTTCATCATCGGCATGTTCTGGAAGCGGATGAGCGCCCTCGCGGGCTTCTGGTCGTTGCTGCTCGGCACCCTGGCGTCGCTGGCGACGTACCTGCTCTACAAGGGCGGCGTCATCGGCTTCAACTCCGACCTGGAGGAGAGCTTCTGGGGCGCCGGCATCGCGTTCGTCACCGTGGCGGTGGTCGCCGCCATCCTCACTCCGCTCACCGCGCCCAAGCGCGACGAGGAGCTGCGCGGACTGGTCTACGGGATGGGCGGCGTCGACCTGAAGGGCGACGTGCTCGCCGGGGACGCCGTCTGGTACCGCTCCCCCGTGCTGCTCGGCCTGGTCGCGGTCGCGCTGGCCGCACTCTTCTACATCCCGGTCTTCTAGGAAAGGAGTCGGCAGATGAGCAACGACGGCCAGCCGGCGCAGGACCCGCTGATCGACGAGACACAGTCGGAGGAGCGTCGCTCCGCCGCCGCCCGTCTGTTCGACATCCGTCGGGTGATCGGTGGGCTCTTCGTGGCGTACGGGATCATCGTGACGCTGATCGGCATCTTCGACAGTCGAGCCGAGATCGACAAGGCCGAGGGCGTCCGCATCAACCTGTGGGCCGGCCTGGCGATGCTCGCCTTCGGGCTGATCATGCTCCTCTGGCAGTGGCTGCGGCCGGCGGAGGCGCCGTCCGCGAACGAGGCGCAGTCCGACCACTGAACCCCGGTCCGCCGCCGGCGCCGTCCACCGGGACGGCGCCGGCGCCGCGCATGGGCACCCGCGCACGGGGTACGCGACGGGGATCAGGCACCGTGTCGGACACAGGAGGCAGCACCATGACCGATCGCGACCGCCGACCGCTGGAGGAGAGCCCGCAAACGGCCGCTGCGGTGGACGACGACAGCACCGTCCCGGAGCTGCGGACCGGGGGTGGCCCCGACCGCGACACGCCGACCTTCACCGAACCCCGCGAGCGGCAGCCGGACCTTGCCCCGGACATCGACGACCTGATCGGCGACCCGTACGGCGCCGGGACCGGCGCGACCGGGACGGGCACCGGCGCGGGCGGCGACAACATCCGTACCGGCGCCGAGCAGCCCTGGGAACCGGAGGACCTGGTGATGGCCCGTGGGCAGGACCTCACCCCGGAGAACCTGGAGAAGGCCCGTCGCGACCTGGCCGAACACGGCCGCGCTGCGATCGAACGCACGGTGCCCTGACCTCGGACCGACGCGGAAAAGGGGGGTCCCCGGCCCGACCGTGTTGGTCGGACCGGGGACCCCGGGGAAACCTGCCCCCGGCAGTGCCTCACCTACTGCCGGAGGCGGGTTGGCGCGTGAGCTACCCGATCAGAGCGCCGGGTAGGCGTTCTGCATCAGCTCCCGGAACTGAGCCGAGAACCACGCTCCGGAGATCGGCGCGTTCCCCAGCGCCCCGGTCGGGTTGTTGCCGTTGCGGGCGTTACCGCCGTACGTCGGGTCGCACATCCGGTCGAAGCCCTTGCCCTCGTTGTTCGGGATCTCCGAGCTGGAGCCGTCCGACTCACCCGGAGGCTTCACCCAGACGTAGGCGTCGATGCCCGTCGCCGGGTTCGCCCGCGGCCGCTCGCCGAGACCCGCGCCGGCCTGGTTGCACCAGTTACCGGCGTGCGCCCGGCGGTCGACCCGGCCACCGTTGACGTACGTGTCGACGCTGGTCGTCGCGCCCGGGCCGGTGGGCCGGTTGGCGCCGCCCCAGCCGTTGCGGGACGTGTCGATCAGCATGCCGATGTTGGAGTTGAAGCCCAACGACACCAGCTTGGTCCGGAACGCCTGGGCGAAGGACAGCTCGTCGACGTAGTAGTTCCAGTCGATCCACTTGGACTGCCGGACCGTCTGGCCGTTCACGTTGTCGGTGACCTTGAAGTACGGCTCCGTGAGCGCCGAGTAGTTGGCGGTGTTGGTGATGAAGCCGTGCACGTTGTTGACCGTGCTGCCGGACGCGACAGCCGCGGTCTTCAGGATCTCGGCGGACGGGTTGAAGTTGCTGTCCCAACCGAGCCAGCCGTGGTGCCCGGCGTCGATGTAGTTGTAGACGTTGCCGATCGCGCCCAGCTTGGCGAGGGCGTAGCCGACACCGTTGACGTACGCGCCGTTGGCCTTGACCGTGTCACACATGACCGTGCCGCCGGCCTGGCCGGACGTGTTGGTCACCAGGTTCGGCAGCGAGTCGATCTCGATGATGTTGATGATCCGGATGTTCCGGTACTTCGAGTCGCCCTGGATCGCGGCGATCGGGTCGATGTACTCGGACTTGTACCGGGGCAGCTCGTCCGGGCCCAGCTCACCGTTGGAGGCGAGCGCCGAGCAGTCGCGGCCGGGCAGGTTGTAGATGACGAACTGGATGTAACCGGCGCCCTGGCGCAGCGCCTCGTCCAGGTGGTCCTTCACCCCGAAGGCGCCGTTGGAGCTGCTGTTCGGCGTGCCGTTGATCGCGGCGATCCGGTCCAGCCACACGGCGGTGGGGTTGTTCGAGACGCGGCTACCGCCGGGCTCGGCGTCCGCCTTGGCCTTCCACTCCGGGTTCACGTACCCGGGCACACCGGCGTACGGGTTGTCGACCTTCACACCGGGGGGCGGGGTGGTCGGCGGCGGCCCCGTCGTGGGCGGCGGGGTCGTGGGGGGAGGAGTGGTGGGCGGCGGCGTGGTCGGCGGAGGCGTGGTGGGCGGCGGGGTGGTCGGGTTGCCGGTGCCACCGTTGCAGACCACACCGTTCAGGGTGAACGAGGTCGGCTTCGGGTTGCTGCCGCTCCACGCTCCGTTGAACCCGAGGGTCGTCGAGGCGCCGGTCGCGAGGGTGCCGTTGTAGGACATGCTGCGAGCGGTGACCTGGCTGCCGGACTGGGTGTACGTGGCCGACCAGCCCTGCTGCACGCGCTGGCTGGAGTTGGGGAAGGTCCAGCCCAGCGTCCAACCGTTGACCGGGTCGCCGAGGTTCTTGATGGTGATGTTGGCGGTGAAGCCACCCTGCCAGTCATTGGTCGTGTACGCGATGTCGCACTGCGTCGCGGCCTGCGCCGCGGTGACCGGGATCGTCACCAGCCCGCCGGCGACCAGAACGCCCGCGCCGGCGAGCGCGAGGGTCCGGCGGGGGCCGGACAGCCTTCTCCACACATTCATGCCACTGATCTCCTTGGGCGAGACCGGGCCCGCGTACGGCCCGGCGAGACGGCCCGGCGGGCGTCCTGCACGGACGGCCTCCGGCGCCACGGGATTCTTTGGGGGGTGCCCGACCCGGACGGGCGGTGGTGGTTGGTGGTGATTGGCCGGCGCGTGGCCGACCGATCGGCGGCCGGTTGTCGTCCGGTGAACCGGATGCCCTCGACGCCCCGCCTGCGCGGTGTGGCTCCCCCGAACCGCGTGCGCCGATTCTTACATGGGAGCGCTTCCATGGCAATGGCTCGATGCGCCGCCGCCCTCAACTCGGACGATACCCCCGAGGTGGCGCGGGCAGCACCAGCCGTCTGTTATCGGTCGAGCCCGACTGCTAGCGCGCGGTGGGTCGGGAATGCCGCGACCGACCCGGCCGGGCGCTGAGCGCCCGGCGTGGCACGGCGGGCAGAGAAAGCCGCGTATCACTCCTTCGCCTCTTACCACCAGCAAAGGTCAAAACGCGAATCTTTCACTTCATAGGTCATGAAACGGTCTAACGTCGGTCTTAGCTCGGTTGTCGCCGGGCTCAGGACAACAGGGATGGAGTGACGCAGGTCATGGCTAAGAAGATGCTCGGGAAGGTCGTTGCGGGCGCCGCCCTCGGTGGCGCGTCCCTCCTGGTGTTCGCGCCGGGGATCGCGTTCGCTGACGGTCACCACGACGAGGACGGCAAGGTCTACGCCAAGCCGCACATCGTGAAGGCCGGCGACGAGGTCAAGCTCCTCGAGATCTGCCCGGATCGCCAGGAGCACGCCTACGTGTGGTCCAAGGTCACCGGCAAGGTCAAGCTCAAGCCGGCGCGCGACGACCGAGGCGAGGACCGCGGCGAGTGGAGCGAGGAGGACGACTCCTACGACCACGACGACAAGGGCAAGGACGAGCACGGCAAGGACGACGAGGGCAAGGACGAGCACGGCAAGGACGACAAGGGCAAGGACCACGAAGGCAAGGGCGACGAAGGCAAGGACGACAAGGGCAAGGACGACAAGGGCAAGGGCGAGCACGGCGACGCCCAGCCCGGCGGCCAGGGCGGTGGCGCTGCCGCCGACGCCGTTGAGGACGAGGACAGCAAGGACTGGAAGGGCGAGGAGCACGGCCAGGACGCCCAGGACGACGAGGGCAAGAAGGACTGGGAGTCCAAGGACGAAGGCAAGAAGGACTGGGAGTCCAAGGACGAGGACAAGAAGGACTGGGAGTCCAAGGACGAGGACAAGAAGGACTGGGAGTCCAAGGGCCACGACTACGGCTCGGACGACGAGTACGGCTCGGACAAGGGCTGGGAGTCCAAGGGCCACGACTCCGAGGACAGCGGCTACGGCTCCGACGACGAGTACGGCTCGGACAAGGGCTGGGAGTCCAAGGGCCACGACTCCGAGGACAACGGCTACGGCTCCGACGACGAGTACGGCTCCGACAAGAGCTGGGAGTCCAAGGGCCACGACTCCGAGGACAACGGCTACGGCTCGGACAAGGGCTGGGAGTCCAAGGGCCACGAGTCCGAGGACAGCGGCTACGGCTCGGACAAGGGCTGGGACAAGGGCGGCCGCGACGACGAGCGCGAGTTCGTCTACTACGGCGAGGCCAAGGTCGACAAGGACGCCAAGCCGGGTCGCTACGAGCTCAAGGGCTCGTGCGGCGAGGGCGAACTGGTCGTCCTGCCCCACGGCGGGGTCGACGGTGGTGACGGCGGCGTCAGCACCGGAACCGACCGTGGCCTGGCCACCGGCGGCGCGAGCCTGCTCGGCGCTGCCGCGCTCGGCGGGATCGTGCTGATGCGTCGTCGGCGGACCGATGGTTCGCTCGCCTGACGTGACGGCGACACCGGCCGGCGGCCGTCACGGGAGACCGTGGCGCGCCGCCGGCGCGGCCGTCGTCGTCACTCTCGCCATGATCGGCGCGGGGATGATCGGCGCCTCGTTGCAGAACACACCCGCTCCCCGACCCCCACAGCCGCTGGCCCAGGCCGGCCCCGAGGTCACCGGGTCGGCGGTCCCCGACAGCGACATCCCGCCCGTCGAGGGTGAAGCCGCGCCGACCGCTCTGACCCGGTCCGCTCCGACCACCATCGAGATCCCCCGGATCGGCGTCGACGCGACGATCATGTCGCTCGGCACCAACCCGGACGGCACCGTCCAGGTCCCCCCGCTTGAGCAGGCCGACCAGGCCGGTTGGTACGAGCCGGGCGCCAGCCCCGGTGAGACCGGTAACGCGGTCATCGTCGGGCACGTGGACTCGGCGAAGCTCGGCCCGGCCGTCTTCTTCGACCTCGGCGCGCTCGTGCCCGGTGACACGATCACCGTGCGGCGGGCGGATGGTCAGCCGGCGACGTTCCGGGTCGACTCGGTGAAGTCGTACCCGAAGACGTCCTTCCCCACGGAGCTGGTGTACGGGCCGAACGACCGGCCTGGCCTGCGGGTGGTGACGTGCGGCGGCCAGTTCGACGAGACCGTGCGCAGTTACCCCGACAACGTGGTCGTCTTCGCCACCCTGGCGGCGTGACCGACCGGTACACCAAGCGGTCCGGCCGGTCGGGATGACCCGACCGGCCGGACCGCGTCCGGCGTAGCGACTCAGACGGCGGCGGAGGTCCGAACCAGGGTGCGGATCTGGCGTAGCAGCACGGACAGTGCAGCGAGATCCGCCCGCGACTCGTCGAACTCCCCCATCGCCTGGCGAGCGCGGTGGATCGACGTGGCGTTCGACTGCTCCCACTGCTGCACCCGCTCGTGCGGCGGCAACTCGTCCCCGGTGGAGTCGAGCACCTCGGCGGTGAGCGCGGCCAACGCGGCGTACAGGTCGTAGCGCAGCGCCATCCGCGCGAGGGTCTGCCAGCGGTCCTCCCGTGGCAGCAGGGAGATCTTCGACAGCAGCGAATCCACCCGGAACAGGTCGGAGAGCACGAAGTAGACCGAGGCCACCTCGCCGACGTCCCGTCGGCTACGCGTCGCCGTCTCCACCACGTCCAGCAGACCGAAGCTGTACATCAGCCTGGTCGCCTGCTCCGCCAGGTCGCGGGGCAGCCCACGCTCGGTCATCGAGTCGATGTGCGCCGCGATGGCCTGCCGCTCGCCGCCGTAGAACAGCTCCTCCAGACCCGGCAGGAGCCGGGCCACCCCGTCGCGCAGCCGGGCGATCTCGGTGGGCACGTCGATCGGCGAGCGCCGGTTGGTGACCAGCCAGCGCACGGCCCGGTCGAGCAGCCGACGGGTGTCCAGGTAGACGCTGGTCTGCAACTCCGGCGAGACCTTGTTGTCCAGCGCCTCCACCGCGTCCCAGAGGTCACGCAGTCCGAACACCTCACGGACCACCACGTACGCCCGGATCACGTCGGCGGCGCTGGCGGCGGTCTCCTCGACGACCCGGAAGACGAACGAGATGCCGCCCCGGTTGATCGCCTCGTTGACCAGCACGGTGGTGACGATGTCGCGCCGCAGCCGGTGCCGGCCCATCCGGTCGGCGAACCGCTCACGCATGGGCGTCGGGAAGTAGTTGACCAGGACCTCGGACGTCCACTCCTCGTCGGCCAACCCGTCGGTGAGGATCTCCCGCTCAAGGACGATCTTCACGTACGCGAGCAGCACGGCGAACTCCGGCGCGGTCAGCCCGGACTCGCTGCGTACCGCCAGCTCCTCGTCCGGCGGCAGCGCCTCCAGCGACCGGTCCAACGCGCCGGACCGCTCCAACTCGTTGATCATCCGACGATGCACCGGGAGCAGCGACGCCGCCTGCGCCTGGGCGTTGTTGATCGCCCGAGCCTGGTCGTAGTTGTCGCGCAGCACCAGCTCGGCGACCTCGTCGGTCATCCCGGCCAACAGCTCGTCCCGCTCGGCGGTGGTCAGCTCGCCGTCGGCCACCGCGGTGTTCAGCAGGATCTTGATGTTCACCTCGTGGTCGGAGGTGTCCACACCGGCCGCGTTGTCGATGAAGTCGGTGTAGATCCGACCACCGGTCAGCGCGTACTCGATCCGACCGAGCTGGGTCCAGCCCAGGTTGCCGCCCTCGCCCGCCACCCGGCAGCGCAGGCTCCGCCCGTCCACCCGGATCGCGTCGTTGGACTTGTCGCCCACCTCGGCGTTGGTCTGGCTGGAGGCCTTGACGTACGTGCCGATGCCGCCGTTCCAGAACAGGTCCACTTCAGCGGTGACGATCGCCTTCATCAGGTCCTGCGGCGAGATCTGCGTGACGTCGTCGTCGAGGCCGATCGCCGCCCGGACCTGCGGCGTGACCGGAATCGACTTCGCGGTACGCGGGAAGATGCCGCCCCCGGCCGAGATCAGCTCCTCGTTGTAGTCCTCCCAGGAGGAGCGGGGCAGGTCGAACAGCCGCCTACGCTCCGCGTACGAGGTGGCGGCGTCCGGGTCCGGGTCCAGGAAGATGTGCCGGTGGTCGAACGCGGCCACCAGCCGGATGTGCTCGGAGAGCAGCATCCCGTTGCCGAACACGTCGCCGGACATGTCGCCGACGCCCACCACCGTGAAGTCCTGGGTCTGGGTGTCCAGGCCCAGCTCCCGGAAGTGCCGCTTCACGGACTCCCAGGCGCCACGGGCGGTGATGCCCATCTTCTTGTGGTCGTACCCGGCCGAACCGCCGGAGGCGAACGCGTCGCCCATCCAGAAGTTGTGCGCCAGCGAGATCTCGTTGGCGATGTCCGAGAACGTCGCCGTGCCCTTGTCCGCCGCGACCACCAGGTACGGGTCGTCGCCGTCGTGCCGGACCACGTCGTCGGGCGGCACGATCTGCCCGCTGACGATGTTGTCGGTGACGTCGAGCATCGCGCCGACGAACTCCTGGTAGCAGGCGACCGCCTCGTCCCGGTCCCCCGGCTTCTGCTTCAGCACGAAGCCGCCCTTGGCGCCCACCGGCACGATCACCGTGTTCTTCACCATCTGCGCCTTGACCAGGCCCAGCACCTCGGTCCGGAAGTCCTCCCGACGGTCGGACCAGCGCAACCCGCCCCGGGCCACCGGCCCGAACCGCAGGTGCACGCCCTCGAACCGGGGCGAGTACACGAAGATCTCGAACTTCGGTCGGGGCGCTGGCAGGTCCGGGATGGCCTGCGGATCCAGCTTGAACGCCACGTACGCCTTCGGCCGCCCGCCGACCGGCTTCTGGTAGAAGCTGGTCCGCAGGGTCGCCTCGATCAGCGTCAGGTACGAGCGCAGGATCCGGTCCTGGTCGAGGCTCGCCACGTCGTCCAGCGCGCCCCGGATGGTCTCCACCAGCTCGCCGCTGCGCTGCTGCCGCTGCTCGGCGCTCAGGTCACCCGGCGCGAACCGGGTCTCGAACAGCTCCACCAACAGGCTGGCGAGCTTCGGGTACGCGATGAAGGTCTGCTCCATGTAGTCCTGCGAGAAGACCGTGCCGGCCTGCCGCAGATACTTCGCGTACGCCCGCAGCACCACCACCTGTCGCCAGGTCAGTCCGGCGCGCAGCACCAACTCGTTGAACCGGTCCACCTCGGCCTCGCCGCGCCAGGCCGCCGCGAACGCGTTCTCCACGTGCGGACGGACCTCGGCCAGCTCGTGGTGCCCCTCGGGCAGCATCAGGCCGAAGTCGTACAGGTAGACCCGACCGTCGATCCGGTCCACCTCGTACGGGTGCTCGTCGACCACCCGTACGCCGAGCGAGTGCAGCACGGGCAGCACGGCGGAGAGCATCATCGGCTCCCCGTACCGGTAGACCTTGAACCGCACGTTCATGTCGTCGATCAGGTCGGCGCCCGGTACGCGGGTGCCCGGCCGGGGCGCGAGCTGCTTGCGGAACAGGTGCATCTCGAGCTGGCCGGGCTCCTCCAGCAGCTCCAGCTTGGCCAGGTCCTTCATCGCCTCGTACGGCGTGTGCCCGTCCTTGTAGCCCTCCGGGAACGCGTCGGCGTACCGGGTGAACAGGTGCTTGGCCTGCTCGTCGCCGAGCTTGCGCTCCAGCACCAGCCGGTAGTCGTCGTCCCAGAGTCGGGTCGCGTCGGCCAGCTCCTCGGCCAAGAGGTCGGCGTCGATCTCGCCGGGCGGCCGGGTCGGGTCGGTACGGACGATGAAGTGGATCCGGGCGAGCATCGACTCGGTGACCCGGGTCGTGTAGTCCACCCCGACACCGTTGAGCTCGCGCAGCAGGATGTCCTGCATGCGCAGCCGGTTCTGCGTCGTGAACCGGTCGCGGGGGAGGTAGATCAGACAGGAGATGAACCGCCCGTACGCGTCGCGGCGCAGGAACACCCGCAACTGCCGGCGGCCCGCCATCCGCAGCACGCCGATCACCGCGTGGTACAGGTCGTCGGTCTTGATCTGGAACAGCTCGTCGCGCGGGTAGGTCTCCAGGATCTGGAGCAGGTCCTTGCCGGAGTGGCTGCGCCGGCTCAGGCCGGAACGGTCGAGCACCTCGGCGACCTTGCGTCGCACCACCGGCAGCTCCCGGACGCTGGTCCGGTACGCGGCGGTGGAGAACAGCCCCAGGAAACGTCGCTCGCCGATGACCTCGCCGGCCTCGTTGAAGATCTTGAAGCCGATGTAGTCCAGGTACGCCGAGCGGTGCACGGTGGCCCGCGAGTTGGCCTTGGTGATGATGAGGAGGCGCTTCTCCAGCACCTTCTCGTGTGCCTCGGGCGTCATCGAGGCCAGCGACCGGGCATCCGGGGAGTCCGAGCGCAGGATGCCCAGCCCGGTGCCGAGCACCGCTTCGAGGGCCTTGCCGTCCACCGGGTCCGCGCGGTTTCCGTCGGGGGCGTCGACCAGGCGGTACTCGCGGTAGCCGAGGAACGTGAAGTGGTCGTGCGCGAGCCAGCGCAGCAGCTCCACCGAGTCGGTGATGTCCTTCTCCGGCACGGGCGGGCGGTTCTCCGAGGTACGGGCCGAGGCCAGCTCGTCGGCGAGCGCGAGGGCCCGCTGACGCATCTTCGGCCAGTCCTCCACGGCCTCCCGTACGTCGGTGAGCACCCGTTGCAGCTCACGCCGCAACCGGTCCCGCTCGGCCGCGTCCCGGACCGGGTCGATCTCGATCCGCATCCAGCTCTCGACGATGTCACCGGCGATCGCGTCGTCCGGTTCCACGTCCGCCGAGACCTCGGTGAGCTGGCCCAGCGGCTCGCGCCGGACCACCACCAGCGGGTGTACCAGCAGGTGTACGTCCAGGTGGTACGAGTTGAGCAGCGCGGTCACCGAGTCGACCAGGAACGGCATGTCGTCGGTGACGATCTCGACGACGGTGTGGTGCTGGTCGGCGTGCGGCTCGTGGATGCGCAGCTTCAACTCGCCGGGCACCCGCTGCTGCGCGAGGTCCCGGTGCGCCCGGGCCGCGTCGAGCATCTCCTCCGCCGTGAAGCCGACCAGCTCCTCGTCCGGGGCGAACCGCCAGAAACGGCCGACCAGGGTCGCCGCGTCATGGTCGTCCCCGGCGAGCGCGACGGCCTGGGCCACCAGCCGCTCCGCGTTGGGTACGGGTTCGTCGAGCTCCGCGTCCTCCACGTCGTCGGTCAACGCCTCGGTGGGCAGACCCAGATCGTAGATGGTGTCGATGCTCGACCCGGTCAGCCCTGTGACGCCGGTGTCGAGCCGGCCGTAGCCGTCCCCGTCGGTCGCCGAATCGAAGCTGTCCTCGTCCCGCCCGGAGTCATCCGGTCGGAGGTCGGGTTCCGGTTTGATCGCCGGACGCCGGTCCATCGGTGCCACTCCCCTCGACCCACCGCGTTGTGGGTCACTCTGCCGCCCAGCCTAGGCCTGCCGTTTGCCGCCTTCGTCGGCGGACCACTGGCGGGACGTCCGGATCGGGACTTCGTCCTTTCACCCGTTGCGGGTCCGAGGTTGGCCGGTTGCGGGATACCCCGCCGCGCGATGTTCATCACACCGGCCCGGTCCGTCTTTCCGCACGTCGAGGACTTCCCGGGACGTTGGGGACAGCGTTCGCGTACTACCGTGCAGAGCAGCACGAGATCGGAAGGACCGCTTCATGACCTTGTCCTACCCCCGCCCAAACCGGTCGAACCGCGCTCGCCGGGTGGCCGCGCTCACCGCGTCCCTGCTCACCGCCGGTGTGCTGGCGGCGTGCTCCGGAGACGACGGCCCGGAGCGCACCGCCGACGCCTTCCTCGCCGGTTGGCGCAGCGGCGACCTGCAGGCGGTCGCCATGGTCGACTCGACCGGCGCGAAGACACCGGCGGCCGAGGTGAGCAAGGAGATCAAGGAGCTGTCCGGCGAGCTGGCGACCACCCCGCCCGCTCTGACCCGGCAGGGCGAGCCGAAGGTCACCAAGAACATCGCGACCACCACCATCAGGGTGGACTGGACGCTGCCGGGCCAGACCCACTGGACGTACGACCGGGAGCTGCGGCTCATCCAGGGCGACGACGACCAGTGGCGGGTGATGTGGGAGCCGCGGGTCCTGCACGAGCAGCTCACCAGGGGCGACCGGCTGGCGCTGCGCCGCGATGCCGGCCCGCGTGCCGGCGTGCTGGACGCGGCGGGCACGCCGATCGTGTCACCGCGGCCGATCGTGCGGGTGGGCGTGCAGCCCAACCAGGTCACCGACATCAAGAAGCTGGTCAAGGATCTCGACGCCGCCTTCAAGGCGATCCGTCCGGCTCTGGTCCCCGGCGTCGACCTGGCCGACCTTCCCAAGCGGGTGGCCGAGGCCGATCCGGGCGCGTTCGTCGAGGTGGTGACGCTACGCGAGGACGCGTACAAGCAGATCAAACCTCGCATCTACGACCTGCCCGGCACGAAGTTCATCTCCGACAAGCTCGACCTCGCACCCACCCGGGAGTTCGCCCGCGCGCTGCTCGGCACGGTCGACCAGGCGCAGGCCGACGACCTCGCCGCCCACCCCGACAGGTACGTCGCCGGCGACCTCGTCGGACACGGTGGCCTGCAGGGCCGCTACGACGAGCGGTTGCGCGGCGCCCCCGGGCTGACCGTCCTGGTCGAGCGGCCCACCGAGGACGGCAAGCTCGCCCCCACCGGCACCGAGTTGTTCCGCCGCGAACCCCAGCCGGGCCAGGCGCTGAAGACCACCCTGGACGTGGCCACCCAGAACGCGGCCGACGGGGCACTGCGCGCGGAGCCGCGTCGCTCCGCGCTGGTCGCGGTACGGGTCAGCGACGGCGCGGTACTCGCCGCCGCGAACGGTCCCGGCCCGGCCGGCGAGAACCTGGCGTTCGGCGCACAGGTGCCGCCGGGCTCCACCTTCAAGATGGTGAGCGCGCTGGGCCTGCTGGACCGGGGGGCGGTCACTCTGGACGGCCCGGTGGAGTGCAAGAAGACCTTCACCGTCGACGGCCGGTCCTTCAAGAACTCGGACAACTTCGAGTTGGGCTCGGTGCCGTTCCGCACCGACTTCGCGAAGTCCTGCAACACGGCCTTCGCCTCGCTGGCGCCGAAGCTCGGCGGCGACGGGCTGGCCGCCGCCGGCCGGTCCCTGGGGCTGGAGGGGCAGTGGGACCTCGGCGTGGATGCCTTCACCGGCAAGGTCTCCACCGGCGGCAGCCCCGCCGAGCAGGCCGCCGCGTCGTTCGGCCAGGGCACCACGCTGGTCAGCCCCCTGGCCATGGCCGGTGCCACGGCGGCCGTCGCCCGGGGCCGCTTCGAGCAGCCGAAACTGCTGGTCGACCCGGCGCCGGCCAAGCCGGCCCCGCCCGGCGAGCAGCTCAAGCCCGAGTCCGTGACGGCGCTGCGCACGATGATGCGCGAGGTGGTCACCACCGGCACCGCCAGCGCGCTCAAGGACGTTCCGGGCGGCGAGGTGTACGGCAAGACCGGCACCGCCGAGTTCGACGACAACCCGGCCCACACGCACGCCTGGTTCGTGGGCTGGCGGGGTGACGTCGCGTTCGCCGTGTTCGTGGAGAAGGGCGGCGCCAGCACCGCCTCGGCCGTCCCGATCGCCGAACGCTTCCTCCGCGCGCTCCCCACCTCCTGACCCACCCGACCCGTGATCCACTCGGTTTCGCTGAAACCGGGGCGTCCAAGCCGTCCGGACACCCCGGTTTCGCTGATACCGAGTGGATCACGGGTCGGGTGGCCGCGAGCGGGTCAGGCGGTGTCGGTCTGGGGCCCTTCGGGTGCGTTCTGGGCCGGCGGGGAGGGCCGCCGCAGCAGACCCGGGCCGGCCGACGCGGGCGGACCGACCGGCTCCCGCTCGGCCGTGGCCGCGATCTGCGCCGCAAGGCCCGACGGCTCGACCGAACCCGCGATCTGCGCCGCAAGGCCCGACGGCTCGACCGTGCCCGCAACCTGCGCCGCAAGGCCCGACGACGCCGCAAGGCCCGACGACTCGGCCGAACCCGCGATCTGCGCCGCGAGGCCCGACGGCGCCGCAAGGCCCGACGGCTCGGACGGGGACCGGTCGCGGATCACGCCTGGCTCGGCTTCCGCAGTGACCTCGTCGGCCGCCTCACTCCTCGACACCGGGATGCGGGAGGAGCCGAGGCCGGGAGAGGCCGCGCCCGAGGTGTCATCCTCGTCGAGGCCCTCGCCGTCGAACTCATCGAACCGGGCGGTGTCCGCCACGGTGCCCGCACCGCGATCAGGGCCGGCAGACCCCGGCACCCCCGCGGCACGATCAAACCCGGCGGGCCCGCCGTGGCGCTCGGCACGGTCGAACCGTCCGGCGGCGGTCGTCCGCTCGGTGGCACGTCGCGCGGCGGGCGTGGGCCGGGGCGAGAGCAGCCGCGGCGGCATCGCCTCCGGGGCGCTGACGGGTGCCAGACCGGCGACCACGGTGTTGACGATCTCGGCGGCGTACGAGCCGTCCGGGTCGTAGTCGGGGTCGAAGACGGTCAGTTCGACGCCGAGGCAGTGTGGTGTGTCGACCAGGCCGGCGAGCAGGATCTCCAGTTCGGCGAAGGCGATGCCGCCCGGGTCGGGGGCGTCGACGGCCGGCATCACCGCTGGGTCGAGAACGTCGACGTCGATGTGCACCCAGTAGCCCGCACAGTCGGCGAGCTGCTCGTGTGCCCACTGGGCCGTCCGGGCGGCGCCCTCGGCGCGCAGCGCGGGGACGGGGCGGGTGGTGATGCCGGCGGCCTGGAGGTCGAGGCGGTACTCGTCCTGCGCACGGATGCCGAGCACCACCACGTCGATGTCGCGGAAGTACGGCCGGCGACCCTCCAACGCGGCCAGGTCGGCCTGCCCGCGCCCGGTGACCAGGGCCAGGTCCTCCCCGGCGGCCGCGCCGACGTAGGAGGCGTTGCCGGGGTGCCGGAAGTCGGAGTGCCCGTCGACGAAGACCAGTCCGATCCGCCCGCCGACCGCCTCACCGAGGCGGTGCATGGCGAGCGCGGAACCGAGCAGCACGGAACAGTCGCCGCCCAGCACCACCGGGAACTCGCCCCGGTCGATGATCGAGCCGATCCGCTCGGCGAGCGCGAGCGAGTAGTCGGCGATCTCCCGGGCGTGGCACACACCGTCCCCGGGTCGCCAGTCACCGGGGTCGTACCGGGGTGCGGTGAGGCACCCGGCGTCGCGGGCCCGCAGCCGGGCCAGCAGGTCGTGGTCGCGCAGCGCGCCGGGCGCCTTGGCGCAGCCCGGCACGGAGGTGGACGTCGGCGGTCGCAGGCCGAGGTTTGTCGGCGCGTCGAGGACGGCGATCCGGCGCATCATGAGCTCCCGTCCCCGGTGGTCGGGCGGGCCGGCGAACGCCGGCCCGCGCTGGCGTACTACGCACTCACAGTCGTGCTGCGGACTCAGAACAGGGCGCTGGCCAGTGCCCTACGGGCCGAGGCGACCGCCGGATCGTCCGGGCCGGCGATGGAGAAGAGCGACACGAGGTGCTGGCGGACCGTCTCGCGGTCCTCGCCGGCGGTGCGCCGGACCAGGCCGACGAGGCGGGCGTACGCCTGCTCGGCCAGCCCGCTGAGCACCTCGATGTCGGCGGCCAGCAGTTGGGCCGCGACGTCGTCGGGGGCGGTCTCGGCGGCGGCCAGCGCGGCGGCCGGGTCGGCGCCCGCCACCCGGCGTGCCACGCCGACCTGGGCGAGGCCCGCCGTGGCCGCGGCGTCCGCGGGGGCGTCGGCGAGGATCTTGCGGTACGCCTGCTCGGCGGCGTCCAGGTCGCCGCTCATGAGCGCGTCGTCCGCCTCGTCGAGGCGCGGGTCCTCCGGCTCGGCGACGGTCACGCCGCCGGCCTTGAGAACGGCCTGGATCCACTGGCGGAGCTGGGCCTCGGGCACCACACCGGAGAAGGCGTCGATCGGCTGGCCGCCGACGACCGCGTAGACCGTCGGGACGCCCTGGACCCGGAACATCTGGGCGATCCGCGGGTTTTCCTGCACGTCGACCCGGGCCAGCAACCAGGTGCCGCCGCCCTCCGCTGCCAGCCGCTCGAGCACCGGGGCGAACTCGTCGCTCTCGGGGAAGCCGGCCGCGCCGAAGAAGACGATGACGGGCATGGCCATCGACTGCTCGAGCACCGCGGACTGGATGGTCGCTTCGGTGACGTCGACGATGGAGGCGTTGTCGGCGGTCGGTGCACCCGGTGTGCCGGCGGACGGGCCGCCCTGCGGGGGTGCGCCGGGGCGGGTACCGGCTGGTGCGGGGCCACGCAGCGTGCTGAGGTCGACCGCGCCGCGGGTGAAGATCGACGAGGTGATCCGTGGGTCGCTCATGGTTACCTAGTCTCGCACGTGGGCCCGCATTCCCGGCTCACCCACAACTCCAACGTCGCAACTCTCACGCCTATCGGACAACGCGAAACGGCCCCCCGTTCCCCGCCTCGCCGATCTTGCACTTTCGGTTGCCGCTATGTCACTTTTGCGGCTTATGCCGCGACAGAAACCGCAAGATCGACGGGGTGAGGGGCCGGGGGGTCAGAAGCGGGCGGGTTCGCGGTAGGTGCCCCACTCGGCTCTCAGGGCGTCACAGATCTCGCCCAGCGTGGCCTCGGCGCGGACGGCGTCGAGCATGGCGGGGATCATGTTGCCGTCGGTGCGGCTGACCTCGACCATCCGGGTCACCGCCGCGCGCACCGCGGCCTCGTCCCGCGCGCTCTTGCGCTCGGCGAGCACCCGGCGCTGCTCCAGCTCCACCTCGTGCGAGATGCGCAGGATCTCCAGTTCCTTGGCGACCGTGCCGGTGTGGCGGTTGACGCCGACGATCTTCTTGTCGCCCTTCTCCAGGGCCTGCTGGTAGACGAACGCCGACTCGGCGATGTGTCCGGTGAACCAGCCGTCCTCGATGCCGCGCAGGATGCCCGAGGTCATCGGACCGATCTGGTGCGGACCCTCCCCGCCGAGCTGGCGGATGCGGGCGAAGATCTCCTCCGCCTCAGCCTCGATCTTGTCGGTCAGCGCCTCGACGTACCAGGAGCCGCCGAGCGGGTCGGCCACGTTGACCACGCCGGTCTCCTCCATCAGCACCTGCTGCGTCCGCAGGGCGATCTCGGCGGACTCGTCGGTGGGCAGCGCGAGGGTCTCGTCCAGGGCGTTGGTGTGCAGCGAGTTGGTGCCGCCGAGCACCGCGGCGAGCGCCTCGACGGCCGTACGCACGACGTTGTTGACCGGTTGCTGCGCGGTCAGCGACACTCCGGCGGTCTGCGTGTGAAAGCGCAGCCACAGCGCCTTCTCGCTGGTCGCGCCGTAGACCTCGCGCAGCCAGCGGGCCCAGATCCGGCGGGCGGCGCGGAACTTGGCGATCTCCTCGAAGAAGTCGAGGTGCGAGTCGAAGAAGAAGCTCAGCCCGGGGGCGAACACGTTCACGTCGAGCCCGCGCGAGAGACCCAGCTCGACGTAGCCGAAGCCGTCGGCGAGGGTGTACGCCAGCTCCTGCGCGGCGGTCGAGCCGGCCTCGCGGATGTGGTAGCCGGAGACCGACAGCGGCTTGTAGCGCGGGATCTCGGCCGCGCAGTACTCCATCAGGTCGCCGATCAGGCGCAGGTGCGGCTCGGGGTCGAACAGCCACTCCTTCTGCGCGATGTACTCCTTGAAGATGTCGGTCTGCAACGTGCCGTCCAGCGTGGACAGGTCGGCGCCCTGCCGCTCGGCGGCGACCAGGTACATGCAGAACACCGGCACGGCCGGGCCGGAGATCGTCATCGAGGTGGTGACGCCGGCCAGGTCGATGCCGTCGAAGAGCGCCTCCATGTCGGTGGCGGTGTCGATGGCGACGCCGCAGTGCCCGACCTCGCCGAGCGACTGCGGGTCGTCCGAGTCGCGGCCCATCAGCGTCGGCATGTCGAACGCGACCGAGAGGCCGCCCCCGCCGGCGCCGAGGATCATCTTGTAGCGCTCGTTGGTCTGCTGGGCGTTGCCGAAGCCGGCGAACTGCCGGATCGTCCAGGTCCGACCGCGGTAGCCGGTGGGATACAGACCCCGGGTGTACGGGTACTCGCCCGGCCAGCCGATGCGCTCGAAGCCCGGGTAGGAGGTCCCCTCGGGCGGCCCGTAGACCGGATCGACCGTCATCCCGGAGAGCGTGGTGAAGTCGGCGTCCCGCTTGCGCGCGGAGTCGTACCGGGCCTGCCAGCGTGCCCGTCCGGCGGCGATCTCGTCGGCGTCCATGCGCGGGGCTCCTCCTCGATTCCTCGACCAGCACACCGAGTGTAGAGCCCTTGCCTGAACGATCGCTAAGTCACGTCGTACCGGCGGGTAACCAGGCAGTCCACGGTCAGACGGCGGCGCCCGGCTGGTTCATCTCGATGTCGTCCACCGTGACGTTGACCTGCGTGACCGACAGGCCGTACTTCTCCACCGCCTCGATGACCGCGGCCCGCACCGCCTCGGTCACGTCGGCCACGACGGAACCGGCGTCGATCACCAGGACCACGTTGACGACGGCCGAGGTGCCCTTCACGTCGGCCGAGACGCCCCGGCGGGCGTCGCCCACCTCGTCCAGGCCGACCTTGTCGAGCACGCTGTTGAAGAACCGGGCCACGTCACCGCCGAGGTCGGCGACACCGGGAACCGCGCGAGCGGCCGCACCGGCGATCTTCTCCACCACCTCGTCGGACACCGACGTCACACCCCGGGCCACGCCCGTCGTCGGCTGCGTCGTGCCGGCGTTCTCCACCGCGTCCGTCATGCTCACGTCTCCCCTGGTCCCGGTGCACTCTGGACCGACCTGATCGGCGGTCCGCCGCGTGGCAGCTCGCTGCCGGCCGCGAGCCTACTAAAACCGGAGGGCGCTTCGCGTCCAGGCGCGCGCATCGCGCGGCCGTGGCGCCGGGTCAGTTCGCCAGTTGGGCGAGCAACTCGTCCGCCGCCGCGTACGGGTCGATCGCGCCCTCGGCGACCTTGGCGGCGAGCGTGCTCAACTCCGTACCGTCGCGCAGTGAGCCGATCCTGGCGCGGAGGGCGCCGAGCGCGATGGCCTCGATCTCGGCGGCGGCCCGCGCCTCCTGCCGGCGACGCAGCTCGCCGTGCTCTACCAGCCAACCGCGGTGCTTGTCGATGGCGGCGGCGATGTCGTCGATGCCCTCGCCCCGGGCCGCGACCGAGCGGACCACCTGCGGCCGCCACTGCCCCGGCCCGCGCTCGCCGAGCGCGATCATGCCCTGGATGTCGCGGACCGTGGCGTCGACGCCGTCCCGGTCGGCCTTGTTGACCACGAACACGTCGGCGATCTCCAGAATGCCGGCCTTGACGGCCTGGATCGCGTCGCCCATACCCGGGGCGAGCAGCACCAGCGTGGTGTCGGCCAGCGAGGCCACCTCCACCTCGGCCTGCCCGACGCCGACGGTCTCCACCAGCACCACGTCGCAGCCCGCGCCCTCCAGCACCCGGACCGCCTGCGGCGTCGCCGCCGCCAGCCCGCCGAGATGGCCCCGGCTGGACATCGACCGGATGTAGACACCCGGGTCGGTGGCGTGGTCCTGCATCCGCACCCGGTCGCCGAGGATCGCCCCGCCGGTGAACGGGCTGGACGGGTCGACCGCCAACACGCCCACCCGATGGCCCCGCGCCCGCAGCGCGCGGACCAGCTCGTTGGTGGTGGTCGACTTGCCCACCCCGGGCGAGCCGGTCAGCCCGACCACCTGGGCCTGCCCGGCGTACGGCGCCAGCGCGGCGGCGATCGCCGGCAACAGCGCGTCGCCGTTCTCCACGAGGGTGATCAGGCGGGCCACCGCCCGGGGGTCACCGGTGCGGGCCCGCTCGACCAGCAGCGGCACGTCCCGGCTGCGGCGCACCGACGTGGCGCCCGCCGCCGGAGCCTGCCCGGTCGCCTCGCTCACTGTGCCGGAACGTGGATGATCAGGGCGTCACCCTGGCCACCGCCGCCACACAGCGCCGCCGCGCCGGTGCCACCGCCGCGCCGCTTCAGCTCCAGGGCGAGAGTGAGTACGAGACGCGCGCCGGACATGCCGATCGGGTGCCCCAGGGCGATCGCGCCGCCGTTGACGTTGACCTTGTCCGGGCTGATGCCGAGGTCACGCGTGGACTGGATGCCGACCTGCGCGAAGGCCTCGTTGATCTCGATGAGGTCCAGGTCCTCGATGCTCAGGCCGCCCTTCTTGAGGGCGTGGTTGATCGCGTTCGACGGCTGCGAGTGCAGGGAGTTGTCCGGGCCGGCCACGTTGCCGTGCGCGCCGACCTCCGCCAGCCAGGTCAGGCCCAGCTCGATGGCCTTGGCCTTGCTCATCACGACCACCGCGGCGGCGCCGTCGGAGATCGGCGAGGAACTGCCGGCGGTGATGGTGCCGTCCTTGGTGAAGGCGGGCCGCAGCTTGGCCAGCGACTCCGCGGTGGTGTCCGGCCGGATGCCCTCGTCGTCGCTGATCACCAACGGGTCACCCTTGCGCTGCGGGATCAGCACCGGGGTGATCTCCTCGGCGAAGTGGCCGTTCTTCTGCGCGGCGGCGGCCCGCTGGTGGCTGGTCGCGGCGAACGCGTCCTGCTCCTCGCGCGTGATGCCGTGCCGCGTGCCGAGCCGCTCGGTCGACTCGCCCATGGAACAGCAGTCCCAGGCGTCGCTGAGCCCGTCGTGCGCCATGTGGTCCTTGACCACCACGTCGCCGTACTTGTAGCCGGTGCGCTGACCCATCAGCAGGTGCGGGGCGTTGGTCATCGACTCCATCCCGCCGGCCACCACGATGTCGAACTCGCCGGCCCGGATGAGCTGGTCGGCGAGGGCGATCGCGTCCAGGCCGGACAGGCAGACCTTGTTGATGGTCAACGCCGGCACGGACATCGGTACGCCGGCCTCGACCGCCGCCTGCCGGGCCGGGATCTGACCGGCGCCGGCCTGGAGCACCTGGCCCATGATCACGTACTGGACCTGGTCGGGGCTGACCCCCGCCCGCTCCAGGGCGGCCTTGATGGCGATCCCGCCGAGCTTGGTGGCCGGGAGATCCTTGAGGTTGCCCAGCAGCCGGCCCATGGGGGTCCGCGCGCCGCTGACGATCACCGAAGCCATGCCTGCCTCCGAGGGGGGTGCCGAGCTGTACGCCTGAACGATGGTTCGGCCAGACTAGCGCCATGACAGAGAACTCCCCCGTCGAGCCCGGTGCGGACTACGTCACAGACATCGGACTTCGCAAGATCGACCACGTCGGCATCGCCGTCGCCGACCTGGACGCCGCGATCGACTTCTACCAGCGGACCTTCGGGATGCGCTGCGTACACGTCGAGACCAACGCCGAACAGGGCGTACGGGAAGCGATGCTGGCCGTCGGGCCGACCGTCGAGGGCGGCTGCGTGCAGTTGCTCGCCCCGCTCAGCCCGGAGTCGACGATCGCGAAGTTCCTGGATCGCAACGGGCCGGGCGTGCAGCAGGTCGCGTACACCGTGGCGAACATCGACGTGGCCTGCGCGGCGCTGCGCGAGCGGGGGATGCGGCTGCTCTACGACGAGCCGCGGCGCGGCACCGCGGACAGCCGGATCAACTTCGTCCACCCGAAGGACGCGGGCGGCGTCCTGGTCGAACTGGTCCAACCCGCCGCGACGCACTGACGGCGGCCCCCGTCGCCCACTCCTGTTGATCAAGAGGTTGGCGTCATCTCCGGGCCCCAAGATGACGCCAACCTCTTGATCACCGGGGGCGCTGCGAGGGTTTGTGCGCGGTTTCCGCGCTGGTCGGGCACCTTCACGCATCGGCGGATGCAGTTTTTCACAGAGGACTTCCGGCTTTAGCTACCGTTCAGTAACGTCCCGGCCCACAGGAGCGCGGCCGGTGCCGGATGTGTCGAATGCCGACATGGCGGTCGCGTCCCACCGGCGCCGACGATGGCAGCACCCGGGCCCCGCGCGGGTGTGGGACGAACCGGAGGTCACCGTGCAGAACATCCTCGAAGCGATCATGGCGGCGGAGGAATCGAACGACCCGGACCGGGAACTGGCCGGCGTCGCCGGACTTCCCGTCCCGGAGAGTTACCGGGGCGTGGTCGTCCGCGCCGAGGAGTCCCGGATGTTCGACGGCATGTCCACCCGGGACAAGGACCCCCGCAAGGCGCTGCACGTGCAGGAGGTGCCGACGCCGGAACTCGGACCGGGCGAGGCGCTGATCGCCGTGATGGCCAGCGCGATCAACTACAACACGGTGTGGACCAGCATCTTCGAACCCGTGTCCACGTTCCGGTTCCTCGAGCGCTACGGCCGGGTCTCCGAGCTGACCCGCCGGCACGACCTGCCGTACCACGTGGTCGGTTCGGACGCGGCCGGCGTGGTGCTGCGTACCGGTCCCGGGGTCACCCGGTGGGTGGCCGGTGACGAGGTCGTCGCGCACTGCCTCTCGGTCGAGCTGGAGGACGCCGCCGGGCACGACGACACGATGCTCGACCCGCAGCAGCGGATCTGGGGATTCGAGACCAACTTCGGCGGGCTGGCCGAGCTCGCCGTGGTCAAGGCCAACCAGCTCATGCCCAAGCCGCGCCACCTCACCTGGGAGGAGGCCGCCAGCCCGGGGCTGGTCAACTCGACCGCGTACCGGCAGTTGGTCTCCCACCACGGCGCCAACATGAAGCAGGGCGACGTCGTGCTGATCTGGGGCGCGTCCGGTGGCCTCGGCGGGTACGCCACCCAGATGGCCCTCAACGGCGGCGCGATCCCGGTCTGCGTCGTCTCCTCGCCCGAGAAGGCCGAGCTGTGCCGCAGCATGGGCGCGGAGCTGGTCATCGACCGGGCCGCCGAGGGCTTCCGGTTCTGGAAGGACGACCAGACCCAGGACCCGGACGAGTGGCGGCGGTTCGGCGAGCGGATCCGCGAACTCACCGGCGGAGAGGACCCGGACATCGTCTTCGAGCACCCCGGTCGGGAGACGTTCGGCGCGAGCGTCTACGTGGCCCGGCGCGGAGGCACCATCGTCACCTGCGCGTCCACGAGCGGCTTCCAGCACCAGTACGACAACCGCTACCTCTGGATGCATCTCAAGCGGATCGTGGGCAGCCACTTCGCCAACTACCGCGAGGCGTGGCAGGCCAACCGGCTGGTCGCGCTCGGCAAGGTGCACCCGACGGTGTCCCGCACCTACTCCCTTGAGCAGACCGGTCAGGCCGCGTACGAGGTGCACCGCAACGCGCACCAGGGCAAGGTCGGCGTGCGCTGCCTCGCGCCGTCGGACGGGCTGGGTGTCCGGGACGGGGAGCTGCGGGCCCGGCACGAAGCGGCGATCAACCGGTTCCGGGGGCACTGAGCGGGACACCGGCCGGACGGATGAGCACCCGATGGCCAATGCGGTGATCGGCCATTGTTCTTCCAACCCCATTAGCCCGAACCCATCCGGGTCGAACAAAGGGCCACGGGAGACACCCCGTGGCCCTTTTTCGCGTCACGCTGCGTGGCGTCCGTCCGGCCCGGGACCTGCCAAGATCGCCGATTGGTCCGACCTCGGAGGCCAGGGCAGTTGACCATGTAAAGAGGAGACGAAAGCTTCGCACCGCTCTTGCGAAGCACCCTGGGGCGTCTGCCAGTATGTCCCAATGCCCCAGCAGCAGTCCTCCCCTCTCGCGTTCTTCGATAACGCGAACTCGCAGCCAGATTTCACCGTTGGCCTGCGCGGATACAACACTCACCAGGTCGATGACTTCATCGGCCGGATGACCGCCGCGCTGACCCAGTCCGAGCAGGCCCGTGCCGAGGCCGAGCAGCGGATGAACGACGCCCAGCGTCGCCTCCGCCAGGCCGAGCAGCGCATGAGTGCGCTGGAGCAGAAGCTCACCGACACCAACAAGCAGCTCGAAGAGAACAGCCGGCCCACCCTCTCCGGGCTCGGCACCCGTGTCGAGCAGATCCTCCGGCTCGCCGAGGAGCAGGCCAACGACCACCGCAACGAGGCCAAGCGCGAGTCGGAGGGCATCCTCTCCGCCGCCCGCCTCGAGGCGCGGGAGATCACGGACAAGGCCCGCGCCGAGGCCGCCGCGATGAAGGCCACCGCGGAACGCGAGGCGGGCAACCTGCGTACCGCCGCCGAGCGCGAGGCCGCCGAGGTCCGGGTGCAGGCCCGCCGCGAGGCCGACACGCTGCGCGCCGACGCGGACCGCGAGACCAAGCAGCTGCGGACGGTCACGGCACACGAGGTGGCCGAGCTGAAGTCGACCGTGGAGCGGGAGGTGGCCACCCTGCGTGCCACCGCCGAGCGCGAGATCACCCAGCACCGCTCGAAGGCCGCCCGCGAGGCCGAGGAGAAGCGCGCCGAGGCCACCAAGCTGCTGACCGACGCGCGCGACAAGCGCGACAAGGACCTCCAGGCTCTGGAGCTGCAACTCGCCGAGCGGCGCGAGAAGGCCGAGCGCGAGGAGTCCGAGCGGCACGCCGCCCAGGTGGCGCAGACCCAGAAGATGGTCAGCGAGGCCGAGCAGCGCGCCCGCGGCGCCCAGGAGCGCGCCAAGGAGATCGAGCAGCGCGCCGAGGCCCGCCGGGTCGAGTCCGAGCGCCACGCCAACGAGACGATCGACAAGGCCAAGGCGCTCTCCGACAAGACGCTCAACGAGGCCAAGGCCGAGTCGCAGCGCCTGCTCAGCGAGGCCCGCACCGAGGCCGAGCTGACCACGCAGGCCGCCCGCCGCGAGGTCGACGACCTCACCCGGCAGAAGGACGCGGTCACCTCGCAGCTCGGGCAGATGCTCTCCGGGCTCGCCGGCATCGTGCCCGGCGTTCCCTCGTCGCCGCCCGCCGCGGCGGCGAAGTCCGAGACGAAGAAGACCGACGGCGCTCAGGAGCGGGTCACCGCGGAGACCGCCGGCTGACGCGAGGCGTCAGGTTGGGGCATCGACGGCGCGAGGTGACACCGGGTAACCGGTGTGACCTCGCGCCGTGTGCGTTTCCCAACCCTTGGTGTGGTGCCCTCGCCACGGAGTGAAGTAGGTCCCACAAGCGGCGTCCGTATCGCCCCAGCCGCGGGCGATGCGTGTGAGGATGGGGGCATGTCGCACGGCGAGGAACTGTTCGCCCTCGGCGGGGACGTGACCACGGAGCCCAGCTTCGAGTCCGCTCTGCGGGGGTACGAGAAGAAGCAGGTTGACCGGTACGTCGCACGTGCCGAGCACGAGATCGCGACTCTCGCCGCCGAACGGGAACAGGCCTATACACAGATCCACAAGCTCGCCGGCCAGGTCGAGGTGCTGCAGCGGGATCTGACCCAGGTCCGCAAGCAGATGAACGTGGTCGACCGGGCTTCCTTCCGGCATCTGGGTCCCCGGGTCGAGTCGATCCTCACCCTCGCCGAGGAGCAGGCCGAGCAGATCCTGTCCGCTGCCAACGAGGAGATCGACGCCCGCCGGGCCGCCGCCGAGCACATCATCGAGGAAGCCCGCGAGCAGGCCGCCCGGGCATTGAAGGACTTCGAGATCGCTCTCGCCGCCCGGCGCCAGGAGGAGGAGCGACACAGCGCCTCCCGCCGCGCCGAGGCGGACGCGACCCTGCGCTCGGCCAAGGACGAGTCGGCAAAGCTGCGCAAGGCGGCGCAGGACGAGCTGGCCAAGGCCCAGCAGGAGGCCACCCAGCTGCGGGACGCCGCCAAGGAGATCCACACCCGGGCCCAGCAGGAGGCCACCAAGCTGCGCGAGGAGGCCCGCGAGGCGCTGGCCACCGCCCGCCAGGAGGCGGCGGAGCTGCGCGAGGCGGCCAAGGAAGTGCACGTCAAGGCCCAGCAGGAGGCCAAGCGGCTCACCGACACCGCCACCGAGGCGGGCCGGGCGACCCACGCCAAGGCCCAGCAGGAGGCCAAGCAGATCATCGACGACGCGTCGATGGCCGGCCGGGCCACCCGGGCCAAGGCCCAGCAGGAGGCGGAGCGGCTCACCACGCAGGCGTCCGAGGCGTCCAAGCGCAGCCGGGCGGAGACCGAGGCGTACGTGCAGCGCATGCGCGGCGAGACCGAGGCGTACGTGCAGCAGTCCCGGGCGCAGACGCAGCAGGAGCTCGGCGCCTGGCGGGCAGGCGTGGAGCAGGAGGTCAACTCCCGGCGCGAGGCGGCCGATCGGGAGCTGGCCCAGCGCCGGTCCACCGCCGAGCAGGAGTTCGCCAAGCGCCGCGACGAGCTGGACAAGCAGCACGAGTCCCGCCAGCAGGAGCTGGAGTCGGGCTGGACCGCACGCCGCGACGAGCTGGAGACCTCCTACACCGGGCGCCGCGACGAGCTGGAGACCGAGTACACCACCCGTAAGAACGAGATCGAGCAGGGCGCGGACGCCATCCGCCAGGCGGCCGAGGCGGACGCCGCGACCCTGCGCCAGCGCGCCGAGACCGAGGCCGCCGAGATGCTGAGCCGCGCCGAGACCGAGGCGGGCGACAAGCGACGCAAGGCCGACGAGCACGTCGCGGCCTCGCGCCGCCAGTTCGAGGAGTACGCGGCCACCACCCAGCAACATCTCGCGACCACGCAGCAGCACCTGGCGGCGACGCAGCAGGAGGCGGCGGCGGGTCGGCAGCAGCTCGCTCAGGTGATGTTGGAGATCGCGCAGGCCCAGCAGCAGCTCGCCGACCTGCGGCAGGAGACCTGGAAGGCCCGGCAGGAGTCCGACGAGATCGAGCGCCAGATGGCCGAGCTGCGGCTGCGTACCATCACCGGCCCGGTCGACGGTCCGACGGCGCCGGCGACCGGCGACCGCCCCGACGCGCCGGCCAGTGCCGCGACCGTGGCGGCCAACGGCAGTGCCGCGACCGTGACGGCCAACGGCAGTGCCGCGACCGTGACGGCGGGCAGCGGGACCGGTCCGGGCGACGGCGACGGCTCCGCCGTGCCGGCCGGGGCCGCGACCGTGACGGCCATCGGGGGCAGCGAGCCGGGCGACAGTGACGACGCCACCGCCGGTGACGGTACGACCGGTAGCGGAGCGGCGGGTGACGGTGCTGGCGGTGGCGATTCGGCGGGTGGCCTCAAGGCCGCGCCCGCCGACGTCCGGCAGCCGGCGAACGCCAGCGCCGACGAGGCCGGCACTCGACCGGTGGCCGAGCCGGTGACGACTGTCGACGGCGGCACGGCCAGCGCCGGGGTGGACGGCGAGCCGACGGTGGCCGCTGTTCCGGGCGAGGGTGGCCGGGGCGCCAAGCCGACCAAGATCACCAGTACGGGTGAGAACGGCAAGCGGCCCACCAAGCCGACCACCGACGAGCGCAGCGCCAAGCCCAGCAAGGTCACCCTGGAGAAGGACTGACGGCACGCCCGCACCGAGCATCGAGATCTTGGACAATTTCCGTTGGCTCGGGACGGAAATTGTCCGAGATCTGCACGGGTACGGCAGGGCCTAGCTGACGTCCGGGGGTAGATCGATGATCGGACGGCGGAACGGTACCCATGCCACGAAACGTTCGAACAACTCTCTGGGCGTCGGCCCGTCGTAGGGATTGAGCTGGTAGAGGTCGTGCGCTGCCTCGTGGTAGAGCCCGGCCAGGTAGATGGTCAGCGCGGCAGGGTCTCCGTCGAACTCCGCCTTGAGCAGCAGCCGGGCGTCCGCACAGGGCCACGGTCGACCGTCGGCCCGGCAGCACCACATGGGTCGCAGCGGAGTGTGCGGCGTCCGCGCACCGCAGGGTCTGGGAAACGCGGGGTACGGCCCAAGTCGCGGCTGAGGCAGTCCCGATACCGGTGTACGGCCCCGGTCACCCGATCCAGAGCCCGACGGCGTGCATCTCGACCGGGACGCTGCGGTTACGGGCAGCGCGCCACCGGCACAGCGAGAACCGGGCATGGGTACCTCCTCGACTGGAAGCGGTTGCGCCGCCGGCGACAGGGCCCAGGACGACGACAGCCGCGCGATCCGGTACGTGACAGTCTGCTGATCAGACCACTACGTTCGGAAGGCATCACCGTGTTCGGCGGCGGCACTGTGTCGACGGTGTGGCGTGCCGGGACGGTCGGTGGAATTGACCCTCGACCTGCGGAGGCACTGTGGAAGGCGACACCGCGCCGACAGCCGACATGATCCGCGCGCAGTTGCGCCGGCTGCGGACCGCCGCCGGGCTGAGCCAGGAGGATTTCGGCCGGCTGGTCCACTATTCCGGCTCCATGGTGTCGGCGCTGGAGCTGGGCCAACGACCCCTGGACCGGCTGTTCCTGGCCCGCGCCGACGAGGTGCTGACCACCGACGGCCTCCTCGTCCATCTGCTCAAGCTCGCCGAGCGGGACGGTCAGCCGAGCTGGTTCCGTCCGTGGCTGGATGCCGAGCGAAGCGCTCGCCAGCTGCGGTGCTTCCAACCCACGCTGATCCCGGGGCTGCTGCAGACCGAGAACTACGCCCGCGCCGTGATCCGTTGCGACGACCTGCTCAGCGACGACGAGGTGGAACGCCGAGTCCACGCCCGCCTGGACCGCCAGTCGCTGCTGATGCAACCCGATCCGCCGCAGTTCGTGGCGGTGGTGGACGAGTTGGTGCTGCGGCGTGCCGGGGAGGAGATCCGCGGTTTGATGGTCGAGCAGCTCACTCACCTCGTCGCCAGCCCGGAGCGACCACACGTCAGCCTGCACGTCATTCCGGCCGACGCCGGACTGCACGTCGGCCTCTCCGGACCGTTCAACCTGGCTCGCGGTGCCGATGGTGGTTGGGTGGGGCACATGGAGCACCAGATTGACGGTCTCGTGGTCGATGGCGAACATGAGGTGGCTACGCTGCTGGCGCGTTGGGAGATGATCAGAAACAGTGCGTTGTCCCGCCGCCAGTCGATCGAACTGATGAAGGAAGTTGTGACCTCATGGACCTGATCGGCGCGCTCTGGCGCACGTCCAGCCGTAGCGGCAACGGCGAGTGTGTCGAGGTGGCGGACAACCTGCCCGGGGTGGTGGGGGTGCGGGACAGCAAGGACCCGTCCGGCACGGTGCTGGTCTTCGCGGCGGCCGCGTGGCGGGCGTTCGTGGCGGCGACCCGTCGTCCCACCGCCTGAGCCGGAGGTCCCTGGTGCCGCAGCGTGACCCGTCCGGCGACGACCCGGACGTGACCCCCGAGTCCTCTTCAGCCCAGCCTCCGGCGGAGCCTGGGACGCCTCCGCCGGTCCCGGTGCCGGCTCCGGGATTCGACCCGGACGAGCCTCCGGCGGTCCCGTCGGGGAAGTTCGGCACGCCGGGGCGTCCGCTGCGGCGCAGCAGTTTCCTGGTCGGCTTCACCGGCGCGCTGGGCGTGCTGCTGGCGTACACCCTCTATCTGGGGATCCGGAATGCCGGCGGCATTCTGGTGCTGGTGGTGATCGCGCTCTTCCTGGCGGTGGGCCTCAACCCGGCGGTGGTGCGCCTGCGCACCTGGGGTGTGCCCCACGGCCTGGCCGTGGCGGTGGTGGCGCTGACCGTGGTGCTGCTGCTCTGCGGCGGCATCGTGGCGCTGGTTCCGCCGATCGTGACGCAGTCCGGGCAGTTCATCGACCAGATTCCGAGCCTGCTCGACGAGTTGCGTCGCAATCCCACGGTCAACGACCTGGTGGAGCGGTACGACGTGGTCGAGCGGGTGCAGGGCGCGGCCAACGCCGACACCATCGGCCGGGCCCTCGGCGGGGTCCTCGGTGGCGCTCAACTGATCTTCGGCACGGTGTTCCGGACACTGACCGTGCTCGTGCTGACCATCTACTTCCTGGCCTACTTCGACAAGCTGCGTTCCCTGGGCTACGCGTTGGTTCCCCGGTCGCGTCGTGAGCGAGCGGCGTTGATCGGCGATGCGATCCTCACCAAGGTGGGCGCGTACATGGTCGGCGCGTTGAGCATCGCGGTCCTGGCCGGTGCGACCACGTTCGTCTTCGCGCTGATCGTCGGCCTGCCGTACCCGTTCGCGCTGGCCGTGGTCGTCGCCGTCACCGATCTGATCCCGCAGATCGGCGCGACCCTGGGCGCGGTCATCGTGAGCCTGGTCGGCTTCGCCGCCGACCTGCCCACCGGCATCGCCTGCGCGGTGTTCTTCCTCATCTACCAGCAGGTCGAGAACTACCTGATCTACCCGAAGGTGATGCGGCGCTCGGTCGAGGTCAACGAGGTCGCCGCCCTGCTGGCGGCGCTGCTCGGCGTGGCGCTGCTGGGCGTGGTGGGCGCGCTGATCGCCATCCCCACGGTGGCCGCGCTGCAACTGATCCTGCGTGAGGTGGTGCTCCCCCGCCAGGAGCGCAACTGACGCCGCCGTGAGCGAAACGGACGCCGCCAGGAGCGGAACGTGACGCCGCCGTGAGCGGAACTGCGCGGGGTCAGTCGGCCGGGCGGGGTACGGGCGTGTCGGCGAAGGCGGCCACCGTCCGGTCGGCGTACGCGCTGACGTCGCCGGTCTCCATCGGCCCGTCCCAGGTCGTCGGCAGGGGCACGTCGACCCCGGGGTTGACCCGCTTGACGATCTCGTCGAGCACCGTCTCCGCGTCGCCCACCCAGAGGTGCTTCGCGCCGGGCACCCCGACCACCTCGGCCTGCGGCACCGCCGCGAACCGCTCCCGCGCCTCGGCCGGACGCAGGTAGTCGTCGAACTCGGGCACCAGCGCCACCAGCGGCCGACCGGACGTGGTCCAGGTCGCCAGGTCGTCCGGCGTCGAGAAGCGCAGCGGCGGGGAGAGCAGGATCGCTCCCGCCACGGCCGGGTCGCAGCCGTACTTGAGGGCCAGGTCGGTGCCGAACGACCACCCGACCAGCCAGATGTTGGGCAGTTCGGCGAACTCCGCGTACTCGATGGCGGCGGCCACG
Organism: Micromonospora sp. NPDC051543; assembly: GCF_044454415.1. Classification (NCBI taxonomy): domain Bacteria; kingdom Bacillati; phylum Actinomycetota; class Actinomycetes; order Micromonosporales; family Micromonosporaceae; genus Micromonospora; species Micromonospora sp. NPDC051543. The sequence goes on from NZ_JBITDT010000016.1 coordinate 135,419, forward strand.
TCGTACCGCTCGCCCACCGCGCCGTCGAACGCGCCCTCGCTGGTGCCGCGCACGCTGCTGGTGCCCCGGGTGTTGAACCGCAGCACGGCCAGGTCGGCCAGCGCCGGCAGCCGCCAGGCCGCCTTGCGGAACACGTGGCTGTCCATCATCCCGCCGTGCGTGGGCAGCGGGTGCAGGCAGACCAGGGTGGCCACCGGGGGCCGATCGGCCGGCAGGGCCAGCTCGCCGACCAGCCGCAGCCCGTCGGCGGTGTGCAGCTCGATGTCCTCCCGCCGGCCGGGCAGGATCGACGACGCGCGGATCGCTGTGCTCACCGCCCCAGTCTGTCGCGAAGTCGGCGTCGCCGCCCGCCCAGGCACGAACAGCGTGATCCAGATCGCTGAGCCGTGACGCGAGGCGCCCCGGCCGGGTCGCTGAGCCGTGGCGCGAGGCGCCCCGGCCCGGTCGCTCAGTAGCGCGGCGCTCCCCGGCCGCGCTGCACCGACGGGCCACGCCGCTCCCGGGCGCGCCAGCAGCCGCTGTGCCAGTGGCGGCGGTCGGTCAGGTCACCCAGCCCGTCGGCCGGCCAGGCCACCAGGTGCGCCACCCCGGGCCGGATCTCCTGGTCACACCCCGGACAGCGGTACGTCTTGACCGACGCGCCCGCCCCGATCCCGCGTACCTGCCAGGCGCCGTCGGTCCACTGCTGCACCGAGGCGACACCCTGGCGGGCCCGGTCGGCGTCCAGGTTGGCGTTCTCGTCCCGGCGGGGGCGGTTGCGACGGGGGCTCACAGTCACCAAGCGTACGGTCGCCCCGGGCGGGACGATCCGGGTGGTCACCAGGTCGTTGGCCGGAACGGCCCGGCGTTGACGCGGTCAGCGGTGCGAGTGGTCGCGGAAGCCGCGACGGGTCTTGCGACCCAGGTAGCCGGCGGTGACCAGGTGCTCCAGCAGCGGCGCGGGCGCGAAGCCCGGCTCGCGCAGCTCCAGGTACAGCTCCCGCTGGATCGCCAGCGAGACGTCCAGCCCGACCACGTCGAGCAGCTCGAACGGGCCCATCGGGTAGCCGCAGCCCAGCTTCATGGCGTGGTCGATGTCGTCGGCCGTGGAGTAGCTGGCCTCCAGCATCTTGACCGCGTCGTTCAGGTACGGGAAGAGCAGCGCGTTGACGATGAACCCGGACCGGTCCCCGCAGACCACGCCGGTCTTGCCGAGCGCCGCGCAGACGGCCCGCGCGGTCGCGGTGGTCTCCGGTGAGGTGCGGATGGTCCGGACCACCTCGACCAGCGGCATGACCGGCGCCGGGTTGAAGAAGTGCAGGCCCACCACGTCGGCCGGCCGCTGGGTGGCCATCGCCACGTCGATCACCGGCAGGGACGAGGTGGTGGTGGCCAGCACCACGCCCGGCTTGCAGATCTCGTCGAGGCTGGCGAAGAGCGCCTTCTTGACGCTCAACTCCTCGACGACCGCCTCGACGACCAGGTCGACGTCGGCGAGGTGGTCGAGGGTGGCCGTCCAGGTGATCCGACCGAGCGCGGCGTCCCGGTCGGCCTCGGCGAGCTTGCCCCGGACGACGCCCTTGTTCAGCGACGTCTTCACCGCCTCGCAGACCGACGCGGACTTCTCCGCGCCCCGGGTCACCGAGACGACCTCGTACCCGGCCCTGGCGAACACCTCGACGATCCCGGTGGCCATCGTTCCCGAGCCGACAATGCCGACCTTGGTCACGACTGCGGGGCTCGCAAGCTCACTCCTCGCGCTCCCGATGCCGACCTTGGTCACGACTGCGGGGCTCGCAAGCTCACTCCTCGCGCTCCCGATGCCGACCTCGGCGTAGATGGCGCGCGCGCCGTCGGCGAGCGCGGCGTCCGCCGCCGGCGGCGTCGTTCCATCGGGTACGACCTTCGGCGAACCGGGCCGCTCGTAGGTGTAGAAACCCCGACCGGACTTGCGGCCCAGCAGCCCCGCCGTGACCATCTGCTTGAGCAGCGGCACCGGGGCGTGTCGGCGGTCCCGGCCGCCCCGCCGGTACATGGTGTCCAGGATCTCGTACGCGGTGTCCAGGCCGATGAGGTCCATCAGCGCCAGTGGGCCCATCGGTAGGCCGCAGCCGAGCTTCATCGCGGCGTCGATGTCCTCCCGGGTCGCGTAGTGCGACTCGAACATCGCGACCGCGTGGTTGAGGTAGCCGAAGAGCAGCGCGTTGGCGATGAAGCCGGCCCGGTCGTTGATGGTGACGTCGACCTTGCCGAGCCGGGCGCACAGCGCCTCGACGTCGGCCACGACCTCGGGCGCGGTGACGACCGTGCGGACCACCTCGACCAGCTTCATCACCGGGGCCGGGTTGAAGAAGTGGATGCCGATCACCTGGTTGGGCCGGCTGGTGGCCACCGAGATCTCGGTGACGCTCAGCGACGAGGTGTTGGTGGCGAGGATGGCCTCCGGCTTGCAGACCCGGTCCAACTCGGCGAAGATCCGCTGCTTGAGGTCCAGGTGCTCGGGCACCGCCTCGATGACCAGGTCCACCGAGTGCAGCGCGTCCAGCCCGACCGCGAAGCGCACCCGCTCGTGCAGGGCGTCGCGGTCCGCCTCGGCGAGCTTGCCCTTGGCGACCGCCCGGTCGGTGGAGCCCTTCAGGGTGGCCCGACCGCGCTCCAGCGCCGGCTCGGTGATCTCGACCGCGACGACGTCGATGCCGTTGCGGGCGAAGACCTCGACGATGCCGGCACCCATGGTGCCCAGCCCCACGACACCGACGGTGCTGAACTCGCGCGCCACGACCGGCCTCCCCAGACACTCCGCACGGCCACTGAACGGCCGCTAAGGTATGCGCGCGAGTCTGCCACGTGCCGCAGGCTTGTCGAGACGCCGTGGGATATTTCACCCACGACGCGGCCCTACCCGGCCCGCGCGTCGGTCAGCGCCAGCAGCTCCGCCACGAACTCCCCCGGGCGCTCCAGGTGCGGGCTGTGCCCGCAGCCGGGCAACACCACCTCGCGGTACGCGCCGCCGGCCGCCGCGTACCGATCCAGCACCGCCCGGGTCTGGCCGACCATCGGTTGCGGCGGGCAGGCCTCCGCCCCCGGCCATCCGGGTACGACACCCAGCGAACCGAGGTACGCCAGGTCCAGCAGCGACGTGTCCGAGACGATCACGTCGGCGTCGCCGCGTACCCAGGTGACCGGAGGCTTCTCGGCGACGGCCACCAGCTCGCCGGCGAGCCGGAACCAGGTCGGCGCGAGCGCGTTCAGCACGCCCCGCTTCCCGGGCACGGTGCCGGGCCAGTTCTCCGACTCCGCCGACGTGCCGGGGTAGTTGTCCTCGCCGATCGCGGTGGACAGCACACTGTCGAGCAGCAGCTCCTCGTCGACGCCGAGCGAGGCCGAATCGGCCACGTAGGTCGCCCGCAGCACCTGACGCGGGCTGGCCGGTCCCTCGATGCTCCGGTCGCCCGCGGCGAGCCGGGCCACGAAGTCCCGGTTGGCGGTGCCAGCACCGGTACCGGCGAAGTCGGGCGTGGTCGGCGTGCCGCTCAGGTCGCGGGTGCCACCGAAGCCGTACGGCGACACGGGCGCGGCCAGCAGTAGCGCCCCCACCCGGTGTGGATGGTCGACCAGCAGCCGCATGGCGACTCCCCCACCGAGGGAGTGCCCGACCACGACCGGTCGGACCCCACCACCGGTGTCAACGCCGCTGCTGTCAGCGCCACTGCCGTCGACGCCGCTGCTGTCAACGCCACTGTCGTCGACGCCCGGGAAGAGCGTCGGGTCGTCCAGCAGGGCGGCGACGTCGTCGGCGAAGTCCCGCAGGCCCCGGGTGGCGTCCACTCCAGCGGTCGCCGAGTCGCCGAACCCGCGCAGGTCGGGAGCGACGACCCGCAGCGTCGGTGGCAACCGTCGGATCAACGGCTCCCAGAACAGCGAGGAGGAGCAGTTGCCGTGGACCAGCAGCACCGGAGTTCCGTCCGGCGGACCGGCCACCCGCACCGCCTGGCGTATACCGTTCGCCGTCACGAACCGCTGCTCGGTCTCCATCCGCGGCATGCTGCCACGTCGGTCCACGTGGGTCCAGGTGTCGGACAGCCACCGCGCGGCACCGCCGGAGTGTTGCCGAGGGCCGGTGGTCGCCCCGGCCGGGTCAGCGGCGGACGCCGGGTGGCGAAGCCAACGGCAGTGGCAGCGTCGGTCGGATGTCGCGTCGGGACACCCCGAAGCTGAGCCCGACCGGATCCGTGTGGGCGACCCCCGGATCGAACAGGCGCAGCTCGGTGCGGCCGAGTCGGATCACGTCGCCGTCGCTCAGGCGCTCCACCTCGGTGATCCGGCGGTCGTTGAGCCAGGTGCCGTTGGTCGAGCCCAGGTCACGCAGCGACGCGCCCTCCGGGGCCAGCCACACCTCGGCGTGCCGGCGACTCAGGTGCGGGTCGCTGATCACCACGTGACCGGTCGGCGCGCGACCGATCACCTGCGGCTCGGCCCGCAGGCGGAAGCTCGCTCCGCGCATCGGCCCACCGGCGACCGTCAACAACGGCATCAGTTCCGGATGTTCCTCCATGGACAGTCAGCCCTCCACCCCACACCGTTACTCCGCGCGTCAGCCTGCCATCAGACGGTAATCGTCAATACCGACCGGCCGGTCAGCTCCTCGTCACCTCCCGGTCACCCGCCGTTCGACGATTCGGACGGCCACCCCTCGGCACTGCGCACCTGACCTGCACTGATCAACGAGTGGACGAGTGGACGCGACTCCCACCCCGGCACCCGAAATCGCGGCCTACCGATGAGTAATCTTCGGGTCTAGACTTCCGCCATGACGGCTGTGCATGTCCCCGGCACCCCTCTGATCGAGGCGCACGAGCTGGTCTCCACCAGTCCGGCCACCGGCGTCGAGGCCGGCCGCCTGCCGGCCGCCACCGAGGCGGACGTACGGCAGGCCGTCGAGCGCGCGCGTTCCGCCGCCGAGTGGTGGGCCGGTCTGGGCTTCAGCGGCCGCCGCCAGCGGATGCTGCGCTGGCGCGCGCTGCTCGCCAAGCGCGTCGAGCAGCTCGCCGAGTTGATGCACGTCGAGGGCGGCAAACCGGCCGCCGACGCCATCGTCGAGATCGCCAGCGCGATCGAACACGTCGACTGGGCCGCCCGCAACGCGGGCCGCGTGCTCGGCCCACGCCGGGTACGGTCCCGGCTCGTCCTCGCCGAGTTCTCCGCGCACCTGGAATACCAGCCGCACGGCGTGGTGGGTGTGATCGGGCCGTGGAACTACCCGGTCCTCACCCCGCTCGGCTCCGCCGCGTACGCCCTGGCCGCCGGCAACGCCGTCGTGCTCAAGCCCAGCGAGTACACACCCGTCGTCGGCCAGTGGCTGGTGGACACGTTCGCGGAGGTGGTGCCCGAGCAGCCGGTGTTCACCGCCGTACACGGGCTCGGCGACGTCGGCGCGGCGCTGTGCCGTTCCGGGGTCGACAAGGTGGCCTTCACCGGCTCGACCGCGACCGCCCGCAAGGTGATGGCCGCCTGCGCCGAGACGCTGACGCCGGTGCTGATCGAGGGCGGCGGCAAGGACGCCATGATCGTCGACAGCGACGCCGACCTGGACGCCGCCGCCGAGGCGTGCGTCTGGGGCGCCATGACCAACGCCGGCCAGACCTGCATCGGCATCGAGCGCGTCTACGCCGTCGACACGGTCTTCGACGCCTTCGTCGACAAGGTCGTCGCCCGCGCCGGCCGGCTGACCGTCGGCCCCGACGGCGCCGACATCGGCCCGATCACCATGCCGGGCCAGATCGACGTGATCCGCCGCCACATCGAGGCGGCCGTCAGCTCCGGTGGTCGCGCCCTGGTCGGCGGCCCCGACGCGGTGCAGCCACCGTACGTGCACCCGACCGTGCTGGTGGACGTACCGGAGGAGTCCGCCGCCGTCCGCGAGGAGACCTTCGGCCCGACGGTCACCATCAGCCGGGTCCGCGACGCCGACGAGGCCGTGGCCCGCGCCAACGCCGTGTCGTACGGCCTCGGGGGTTCGGTCTTCGGCCGGCAGCGTGCCGTGAGCATCGCGCGGCGCCTGCGCTCGGGGATGACCTCGGTCAACTCCGCCCTGACCTTCGCCGGGATGTCCACGCTGCCGTTCGGCGGCGTCGGCGACTCCGGCTTCGGGCGGATCCACGGCGAGGACGGCCTCCGCGAGTTCGCCCGCGCCAAGGCCATCACCCGGCGTCGGGCGCGCTCACTGCTGCCGTCGATGACGTTCGACCGCACCCCGACCGACGTGGCACGCCTCGTCAAAGCCATCAAGGTGATGTACGGCAGGTGAGTGTCGGATAGCCGATCTGCGCCGCGATCGGCGTATCCACATGTTTATACGTCGTACGCACGGCGGTACATTGCGTTAAATGGGCCACAATCGATTGCGACACAGCCTTGTCGACAGTGACCAGTCGTGGAGCGCTCGGCAGCGGCGTCGTCGTTCGGAGTGGCTGGCGCGCACCTTCCCCGACATCGGTGACATGCACGTCGTCGACCTCGGCGGCCGGCTCGGCACCTGGCACCGCGCCACCGTCCGGCCGGCCCGCGTCACCGTGGTCAACCTGGAACAGCCGCCCGCCGCCGTACCCGAGTGGGCCCACGTCGAGCAGGCCGACGCCTGCGACCTGCCACCCCGTGTCGCCAAGGGCGCCTACGACCTGGTCTTCTCCAACTCCGTGCTGGAACACGTCGGCGGGCACGAGCGCCGGCTGCGGTTCGCCGCCGCAACCCGTTCACTGGCCGATCGGCACTGGGTGCAGACGCCCTACCGCTACTTCCCCATCGAGCCGCACTGGATCGCACCCGGGATGCAGTTCCTGCCGATCCGGATGCGCACGGCGCTCGCTCGCCGTTGGCCCCTCGGGCACAAACCGACCCGCAGCCACGAGGCCGCCATCCACCAGGTGCTCTGGACCGAACTGCTGGACCGTTCGCAGATGCGCCACTATTTTCCCGACTCGACAATGCTCGTCGAGCGAATCTTCGGCCTACCGAAGTCGTTGATCGCCGTACGGACCGGGTCGTGAGCCGGGTCAGAAGAGGGTCAGCTCGTCCTTCTCGATGCCACGCAGCCGGTCGTAGTTGACGACGACGCACCGGATGCCCCGGTCGGCGGCGAGCACCCGGGCCTGCGGCTTGATCTCCTGCGCGGCGAACACGCCGGTGACCGGGCTGAGCAGCGGGTCACGGTTCATGAGTTCGAGATAGCGGGTCAACTGCTCCACGCCGTCGATCTCGCCACGCCGCTTGATCTCGACGGCCACGGCCCCGGAGTTGGCGTCCCGGCACAGCAGGTCCACCGGGCCGATCGCCGTCATGTACTCGCGGCGCACCAACGTGAACCCCTCGCCCAGCACGGTCGGGTTGGCCGCCAGCAGCTCCTGCAGGTGCGCCTCCACCCCGTCCTTGCGCAGGCCGGGATCCACACCCAGCTCGTACGAGGTGTCCTGGAAGACCTCCTCCAGGGTGATCCGCAACTCCTCGCCGGCCTTGTTGACCACCCGCCACACGCCGGGGGCCTCCTCCAGCCGGCACGGCGGGCTCATCCAGTTCAGCGGCTTGTACGCACGATCGTCGGCGTGAATCGACACCGACCCGTCCGCCTTCACCATCAACAGCCGGGTCGCCAGCGGCAGGTGAGCCGAGAGCCGTCCGACGTAGTCCACCGAGCACTTCGCAATGACCAACCGCACCCGACGAGGGTAGCCGAGCACCCCGCAGCCGCCACCGAGCGGCACTGGCGCGTCGGTGCGATGCTGAGATCGTGTTCGAAGTCCTCACCGGCACCGGCCTCGCCGCCTCGGCGGGTCTGAATGCCTACATACCCCTGCTCGTCCTCGGCCTACTCGGCCGCTACACCAACCTGATCGACCTGCCCAGCGGCTGGACGTGGCTCGGCAACGGCTGGGTCATCGTCATCCTTGCCGTCCTGCTCGCCGTCGAGATGGTGGCGGACAAGGTGCCGGTCGTCGACCACGTCAACGACGTGGTGCAGACCGTCGTCCGGCCCACCGCCGGTGGCCTCGCCTTCGGGGCCGGCTCGTCGTCGGAGACCGTGACCGTCAGCGACCCGGGGAGCTTCTTCTCCAGCCACCAGTGGGTGCCGGTCGCCACCGGCGTACTCCTCGCCTTCGGTGTACACCTGCTCAAGTCCGCCGCACGCCCGGTGATCAACGCGACCACCGCCGGGTTCGGCGCCCCGGTGGCCAGCACCGCCGAGGACGCGACGAGCGTGGTCATGTCCCTGGTCGCGGTCATCCTGCCGGTGCTCGTACTCGCCTTCCTGGTGGGTCTTGTCGTCTTCGTCTACTGGTTCCTGCGTCGACGCTCCGATCGCCGCCGGGAACGCGAGGCGGCCCGCGCCGCCGGCTTCCGCGTCTGACCCCCGGCGCGCCCTCCGCACTGGAGGACGCGCCGGCCGCGCGTTGGCAATCTGAAGGTACGGCGATGGCCGGCACCCGTTGTCGGGTGCCGGCCATCGGTGGTTTCTTAGCTGTTCCAGTTGTGGGCGACGAGGTCGGTGGCCTGCTGCTC